>NZ_AP025627.1:1914716-2548788 GCF_022846435.1 Parageobacillus sp. KH3-4
GGCGCGCGCATTGTCATCGGTTGAGTATCCCTCGCGGCGGCGCGGAATGCGCCCGAGGCAATGCTCAAGCAACCCTGTATCGTCGGTCAAACGTTCCAAGTGGTCAAACTTAACGGCTGCCGGAGACAACGGATTTCACCTCTCCTTTCAATTGCGCGTCCGCTGTTTCCTCACCGCCTCTTTCTCCACAGATCTGTGCAAACAGTTGCACATATTGTGCACCAACACGCGGCCAATGCGTCGCTTCGCCAATTTTCCAAATCCGTTCCTCCCACTGCCGCAAAGCCGCTTCATCCGCCAACAGCCGCCGCAATTGCCGTTCCCATGCTTCGGTGTCGCCGTACGGCAATAACAATTCTTCGCAACCGCGCAACAAGTCGCGAGCATGCTCATATGGCGTTGTAAGGACCGGACGGCCCACGCCGACCGCATAAGCCAAAGTGCCGCTTGTAATTTGCTGCATTCCCGGATATGGGGTGACGTAAAGATCGCACGCTGTCAAATAGTCGACTAGTTCCTCCTCGCTGAAATAGCGATTAATCATTTGCACATTATTTTCCAATCCAAGACGGCGAACCATCTCCATCAGTTCTTCGCGGTATGCTTCCCCTTCGCGTTTTTTCACTTCAGGGTGCGTCTGTCCGGCGATGACATACAGCGTCTCCGGCACTTCGCGGATGACTCCTGGCAAAGCGGCAAGCACCGATTCGATGCCTTTTCCGCGATTAAGCAATCCAAATGTGAACATCACTTTTCGTCCTGCAAAGCCAAGGCGGCGGCGGAGACGGTTCCGTTCCTCGCGGCGCGGCACCGGCGCACCGTGCGGAATGTAGAAGATTTTGCTCTCCGACAAGTTAAACGCTCGGGTCAAATATGGAATCGCCTGACGGTTCATGACCACAATCGCGTCGCTCTCATCAGCGATTTGTTGCTGAATGCGTCGATAAGGCGGTTGAGGATCGGCAAAGATCGTGTGAAACGTCGTAACGAGCGGCTTCTTCAGCGCGCGAACGAAATCGAGTATGTATTCTCCCGCTTCGCCGCCGAAGATGCCAAACTCATGCTGCAAAACGACCACCGAAACATCACTGCGGTTGACCCTTTCCGCCATCCGCGCATAAGCGGCGCGGTCCTCTGCCGCCAGCGGCCAAAATTTCGGGTCATTCCGATAAACCGAATCGTCATCATTCTCGTTATAAAGAACGATCACCGGATCAACATCGCGCCGTTTGCCGGCAATGCGCACGCTCTGCAGAAGATGTTCGGTGAACGTGGCAATGCCGCAGCGGCGCGGCGGATATGTGCTGACGTAAGCAATCCGCTTCATGCCCGCATCACCTCTCCTGGTTGGTTAATAATTGAATTGTTGAAAACCTCGCCGGCCGGCGCCACAGTCCGGTAGCCGAAAATGCTGTTGCTGAGACGGCTGTTGTCGCGCACCACTGAGCGATCCCAAAGAATGGAGTTCGAACAATGCACGTGGGCACCGATATAACAGTTATCGCCAATCACAGCGTATGGACCGATCACTGTTTGATCGCCTATTTTCACATTATTGCCAATCAAAACCGGCGGTACCAAGAGGACACCAGCACCGAATTCGACGTCTTCCCCCGCCCAAACATCCGGCTGAATTTGACGTCCATGCATGAGCAGAGGAAACCGTCGGTTAAGCACATCCCAATGGACTTGGCGATAACGAGCCGGAGTTCCCATGTCACGCCAATAGCCGCGGCTGACCATGCCGTATACGCCGGCACCTTCCTCAATCAAGCGCGGGAACGTTTCACGCTCAATGGAAACTTCGCGCTGCGCCGGAATATAACGCATCACTTCCGGTTCAAAAATATACAACCCTGCATTGATCCGGTTGGACGGCGCCTCTTCCCGGCGCGGCTTCTCAACAAACCGCAAAATCCGTCCGCTATCATCTTGTTCTACTACTCCGTATGAAGATGGGTCTTCTACTTCCGTCAGTGCGATGGTGGCAATTCCTCCGTGTTGTCGATGAAAATCAAGAAGAGGGACTAACTGTGGCAAGTGGACGATGTCGGCGTTGACGACCAAAAACCGTTCATCAAGAAACCGTTCCGCGTTTTTGATGGCTCCAGCCGTACCCATTGGGAACGGTTCGAGAGAGTACTCAATCTTCACTCCCCAGCGGCGGCCGTCGCCAAAATGACGGCGAATCACATCCGGATAATGGTGTACAGCCATAATAAACTGATCAACGCCTTGTTCACGCAGATGAATGATGAGGTGTTCCAGCCATGGGCGATTTGCAATGGGCGCCATCGGTTTCGGCAAGTTTTCCGTTAACGGGCGTAAACGTGTGCCTAAACCTCCAGCCAACAGCAATGCTTTCATTTTGCCATCCCTCCATTAGTTTCGAATTTCATAAAATTTGTGAGCACTCTGTTAAAACTCAAACATCGAAACAGATGGAAGAATGAGAAAGTGGAAAAGTTGTTAGCACTCAATATACCCGGTTGCTAATAATAAGTATACATAATATCCCCCGCAAATGGCAAGTAAAACGCTCTTACTATTGATATAATTGGTGCGACATGCTCTCCCTCTCTCCCATGTCCAGCTTACAAAATGATTCCTATCTGTAATGACACGCGTCACCCATTGCTAGACGGATGCAAAACGAAGGTGGCCAAAAGATGTCTCACGATATAATTATAGGTATAATATATAACTGCCAACAATAACGCAAGATGGAGGAAGGTGAAGACGCCATGTCTTATCCGCTCTCATCATACCGTGTAGGCATTGCCGGCGCAGGCGCTTTTGCTGCATTCTTGGCCGGCGCACTCGCGACATTGCCTGAATTTCAATTGACGGCTGTTGCCGGCCGTACTGACGAAAAACGCCAGCGCGTGCTGGCCGCCTATCGCCAACGTCAACCCGATGTCGCTAGCCCGCGCGAGTACCGGGAAGCGACCGAGCTCATTCGCGATCCGGATATCGACGTGGTGGTTTTGTCGACGCCGCCCCATCTTCACGCTTCGCTCAGCAAACTGGCATTGATGCAAGGCAAACACGTACTTTTGGAAAAACCAGGGGCGCTGACTGCAGCGGCGCTGAAAGACAATGCCCATCTCGCCACAAAACAACGGCGTGCGTTCGCCGTCAACCTCGTCTTGCGCTACAACCCGCTGGTGGAAGCAGTCGAATGGATGATCCGCCACCGTCTGTTGGGGCGTGTGTACCATGCCAGCCTCCACAACGCCGCACATCGCGTCACATCGGGACATTGGTTCTGGAACCGAAACCAAAGCGGCGGCATCTTTATCGAACATGGAGTCCATTTCTTCGAAGTCGGCAGACACTGGTTTGGCGAGCCTGAAGATGCACGCGGTTTTGCCATAACCGAGGCAAGCGGCGAACAATCACGCGTGTGGGCGAGCGTCATTCACCGCGGTTGCACACGTCATGGTCATGTACGGGAAACACAATTGCCTACAAAAGAATCAGAGTCCAAATCCTTGGACGAGTACGTACCGGTTCAATATTACCATGGATTCACAATGGAGGAGGACGCTCCTGAGTCGACACAGTGGGAAGTCCACTGTGCTCAAGGGCGGATTATGCTCGAAGGTTGGATTCCTCAACGTCTGTACGTCGAGGGCGTGCTCGCAGAAGAACAGGCGAAGCAGATCGACGCCCTGCTTGATACCGTGCCGACGCAACCAAGAGCGGACGCTTACGAACAAGTACGAGCATGGGCCACAGCGCGATTGTCTCCCAATGCGTACGCGCCTGAGCGCACATCCTCATCTTTCGTTTCCCGCCTGCCGTATCGGCGGACGTTATCATTGTCTGATCGACAAGGATGGTACGAAGCGATGGCCCAAGCCCGCTTCTTGGATTTATGCCGGATGATCCAAGATCCAAACTGGAGCGGATTAGTGACGCTCGATGACGCTGTGGCTGACTTATCTCTAGCTGAATCTTGCACGGTTTCAGAAGTATGGCAGGAGGGCTAATCGCAGTACTCTTCGCCGAACAATCTATGATTCTCTCTACCATTCTGCTTTGAGCATCATGCAAAAAATTGCTTGTCTGTCGCGCAAAAAGCCGCCAACCATCGGAAAAATGACTGGTTGGCGGTTTCTCATTCTATCATTCTGGCGTTAGAAACCGAAACATCGCTACCGCCTAAAAGAATCTTTTTCTGTTGCGCGGCGGCGTGATAACCATAGAAGCTTTTTCTGCTTGCATACCAATTTTTTTTAGAAAAGCAAATATCGCTACTTTATCCATTTCACACTATCCTTCTTCTCTTCATTGACTAACAGTTGAAACACATCCGGCCTTGAGTAGTGGCCGACCACATCAAAATCAAATTGGCCGTAGGCGATCTCACGCAAATCCAAATCGGCGATAAGAACGTCTTCCTTACCATAGACAGGTTCCTTGATATAATTTCCTAATGGGCCGACGATCGCGCTGCCTCCAGCGCACATCTCATGAGGGGCTGACGCCAGTTCTTCATAGCAGGCTAAATCCGTAGGGTACATGTCCTTCGTGACATACTGATTGCAAGATAAAACAAAACATCTTCCTTCCGCCGCAATATGGCGAATCGTAGACTGCCAGAGTTCTCTAGCATCTGCCGTCGGGGCGATATAAATTTGGACTCCTTTGGCGTACATCGCTACTCTCGCCAACGGCATATAGTTTTCCCAACAAACGAGCGCCCCTATTCTTCCATATGGCGTATCGTAAACAGGCAAAGTGCTTCCGTCTCCCTCTCCCCAGATGATGCGTTCAGAAGCTGTAGGTTTTAGCTTTCGGTGTTTTCCAAGCAAAGTGCCGTCTGGCCCAAAAAATAAAACACTGCAATAAAGAGTGCCTCTACTAAACTCGTTATCTCTCTCAACAACACCAATAACGAGATAGACTCCTGCCTTACGGGCTGCTTCTCCTAACATTTCGGTCGTTTCACTTGGCACAGTTACGGAATTTTCCCAGTAGCGGAGCCAGTCTTTTCGCCCTTCTGGTGAACGGCTTCCAACCCTCGTTCCAAAAGTAAGCCCTCTTGGATACGCAGGAATAAAAGCTTCTGGAAATACGACGATATTCGCGCCTTTTTCAGCAGCTTGTTTCGTTAACGAAATCGCCTTTTCCGTACTTGCTGTTCGATCCATAATCACGGAAGCAGCTTGCACGACAGCTACGCGCACATGAGATTGTTTGTTCGCCATTTTAAACTCTCCTCTTTTTTATTGTTCTTTTCGTTAATTATTCTTCATTTCGAAAAATAATCCTTTATCGTTTTGAAAGCGTTATTTTTACTTTTCTGAAAATTTTGTGGTAATATAACCATCTTTTTTTATTCAAAACAAGAAAAAAGAGGCACTAACTTTTGTCATGAAACAGTTAGTGCCTTCTATGACCGACGGCGGCAAAGCAATATTCTCCATACAATTAATGATGACATGCACGCGATCAATTATGACCATTTTTCCCATTGCCCGTTGTCCGGGTCAATGGAAACTAAACGGAGCCATCCGTTTTGCACTTTTTGTCGGAAATGAGGATCGTCTTCGAGCAAGCGCTCGATATGTTGCCGCGGCGCTTCGATGATGACGAGCAAGCGAAGCGGCGAATGGAACATTTCATGGTCGGACGCCATTACCGATTGCCACGGAAGCCCGGCAAGCAAGTCGCTCGCGTTTCCTTGCATGACTCCGATTCCCGCAGTGACCGTTTGCGTTGTTTTGCTGCCGCTTCCGTAGTAATGCGGAGCGATAGTCGATGCGTAATATTGCAAGTTAATCCATTGCGCAACAGTCACCGGACCGGCAATAATGTTTGCCAGAGACTCCCCAGACGGATCCTCGCGCCAGTCATAGCTATGCAAAAATACTTTCCCTTCTAAATCGCAATGCTTCGTTAGCTGGCGGCGCCCGATAATAAACGCGCCATTCCCCGCAAGCCCCCATTCCGGACGGATTTCGCTCCAGTCTTCCGCACGGCGGCGCGCCTCGGCAAGCGGATCTTTCGTTTTGCGACCCAATCCCGGCAGTTTCGCCAACCGCTCGTTATTCGCGTCGCGGCTTACTTCTTCCAGCTTGCCTTGCAGTATCTCAAACGCTTTTTGCGCCGCTTCTGAAAGCGTCGGCACATAAAGCCAACGAAGTTCATCAACCGTTGTCATATGCTCGGCAGCAACAAAAACAGTGTCCTCGGGAATAACGATGCCTTTTTCTGCAAGACCTTCGCGAACTTCTTTCAAGTTGCAAAGGGCAGCGAACACCCGTGCGTTGAACCCTCCCGCCGCTCCGCCGCACGCACCGCAATCAAGCGACGAAGCGTAAGGATTGTTCGCCGTTTCACTTTCATGGCCGCAGACAACGACAAGTGGCGCAAAGCGGCTTGTAAGCCCCATTCCTTTTAATAGGCGATAAACGTACCGTACTTTTTCCTCGGTAGAAAAGCCTACGGGAAGATCCGCTGCTTCCCAATAAGATTCCCGATCCAGCGAAAGTTCTGTTTCCGGCTTTTTCGCCCAATTGCCTAGAAACTGGCGAAATGCGCGGCCTGCTCCGCCCGGCGCTATACTTCGAGCAAGTGTGTGCAAACCGAGCCACGGTCCGCTCATTTCTGGAAGCAACAAACTGGCAAACAAATGCTGTTTCATTTTTTTGAACATATAGCTAAGCGAAAGTAGCACGTTGCGGCGGCCGCGATATTCCTTGACAATTGCCGCTGATGCATATTCGCGAACTTCATGAAGCGGCTCTACGATGGCTGGACAAGAAGCGTGCGCATAGTCGCTATCCAGTTCGCGCGTCTTGATGGGAAGGCCGAAGAACCCAGCGCACCCATATGTTTCAAACGGACCTGCTTGCTCCAAATGACGACGGAAAGGTTCAGAACGAACATCGATACAAAAGATAAGCTGGACGATTGCTTGTTTTTGCTCATTGTTTGGAGAATGAGACGCAATTTTCTCCTTTAGCTGCGCCTCTTGCGTATCTTCCCACGCTTCCAGCCAAAGTTTGCCGCGAACAATTTTATCAAAGCGATAAGCCAGAGATAACCGCGCTTGTTGCTCAGCCTGCGGCAATCGCAGCCATTCTTCCGGCGTCATCCCTCCCCAGTGCATCCAAGCCGCGAGAAGCGGAAGAAGAAACGTTTCATCGTCCTCTTTTTGTCTTGCCAATGGCAAATACGGCGCGATCAACGCCCATTCCAGCGAAAGGCGAATGGCTAAATAATCAACAAGCAGCAAATGCGCTTGACCGAACTGCTGCGAACGCCATTGTAGCATTCCTGTCCATCCCGGCAAGGAAAGAAGATGCGCTTCCAAGTAGTCTTTCACCGCGTCATGCGGTATGCCGAGCATGGTTAACGCTTGCTGCAATGCATCTTCAGCATCTTGCGGCAAATTTCTCAATCGTTCGCGTTGCTCTTTGCTCAACGATGGGTCGTTAGTCACCAGTTTCCGCCATGCGCAGTAAAACCCTTTTTCCCGATATGGCAGCGGCCATGAAGCTTGCGATTCATCTAAAAATAATTTGCACCATTTAATCATATGATGGTCAAGCATCCGCGCCCATTCCCCTTCTCCTTGTTCTTCAAGAAGAAGGCTTAGCGGCCGGATTGGCAAACGTTCGGCACCGTCGCACAAGCGCATTCCTTTCATTTTTGCTGCCAGTTTTTTTAACTGCGGAGACGTTAACACCTTATTCGGAATTTCTTCATGCTGAAGCGCGGTTCGGCAAAAACGTTCCGCTTCCTCGCGCGGCAACGCCAGCAGCTGCTCATCCAGCCAGCGCTGCAGCCGCATTTCCAAAAACTCCGGATCCAACTCCCCTTTCCGCTGAGCCGCTCGCAACATGGACATGCTTGGATAAATGTCAATATCTTTCAATGACTTTAAACGGCGGGCCACTTGCTCAAACGGAAGATGTTCTAGCCCCATCCATGGATGGCGAGCGATAAACGTGGCAATCGGCCAAAGCGGAGCGATTGCTTTGCTGGCATTTTGGACAAGCTCGGCCACATTGATAGCCGCGGCATCTTCTGTCCGTTGCTTGCGCACATTCGGGCGTTCGAGCGATACGATAGTCGTGTTCATCCATTAACGACCTCCTTCTGCAAATAATCGGCAAGATAACGCGGATGGCTTTCCATCGACGCTAAGCGTGGTTCGCCCATATGGACGAGCCACATATACAATCGCGCAAACACATCTGATGAACGATGGGCGGAAAGCCATATGCTCGCCAATCCGCCGGCTGCTAGCATCAAGACGGCTATCGCCCCAGCGGCAACAGATGTACTCGAATTTAGTGGCACCGTTTTATGCAAAAGCATCGTGAGACTACTGTGCACCGTCCCAGAAATGAAAACCGCCCCTGCCAATACGAATAAGACAATGATCCGTCCGTCCTTAAAAACGGCAAGCCGCCCCCACGCAAACGCCAGCGACCAGCCAAGAATAAGACTGCTCAACCATTTCGCATTTTCTTCCGGCGACATAAGCAAAACAATTCCTCCTACGACAAAGCCGCCCACCGCTCCGGCAAATCGCCATGTTTGGGACAAGCTTTGCGATAGACGAAGCGTTTTATTCGGGCGCGGCACAACCGAACCGGATTGCAAAAACAACGTCGCTTTAAACAGACCGTGCAACACTAAATGAATCACTGCTGCAACATAAGCCCCTAACGCACATTGAATGAGCATCAATCCCATTTGCGCCATCGTGGAGGCAACTAATTGCCGTTTATAATCAACTTGCACGAAACTAATTCCTGTGCCGATCAGCACCGAAATCGCGGCGAGAACAATCAGCAACATTTGTGATACATCACCATTAAACAACGGAGCAAATCTCGTCAGTAAAAGACCGCCGGCATTGACCAGTCCGGCATGCATGACCGCAGAAATCGGCGTCGGCGTCACCGCGGATTCCAACAGCCAGCGCTGAAACGGCCATTGTCCGGCCGGGATGATCGCTGCCAAAACAAGCAGAACATTCAGCCCCGTTTTTTCCCACCATTCGAGATGGCGAATGCTTTCTGGCGACAAAGCAAGCGACAGCCGCCAATGTCCCGTTGCGCTCCATAGCCCTAAACCAGCGGCAAACAAGGCAAGCCAGCTTAACGAAAACACGGCAGCCATGCGCACCGCCGTCGTTCGCGCCGGACGCCATTCTTTTTTTAACCGTGCCAGTTGTGTCAACCCCAATAACGGCAAACCCCAAAAGAGAATAAGCAAGCGAATATCGTTGCTCAGCCATGTCAGCGCCGCAGCGCTAACGGTAAAAGTAAGCAGTGTAAAATACTTTCGATACGCGCGGTCGCCATGCAAATAACGAAGACAAAAGCGCTCAATCACCCAGCCGAGCGTCAAAATAAACAATGCCATAAGCCAGCCGAGCATATCGGAACGCCATAATCCGGCTACAGCGTGATGATTAGCAAAAATCAGCCCCGCTAACGCCATGGCGATCGGCAACACCATCACACCTACGTGCACCCGCACATAGCATAGCGGCACACGCCGATCCAATAGCAATAAAGAACTGACGAGAACAATTCCAACCGTTGCAAATAACAAGATGAACCAAACCAACGCGAATCCCCCTCTCTTTTTCGCAACAAAAAACCGGCTATGTCGTCCCCGTCCATCGTGTTTCCCTTTTTCATCAAAAGGGCGCACGAATGGCATCGAGTACGCATAGCCGGTTTATCTTCAACGAGCCGATAAGGCTTTTTGAAGATCTACCAAATTGTACGTATTTCCGCTCTTCGGTTTACTTTCAACCACTCCGCCGCAAACGGACTGTTTGAAAGTCTACCGAATTACGAAAAATTCAAATTTTATTCGTATGCTATTTAATTTAATATGGAAACGCATGGTTTGTCAATCCCTTTTTACCATTTCTCCTATGCCTCCAAAGCAAAGACGGATGAACGCCAGCGCTGATTCATACCATCTGCCGCATAGCAGACGAAAAAAGTGGAATAGTATCATTGACATCAGCGGCGATTATCCATTTATCACCGCTGTTTCAATCGCCAGTGTGGCAAGCGTGGGAGCATTGCCATACGATACAAATTTTACTGGTGATGTGCGTAATTAAATAACACATACGCCGCAACGAGCGCTCGTTCCCATTCTTCGTAGCCTTTGTTCACGTGAAACGTGTAACTCCAGCGCAGCCGCCGCGAACGTTTTCCCTCCGCAATCACTTTTCCATCTAACCATACTTCTGTGCGAGAAACCATTTCCGGTGACTGAAAAAACAGCGTTTTTCCCTGTATCTCTACAATCATCCGCTCGCGCAGCTTCAGCTTGTTTTTCCATGAATAATCCGTACGCGCCACCGCAGCAACCATACCGTTTTGCACAATATGCCATACATCGTTCACACAAAACAGCTTTTTTCGCTGTTCTATGATTTGTACCGAAGTTCCATCGGCAAATGCAAAAATGCCATTAGCGATACGTTGCCATGGAAATGGAAAGAAACGCCAAAACTCCCCATCTTTTTGCCTCCCTTAAACAAACGCTTTTTTTCCCGTCCAAAATCGTTCCGCCATATGCGTATGCCAAACATCTTCGTCCCCCGCTTCTTCGTACCGGGCATCAAGCCAAGCCAGCCATCGTTCGATTCCCCAAATCAACAGGGCGCCGGCGAAAAAACAAGAGGCAAAGAGCAGCTGCTTCCACTCCAATTCTCCTAAAACGAAAAAACGCAAAGCAATCCCAATCGATGCGACGGCGAAAAACAACAACAATCGTTCCAAAATATTCTCTCCTCCAGAAATGTTGGCAGATGAAAGGCAAATAATTTTACAATTTATTTATTTTATTATTTAATAATTAATACAAAAAATGTTGTTAAAGGAGTGAGTTTATGTCCATCTACAATTATGAAGTGAAAAAACCAAATGGAGAAACGGTTTCTTTATCTGATTACAAAGGAAAAGTGCTGCTCATTGTTAATACAGCAAGCCGCTGCGGATTTACACCACAATTTCAAGATTTGCAAAAATTATATGAGAAATATCACAAATATGGATTTGAAATTCTTGGCTTTCCATGCAATCAGTTTGGCGGGCAAGAACCGGGAAGCAGCCAAGATGCCGTTGCTTTCTGCCAACGAAATTACGGGGTAACCTTTCCAATTTTCGCTAAAATTGAAGTAAACGGCGATAACGCTCACCCATTATTTCAATATTTGAAAAAAGAAGCCCCATTCAAAGGGTTTGACGAAACAAGCGCAAACGGAAAAATCCTGAAATTGATGATTATGGAAAAAAACCCGGAATGGCTGGTTGGGGACGAAATCAAATGGAACTTCACCAAATTTCTCATTAACCGTGAAGGCAAAGTGGTTCGCCGATACGAACCAATTGAAGAGCCGATCGACTTTGAACAAGACGTCGCAACGCTTGTCAATGCATAAAAAAGTGCGGGCGCTTCCATCCGCCGAAAATAGCCCACTTTTATGGGCGCAAACGGCGAATATCGCTGTGTCGGCGTGTTGACATACGTTCCTCCCGCCACGCCGACGACTATGGTGCAAAATTCCTGTTCCATCCAATGAACTTGGGATCAATGGAAAACAAAATCGTTGTTTGACGTTTTCCTTTTACACCATTCCGGGACTTCATCGTCCCAATCAGCGAGGCAAGACTTTTTATCCGCAAGAGACTTCTGGGTGTGTTTCGACAAAAAAGTCCGGCTCCCGTATTCACCGCATGTGTAGCGGCTGCTTGGTAACTTGCTACCAAAGATTTAGGACACTAAAATCTCCCCGACTTAAAAATCGAATACAGCAGCCATACAAACATCAGTGTCGCTACGCCAAAACCAATCTCGATCGCCGGGATTTTCCACAACAATGTTGATTGCCTGCCCATGGAAGATCCGATAATAATCCCCACCATAATAATGCTGAAGGACAATAAAACGATGCTAAACGATAATCGATTGCTGATTTGATCTAATTTTTTTAAAAAATGGTCCAGCTTAGGGACATCGATCTCAAGATGAAGCTTTCCTTGTTTGATTAAAGAAGTCAATTCTTTCATGTTCTTTGGAAAGTCAATCAACATTTCTCCATAATCGGAAACGCGCTTCCATACCACTTCCGCTACGTTTTTAGGCTGCCATCGTTCCTTTAATAGCTGCCGCCCGAACGGTTCGGCAATATCGAGGATACGGAAACCAGGATCTAGTTTTTCCACCATCCCTTCCACCGTCAGCAACGTTTTTCCTAACAACGTTAAATCTCTAGGGAGGCGGATGGAGTGGCGAAACGCTACGCGGAACAGGTCATTGACAGCCTCGCCAAGACTGATTTTGCTTAACGAGACATGGTAATATTTTTCTCTCAACTGTTCCACATCATCACGCAACTGCATTAAATTCACATCATCCGGCACCAATCCCATTTGGCAGATCGACTTAATGACCCCATCTGTACTTTGGCGCATTAAAGCAATAACCAATGAAGAAAAATGATATTTCATCTCAGGATTCAGCCGCCCTACCATTCCGAAATCGATAAACGCGATCGCCTCTCCAGGCAGCACCAACACATTCCCGGGATGGGGATCTCCATGGAAAAAACCTTCGATAAAAATTTGCCGGAAAATCGCCTTCGTTAAGCGATCCGCCAGATTTTTCAGATTATAACCGTTTTGCTTTAGCCGCTCTAATTCATTGAATTTGACGCCTTCCACGTATTCCATCGTTAATACCTTTTTGGTGGAATACTCCCAAAACACTTTAGGAATATAGATGTTCGGGTCATTTTTGAACTGATTGGAGATTTTCTCGGCGTTGCGCGCTTCAATCGTATAATCAAGTTCTGCTCGCAAGGAACGAGAAAATTCATCAACCATATCGCGAATTTGATACCGTGCGGCCCATTCAAGCCGGCGTTCAGCAAGAATAGCCAAATCCTGAAGAATTTCCAAATCTGTCTCAATGACGTTGGCGATGTTCGGACGTTGAACTTTGACAGCCACTTTTTCACCTGAATGCAAGATTGCCTGATGAACTTGCCCGATCGAAGCGGCGGCAAGTGGAACATCCGCAAACTGGCGAAAAATTTGATTTAAGTCAGCCCCTAATTCCTTTTGAACAATGTTGCGCACTTCTTCAAACGAAAAAGGCGAAACTTGATCTTGTAATTTTTCCAATTCGCGGATAATCTCTTCCGGAAGCAAATCGGGGCGCGTACTTGCAATTTGCCCCAATTTCACGAAGGTTGGACCTAATTCCTGCAGAACAAGCCTAATTCGTTCACCAGTGGTTTTTCCATCCTTTTCTTTCGCGTCAAAAAACATCTTGTGCGGGAGGGAGAGGAACTGAGCAAATCCAATTTCTTCGACCACGATTCCAAATCCATGACGAATCAACGCGATGGCAATATCACGGTAACGGCTCATATGGCGTATCCTTTTCCCAACCATCCATCCACCCTCCTTTTGAGCAGCAAGAACTTTTGTTAGGCTTCCTTCATTTATTCGCCGTCGCTTTTTTCCAAATTCTCCACTCGTTCTTCCAATTTTCGAATATCCTCTTTTGTTGCCAAATCCAATTTATCCATCATTTGCTTAAGCTGTTCGCGCACAATGCGCTGCAACTCCGCTTTTCTTTCTTCCTTTTGCTGAATCCACTGATCCATAATATCCTTCGCCTCTTCCAAAGATAATTCTCCTTTTTTCACCAGCTCATCGACAAATTTTTCTACTTGTTCCTTGCCTGTTACAGCCAAGCCGAGACCAAACATCAACCATTTTTTCATAAAAGCCATTTTTTCGATATCCTCCTCATATTATTTTATTTAAAGTTAATCCTATCATCTCATAAATCTGGCGCTTCTTGCAACAAACTGAATGGCATTCATTTTTCAAGCGCTAATATAGACTAAGCGGCGTACGGGAACATTTCTGGCAATTTTGCTATTTACGCCATGCTGAATATAGCAGGATGGTTCCAGCAAACACGGTCATTCGCGCATCATTGGTTTGGGAACTTTGAATAAGGCTTTTATTCTCCTCACAATTTGCAAAAATAAACAATATGTACGCACAAAAAGCACTCGAACCTATACTTTCGGAATCTCATTGCTGAGACTGCTGTTGAAAAACTCGAGTACTTTTGCTTTTTACATTCTGCAACTGACATCACGGTGTTTAGAAGAACTTAAAGGATTTATTTGTCTAGTGCATAGAATTCGTCACCGCCACGAGCGCCGCCTGCCCAAGACTAATGCCGCCGTCGTTAGGCGGCACTCCTTCGCTGACCCATACGTGCATATCGCTTTCCAGAAACAACTCCTTCAAATCAGCTAACAAAAGCGAATTTTGAAATACCCCTCCGGATAACACAACCGTGTCAATCCCATAGGCCGCTCCTAAAGAACGAACACTTCTAAATACTCCCTCGGCGACGCTTCGATGAAACGCGCGTGCAATAACCGCCACATCTTTGCCGTTCAAACGATCCTCGATCATTTCTTTCAAAAGAGGGAGATAATCAAGCTCTTTTCCATCCCATGGAAAAGGGTATACCTTCTCTAACGGAGCTGTACGTGCTAAATGCTCCAGCCAAATGGCTGCCTGACCTTCAAACGAGATTGAGCCGGTGAATCCTAAAAGGGCAGCTGCTGCATCAAACAAACGCCCGACAGATGTCGTAGGAAAGGTGCGCAATTGTTTTTCTACCATCTTTACCGCCGTGAAAAAACGCTCAGGAAGCGAAAGCCGCTTTCCGATGTTGATGGCCAACTCCGGCTCATTCACAAAGAAACCAGCCAACGCTTGAATCGGCATGCGTGCTGCCGCGTCGCCGCCGGGAAGCATGGCATAACGAAGATGGCCCCGCCGTTCTAATCCTTTTCTGGCGCTTCCGACAAACAATTCGCCACCCCAGATCGCTCCATCGTCGCCAAAACCTGTCCCGTCAAAGGCTACTCCGATCACCCGTTTGTCCAATGCATTTCGCTCCGCCAGCACGGACGCCACATGAGCTCGGTGGTGCTGAATGCCGATATGTTGATAAGCTTCTAGCCCCTGAGCAAAGGCGGTAGAACGATAATCAGGATGAAGATCGTACGCTACGATCGTTTCCCCCAATGGAACATCATACATCGACAAAAGATCGTAGACCGTTTGCGCAAATGACATATATGCTTCGTATTTCATCAAATCTCCTAAATGCTGGCTAATGATCGCCTGTCCATTCACCACTAATGTGACAGTATTTTTTAAGTCGGATCCGACAGCAAGAATCGGCCGATCGCCGGGCAGTTGGGCAGCAGGAAGCGGCGCATACCCCCTCGCCCGCCGAAGTACGGTAGGGCCAAATGGGCTGACGCGAACAACGGAATCATCGACGCGGCGGGCAATAGGCCGCTCTCCAATAAGCCACGCGTCCGCAATGCCTTCAAGCGCCTTGATCGCTTTGTCATCTTCATAGATGATGGGTTCACTGGAACGGTTAGCACTCGTCATCACAAGTACATGCGGCGCACCGAAGTGAAACAGCAAATGATGGAGAGGAGTGTATGGAAGCATTACCCCTAAATCGGAATTATCGGGAGCTACTCCCGGCAGCAATCGGCGCGCCCTCGCCAACACGATTGGACAGGCGGAAGATGTAAGGAGCCCCTCTTCTTCCGCTGATATATCGATAAGGGTTTTTGCCGTCTCGATATCTTTCACCATCAAAGCAAACGGTTTTTCGCCGCGGCGTTTCCGCCTTCTAAGCTCCCATACCGCTTCTTCGTTTTCAGCATCGCACGCCAAATGATAGCCGCCAAGCCCTTTGATCGCTACAATGTGCCCGGTACGAAGGAGCTCTGCCGTTTTTTCAATCGCTTTTTCATCACGATACATTCCCCCCTCCTGCCACCGCACATAATAATGAGGACCGCATTCGGGGCAAGCAGTCGGCTGCGCATGAAACCGGCGGTCCGCCGGGTCATGATATTCCGCCGAACAAGCCGGACACATAGGCCACGCGCGCATCGTCGTATAAGGACGGTCATACGGAAGACGTTCAATGACAGTATAGCGAGGGCCGCAATCTGTGCAATTGATGTACGGATAAAGATAGCGGCGGTTAACCGGATCGAACAGTTCGGACAAACATGCCGAACAGACCGCAAGATCAGCAGGAATATGCACCGTCGGCCGATCATGGCGCATGCTTGCCGAAATTTCAAAATCAGCTGCTCCTTGTATAGCCGCATCTTTGATTTCCAAATGGATTATTTTGGCTGAAGCAGGAGGACGCTCCGTAATTTCTCGAACAAATTGTTGAATGGAGCCGGCATCCCCCTCCACATGAATCTCCACACCGCTTTCTCCATTGCGCACCCATCCGCTGAGTCCCCACCGCTTTGCTGTACGAAAGACAAAAGGACGAAAACCAACCCCCTGCACAACACCATAAATGCGAATACGCTGCGCTATTTTCATGATAAACCACCTGCTTTCACTTCGTTTTGAAGCTGGAGTGGGCAATTCCTCCTAACTAACAAGCGAACGAATCTTTGCGAACCATCCTAACCTTGAATAAGAACGCCTTGTACGTTGAACTTGATACGCCGGCGCACAGCCTCGTTCTCGCATTCGATTCACACAAGACACATGATGGTGGAAGATTTTACGCGACAGATCTTTTCCAGCTCCGCACCTTTCGATTCGCAGAGCAGCCCTGCACAAGGTTGTTCGTTTGTTTCGACAAAAGAAAAGGCGATTTATCTCCCGTTTTCTTTCACTAGGCCGCACCTTGCCCAATTAGAAGTGGAGTCCTATCGCCTATTAAAATAAAGATTCGTCTTCGTTTGCGGACGGCAAAGCAACCATGCATCCGCGACCGGAAACCCCTACTTGAATGACTCGCCCATTTTCCACTAAGACGGGAACAGTTCCTCCTCCCGTCAAAACGATAAGCTGCTTTAACGCCTCTTTGTCTTCTTCGACATCATACTCTACAAATTCTTTTCCGTCCCATAACAAACTTTCTCGCAATTCCCTCGTATAAGGACATCCTTTCGCACCATAAAGTTCTAGCATCCTTATTTTCATCCTCCAAAGAGAGATTATTATATAAGAATTCTCATGATTGACTAACAGATGCGTGGCAGCGGGTCGCCGATAAGCATATCAATCATTCGCGTTCCTCCATACCGGGAACGTGCTAAAACTACTTTCTTTGGTTCTGCTTGTATTTCACCAATACGCCGCGCATCCTCTCCGCCTGGCATGCTTCTAAGCGCTTTTAATGCGATATCGGCGTATTCCGGTGAAACGACGGCGAGAAACTGTCCTTCATTGGCAATATGAAGGGGATCCAATCCTAAAATTTCACAGGCACCGCGTACCACAGGACGTACTGGAATCTCCTCTTCATCGAGCATAACAGCCACCTGAGCGTCCCTCGCCAATTCGTTTAATGCCGTCGCTACACCTCCTCGGGTCGGGTCGCGCAACCATCGCAACCCCGGAGCCGCCGCCTCAATAAGCGCCGATACAAACGGCCAGAGCGGACGAGTATCGGAAGTAAGATCGGCTTCCAAATCCAATTCTCCTCTAGCCAAGAGAACGGTAATCCCATGGTCTCCAATCGGACCAGACAGAATGACTTGATCACCCGGTTGAACGTTTTTGGCCGAAAGAGAAACACGCGGATCTGTGATGCCGATACCGGCAGTAGTGATGAACAGGCCGTCCGCTTTTCCGTGCTCCACTACTTTCGTATCGCCCCCGACCACAGGCACTCCAGCGCGTTGAGCCGCCTTAGCTATAGCCGCCACTTCCCGTTCCAGCTCCGCCGTTGCCAACCCCGCTTCTAAAATAAGTGTAGTCACCAAAGCCAGCGGTCTGGCTCCTCCCATCGCCAAATCGTTTATCGTTCCATTGACGGCAAGTTCGCCGATAGACCCTCCTGGAAAGACTCGTGGATTGACAACAAAGCTATCTGCAGTAAACGCCAAGCGGCGCCCATCTGCGTCAATATACGCAGCGTCATTTAATTCTGCCGGCTTGTCCCCCATCATATAAGGAACTAATAGCCCTTCGATCAGTCTTCGGCTGGCTTTCCCACCGGCGCCATGAGCCAATTCAATGCAAGAATCAGTAAAATGCACTTTGGCAGTCTTCATGTTCCTTCCTTCCTTTCTTCTTGATGCAACGATTATTTAAGAAATTCGGGAAAAATCTCCCAGATCATATAACTACCGAACAATAAGCTGATAACCCCTGCCGCCGCCCGAATTCGAAAACGTATCGTGTTTCGCTTCGCTACCATCGTAAGAGCCGGCGCAGCGATGCATAATGTCATCGCAAACATCCCAAAGACTGTACCCAAACCGAAAATCAAAAGCCAAAAGATCGCCATTTCTAAGCTTGGTGAAGCTTGCATGGCGAGCACAGCGACGGCACCGCTTCCCGCAAGGCCATGCACGAGGCCGAACCCGAAAGTGATCCATTGCCGGCGCTCCAATTTCACCGTCGGATGGCGGTGTCCAGGACGATGAAAATGCGCGTGGATCGTTTCATCATGCGAATGAACGTCATAATGGACACGCTCTTTGATCACTTTCCAAAGCGTAGTCACACCGAGCAAGATAAGAAGAATCCCTACCCCCGCATCAACAAGGCTCTCAAAAAACGGAGGGATTTCTAAATGTAAGATTAATAGCGGAAGCCCGACAAAAGCGATCGGAATTAAGTGTCCTATCCCCCAAATAAAACCAAGCTGGGCGGCAGGCCAAAGTCTCCGTTCTTCGGAGACGAGAGTCGAAACAGCTACGACATGATCGGGGTCTAATGAATGACGGACCCCAAGAAAAAGAGCAACTCCAAGCAGGACAAGCCAATCCATAAAAATATCTCCTTCCCTTTTATTTCCCCACTGCATCTTGCAAATGAACGTAATGGTAATAGGCAGCGCATGCTCCTTCCGATGACACCATGAGAGCTCCTACAGGATGTTCCGGAGTGCATTCTTTGCCAAACAGTTTGCATTGCTGTGGTTTTAACACGCCTTTTAATACTTCGCCACACTGCGCCATTTGCGGATCGTTCACGCGAGCTCCCTCGACTTGGAAACGAACTTCCGCATCCCACTTGGCGAATTCAGGGCGCAATTTTAGCGCAGACTGCGGAATAGTCCCAAGTCCCCTCCATTCGAAAAGAGGTCGAACTTCAAAAACTTCTTTCATGATGTCAAGCGCAGAAATATTTCCTTTATATGGAACGACACGACTATATTGATTTTCCACTTCAAACCGCCCTTCGCGCATTTGCTTCACAAGCATGAGGATCGATTGCAATAAATCCAGCGGTTCAAAACCGGAGATGACTATAGGTTTTCGGTATTTTTTCGCGATAAATTCATAAGGACGGGCGCCGATTACCGATGACACATGACCAGGTCCAATAAACCCGTCAATGCGCATATCCGGAGAATCCAAAATCGCCTGAATCGCCGGTATAATCAGGACGTGATTGGAAAATACGGAAAAATTGGACACATCCAGTTCACGAGCGCGCATCAGCGTCAATGCCGTTGACGGAGCGGTCGTTTCAAAACCAATCGCAAACAGCACAACTTGCCGATCAGGATGATCCATCGCTATTTTTAAAGCATCTAAAGGAGAATAAACCATACGGATATCGGCCCCTCTAGCTTTTAGTTCGAGAGGCGTTCCATGTTTCCCGGGAACGCGCATCACATCACCGAAAGCGGTAAAAATCACGTTCGGCTGCTGGGCAATAGATAGCCCATCGTCCATGCGTCCCATTGGGAGAACACAAACAGGGCATCCCGGTCCATGAACAAGTTCAATATTTTCCGGCAACAGATTTTGCAATCCAAATCGAAAAATAGAAAAGGTATGTCCTCCGCAAACTTCCATAAAACGATAATGATAATTTGGATCAACGAGACGGCGGATTTCTTCCGATATCTTGCGGATTAATTCCGGGTCGCGAAACTCATCAACATATTTCATCGTCGCCATTCAATTACACCCCCCATATTCGGATCATAGTGCCCCCTCTGCATGCATATCGGGTCATCATTGACCAACAATCTTCCTTTTGTCTCATCAAGCCTGCAACGTGTGTGTTCATTCATATGTTCAAATTCTTTCTTTATCAAATTGGTAACCTTTCACTTCCTCTATCGCTTCGTCCGATTCATCTAACATGCTAAGCAATTTCAGTTGTTCACTCGCTTGTTCTTCACTGATTTTACTCATCGCAAATCCAACATGAATGAGCACCCAGTCTCCAAGAAAGAGGCGCTCATTTTTCAATAAATCAATGTTAATTTTGCGACGCACACCGCAAACATCCACCACAGCATAATGATGATCATCATCAAACATTTCTACAATTTGCCCTGGAATAGCCAAACACATGGATGCGTCCCTCCCATTTTGTAATAAATTCGAAATTTCAGATGTTTCATTTTGCATATAATTAAAATAAAAAGCAAGAGTTCATCCGAAAACGATGAAAATCTTCCTTGAAATCTTATAGATTGGCAGTTTCCTCAATTTCTTACTCTCTATGTTTAATACCATTTACACGAATTCAAGACGCCAAATGATGACACGGTTATTTCCTGAATCAGCGATGGCCAGCCGATGTTGATGACACCAAATCCCGTACGGCCAGCATAGTGAATCCCTTGTTACGGCTTGCCAGCGGTTTTCTCCCATTCCTTCGAAATCCGCCTGACCAATAACGTACGAAGCAGGATGATACGCGCCTTTTCGCGGCAACTCAGTAAAAAGAAGGATGCGGCTGTTGGCCGTATCTGCCACTGCAAGCAAATTGCCGCATAGTGCGATCCCGTAAGGAAACCGGAGTCGCCGAGGGCCTTGCGGGACATGGGGAAGTTCAAATGACTGAGTAAAATCTTGTTGACCGAGAACTAAATCAGCTGGCCGGTCTATCTCTGGAGACGGCGTATAACCGAGGACGCGGTGATTGCCTGCATCCGCAACATATAACGTATTTCCATCGCCGGCAATGGCGTGAGGCCAGCGATATGTATCCATTCCTACGCCTTTTCCCCGATTTTCGCTGTTCACATAACCATTGGGTTGTCCAAGAATCAAATCGGGAACACGTCCATCTTCAGGTAAACCTTTCCATCCTAAAACTCTACGATTTCCCGTATCCGCTACGTAAAACCATCCATTCATATAAGCAAAACCATATGGCCAATAAAATCCGGTCGGACTGACTTTCCCTCCCCGATTAGGGGATGTTCCCGACAAATCGGCCTGTCCCAAGACATAATCGGGAGGCTGGTTATTTATTTTCGGCAATGTTTCCCAAATGAGCAGACGATGGTGCCACGCATCTGCGACAAATAACATTCCTTCAATGACAGCAACGCCAGTTGGGAGATGAAACAGTTTTGGTCCCTCTGTTTCAAAATCATGCTGACCTAAAACGATGTCAGCCGGCGCATGATCGTTTTCCGGCCAGCCGTACCAAATGAGCACGCGATGGTTGCCGCTGTCGGCCACTATCACAACATGATCGTCTATATACACTCCCCTCGGTGCATAAAGATGAATCCGGTTTGGCTGGGCTGGAGGCAATGTAAGACCGCCGGGAGCCGGTCCCCCCAACCACCGCTCGGGATAAGCGTTCAGCCTAATCGTATCCATATTTTCTGATCCTCCACCCGCACTGGAAATGGTTCTAGTTGCACGTGAGGGGCCGTCATGCATTCCCCGGTGGATAAATCAAAACGGAAGCCATGCCATGGACAAGTAATAACCGATCCATCCACCAGTCTTCCGTCAAGAGGCATCCCCATATGAGGACACTGATTGCGAAATGCCATTACTTTTCCATCCATGCGCACTAGCAAAACGTCATGTTCCTCATACGAAAAGCGAGCAGGGCGCCCTTCTTCCAATTCCGAGACGGATGGTCCTTGCACCCATCCATTTTGTTCTAAATTTCCAGTGTCACCCATAATATGCGATGGCAAGTAGCCGGAGACCGCTTCCTCTTCGACCATGACGACATTTTCAATTTCTGGAACGCGGGCTTTAATCGCTTCCTCAACCCCGTTTTTTAGCGTCACAGCAGATAGCGAACAACCGGAACAGGCTCCTTGGAGGCGGACATAAACCGTCTTTCCTTCCACTTTAACTAGTTCTACGCCACCGCCATGCGAACGCATATAAGGACGCACTTCTTCAAGCGCAGCAGTGACACGGGTAAACAAATCTTGTTTAATGATTCCGTGCAACAAAAACATCGCATAAATAGAAGGGTCTTCTACCGCCTTTAGCAGCAATTCTTTTCCCTCCTCCGTTTCACGAAACGTACGGACGAGCTTTCTAAGAGCATGTTCATGAAACGCTTCGATGGCTTTTTTTAATTCCATCGCCTTCATCCGAGCATCTTCTGGCAGTCCCTTAATCGAGTCCAACGCCCGGTCCACCCGTTCGGCCAAAGCTTGAAAGTCCTCTTCTTGCTGAACTTTCATGATTACTCACCTCCAAAAGCCAACGTTTGCTCAAGCGCTTCTTCAGTTTTCCGATGCAATAAAGCGGCAAATGTTTGTTTGGCCATCTCCTGCAACATTTCTCCAACCGTCACACGTTCAGCAATGTTAGAAAGATCATGGACACGCTGATTAGCCAAAGCCTGCAAAATCAAGCAAGAACCCGCCGGATTATCAAGGAGAGCGTCGCGAAAGAAAGCGTCCACAAATTCGTTCAGCCATATTCCTTCTCCTTGAGGATTCGTGCGGAGCCGTTCTAGCGCTTTTTGCGCCCCTTCATTGCGCTGGATAATGCGTTCACTAAAACGGTCAACCGCCATAGCCAACAAAAGGTTAACGTATTGTTGCTCATGGGGATTCATGCTACCCTTCCTCTCTCATTTTACTGCTCCATTTTTTCATTGGATGCTGCTTGCTTCCGCTTACAGGCAATTTCTGTTAATATGTCTTCGACGGCATTCGCTGCCTCATGTTCTCCATATGTACGAAACAATCGTCTCGCCTCTTCCAATCGAGGCAATGCTCGAGAAAACGCGCCTAGATGTGCCAAAGCATTCCCTTGATTGGCTAAGACGCGGGCATATCCTAGCGGATCGTCTTTAGGACGGCGCACTTCAAGCACCTCTTCATAAAGAGCTACCGCTTCCCAAAGATTTTCTTCGGGATGAGATGTTTTCACATGCTGTAACGCATTAGCCAGATTGACCGTAGCGCTTGCCCAAAGTTCCGGGTGTGTATCTTTTTTAAAAATGCGCAAAGCTTCCCTCAATGACTGAATCGCTGTCGCCGTGCGCAAATAGGCACTGCGGTCTAAAGACGGCATGGCCAAATACGCCAATGCAAGATTCATATGAACAGTAGCATACTCTTCCGGATAAGTGTCTTTTCGATATACTTTCAGTGCTTCATGATAGCATCTGGCGGCTTCTAGAAGAGAACCTTTCCGTCCTTCGGCGCCTGTTTGATGCACTGTGCCCAATTGAAACCACAGCTCAGCCCTAGCTTCCTGAAAGGACGACATTTCTAAAAGAGCGATGGCTTTTTGGTATCCTTCTACCGTTTCCTTTCCGTGATCACCAAGCATTTGTTTTGTCGCCGCCCATTCCGCATAAAGCCGAGCGGAAAAAACAGGAGACACGTCCTCTGCTATAGTAGCGGCTGCGAAAAGAAACGAAAGCCCCGTCGGCCAATCTTTTCGTTGAAATGCATCGTACGCTTGAGTTGCCAGTAAAAACGCTCGTATTTCTCCTGCAGTATCACCAAGCGGCGGGGGAGTTTCACATAATTTAAGGCGCCAAGCCACTGCATCCAAAAGAAGGGAGAGGTCCCCTGAGATCGCTTCTTTGGCCAAAGTATACGTATGTGCTTGCGGATCCAAGATAAAACGGTTGTAAGCAGCTTCCGGTCCTTCGGGCAATAATGCTAACACCTCGTCTTCGCTTTTTCCCTCAATCGCCGCAGCAAAAAAGCGCCAGCTCTCCGGCCAACTATCCGGGAAATGTCCGCGGAGAAGAAAGGATATGAATTGATCTGCTTCTGGAACAGGTGGTAAAAGAAAAAAACCTGCCGCTCCAGGAAAAACACCTATTGGCTGTGGCTGCAGCACTGTTATTCCCCTTCCCTTACTAAATGTGGAAACGAAAACTGAACCTCTAAACGACTAAAGCCGGCAGGTTCTGCTACACCTGCAAGCAGGCACTCGCTCTTGTTCCGTTAAGGATCATGGGCAAACACCTCACTCGTGTTAGCGTCCTGTCGGCTCGGTGCAAAGCCCGTTTTCCGCTTTATCCTCATCACCCAAATCGCGGGATGAGCTTATATGCTTTTGCAATGATTACCTCTCCGTCATCGTATCGGAACCAAAAAGTGGTATGCGAAGCGTTCCATATTGATCATCCCATATAGCATCGCGAATTCCCGGCATCACTCCTTCAGGCAAAAATTCTTGGACAAATATGCTTCGATCTCCACGAGAATTGCGCAATTTTAACAATAATCCCCCCGCTCCCAAATGACTTACCGGCATCACCCACAGTTCTCCGCCACGTACTAAAGCGATGGCGGTTCCCGTAGGGAACCGCACCGCTTCTTCGGCGGGAATATGTAGATAGCCCGTTGACGTCAGTTCAAGCTTCACTTTTTTTCCCTCCTAAGCGTTGAAGCAACTCCTCCGCCAAACGATCTAAGGCGGCTTCCACCGTTGGAGACAATCCAAATCCGTACGACAAGTTTTCGGCTTCGATCAGGAAAACGGTCACTTTCTTCGGAAAGCGGCTTTTTAGAAGCCAACGGCCTAAGGCAATCGCATGATCCCAGCGGAAATTGTGAAGATTGACATCTTTTAGGGGAGGAGTTTCCACCTCTTCACCCGGAATCTCAAAAATCGTGCCTGGCTCAGCTCCTGACTTACAGGCATCTACAAGAATCAGTTCATCAGCATCCCCGATTTGAAAAGCGACATCCATGCCAGCAGTTCCGCCATCCGCCAAGCGGACTCCTGGAGGAACCCCCTGTTCCCACAATTTGCGGATCAGCATAGGTCCCGCTCCATCATCGCTTCGAAGCAAATTGCCACATCCAATAATAACGGTCATACGAATTCCTCCTTCTGCAAGCGTGCCAGTTCAAAGAGCCATCGTTTCCATTATCATTCTCTATTTCGCTGTTTTACTGGACGATTAGATTACAGTTGCATGTAAACGTCCGCTGATATGCTGGCACGGCAGAAAAACGCTTCATCTTAAACGTCGCATATTCGAGATATCAGCACATTTTAATCACTTCATATTTGGCTAACTCTTTATGCGACTTGGCGTCATAAGCATGGACGGTGCAAACAAGGCACGAATCATAGCTTTGGGCAATATGAGCCAATTCAACCGGATCTTCCGGATTTTTAATAGGTACTCCGATCATCGCTGTTTCGATAGGTCCTCGCTGGCCATGACGATCTCGCGGTCCAATGTTCCATGCTGTCGGAGTGATGACTTGATAATTTTCAATTTTTCCATCTTTAATTTGAATCCAATCAGCCAAAGCGCCGCGCGCCGCTTCCGTCGCTCCGAATCCGCGCCCTTCAGGCAATTCTTTCGGCTTGATATAAAACTTCTCGTTTAAATCGATTTGCTTCAACCATTCCTTCATGCGCAAATAATATTTCGCGGCTTCGTGAAGGCGAGCCAACACACGAACCATCACGCTTGGTCCGATTTCTTTAATCATATTCAAAAAGAGAGGATCATAATCTTGCCACTCCTCAGCACCAGGACGACCAGCGATTACTTGGCGGGCCAACGGGCCTACCTCCAGCGGAGTTTCTCCAATGCCCGGAATATCATAACGCGGCGCTTTAGCAAACGTATATTTCCCTTCTTTTCGTCCTTCGATCGGATCCACCGGATCGGTTAATCCCTCAAACGGATGGTAAGAACCGCTGCCGCGATAGAAAGAATGGGTGTGGTCCTCCCGTATCCGTGCTTGGTCAAAATCATGGAACTTTTCTCCATCAAATATTCCGGAACGGGAAATCAGCGCAGCGTTGCGTCCTGCAATCGTCGGATAGCGGTATCGCTGTGGATTGAAAAAGCTTCCAGCAGCTAAATAGCGGCCCGGACCCGCTCCGTATTTGTCCAATCCGATTTCCATGCTGTAGCGAATGAATAGGCCAAGATCGGAATCGCGGTGCTCCGGCTTCTCATCCAACCATGCAAGAACATCGTCCCAAGTCTTGTTTTCCAACCAGCGTTCAGCGGAACAACCAAGAAGAATTTTCTCCAACCAGTTTTCCCGATAATATTCCAGAATCGAGATAGAGCGAGTAATATCGGACAATGTCGGCGCGCTGACAACTCCCCCAGGAACCATGAAGCTAGAATGCGGCCATTGACCGCCAAAGATTGCGTAAATTTCCACTGGTTTAGCTGAAACAGTGACGCCAATCTCATAATGTTCTCCCTCAAAAGGAGCCCAACGACGAACCACTTCATCATACAACTTAGAAGAGGCGTAATTTCGATGCGTTAACCCAATCGCAAACAAAGCATAAAACCAACGAGGAATGCTTTGAATCGTTTCTGCCGCTTGAGCAATATTGCGGATGAGCGTCGCATTCGGCGGTACTTCCGTGCCCCAGGCAGTATCGAGCGCATAAACCGCTTTCGTGAGATGGCTTCCGCCGCAAATGCCGCAAATCCGAGGGGTAACAATCAAACCGGCTTGCGGATCTTTTCCTTTTAAAATCATCTCGAAACCGCGAAACATCGTCGCTTCCGTCCAAGCGTCCACAACAACACCATCTTCAATGGCTACTTTTACGTCCAAATCTCCTTCTACACGCCCCAGAGAATGTACTTTAATTTCCATTTTGTTCGTTTTTACAATCGTCCCTTGCTTTTTCATTCTCTTTAAGCACCCCGCTTCTAAAAGACATATGAATCTTTGCATATGAAAATCGGCAGTTTCTAACGTACAACATATTTTTTCTGTACACCTTTGCGTATACAGTTTACTTTTGTTCCGTTAAGTATCACCGACAAACACCTCGTTGGCGCTTCGATTCTGTCGACCCGGTTCCTACTTTATTCCAATAACGCAAATCGTGAACTTTCGCTTTTCATCACGGAACAAACATATCCTCTTTCGCCCACTTCGGCGCCACTGCCCGCGCCAATGCCGCATTCACAGAGTAGCTGAACGGATCGCTTCCTTGCGGCACTTCTTTTGGAATCGATCCAAGAACTTTTTGCGTCTTAAACACCGTTCCCGGTGCCAGATCAAAGAATGGGAATTGAGGCTCCGTACAGCCAATGCAAGGCATTCCTGCCCGAGTTTTGGAAGATTGTCGGTTCCATAGAATGCGGTTGCATGGCGAATGAGTCATTGGGCCGCGACATCCTTGCTCATAAAATAGGCATCCTTTTCGCGTACCTTGTCCGAATTCTTCAACTGGTTCTTTCCACTCGAAATACTGCACACGCGTACAGCCTGTTTGGGTGAACGTTTTGAAGAACGTTTGTGGACGTTGGAGATCGTCTAAAACAACGTCTTCCACACGGCCAGTAGCGATCGCAACAAGAATTTGCGTCACCCAGTCAGGATGTGCCGGGCAACCAGGAATATTAATGACCGGCAATCCTGCTTTTGAACGGAATTGTGTTCCGAGAAATCCCCCGCGCTCTTCTTTCATGTATTGAAGCCCAATCGACTCAGACGGATTCGGTTTTGTCGCCGGAATTCCTCCCCAGCACGCGCAGTCACCGATTGCAACAACATATTGCGCTTTATGGGCGAAATCCCAAATCCAGTCTTTTTTCGGACGATCCATGAGCATATCATAATGCCCAGTTCCGTTAGGCCCTTGAATAATTGTCCCTTCTACCACCAAGATATCCAGCGGGATTTCGTCATTGAGAATTTGCTCATAAAGGCGGCGGACTTGCTCGCCAAACTCCATCGACAAAGAGTGGTGATATAAAATGTTAATGCCGAAATCGGTCACTAAATCAATGACCGTCGGCTCTTCCGCATTTAAAAACGATTGGGTGTTTCCATTGCACGCACCGCCGTGCATCCAAAGGAGATTTACCACTTTCTTCACCTCCAAAAATATGAGCCTTTTAGACTAGATTGCGAATAAAACATATTCAATTTTTTGCCTCTTCGTTAAGGCATACGCGCTTTCCATCTGGCTCAATAGCTTTAAACAACATTCATTTATTGAATCTATACAGAGCTAGACATATGAAATGCTGATTTGTCCGCCTCTAAACGCGAGATCCATTCGTCGACCCCTTCTCCGGTACGAACAGAAACTTCGTGAATGCGAATGCCCGGCCGCACCTGATTCAGCGCTTCATAAAAACGCTCACGTTGAAAACCTGCCGCTTCCGCTAAATCAATTTTTGTGATGACCGCTGCATCAGCGCTATTGACAATGGTTGGATATTTTACTGGTTTGTCCTCTCCTTCTGTTACGGAAAAGAGAACAACGCGCTGGTTTTCTCCTAAATCGTAACTTGCAGGACAGACGAGATTCCCGACATTTTCAATAAAAAGGAAATCAATTTTTTCTAAATCCCAATCTTGCAACGTTCGCGCAATCATTTCCGCTTCCAAATGACAAACGGTGCCGGTTGTAATTTGGCGTACTTTTGCCCCGCTTTGTCGCAAGCGATCCGCGTCGTTTTCCGTAGCTAAATCGCCAACTAAAGCAGCCACTCGATACCGTTTGCCAAGGCGGGTGAGCACTTCTGTAAGCAGCGTCGTTTTTCCCGCTCCAGGGCTGGAAACAAGATTGACGACATAAACGCCGGCTTTTTGAAATCGCTTTCTCAACTCCCTAGCAAGAAGATCATTTTTCTTTAAAATGTTCTGGCGAATTTCAACAATTCGAGGATTCAAGGTCAGCTCTTGCATTTTCTTCTCCACCTTCCAAAGCGTACAATTCCATCTCTCGTCCCGCAAGCACTTGTCCTGTTTTCGTCCCGCACACAGGACAACGCATAGGAAACGGTTCGGGCAAAATTCGTGTTTCTTGACAGCTTGGACAGAAAACCGTTACGGGAACATCTTCAATGATCAGTTTTGCTCCTTCTAAAGAAGTTCCTTGAACGACTACATCGAAGGAAAATTCTAGAGCTTCTTTTACAACCCCCGACAAAACGCCAAGCTTTAAATACAATGCTTTCACTTGCTTTATCCCCGAAAATTCCGCTGCTTCCACCGCTAATTCCGCCAAACTATGGGCAATAGATAACTCATGCATCGTTGATCTCCTTCGATAAGTGTCGCGCAAAGTTAAGGATAAAATTAAGCGCCGGTTGCACTTCGGGATCACTTAATGCCCGCATCAGACCAATGATCCCCACTCGTTTTGTCCCCGTTTCTGACGCTTCTTTAGAGGCTTGAAACAATGAACGTGACACTTTTCCAATTATTTGCACCGAACGCACATCCAAAACATCGGATTTGAACAGCTCTTGAACTTGCGGAGAATCAAAGAATTCTTGCATTCGATGCAACGCGGTTAAGGCATGCTCAAAACGCGTGATATATTCTGGTCTGGATAAGTTTTGTCGCAAAAGAATAACAAGTTCGTTGATCGAATTAGCAAATTCTGGTCCGCGCCGAAGAAAATTTTCTAGCATATCTAGCAGAAACGTTACATTCTCCAGCTTATCGAGCAGGCGGATTAGTTGCCCCATCGTCCGAGGGTCTGAAAGCTTTTCAACCAACAAGTGATCAACCGGCGCCTCCATGACCGCTCCTTTCCTGACCTCCCCCATTACAATCCCTCCTTTTCGATCCCTAATAAAAAAAGGGAGCCGTTTTGGTAAAACATGCTTTTTTGTTTTTTAATTTGTTATCAATTGTTTCGAATAATAATTATAATAAAATAATTGGAAATTTTGAGATAATTATATCATGTCAAAATCCCATTTGTCTACCTAAACCAAAACTTTGACAGTCCATTGTCCTACATTGCACTTCTGTAACGCACTTGTCCCCGCCTTTGGCCTGGCGGGGACCTTCCACACGGCTAGCGAATTGGAATCTACACAAAGTAGCAGCAAACAATCGTTTCCAAATCATAGGCGGCAAAAATTTTTTCGCCGCCTTGCACATCTTAAAAAATGCATCAAAGTTTACTGCCATTAGAAGCAATTACTTCTTTATACCAATAAAAACTTTGTTTACGAATTCGACGCAAGTCTTTTAGGTCATCTTCAGTGCGATTCACGTAAATAAATCCATATCGTTTGCTGCAACCTTGATGTGTTGAAATTAAATCAATCGCGGACCATGGACAATATCCAAATATCTCAACACCATCTGTGATCGCCAGTTGCAATTGCTTGATATGATCTCTCAAAAAATCGATGCGGTAGAGATCATTCACCACATCTCCATCCTCAAGCTTGTCAAACGCACCAAGTCCGTTTTCTGTCACTATTAACGGCAAGTTATAACGGGAATAAATTTCCCGGCACGTTGTGCGGAACCCAACAGGATCAATTTCCCAGCCAAATTCATTTTTCTTAAGGTTTGGGTTCTCCACGCCTTTGTATACGCCTGGCTCACCAACAGTAATGTGCTGATCTCCCGTATGCCCTATGTCTGGCTCCCTTCCATTGCTTGCAGCAACCGTTTGCGATGTGTAGTAGTTAAATGCGATAAAATCAGGCTTTGCGCTTGCCAATATTTCCATATCTCCATCTTCTATTATTGGCGTGTAACCTTTTTCCTCTAAATAAGACCAAGCGATTGGATTATAGCGGCCATATACAGCGGCATCCAAATATAACCAGTTGCGGATTGCTGCATAATTGTTTGCAGCAAGGATATCTTCCGGTTTTGAGCTGGCTGGATAAATAGAAACAATATTTGGAGCTGGTCCAATTTTAGCATCAGGAAGCATTTTATGACACAAAATCATCGCCTTTGCCTGCGCGACAAACATATGGTGGTTTTGCTGGTATAAAGCTTTTTTTGGATTTTCTAAATTTGGATCGATAGTCCCAATTGCATCTCCGTGCAAAATCATCATATTTTGTTCATTTATAGTCAGCCAATACTTTACACGGTCTCCAAAGCACTCAAATAATGTTTTGGCATATTGTTCAAAAGCATCTATTGTGGCCCGATTGGACCATCCTCCTTGTTTTTGCAAAGCGTAAGGCAAATCGAAATGATACATTGTCACAATCGGCTCAATATTATATTTGATAAGCTCATTGATTAAATGATGATAAAATTCAATTCCCTTCTCGTTCCATTCACCTGTACCGTTCGGATAAATACGTGTCCAAGCAATCGAGAACCGATATGCTTTCAACCCCATTTCCGCAAAAAGAGCAATGTCTTCTTTATAACGGTGATAATGGTCGCTTGCCACTTTGAAATCCGTCGTCCCTTCTGGATAGTTGTCACGCATATCAATGACAGAAGGCCCTTTGCCATCTTCATTCCATGCTCCTTCTACTTGATAAGCGGATGTGGAAGCGCCCCATAAAAAGTTTTCTGGAAACGGTTTTATTTGTTTATGTTTCATGTTTTCTCCTCCATTCATTTTTCATTTATAATTTGCCATAACAGATCATTAATTTATTTTAAAATATTGCACTGTATTGGTTACAACGATATTTACCTGCCTCATAGGTTCTTAAATTCCGGCGTTTCCATCAGGCGCGCGAAAAATCGTTGTTTCGCTTCCCGATACGCTTCCATGCTTTTGCCTTCGTATGCCTTTTTCAATTCGTCGTATTCCGCCCTATACGCATCATTTGCAAGCAGCACCTCGCGAAATTTCCAGAAAACGTCGAGCTTGGAATCAATGACGGTTAGCTGGACACCTAGTGGCAGATCGAACGTATCATCTTGGAATGCCCGGAAATAGTCCGTTTGCACGCTTCCTTCGTTGATCGCATATAAGGTCGATAACTTCTCAACAGCAGCGTTAAACATTTCCGCAGGAACCCGCACTTGAATATCAAGGTCCCCTTTGGTGAGGCTATTGGGAATCGCCGTGCTTCCGACATGCTGCACATCTGCTTCCGGCAGCAGGCGCAAAATTTTTTTCTTCTGTTCCAAAAACGTTTTTTCTGCTTGTTCGTGAAAGTGGTTTTGCTCTAAAAAATGCACGCGTTCCATCTTGTTTCCTCCGAATCACAACAATTTTGCCATGTAATATTCATCCACATATTTGCCGTTTATCAACAGAGAATGCCGTTTGATCCCTTCCTGTTCAAATCCCATTTTGCGATACAACGATACCGCCCGTTGATTATCGGCGACTACCGTTAGTTCCAAGCGATGGATGCCTTTCGTCCTCGCCCATCGTTCCAATTCGGTAAATAGCAGCGTACCGACGCCTTTTCCTCTATGCGAAGCCAGCACGCCAATGACGATATATACCGTATGTTTATTTCTTCTGGCGCGTCCGCCCCTTGCGACTAAATATCCGACTAGCTTTCCTTCCGCCTCTGCCACCAATATCGTTGAGTTTTCCTCATTCTGCATTGCTTCGATTTGGCCTCGCTGCTGCTCGGGGTCGAGCGTTCGTTCCCCTGCCTCAAACAGCATAAACTCCGCTTCTTTTTCTACTTGCAAGATGAGATGCGCCAATGCTTCCGCGTCATCTACCGTCGCATGCTTTATTTTCATGCATTTTCTCCCCCCTCTAAATATTCCCTCGCTAAATCGCGGCTGAGATACCGCCCCATCGCCGTTTTTATCTTTTTAAACCCTGCTTGTTGGTAAAACGGCTCGTTTCCCGTCGTCGCAATCAAATGAACACAAGAAACATGGCGGAGCTGGGCAAGCAAATCTTCGACGATTGCTTTCCCGATGCCGCGCTTTTGAAAATCGCGATGCACAACAACATCATAAATGGCGGCATTAAACACGCCATCGGAAAGCGCGCGGCCGAATCCAACGATGCGGCCGTCAAAAAAGCAAGCGCAATGATATTGCTTGCTTGAAATACCTGCTGGATGACTTCTTCTGTATGTTTTGTCCAGCCAACGGATTCGTACACATCTTTCATTTCCCGCCAATTCGCTTTGGATAAATCTCTATCGATGTAAAAGTCCACTGCGATCCCCTCATTTTCTAAATCATCCAATTACATTTTCTACTCAGCAAGCTTTTGGGCGATGCGTTTGCCATATCTGGTCCCCAAAACTATGTATGATATTTCCAAATAAATATTGCCATCGCGGGCTAATCACCTTCTTTCTTTCGATATGATCTATTCGGTAAGCATCTGATTGTTTCCTGCCAATATAGTTGCATATGCCATTTTTTCGCCGTATTATTGAATACAAACAAAATACATAGAAAGGGTGCACATAGATGGCAAAACAACTGCCGCCAGGCCAATTTGAAACGGAAAAATGGCCGATTCTTCATGAGGGAGATGTATACCAGTTCGATGAACAAACATGGGAGTTTCGGCTATTTGGGGATGTAAAAAAAGAAATCTCTCTCTCCTATTCGCAAGTAATGGAGCTGCCAAAAACGATATCGACGATCGATATGCATTGTGTGACGACATGGTCGAAGTTTGATACAACCTTTGAAGGAATCGCTTTTCGCGAATTTTTGCGTTTTGTCGAACTGGAGCCGGATGTAAAATACGTGAAAATTTACGGCTACTTAAACGGGGACCGCTTCGGCTATTCGGCGAACTTGCCGCTCGAGGCGCTTATGGGGGATGACGCATTGTTTGTGTACCGCTGGAAAGATAAACATCATGACTGGCAGGATATCTCCCCAAAACATGGCTACCCGCTTCGCTTTATTCCGCCTGCATCGTTTTATTTATGGAAAGGGGCGAAATGGGCGTCAGGCATCCGGTTTATGAAAAAAGACGAGCCTGGATATTGGGAACAGCGCGGTTATTCGATGACAGCCAATCCGTTTAAAGAAGAACGATTTGCTGATCCAGCTGACACGTTTAAGTTATGGTGACGGAGCTTTCCAAACGAAAAACGAGGGCCGCTTCGCTCAGGAAGGGTCCTCGTTTTATTATGACTAAACATGGTTGACTGCTGTTTGTTTTTGCAGCCACTGGCTGAGTCGGGCAAACAGAAGCATAAAGACGACGGCAATCATGGCGCCTTTTACCGCATTAAACGGCAAGATGGCAGAAACGACGAGCGCTTTTGTTTCCGGAGCGCTCATTGCCGGAGCGCCTAGAAAGACCGTATATGCCGGCAGAAACACATAGTAGTTCAATACGCTCATCACCAGCGCCATGATGGCGGTGCCAGCAGTCAATCCAAGCAGCATGCCTTTTTTCGATTTTGTTTTGCGGTACACATAATACGTCGGCAAAATAAACGTAATCCCGGCCATGAAGTTGGCGATATGCCCGACCGGAACGCCGGTAGGGCTGCCGGCTATGAAATAATTCAGCACATTTTTTAGCAATTCCACGAACACTCCCGCCAGCGGTCCGTATAAAAGCGCGGCGAACAATGCCGGAACGTCGCTGAAATCGATCAATAGAAAGTTTGGGAATGGCGGAAGCGGAAAGTTTAACAACATCAGCAAATACGAGACGGCACTAAATACACCGATCAAGACAAACGCGCGAACATTCAGCTTTTTCATTTCCTTTCTCCTCCCCTTCTCGTGATTCATCCTCACAAGAAGAAGGCTGCCGCATGAGCACCAAATAAAAAACCCTTAAGTTTCACACTTAAGGGAGAAAAAGAAAGCTCAAAAAGCTCAAATAGACGTTCGAGCGCGCAGCATTCGAACGCCGGCAAACCTTCATCTTCTCCCATCCAGACTATACTGTCGGCTCCGGACTTGCACCGGATCGTGCCTAAACGGCTCGCGGGCTGAGAAGCGCATTGGCTTCATCACCGCCGGTCGGGAATTTCACCCTGCCCCGAAGATGAATCGTATATTTTTTATATGCGATTATACGTTTAGTATACAATTTTTATATAAATTCTGTCTACCATTTTTTATGCAACAAAGTTTTTTATTTGCGCAACATTTTTATGATAAAATAAAAACGGAAAAAGATAGCAAATAGTAAGGAGAGTGGCTAGATGAAACAGGAAATCATCGAACGCTTTACGAAATACGTTAAAGTCAACACGCAATCCGACCCAAACAGCAACACTTGCCCTTCCACTCCCGGGCAACTCGAGCTTGGAAAAATGTTGGTGAAAGAATTAAAAGCAATCGGCATGGAAGACGTGACAATGGATGAAAACGGATACGTAATGGCAACATTGCCGGCGAATACGGATAAAGATGTGCCAACCATTGGCTTTTTAGCACATATGGACACGGCGACTGAATTTACGGGAGAAAACGTCAATCCGCAAATCGTCGAAAATTATGACGGTGGCGATATCGTCTTAAACGAATCGTTAAACATTGTCCTGTCGCCAAAAGATTTCCCGGAATTGGCCAACTATAAAGGCCATACGCTCATCACCACCGACGGTACGACGTTACTGGGAGCGGACAATAAAGCAGGAATCGCGGAAATTATGACGGCGATGGCTTATTTAATCCAGCACCCGGAAATTAAACACGGCAAAGTGCGCGTTGCCTTTACGCCGGATGAAGAAATCGGCAGAGGTCCGCATAAATTTGACGTCGCTAAATTTGGCGCTAAATTTGCCTACACGGTCGACGGCGGACCGCTCGGCGAATTAGAGTATGAAAGCTTTAACGCTGCGGAAGCAAAAATCACGATCAAAGGGAAAAACGTCCATCCGGGCACTGCCAAAGGAAAAATGATCAACTCGATGAAAATCGCGATGGAATTTCACGGACAGCTTCCTGCTAACGAGGCGCCTGAGCATACGGAAGGATACGAAGGATTTTATCATTTGCTATCCTTCCAAGGAAATGTCGAAGAAACCATGCTTCATTACATAATCCGCGACTTTGACCGCCAACAATTTGAAGCGCGCAAAGCAAAAATGCAGGAAATCGCGGCAAAATTGCAAGAAAAGTACGGAAAAGAGCGAATCATGATCGAAATAAAAGACCAATATTATAACATGAAAGAAAAAATCGAACCTGTCCGTGAAGTCGTCGATATCGCCTATGAAGCGATGAAAAACTTAAATATTGAGCCGAAAATTTCGCCGATCCGCGGCGGCACCGACGGTTCGCAGCTATCTTATATGGGACTGCCGACGCCAAACATCTTCACCGGCGGCGAAAACTTCCACGGCCGCTATGAATACATTTCCGTCGACAACATGATCAAAGCAACGAACGTGATTATTGAAATTATTAAGCTGTTCGAGCAAAAAGCGTAACATAAAAGCTGGTTCCAAGCCACTGTTTGGAACCAGCTTTGTTTTTTAGCGCAGCTTTTGAATGCGCCCCTCGATGTTGGCATCAAATGGCTGCGGAAGCTGTTGAATATAAGCGACGAGCGCATCCAGATCGACCGGTCCTACTTCCCGGTTTTTTCCTTCTGTAAATACCGTGAAGTTATCCCCTCCATCAGCGAGAAAACTGTTTGCCGTAACGGTGTATTCCGCATTTGGATCGAGTTTCATTCCGTTTGGCAAATAAATATCGACGACTTTGTCTCCTATCGGTTTGCTTGCGTCCCAAGTATACGTGAGGCCGGAAATTTGCAGCATGCGCGTTTGATTCGACTGCCATTGTTGATTTAATAGGTTGCGGATTTGTCCTCCCGTGAGCGTCATTTTTACTAATTGATTGCCAAATGGCTGCACGTTATACAGCTCTCCCCATGTCACTTCCCCTTGTTCAATATCGGCGCGAATGCCTCCTGGGTTCATAAAGGCAAAGTCGGTTTTCATCGCCGTCCGCTGCGCATCGGCAATCAAGTTTCCTAAAGCCGATTCACCGCTTGCATTTTGCTCAGCGCTAATCGTCGTTTTTGCCGTGCCGATGGCTTGGTTAATAATCGGCGCTACCTTTTCTTCATACTTGTCAATTAGTTTCGTAATCTCTGCATCAGGCTTAATACCATCTTGATAGGTAGTCACGATTTCTGCTTTTTTTGCGACAACGTCTTTCGTTCGCCGATCAATTTTTAGATCGACATCAGAAAAAGCAGTTCCATAGGAATACGATTGAACAAGCAGTTTGCCATCCACTTCTGCATTTAAATATGCATGATTATGGCCGGCAAAAATCACATCGACTTCATCATCCACTTTTTTCGCGATTTCCACAATTTCTCCGCTCGCATTGGAACCATCTTTATTAGAAACCCCTGGATTATGAGCAAGGACGACGATGGCACGCACCCCTCGCCGTTTTAGCTGTTTTACCGCTTCGTTAATCGCTTCTGCTTCATCCGTAAACGAAACCCCAGCCACACCGCTTGGAGCGACAAGGCTTGGCGTGTCGGATAAAGTTACTCCGATAAAACCGATCGGCAGCCCTTTCACTTTTTTAATAACATAAGGCGGAAGAAGCGGTTTGCCTGTCTTTTTATCTATTACATTCGCGCTTACATATGGAAAGTCCGCGCCACGAAAATAGCCGGTTTTTGGATGTGTTCCGCCATAAATGAGGCGAAGCATTTCGCCGACCCCTTCATCAAATTCGTGGTTTCCAGGCGTTCCGACATCAAAGCCTAGTTTATTTAAAAATTCGATCGTCGGCTCATCTTGCAGCAGCGCCGATACAGGCGAACTAGCCCCAACCGCATCCCCCGCGTGCACAAGAAGCGTATTTTTGTTTTCCGCTTCTCGCAGTTTCAAATACGCGGCCAAATAATCCGCGCGTCCAACCGCTTTTCCTCCAACGTTTCTTGTCACATCAAGCTGCCCATGAAAATCGTTAATGCCTAACAGCTGCACATCAATATATCGATGTTGATGCGCATCCGTTTTTACTCCGTCAGCTTTTTCACCTGCAAAAACGTTTCCGGAAGCGAGCGTAGCCGATAACATCAATGCAGGAAAAGCCGCTTTTAGCCATTTAGAGGAAAATCTCATTTCATTATCGCCCCTTTCCTTGTTTTTCCACTATCATCAAAAATAATAGCGACAAACTGCTTATTTTCTGCTAAACTATTGTAAATTTTTTTATAAATTTTTATAATGTCTTTCCAGTTTATATAACATTCATTCGGCCAAGTCCTAATGTTGCGTCAAATCCGACCCTAAATCCAGCGAACTTAGGTCTCTGAAAAAACTGCTTTGCACGTTTACTTGTTACGCAAATTCCCGCACTTCATCCATTCATTGAATGATAAGCGGTTGCAACCTTCCATCATCGCTCGTTTGATCCTAACAATGCATAACAAAAATCACGAATGTAAAAATAAAAAAAAGGAGGTGTCTCTGATGGAACGGTATGAAGAATTCAACAAAAGCTTCATCAACGGCGAATGGATCGATGGACTTAGCAAACGGACATATGATAACTTGAACCCATATGACAATTCCGTTATCGCAACCGTCCATCTCGCAACGAAAACGCAGCTTGCCGAAGCGTTTGATGTTGCCAAACAAGCACAAAAAGAATGGGCGAACACATCCCCTGAAGAGAAAAAGAAAGTGCTCCGCAAAGCGGCGGAATATTTACGTTCCAATCGGGATGCAATTATTGATATGATCGCCCGCGAAACAGGCGGGAGCATCATTAAGGGGAATGTGGAACTTGATTTATCGATCGGGCTTGTCGAAGAAGCGATCAACATGGTGGATGAATTGACAAAAGTGAGGGAAGTTCCGTCGGAAACAGAAGGGAAAATCAACCGGATTTATCGCCTGCCATTAGGGGTCATCACATCGATTTCTCCGTTTAACTTTCCAATGAATTTGTCGATGAGAACGATCGCCCCAGCAATTGCATTAGGAAATAGCGTCGTACATAAGCCGGATATCCAAACATGCTTCACCGGCGGCTCGATTATCGCAAGAGCCTTTGAATACGCCGGATTGCCGAAAGGAGTTTTAAACGTCGTTCTCACCGATGTCGACGAAATCGGCGACGATATGTTAACGAATCCGAATTCACAGCTTATTAGTTTTACTGGTTCGACTGCTGTCGGCAAACATATCGGAGCGATTGCGGGCGGAATGCTAAAACGCGTCGCGCTCGAGCTTGGCGGTAACAACCCGTTTATCGTTCTTGCTGATGCCAATGTTGATCGTGCCGTTGACGCAGCAATATTCGGTAAATTTATCCATCAAGGGCAAATTTGTATGATTATTAACCGCATCATTGTCCATCAAAACCATTATGATGAGTTTGTCGAAAAATTCGTTGAACGGGCAAAAGCGCTTCCGTATGGCGACCCGCGCGATCCGAAAACAATCATCGGCCCATTGATTAACGAAAAACAAATCGAAAAAGCATTGGCGATCATTGAAGAAGCGAAAAAAGAAGGAGCGAAAGCGGCGCTTGAAGGAAAACGGATCGGCAATATTTTAACGCCGACTGTATTTGTCGATGTCGATAATCGCAGCAAACTCGCGCAAACCGAATTGTTCTCCCCGATCGCAACCATTATTAAAGCCAAATCCGATGATGAGGCGATCGCGATGGCGAACGATACTGAATACGGTTTAAGTTCAGCGATTTTCACCGAAGATTTAAGCGAAGGCAAACAACTCGCCTTGCAAGTGGAAAGCGGTATGACACATATTAACGATCAGACGGTCAATGACAGCCCAACCGTTCCGTTTGGCGGCACGAAAGCGAGCGGAATCGGGCGGTTTGGAAACCCGTGGATTGTCGAAGAATTTACGATGACAAAATGGGTATCGATTCAAAAAAAGTACCGCCGCTATCCGTTTTAGCAAGCAAAAAAAGGATGGCCGTAAAATCGAAAATACTTTTCAATCAGGCCTTTTTGCATTTTGTTTGCACACCTAAAATGTACAAACGAAAAAGGATGACGCACACGTTTGCCGCTCCAAGCAATCGTGTTCAATACGCAAACAGCTTCTTATTTCTCCAGTTGCCAAAACGGTAATACGAAAACGCGATTGCGCTGCTGATCGCAAAGCTAATCCCCATTCCAAGCGCGATGCCGTTTTCTCCAGCAAACTTAGAGCAAAGAAACGTCAGCGGATAGCGCAGCACCCAAAACGAAATAATGTTCAACACAAGCACTTGGTACATTGCTCCGGACGCCCGCACGATGCCGTTTAAAACAAAATTAATGCCTAAAAACGGATAAAACCAGCTGATAAGCCGCAAATATTCCGTGCCGAAACGGGCCGCATCCGACTCTTCAATGAAAAGGCGAACAGCCGGCGCGGCAAACGCGTAAATCAAAATAATAATGAAACCCGTTACTGCCATATTATACAATACCCCGTACGTTGCAATCGAGGAAACCCGCTTCCAATTTCCCTTGCCAATGTTTTGCCCGGCCATGCTGTTGACAGCCGTTCCAAGCGCGTGCGCCGGCAGCATAATAATGCTGTCTAGCCGCTGAGCTGCGCTGAACCCGGCAACGACGCTTTCGCCAAAGGAATTGACAACGCTCATAATCGCAGCGATTCCCGCCGAGATGACAGACATTTGCAATCCTGACGGAATGCCTAGCCTCAAAATCAGCCCCGTTTCTTTTTTTGTCGGCAGCTTTGGAAGCGAAAATGGAACGAGGCCGCGGCGCAAAACAACATACATCCCGCATATAAATGACAATCCTTGCGACAAAATCGTCGCATACGCGGCGCCGCTTACCCCCAAATCCAGCAACGAAATAAATATCGGGTCTAACACAGTGTTTAACACAACTGCCAGGATGACAAATGCCAGCGGTGTTTTGCTGTCTCCAAGCGACCGCAATACCGTTCCGATAAAGTTATAGCCAAACAAAAATACGATGCCAAGACAATTGATTTGCAAATATTCGCTTGCCTCGCCCATCATTTCTTTCGGCGTTCCGATCCAGCGTAAAATCGGCGCGGAGGCAAAAAACCCGAAAACCCCCATGATAACCGACAAGCTTGTTAGCAACACAATAAACGCATTGACATACCTCTTTAATCCTTCTTTGTCATTTTTTCCTTTTTGTTGCGATAAAATGGTCAAAGCAGCGTTATTCATGCCGATAATAAACGATAAAATCGTATAAATGACCGTGCTTGCCACCGCGACCGCCGCAAGGGAATCCGCTCCGAGCAAATTGCCGACCCAAAAGCTGTCGATAAATTGATAAGAAACTTGCAATAAATTCGTAAATATGATCGGAAACGAAAATACGATAAGCTGTTTGGCAATGCTGCCTTCGGTAAAATCGTATTGTCGCGCCATTGTCACCACCTAAAGATCGCTTGTTGAAATGGGAATACCCCCTTGAAGTCAAGGGGGTATTCATTATGCTTTTGTCCACTTGGATTGCAGCGGAATGCCGGCGGCTTTCAATGTTGTATACACTGGGCAGCGCGAATCAGTAATGCGCTGTAATTCTTCGATCCGCTCCTGTGATTCATTCGTTCTTACTTTGGCGTAAATCGTGACTTGTTGGAAATACGGTTTCACGTTTGGATCGCCCATCAACCCCCGTGTGTCTATCGTTCCTTGAATGTCAAATTCGATTCCCTGCAAGTCGAAATTTAACTCTTTCGCCACCAAGTTGGCCACGACATTTTCGCAACCGGCAAGCGCGCTTAGCAACGTTGTCAACGGATCAGGGCCTGTATCTTGGCCGCCCATCACCGGCGGTTCGTCGATCGTTATTGTATGTTGTCTAGAATGGACTACCGTTTGCATTCCTTTTGCGCTTCCTGTCACATGAAACGTCATTTCGTTTTTCATCGAAATACCTCCTCGCTTTTTATAAATTTTCTTTGCCTTTCACCCCGTTAATCGAGTAGCTTGCTGTAATATTGGCATTTAGCGAATGAGATACAGAGCAGTACTTTTCTTTAGACAATTGAATAGCGCGAATCACTTTATCTTCCGGCAAATCCCCTTCGAACGCGTAATGAATATGGATATCGGTAAACCGCTTCGGATGATCGCTAGCGCGCGTTCCTTCCACTTCCATATAAAACGAACGAACTTCAAGTCGCATTTTTGTCAAAATCGATATAATGTCAATCCCCGTACATCCGGCAAGCCCATGCAAAAGCAATTCCATCGGCCTTGCCCCGGAATCTTGCCCCCCTGCTTCTTTGGAGGCATCAATTGGAATTTGCACGCCTGACGCGCTTATTCCCGTAAACGACATTTGTCCGTTCCATGTTACTTTTGCTTTCATTTCCTTTCTTCCTCCTCTTTCTGCTCAGGCGATAAAAAAATAACATAAGATATTATCAAGTTTACTTTGTAAAAAGAATAAATGCAAAAAAAATACTTTTCCGCCGCTATGTTTTAGTTTCCTATCTACCGTTTTTTTTCATGCATGATAAAATAAAAACATGCATTGAATTTAATAAAGTAAAGGGTGTTAGGAGATTGATGGAAAAAGCGCTTATTTTAATCGCAGCTTACCTTCTTGGTTCGATTCCGTTCGCGCTCCTTGTCGGGAAAATAGGATATGGAATCGATATCCGCGAGCATGGAAGCGGCAATTTAGGCGGGACAAACACGTTTCGCGTGCTCGGAGTAAAAGCAGGGCTTATGGTCACATGCGGAGATATGTTGAAAGGAACATTGGCGGCAAGCTTGCCCGTGTTGTTCTCCGTTCACGTGCACCCGCTGTTAGCAGGAGTGTGCGCGGTCCTTGGACATATTTACCCGGTCTTTGCGAAATTTCGCGGCGGAAAAGCCGTCGCAACATCGGCAGGGGTGATGCTGTTTTATTCGCCGTTTTTATTCGTTTCCCTTCTCGTCGTTTTTTTCATTGTTTTATATATTTCTAAATATGTCTCACTCTCTTCGATGTCTGCCGGCGCGTACGCGGTGGTTTATACAATCTTCTTTACTGATGACATTCCGCTAATGATCGCAGTATTACTATTGGCGGCGTTCATTTTTTACCGCCACCGCGCGAACATAAAACGCATCATCAACAAAACGGAGCCAAAAGTCAAATGGCTGGGCGGAAAATAGGACTAATCTCATCTGTTGAAACATCGTTTATCGTGCGTGCGATCAAGGCATCATAATAACAGGCTATCAATCGATCGGAAAGGAGTTAGATCATTGAAATTACCAAGCGAATTCATTGCAAAAATGGAGAGGCTTTTGCAAGACGAAGCTTCTCGTTTTTTTTCGACATATCATGAAGAAAAAGCAAACGGATTGCGGTTCAATCCGTTGAAAATCGACCGAGAAACGTTTTTAACGCTCGTCCCGTTTGCGCTTTCCCCCGTGCCATTTTGCCCTACTGGCTTTTATTATGATGGAGACGAACAACCCGGAAAACATCCGTATCATGCGGCAGGGCTCTATTATATCCAAGAACCGAGCGCGATGTTTGTGGCTGAGGTGTTAAGCCCGAATCCGGGGGAAACGGTTCTCGATCTTTGCGCTGCACCCGGCGGAAAAACGACGCAGCTTGCGGCAATGATGAAAAATCAGGGACTGATTGTAGCCAACGAAATTCATCCAAAACGCGTCAAAGCGCTGTCGGAAAACATTGAGCGGTTTGGCATCACAAACGCGCTTGTCACAAATGAAACGCCGGAAAAGCTCGCGAAATATTTCCCCGGGTTTTTTGACAAAATTTTAGTCGACGCTCCATGTTCGGGGGAAGGCATGTTTCGCAAAGACGAAGAAGCCGTCCGGTTTTGGAGCCAAGCGCACGTCGAACAATGCTCCAGCAAACAACGGCGTATTTTAGACTGCGCGTACGACATGTTAAAAGAAGGCGGCATTCTCGTTTATTCCACTTGCACATTTTCTCCTGAAGAGAACGAACAGATAATCGAAACTTTTTTGCAAACATATGATGATCTGGAATTGCTATCGATTGAAAAAGTTCATGGTATTCAACCGGGAAGGAGAGAATGGACGAACACCGACTTGGAGGAAATCGAACGGACGGCCCGGCTATGGCCGCACTGTTTGAAAGGGGAAGGGCATTTTGTCGCAAAAATGAAAAAAACGGGTTTCGCCCCTTCATGGAATGGCAGCTATGCGAAACCGAACGTCTCTAAACAAATGCTCCGCACATATCGGCAGTTTGCACAAGAAGTATTGCAAATAGAACTTGAAAGACCGCTTTACGCCTTTCAACACCATCTTTTCGCTTTACCAGATCACTGCCCAAGCCTCAATGGTCTCAAAGTAGTACGAGCGGGGCTGCACGTAGGAGAAGCGAAAAAGCAGCGTTTTGAGCCGAATCACGCGCTCGCTTTATCGCTAAAGCCGCAAGATGTTCGTTTCTCTCTTGATTTGTCAAGCGACAGCGGCGAATGTTTAAAATATTTGCGCGGGGAAACGATCGAGACGGGAGAAGACCGCGGCTGGCTGCTTGTGACCGTTGATGGGTATCCGCTCGGCTGGGGCAAAGAAGTAAAGGGCATTGTAAAAAACTTTTACCCAAAAGGATTGCGAGTCCATACATAAAATGAGGGCAGCTTGCAAGCTGCCCGATTTTTTACGGATGCTGAACGGGAATCGTCAGTGTAAACACGATTTTATCGTGTTTTAAGTCAATTTTTTGGGCGGCAATTTGATAGCCATCTCTAAAGCGGATGTCGGTGAGCGCTACATAAACACGGTTCACGTTTGGATCGATGATGACCTCATCCGGCAGTGGCGCATGTTTGCTTAAATATTTTAACACATAAGTGACAGGAAGCTTCCAATCGTCCAATAATATTTCCGGATGTTGCAGTTCGACGTCCCCCCCTTTCACGACTTTCGGAACAAAGGAAACCGTTAACGCAACATCGCGACCAAATACCGGAAGCTTGCTGGCTACATATACACGGTCGTCAAGCCAAACGCGGTATTGCGCCGGATGGCTTCCCGCTTTTTTGCGTATATAATCATTGATCACCGTATTCAGATGTTCCTTATTGGAATATACCGTAAAAGAAGCTCCGTTTATTTTTTTCGGAGACGGTATCGATATCGGCTTCGAAGGCTGAAACAGCCAAGCACAAATCAGCACAATTACGGCGATATTGAAGATGGCTAATATCCAAAACAGCTTTTTCCAATTCATTCTTCCAATCTCCCTAGCCACAATTGTTCGTGTTGTTCCAATTGTTCGTACACACGTCTTGCGATTAGCTCATAACCGACTTCATTCGGATGAAATTGGTCGCTATATAATATGTCATCGCGGCCGTCAAATAAATCCTTCACATTGACAAAAATCGTCCGGTCATAACGCGACAAAACCGCTTCGCTTCCATTATTCCACAGCTCAATCACATCGTCGATTTCCGGAATGTTCGGAAGCGAGCTAGAAAATGGGTTATATAAACCAACAAGGACGATCGTAGCGTCGCGATTGGTCGCGCGGATCGTTGCCAAAAGGCGGTCTAGCCGCCCGGCAAACCGTTTTTGCTCCTTCGCAAATAAAGCGTACGATAAATCAAAGAAATGGGAGCGAACAATTTTCATAATATCATTTCCGCCGATGGTGATAAAGATAAGATCCGCCTTCCGGACTTCGTCTAAATTTTTCGTTACGATAGGATCGAGCTGGGAAATCCGTAATCCCCGCTTTCCTAAATTGACGACCGAAAGCGTCCGCACCCCTTTATGTTGTAACAATTGTTGGCGCAAGCGCGAAACATATCCGCCTTTTTGTTCGTGATCCCCTACCCCCTCCGTTAACGAATCGCCGAGAGCAAGCAGGCGAACATCTTTTGGAAAAAAATCATCGGCAACCGTCCGCGGCGCTAACTTCACTTCTCGCTCAGGCAAGCTCTCAACGTTGATGGTCTGCTTGGCAGAACATCCTGCGCAATAAAGCAACAATAAAAAAAGCAATCCCCATTTTTTCATTTTTTACACCTGCCCTCTCGAAAAAACGCGAAAAGGCAAAAATGCGCCTACATTTTTGCCTCTCTATGACGACTGCAAAATTTCGATATGCTCTAAAATTTGTTCGTACGGAACGTCTTGTGCCCCGCTATAAGTTTGCACGATCGTGCCGTTTTGGTCAACGAGATAAAAATTCGTTCCGTGAATCACCTGATCCTGATTTTTTGGTTTTTGCACAATCGTTTTAAAATTTTTCTCGGCGAATTGCTCGATTTCTTGCTGGCTGTAACCTGTAAGCAAATGCCAATTTGCTAAATCTCCGTCAAACTTTTTCACATACTCTTTAAGCTTTTCCGGCGTATCTATTTCTGGATCGACGCTGAACGAGACAAATTCAACATCGAGCCCTTTTTCCTTCGCCATTTTTTGCAACTTAGCCATATGGGCAGTCATTGGAGGGCAAACCGTTTCACAGTTTGTAAAAATAAAGTCAGCAACCCATATTTTTCCTTTTAAATCATTTAAACCAAACGGTTCCCCGTTTTGATCCGTAAATGTAAAATCGTCAATTGGCCAATTTTTTGCATCAGGAATCGTTTTTCCGCACGCAGCAAGAAGAACAATCGCGAGAAGAACGATCATTCGCTTCATCTTTCTTTTCACCCGTTTTTTCTGTTCTTTCGGCTCCCAGTCCCACGGCGTTGTTTCAACAACGCAAATCGGTGAACCATTCATAACTACCATACAATTATACAATGAAACGAGGAAAATTCCTATAAAAATCTAGAGAATCAACCATTTTTATTGGTGAAACCCTTAATCATTGCATAAAATTCGCTCTCGGTTCAGCGGACGTAAACACCGCTTTTTTACTGTTTCTTTTAATGCAAATTCCCGATTGACAGCCAGAATGAATTTATGCAACACAGCGCTTTAATTATGCAAAATTCCCCCACCTCTTTCCAGTGAACCCAGAAATTTCTTTTTACCCCATTTCTAAAGTATCATCTTTTTTCCGCCGTATCATCCGATTGATTATCGTACCAATCATTTGTGTGGAAAGTTTGAAAAAATATTGAAAGACAAATGAACTTACTAAACAACGTTTTACATTTATTCACACAACTGCTTAAAATGGAAAAAATAAAAAGTTGTTTTGCCGAAGCAAAACAACTTTTCCCAAATTTAAGCATTGTTTTTTAAAACATCAGTCTTAAAAATTTGCTTATACACAGACCATTTTAGCACTTTTTTCAAATATTCGCGAAACGAGTAAACCGTATGGACGTCGCGGGATCGATATACTTTGGCAATAAACGCTTCTAAACGCAACTGAATCATAAACCGATATGTGTTATCTTCCTCCAATACAGGAATTTCTATAATCTTCACCTTCTGCCCATAAGCATTTTTAAACTCCAGGCTTTTGAATAGCAAAATATCAATCCTCTTTTTTCACCGATTTACTTTTATTATACACGAAATCGGCGAAAAATCATGTCGGAAATGCGCAAAATACTTGCGGCTTTTTTCGCGCTTTTTTGCTAAATGAGCAAATGGAATAAATTTGGGTCTTTATTGACTTCTTGGAACGGAAATCCTTTTTTCTTCATGCGCTCAATGAGCGGGGCGTAATCTTCGCGGCGCTTTAATTCAATGCCGACTAACGCTGGGCCGTTTTCTTTGTTATTTTTCTTCGTATATTCAAATCGGGTAATATCATCGGTAGGCCCTAATACTTCATCTAAAAATTCGCGGAGCGCGCCGGCGCGCTGTGGAAAATTGACGATAAAATAATGCTGCAGCCCTTCGTAAATCATCGAACGCTCTTTAATTTCCTGCATTCGGTCAATGTCATTGTTTCCTCCGCTGACAACACAGACAACCGTTTTTCCGCGGATTTTATCTCTGTAAAAATCAAGTGCCGCAATTGGAAGCGCCCCCGCCGGTTCAACGACGATCGCGTTTTCGTTATATAGCTCCAAAATCGTTGTGCATACTTTCCCTTCCGGCACAACAACAATATCGTCAATAATTTCTTTACAAAGAGCGTACGTTTTTTCGCCAACCGTTTTGACCGCCGCCCCGTCCACAAATTTATCAATCTCTTTCAAAGTCACCACATGCCCTTGTTCGAGGGCGGCTTTCATCGATGGCGCTCCTTCCGGTTCGACGCCGATAATTTTTGTCGCCGGAGAAATGCTTTTCACATATGTACCAAGTCCAGCCATCAATCCGCCGCCGCCGATGCTCGCAAACACGAAATCAATCGGCTCTTCGCAGTCATTGAGCACTTCGACGCCGATCGTCCCTTGTCCGGCGATGACATATTCATCGTCAAACGGATGAATAAACGTGCGGCCTTCTTTCTTGGCACACTCCATTGCTTCGTTAAACGAATCGTCAAACGTATCGCCTACCAAAACGATATCGACCATCTCTTTTCCAAACAGCTCTACTTGTGACACTTTTTGTCTCGGCGTTGTCGCCGGCATGTACACCTTTCCGTGCACGCCTAATGCGCGGCATGAATACGCCACCCCTTGCGCATGGTTTCCCGCGCTGGCGCAGACGATGCCGTTTTTCCGCTCTTCTTCGCTTAAATGTTTCATCCGGTTGTATGCGCCGCGAATTTTAAAAGAGCGCACCACTTGCAAATCTTCCCGCTTCAAATATACGTTACATTCGTAACGTTCCGATAATAACGGATTTTTTTGCAGCGGAGTGTGATGTACCACATCCTTTAACGTATGATGAGCGATTAAAATATCTTCAACATAAACGGCTCCTTGTTTTCGTTTCAGTTGTTGTTCCATTCCTTCGTTCCCTTTCTTTCTAAGTTGTCTTTTTAATTTGTAAATTATAGCACAAATTTTAAAAAAAGAAAGGGAATTTTCAAAAAACTTGTAAAAACCATTCCTTTTATGACGGCTTTAGGTGTCCTGCCATTGTTTTTCCTTGTCTCCTTGCTTGCTTTCACATTTGTCTTGTTTATATAACGCGATTGGAATAAAATAAAGTTAATCTTTTCGAAAACGAGGGGAAAAAAATGGAATGTTCACGGAAAGAAGAAATCGCTAACGCCATCACGCACGGACTCGGTGTATTGTTAAGCATCCCCGCGTTCATTCTTCTCTTCTTCTCAGCATCTAGCGATAGCTTGCGAGTCGTTAGTTTTACTGTTTTTGGAGTGAGCATGATCCTCCTATATGTTTGTTCCACCTTATTGCACTCGTTTTTTTGGCATAAGTGGAAACGCATCTTCCAAATTCTTGACCACTCGGCGATTTTTTTGTTGATCGCCGGCACGTATACGCCGTTTACACTGCTGTTGTTGCGCGGTGCACTTGGGTGGACATTGTTCGGCATCATTTGGGGACTTTCAGCTGTGGGAATTATGTTAAAAGTGTTTTTCGTCGACCGTTTTGTTATTTTATCTACTGTCGTGTATATTGCGATGGGATGGCTTGCGGTGATTGCTATTCGCCCGCTTTATGACGCGCTATATCCGTTTGGCTTTTTTCTTTTGGTTGGCGGTGGCATCCTATATACGGTCGGAGCATTGTTTTTCTTATGGAGAAAGCTTCCGTACCATCATGCGATTTGGCATTTGTTTGTACTTGGCGGCAGTGCGATGATGTATTGCTGCGTGCTTTTTTACGTATAATGAATAGAAAGACGACCGTCTTACGTGCGGTCGTCTTTGTTTTGATCGTTTTCGTATTCCTCGGCAAACTCTGTTGCCCAGCTTCCATCTCCATTCCACCGATACGCTTGTTCTTTGCTTGCCACATCAAGCACACGGTCTTCCATAAACAGATGAAAAAACGCTTCGATCGCACCAATCGCCAACGCGCAAAAAAATGAAGCGTACGCCATATAAACCGCCGGCTCGAACAGCGCGGAACTAGCAAACCAAATCAACAAAAACGCAAGCGGCACATCGGCAATTGCCGCCACCAAATTGCCAAAGCGCGGCAAAATCAATAAATCGCCGATAATATAAGCAACAGCAGCGGTTCCTGCCGTCATCATGAATATCGGAAGTAGCGGAGCATCAAAAATGGTAAAAATCGAAAGCAGCACTACACTCCATGCAATAAATTTGAACGCCAAGGGAACGACGTGTTTCATCCTATTCCTCCATTTCCAACTCACCGTTTACTGTTATCGTTCCTTTTTGGCGCTGTTTCTATTCGATCCTAAACGAAAAAACGTGCTCCGCCAAACAGCGAAACACGTTTAATGTTTGCGTTCATAAACCATAAATGCGTAATCATATGGATTTTTTTCATCTTTGATTCCTTTCGTATAGGAAACGAGCTGCCATTGTGACTCATCAAAAGCGGGATAAAACGTATCGCCGGGGAAACTCGCCTCAATTTTTGTAATATAAAGACGATCGGCAACCGGCAATGTCGCTTGAAACAGTTCCGCGCCGCCAATGACAAACACTTCATCGTCACGATTGGCGGCAAACTGGCGAACCTCTTCGAGCGAATGGAGCACCGTACATCCTTCCGCTCGAAATGACCGATTCCGTGTGACAACCACATTTTCTCTTCCCGGAAGCGGCCGCCCGATCGATTCAAACGTTTTGCGCCCCATCATTATGGCGTGTCCCATCGTTACTTTTTTAAAATACGCCAAATCGGCAGGCAAATGCCATGGCAGCCGGTTATCTTTGCCGATGACGCGGTTTTGATCCATGGCAAAAATATGTGAAATCATCGTATCTCCCCTTTATACGGCGACCGGTGCTTTAATATGCGGATGCGGGTCATAGCCGACAATTTCGAAATCCTCGAATTTGTATTCAAAAATTGAAGCAGGCTTCCGTTTGATCACCAGTTTCGGAAGCGGCCGCGGCTCTCTCGTCAGCTGCAGCTTCGCTTGTTCAATATGATTTTTATACAAATGGACATCGCCGCCGCTGAAAATCAATTCGCCAACGTCTAAACCGCACTGCTGGGCGATCATATGTGTCAGCAACGCGTAGCTGGCAATATTAAACGGCAACCCTAAAAATGTATCGACGGAGCGCTGCTGCCACATGCAAGAAAGCTTTCCATCAGCGACATAAAATTGAAACGCATAATGGCAAGGCGGAAGCTTCATCTCGTCCAGCTCCGCCACATTCCAGGCGCTTACTAATAAGCGGCGGGAATTCGGATTCCGCTTAATTTCTTCAATAATCCAGCTGATTTGATCCACCGTTTTCCCGTCCGCCCCTTTCCAAGAACGCCATTGCGCGCCGTATATCGGACCTAAATCGCCGTTTTCATCGGCCCATTCGTCCCAAATGGTAACCCCGTTTTCCTGCAGATAACGGACATTTGTATCTCCTTTTAAAAACCACAATAATTCGTAAATGATCGAGCGAATATGTAATTTTTTCGTTGTTAAAAGCGGGAAGCCTTCTTGCAAATCAAAACGGAGCTGACGGCCAAAAACGGATAATGTCCCGACTCCTGTACGGTCGTCTTTTTCTATTCCGTTTTCTAGAATATCATCCAATAGTTGTAAATATTGACGCAATGTTCTCACCTCATCTTCTATCATAAGGGACATCTCAGCGAAACACAATAAAAAAAGAGCTCATTGGCGAGCTCTTTATTTTAGATCGCGGATAAATTGATATGTTTTTGGAGCATTGGATTGCAAATGTTTGCGCGTATCCCTATTGTAGTAATAATAAGCGAACGCTTCGGCAAAATATTCTTCCGGATACGTAAGGAAATAGTAATACTGCGGAAATAGGTTCGCTGCCTCTTCTTTCCAAATCGCTCGAAAAGCAGGCGTTTCATGTATATGGTGAAACACAATGTAATCGAGCGAGTGGGCAAATTCATGCAATTCCAAATTCACCGAACCGTGGCCTTGTCCTTTCTCGCTATGGCCAATTTTGACAAGCACTAAATGCGATCCGCCCAGCCCGGGGATATCATCCCACGTAGTCGACGATGACAAATATCCGCGCGGTGTTTTTCCGCGCAAATGCCTTGCAGACGGTTCGTCGGTAATCTTTCCATTCAGCAGCTGAACGTAAATATGATGGTCTGCTGCTTTTTGCAGCAGCGATGAATCGACATGGGCGAGCGTATCTATGATTTTTTTTGCCTCCTCGCGCGGATAATCCGTTTCCGGAACAATAACCATCGTTTTTAATATACGGTACGGTGCCGTATGCTTTACGGTTATATCGCTGTCATCAAGCAAAACGCCGTGTGCCGCCGGATACGGTGAAAGCGAAAGAAGCGGAACGACCGCGATAACCGTCGCGATCAAAAAAAGAAACAGTTTCATGAAGCCTTCCCCCGCATTTTTACTGCCAATCTAATAATCTATTTTTCTGCTAACGAAAATTATAGCACACGCCAAAACAGGGGAAAATTCATAAAATAAGGAAAAAACTTCATGAAACGGTGCAAATGGAATTAGATTCTTAAAAATCGCTTATGTCCGCCATTGTGGAGGCATGTTTTTATCCCAATAAATCTTTCCAAGCTCGTAATGTGTTTGAAAACGATCATGGTACGTATGGTAATGAAACTGGAACCAATAGCCATCTTGCGGCGGATGTTCGCGTCTGACGTGGAAACGGATGATATCTTCCCCCGTGTCGATGCGATAAATATGGAAAATTCGTTCTCCCATCCCGCCCGATGGGTTTTCCGTGACCGCTAAATATTGCAGTTGTTCCTCCGGATATTGTTCGGCAAGCGACGCGATGACTTCTTCGATGCGCGGCAAAATCACATCGCGAAACTCCTCTTTAATCACCGGGGCGATTTTGCGGCCAAACTTTTCATACGATTGCACAACCGCTTTTTCCATCATTTGTTCAATAAATTGCTGCCGCGTCAAAATTGGCGCTCGCGTTTCCTGCTCGGATCCAACGGACGCCGTTTGCGATCCGCCATGACTGTTTTGCCAATCGGAAGACGGTGAATCATCCGCCGCTGGTTCGTCAGCGGCCATTAATGAAGCTGGCGGAGTAACTAGGCCAAACGTGCATACCGTGATCGCAACAACGAGCACTTTTCTCAACCATTTTGGCAGCTTCACGCCATTTCACCTCACTTTGTCGGATTCTATTTTTCTATTGTCCGCTTTGGCTGCATTGTCTGTTTACTAAACAAAAAAGCTTTTGATGAAGTGAAAGACGCCAAAAACAGCTTTGTTTTCCGGTTTCTTCAAGTTTATCGAAGTGAAATTGCAATAATTAGGCTTGGCCAAAGCTTTCATACATAGCTAACCCCGTTGCTCCATCTCCCCCGGTTTACGCATGGAAAAACGCTTTCTTTTTCCGTTTTAAATGATATATACTATGAGTATATAAATAGTGTATCATACTTTATGGAACGAAACATACCAAGAAAGGCGGGAAACAACATGAATGCGATCTTTTTTGCGGCAAGCATCATTACGATCCTTTATTTCATTTATAGCTGTATTGCGAATGCATAAGAAAAACTCGCAGAGCGACTGCGAGTTTTTCCGTTAATCGGCTTTTGTTTTCTTGCGGGCGGAGTCAAGTTCGTATGCCCCCGTTTCCGTTTGCGTTGTTCCTTGTCCTTTTACGTTTGGCGCGCTGATCCCGGTTTTCGACGGATCTTTCTTCCGCTTCGTCATCGTATGTCACCTCCACCTTTAACGTCCCCTTATGATTTTCTTTCTATTCCTTTTCATTCATCGTTCGCCTTTCATGTGCCAAAGCCAATTTTTTAAGCGAGCGTCCCCAAACAAAAAAAGGATGCCTAATAAGCATCCTATTCGCAATACTTTGCAAATGCACTCATAATGTTTTCCATTACCGTTTCCATCGATTGAAATTCAATTTCCTCGCGTGGAATAAAATGAACGACTTCTTTACCTTTTAAAAGAGCCATCGATGGCGATGAAGGGGCATAGCCAACAAAATATTCGCGCATTTTTGCGGTCGCTTCTCTATCTTGGCCGGCAAACACCGTCACTAAATGATCGGGCTTTTTCTCGCTGTTCAGGACAGCCTGCGTTGCCGCTGGTCGCGCCAATCCTGCCGCGCATCCGCAAACAGAGTTCACCACTACGAATGTCGTTCCTTCGACGTTTTCCATAAACTGTTCGACTTCCTCGCTTGTACGAAGCTCGCGGAATCCGGCGCGCACAAGTTCATCGCGCATCGGCTGCACAAGCTGGCGCATATACTCTTCATAAGCCATAGACATAACAGCAATCCCTCCCAACGTTATTCAATGCCACCAGCATACTATTTTATTTTCGAAAAATCAATCAAAATAATCATATTTACGTTGCAAACCGGTAAAACGCTGCAACCTGGATCTTTGCCATAAGCAAAAGCGCTTCGTTTCTTAAAAAATTAAACCTTGATTGTAATAAATTGAAGGACGATGGGAGCTCCTTTGGTTGGAACGTCAGCAGTCTTTAAAATCAGCATTCCTTCTTACAACAGCAGAAACAGCCGCGGGCGCGACGTTGACCATTGATGCAGCAAACTTTTTACAAGACGACGGAAACCCGGCTACGGAATTGCCGACATTAGCGACAAACAACAGTTACTATAATGTTTATATTAACGGCGTTTTGCAAATGGAGGGCATCACCACGTATACACCGGGGGCTACAGGCGTCGGATCACTTGCCATTAACGTGCCTGCCGGCGGAGATCCAATCCCGGCAAATACCCCGATTGTGCTAGAAATTGTTCAATTCGCTCCGTCATCTACAACGACTGTGACAACATAATAAAAAGCAAAAGGAACTTTACATGCATAGAAAAGGCGCGACAGGTTTTGTCGCGCCTTTTCTGCAGCATATCGCATGCGGGCATACCATCGACGAAGTCCGCTTGACATTTTTACAATGAAGCATAAACATTCGCTTCCTTTCTTTCCCCGATGGAGCCCATAATAAAACATATATTTTGTTTTCAAAAATGAAAAATTTACCGATTCGCATCCCTTTTTTCGTTTCAAGACGGGCGGCTTTTTCAGAAACATGTGGTTATTTTTCTTTTTTCCGGCTTTCTGTCATCTGTTTCCATACCGACCCTTTCGCTTCTTCGCCGCCTTCAATGCGCTCAATCGCCATTTTGACTTGCATGCTTACTTCAAATTCTGGATCGTTCTCCGCCGCTTTTAACGCCGGCAATGCCGATTCGTCGCCGACTTCGTATAAGAACATAGCGGCACGCCAACGGACAAGCTTGCTTGGGTCTTTCAGCGCCTCGATCATCACCGGAATCGCTTCCGGATCGCCAATGTCCGACAAGCAGTCGCCGGCGGTGCGACGGACGGACACCGACTTGTCTTTCAGCGCTTCATACAAATACGGCAGCACTTTTTTGCCGCCGACCATCCCTAAATACGCGGTCGCCAAGCGGCGGATCGCCACTTTTTCATCTCTCAGCGCTTTTGCGAGCACCGGTATATCGTCTTCGCTCGGATCGGCCATTTGTTCTAGCGCCGCATACCGTTTCCGCCAATCCGGATCATCGAGCATTTCTTCTGTTACTTTGATGCTCGGACGTTTTTGCGCTGTTTTTGCCTGTTCTCCGCGGCGGAACATTTGCACAATGCGCTCTAATCGTTCCGGCGGATATGCCGCGGAAAGTTCTTCAACTATTTCATTGCCGATTTCTTCAAATGTGCCGTAACGCACGCCTTTTTCAACCCATTTCCGCTCTAGCACGACATTGTCCGCATATTTTTGCGCTTCAATGACCGCATCGATAAATGGTTGCGGAAGCCCGACGCGGTGCTCCCGTTCCCCATCCGTTAATTTCACTTGCATCGGCAGCCCGTACAGCATTTGCACATATACTTTTACTTCCCCGAAGTGTTCGTTCAGCTTTTGCGTTTCTTCTTGCTCTTCTTCGACTTCTTCGCCAAACACTTCGCGCACTTTCGTTAAAATCTCTTTCCAGTCGTATTTCGGATTGCGCTCCACCGCCAAAAAGTCGGCAACATGATAAATTCCTTTTACCCCTTCGATTTTCATCAACTGCTGAATGAGAGGCGGCGCCGTCTCGACATTATCCGGCTTATAGTTATGGCTCGTGCCAAATGGCAATTCTTCATCTAGCAATACTTTCATCGTGTTCGGACTTGGAGTTGGCTCAATCGATTTAATTTTCAACACGTTTCCCTCCTCGCTTAATTTTGTACAGCACAGCAGGATAACGCGCAAAACCGCTTTTCCTACACGTGCACGCTCGCCGTTCCATGTATCCAGCAAACGCCTTCCTAATGGCCTATCTTCAGTTTCCGATGATGAAACCTCAGAATTTGTGCATGATTGGGCGGAATGCATATAATCATTTAGGCGTTGATCGGTGAAGCCAGCACTAGCCATCATAAAATTTAGCCCGCATTGTCATCATTGTTACACTGCAAAACGGATGATCCATTGACAAAAAACCGCCCTTCCTTCGTTTCGGAAAGACAGTTTTTCGTTCGCTACAACAATTTTTCAATTTCGCTTTTTAGCTCGCTCGGCTTCGTCTGTGGAGCAAAACGGGCAACAACATTTCCGTTGCGATCAATTAAAAACTTCGTGAAATTCCACTTAATCGCTTTCGTCCCGAACACTCCCGGCGCTTTTTCCGTTAAATAGCGGAAAAGAGGATGGGCTTGTTCACCGTTGACGTCAACTTTTGCAAACATTGGGAAAGTCACGCCGTAATTGACTTGGCAAAACTGTTCGATCTCTTCTTCCGTTCCCGGCTCTTGATTTCCAAATTGATTGCACGGGAAACCAAGGACAACAAATCCACGGTCGCGATACTGTTCATACAGTTCCTGCAATTCTTTATATTGAGGGGTAAAGCCGCATTTGCTTGCCGTATTTACGATAAGAAGCACTTTTCCTTTGTAATCCGCTAACGACTGTTCTTCGCCGCGAATCGTTTTCGCTGTAAAATCATAAATGCTCATCGCTTTTCACCTCTCTTTTCATCATATTGGATTTTCCGTCGTTTTTCCACTTCCGCGTCTTCACATTTGGTAAAACCGCTGCAACTGCTCAAGCGAATCGAGCATATACGGGACCATCGCCTGCAAATCATCGACGTTGTCCTCATAAATAGGGCGCCCAAATTCGATCGTAATTTCATTCATGTAGTATGCGGATGGTTCGTGATAAAAGTCATGCCGCAACGTTTGGCGAATGATGCGCTTTTCGCCCCAAATGCGACGCAACGCGCTCTCAATGAGAGAGCACGTTGCATATCGCCGAATCGGCAAGAAAAACATAACAGCAAGCTCACAGCCAGGGCGCACGGCGCGCTGGAGCAGTTCTTGCGCGATTTGTTCCAAGTCCATCGCCAGCCGAACGGAGCACGATATCGTTCGTTCTTTGTCAGACGGCAAACAAAACGTAATCGTATACGTCCGCGAAAAACGCGCCAGATCGACCATATCGCGTCGGTCTGTTACAACGATCTCCCCCGCTAAATCAAGGTCATATACCGCGCCTTCGAGCACTGTTTTCAAATTATCAAACACAGTTGGATCGAACATCCAATCTCCCCTTTTAAAATAAACCGACAGCATTGCCGTTTTCATCCACATCCATGTGAAGCGCTGCCGGCTGTTTCGGCAAGCCTGGCATCGTCATCACATCCCCTGTCAATGCAACGAGAAATCCCGCCCCAATCGCCGGTTTCAATTCGCGCACTGTAATCGTAAAGCCTGTCGGTCTTCCAAGTTTTTCTGGATCGTCGGAAAGCGAATATTGCGTTTTTGCCACGCAAACCGGCAGCTTGTCCCAGCCAAACTCGGCAAACTGTTTTATTTGTTGTTGGGCTTTTGCAGAAAACTCGACATCTTTTGCACCATAAACAATTTGGGCAATTTTACGAATTTTCTCTGGAATCGGTTCGTTCACGTCATATAAAAACGCAAAGCGATTCGCTTCGTTTGCGATGGCATTCAGCACTTTTTCGGCTAAATCGATGCCTCCTTCGCCGCCTTTTTCCCACACCTCCGTTAGCGATACGGAATATCCATTCCTATCGCAAAAATCTACAAGCGTTTTTATTTCACGGTCTGTATCATTGGCAAAGCGGTTAATGGCAATGACAAACGGCAAGCCGAACGCCTGTATCGTTTCAACATGTTTTTGCAAATTTGCTAATCCGGCTTGCAATGCCGCGACATTTTCGGCATGCAGTTCCTCTTTCGCCATTCCGCCATGCATTTTTAACGCGCGGATTGTCGCGACAATAACGACTGCTTCCGGCCGAATATGTGAAAGACGCGATTTAATATGCAAAAATTTCTCCGCCCCTAAATCGGCGCCAAAACCGGCTTCCGTTACGACATAATCGGCGAGCTTTTGCGCCATCTTTGTCGCAATGACGCTGTTGCAGCCGTGCGCTATATTTGCAAACGGCCCACCATGCACTAGCGCCGGAGTGTGCTCCACTGTTTGCACTAAATTTGGCTTGAACGCATCCTTTAACAAAAGCGTCAGCGCCCCTTCCACGCCTAAATCGCCAACCGTCACTGGCTGCTTGTCCATATTGTACGCGACGACAATACGAGAGAGACGTTGCTTTAAATCTTGCAAGTCTGTCGCTAAACAAAACACCGCCATCATTTCCGAGGCAACCGTAATATCAAATCCATCTTCCCGCGGCACCCCCTGCGCCGGCCCGCCTAAACCGACAACGACGTGGCGAAGCGCCCTATCGTTTAAATCTACGGCCCGTTTCCAGACGATGCGGCGCGGATCGATGCGCAGCTCATTTCCATGATGAAGATGGTTATCGATGAAAGCGGCCAATGCGTTATTTGCCGTTGTGATCGCATGAAAATCCCCAGTGAAATGAAGATTAATCTCGTCCATCGGCAGCACTTGCGAGTAACCGCCGCCAGTTGCTCCTCCTTTGATTCCCATCGTCGGCCCAAGCGAAGGTTCGCGCATCGCAACGATCGCTTTTTTACCAAGCCGTTGCAACGCTTGTCCCAATCCGACGGTTACAGTTGTTTTCCCTTCCCCGGCAGGCGTTGGATTAATCGATGTGACTAAGATTACTTTTCCGTCTGGTTTCGTCGCAAGTCGATTCATAATGTTTAAAGAAAGTTTTGCTTTATAGTGACCATACGGTTCCCATTCGTCTTCTTGAAGGCCTAAGCTTTCGGCAATGTCTTGAATGCGCTTCAGCTTCGTCTGTTGCGCGATTTCCAAGTCGGTCATCTGATTCGCCATTACTGCCATAATCCGTTCCCCCATCATTCAAAATGGACATAAACATATATATTTTATCATTTACACAATTTGAAAAAAATTCGTTGAATAAAATTTATAATGTTTTTATAATTAAGTTATTTAAAACTTAAAATATGAAGAATGGAGGGTGAGACTGTTGCCAATTAACATTCCGAAAGATTTACCAGCAAAAGAAATATTGGAACAAGAAAATATTTTCGTAATGGATGAGGAACGGGCGTATTCTCAAGATATCCGTCCGTTAAATATAGTCATTTTAAATTTAATGCCCCAAAAAGAAAAAACAGAAACACAGCTATTGCGTCTTCTTGGCAATTCACCGCTTCAAGTCAATGTGACGTTTTTGCGCCCGGCAACACACGAGCCGAAAACGACAAGCAAGCACCATCTTGAGCAATTTTATACGGTCTTTTCACAAATTCGCCATCGAAAATTCGACGGAATGATTATCACTGGCGCCCCTGTCGAACAAATGCCGTTTGAAGAAGTAACGTATTGGGACGAACTTACTGAAATTATGGAATGGACAAAAACGCATATCACTTCCACTCTACATATTTGCTGGGGAGCGCAAGCGGGACTTTATTATCATTACGGCATTCCAAAATACCCGCTTCCGCGAAAATGCTTCGGCATTTTCGAACATACGCTTGAAGTGAAAAACGTCAAACTGCTGCGCGGATTTGACGACGTATTTCGTGTACCGCACTCGCGCCATACCGACGTAAAGCGCGAAGATATTGAGAAAGTCCCGGAATTGATGATTTTATCTGCTTCTGAAAAGGCGGGGGTATGTTTAGTTGCATCGAATGATGGAAAGCAAATCTTTTTAACCGGCCATCCGGAATACGACGCCACGACATTAAAAGAGGAATATGAACGGGATTTAGCCAAAGGCCTGCCGATTCACATTCCAGAATCGTACTTCCCAAACGACGATCCGACGAAACAGCCGCTCAATACTTGGCGCTCACATGCAAATTTATTGTTTGTCAACTGGCTGAACTATTACGTTTATCAAGAAACGCCATATGTGTGGGAATGAGTATATTCTTTTTTTCTTTTTAAAAAATTTAATTGAATAATTGAATAAATATTGCTAAAATCGGAGTTTTCCACTTATTTCCCGTCAATTTATTATTTGTGTGGTCAAGTGTGGCCACGCAAAAAAGCGGGAGCAATCCCGCTTTTTTATTCAGCATATTTGCATAGAGCCTCGTGTACATATCCTGTTTTTTCATCCCATACATAAAAACTATATTCCCGACTAGGTTTCTCCGGTCTTCCACATTGGCTGTTTTATAGCTACATCCATAAGCCTTCGTGGCATTAAAATACTTCAAATGTTCCCCTTCCATTTTTGTTCCCATTCCACTTTCGGACTTGTGCATCGGGATACACTTAACTGAGCGGCAATATCCTTTCGTTTCCTCTCACCGCCGATTGCTTTCCATACCTCAAATGCTGCATCTCGTCTTGGGCCGCTTTGTCTTGGCATTACATCTCACCCACCTCCACCATATATCCGTTTGTTTTGCCCAACAAAAAAAAGCATCCTAAATGGACGCTTTTCCCATAAAGCATTAATTTTTTTTATTTTGACTTGGTGGTTTTGGAGGCCTCGGTGTTTTTGGAGGTTGCTTTATGCCATGGTTAATTTGGGGATTAGGGTTAATTTTTGGCATCTCTTTTTCGCTACTCATCATTTTCCTCTCCTCTCTTATCTATTTCTATAATGATTTTCGAATTAACATCAAAATTAAAATAGACAAACGACATATCATACAGTTCCCTTAATTCTCCGCTTTCGTCATCCTTAAAAACCTTGACTTGTGATAAAACAAGTTCTCTTTTATCATCTTTATGCGAAAATGCCGATACAGCACCTTGATAAACAATTTTAGATTCCAAATCACGTATATTAACCCACTCCACATCATTAGAGTTAAATAAGAATTCCCAGATATCTTCATCTCCATGCTTATTGGATATATGTAACCAGTTTGAAATTTTATATAGAATTTTTTGGTTGATGATTGCAACAAACAAAATAGCTAACAAAGCACCGACAACGGTTGAGAGGAATACTTCGATGACATTAATCTGTACATCATTGTTTAAAAGAGAATCCATAAAAGTTGATTTGAGAGTTGAATACCTACCTAGTAGTTGAGCGGAATAATTTATTAATGAAACCAATAAGAAAACTACAAAATACGAGGCTACTCCGAGTAAAAACGAATGGATAACGAAGTGAAAAAGTTGGTTTCTCCTATGGCTTGTTAAAGTATCAATTATGATAGTTGAAACAATTCCTGGCAAAAATAAAAACAGTAACCTTACAGTTAATTCAGTGAATCCTATATTACTCACCCCTTTCGCCTATTCATTTCTACAAAAGGAGATAAATTCCTGCTAATTTTCATTTAATTTCTCCTCCAAATAAAAAACCCCCGAAATGATGCTTTTATTTTTGTTGAACTTGTATTAAATATTTGAAATAATTAAATTATTAAGAAGCAATTTGAAACAAGGAAGTGATTTTAATTGAAGACAAATATAAACAAAGAGATATTTTCATGGGTGAAATCTATATTATTCTCATTGGTTATAGTTGCAATTTGTCGTTACTTCATATTTTCTCCTTCTACCGTTCACGGAGAATCGATGTTTCCAACATTTAAAGATCATGAAAAAATTATAATTAGCAAAGTTAGCAAATTAGAGCATTTCGATGTGATTGTATTTCATGCCCCGGATTCGGATGCAAACTATATAAAAAGGATTATCGGTCTTCCTGGAGATCGTATTGAAGTAAAAGATGACATACTATACATTAACGGCAAGCCTTATAAAGAACCATATTTAAAGCCTAATAGAAAGAATCTATTCCATGGCATTAAATTAACAGGTGATTTTACATTAAAAGAAATAACTGGAAAATCAGAAGTACCAAAAGGTTATCTCTTTGTAATGGGAGATAATAGATTGGTTAGCAAGGATAGTAGACATTTTAAATTCATACCGATTAAATCTGTTATTGGTGAGGTAAAGTTCAGATATTACCCTTTAAAAGAAATAGGAATTCCTGAATAAACTTATATAAGACGCCTTTTTTGATCCTCTACAGAAATTGCACAAATCATGCATAAGGATGCAACATCACATATGCAGTACATATCGATGAAATCATGCCATTTTGGCTGTTCCAATCCGTCGCTCTTTCACTTATTAAATACGCGTTCACGACGAAGCCAGCCATTGGCCTCGTTTTTAAAAAAGGAAGAACACAGCCATAGGAGCTCGCTATTGCGGCGGTGGATAGGGGAAATCCATAAGATCCCCGACTGTTCTGCTGTTGGGCGAACCTTTTTTGCTGTCATGCGCGGCATCGCCCAATACAAATTTGAAAACAATCCATTCTGGTGCTACTGCCGCATCATTTCGATCCGCTGTCGCCCACACATGAGAGAAAATGATTTCTTCAAAAGCGGTGCAGAGATGGAGCTTAATATCCTTTAAACCAATGGCATCGGGTGGACGCTCCCCACTTCGCTTGCGAATCGTAAAGACTGCTGCGAAGGTCCGTGCTGCCAATCAGCACAATTTTGGAATACCGCACTTCTAAATCTTGGAGCAGCTGTGCATGAAAAACAGGGAATCTCTGTTCGCTAAACCACTTCATCGCACGGCTTTGAAGGAACTTCACTGAGCCCGCCAGCCTGCTGAAAACGGCGAAAAACACTGCAGAATGATAATTCAAGGAATCTATGGAATAAAAATATATTTTCCAAAAGAAACATTTCAATAATGTTGTTTTCAGCACGGCGGTCTTCCGGCCACATCCGGTAATGATAGCAAGTCCATATACCGAATAATGTTTCTAAAATGGGAGCTGTTTTATCAGTCCATGCATTTCCTCTGTTCCAATGGGAATCATGAACGTGCCCACTACTGGAAGTTTTTTAGGTCACTGTATATGATTTCCAAGGCGGTGGATTTTTTTATGTGCATTTGTGCATTCGTTATGCGTTTTGCAACACATCCAATTACCCGTGGTGCTAGGATAAAATCAGACAAGCATAAAAATAGCCCTTGCGTGAGGATCTCCTTAAGATGAAAGCGCGATCAAACATTCAAAAAGAGAGTCCACATTATCTGTTTTTCTTTCCAATCAAATATCCATTCCCGGTGTTTGAAGATTGCTTACCTTCTCATCGCCCCAAGTACTTGCTTGTACGTGCCCATCAAATCAACCGGTTTGCGCACCTAGTTAAAGATGATGCCTTATTGCCGTGGTGCCCATAGCATGACGGAAACCCCTATTAAACAAATAACTGCACCAATCCAATCGTATAAATCAGGCGTTTTCTTATCAATCAACCAACCCCATAATACAGAAAGAACGATAAACACCCCGCCATAAGCAGCATAAACTCTACCAAACGATGGAAATGATTGAAATGTAGCAATAACACCATATAAAGCCAGAGATAATCCACCAAAGACACCCCAATAAAATGGCTTACCTTCTCTTAACCATAGCCAAATAAGATAACCCCCGCCAATTTCAGCGATTCCAGCAAGCACAAACAAGATAATTGCATAAAACATGTACATCACTTCCTTGAACAATTTTATTTTTATATAAGCTATTATAACGTTTCCTTATTGCATTCACCTGCTCTGTTAGTTCAATAAACAATTAAGAACAGATTATTTAAATAAAAAACGCCACCCCGATCGGAGTGACGCCCTGCTAAATAAAATATCCACGTTATCATCATAGCATGTTTGAAGCAACATAGTCTTCCATCTTTCTGCCAAAAGCCTACCGTTTTTCTTCCAATTAACAAAGAGATTTACTATAGCCCTTTATTTACTTAATGACTCGCTTAGCCCCTATATACCGGTCTTTCCAATATTTATCACTCATTTTAACCACTTTTACCCCTTTTGATGTTGCACCAATAAACGTACCATTTCCATTATAAATTCCCACAAAGGATACCTTTCCTTTTGCTCCTGTTGCATAAAACACTAAATCGCCTCTTTGTAACGCACTTTGTTTAACAAACTTGCCGACTTTATACTGTGCGGCACTCGTTCGCGGAATAGCCAATTTGGTTGCAGCATTTTTATACACATACTGAGTAAAGCCACTCGCATCAAATCCTTTTGGCGTTGTACCTCCATATTTATATGGGCTTCCTACATAGTCATTTGCTACTGCCGCGACTTCCTCCCCATAGTTAATTGTTGCTGATGCATTGGAAACGGTACCGAAGATAAATGCTACGACTAAAGATAAAATTGATAAAACTGTTAATAACCATTTTGGAACCGATAAACTTATGCTCATCTCTACTCCCCCCTTAGATTTAGAAAATGAACCTCAATTCAAATATACGGATATTAATCATTTTGATTCCTAAAGTAAAAAATTTTTGGGGGGTGCACTTGCGTGTTTAGCGTCAGAAGTTTTGTTTTTATGCTTCGGTTCCTCTATGTCCAATCTTCGGACGAGTCTTTGTAAGTCAGCGATGAAATACTCCTTCACCATTAAGCACTTGGCAAAGGATATCCGTAGCCATTGAATTTTACGCACATTTGTCTTCCCAGCTATACGTTTTCCTTACCTATGGATAGCTATCCCTATAAAGCAGGAAACTATCCTTCAGACACGACCCGTTTCTTTTGCCATTTCGTCCAAATGCAATTTTTTCATGGATATTTTTTTATATTCTTCTTTCGCTTTTCTTCTTCCTTATTGTATTGTTCTATTCTTTTTGTTTGTTTTTTATTTAGCATATACTTTTATTAGAATACATAATGACGGCATCATTAAACGCCCCCATCTTGCTTAACTCCTCACGCATAAGCGCAAGAGGCGGTCGGTCTTGGACTAACAAGACAGGATGACGTTATTTTGAATTTTTCCATGTGTGCCAGTTCGTCGGGGCGCAAAGCCCATGCGCTCATGGCCGCATATCAGCCACCGCGCGCCACCCGCAAATTTAGGTGACAAGCGGAAGGGAGAGAAACAGCTAGAGTTTGTCCGATTTTTCCTAATATCAAAAGAATATTTTTCAGAGAAAAACGGTCAACAAAAGCAGACAAGTTTTCCTTTTTTCATACAGGATTGTTAAATTTTAATGTTGATTTTTAGACTACAGAAAAAGACCGAAATAAATCGGCCTTGCGTCTTGTTCAAATATCGCAACTCATTAGTTGAATTCTAAAAGATTTATCAAAAAGCAAAAAGGAGAAGCATAGTGCCTTCCCCTTAAAGAAATGTTAATTTTTTAATATTTTAGGAATGAAATAGGCTATTGTTGCTGATAATACAGCCAATATCAACGTAGGAACGGCAGAACTTTCACCAAAAACAACCTCTTGAGGTAAATTAGCGCTTATATTCCGAGTTTCTGATAGATCAGGATTGTATGTAGCAGTGAGAAGTATACCTGATAACATTTGCGTTAATGAAAATAGCAATACGAAGCTCACTAAGAATATCATGTACTTTTTCATTTTATCCACCTCCTAACTTACTTATTTACGATTATATCCCATAAAAGATTCAAGATTTTGAAAAATTCTTCAACTAACTTTTTCTCTTAACCAACCATGAAGCAAGCTTCAATACAGATGATGGAAATTAACTCATTCTTCACGGGAGTTCAACAACATATCATTATTTTAAATGATAATGTTTCTCTATATAATCTAATAAATGAAATATTTCAAAGTATTCCCCAAACAAATAAAAAACTGTTGCAATAGAGAAATTATAGAAACTGGTTTTACCCACTTCTTTTTTAGCAAAAGTACAAACTCAATGATTAAAAGTGTACTAAAACTAAAAGCGTATGCTGCAAAACTTATCTTAGTTCTCTCTGCAATACCTGAACCCAAAGCTAATCCGAATAAAAGTAATATGGCCATCAATGGCAATATTACTAATAAAAGTTTACGTAGTGAATTAAAATAATTCATTCTCCTACACCACTCATTTTTATAACTTATTTTACCATATATTAAGTTGTTTGTTTACTATTTCCTTCTCAATAATATCCTATCCGTTAGCCATGCATACATCGCTTCGTGGCACCACAGATGATGGAAGTAAGTTCGTTCTTCCATGGGGTTCCAGAAGTTTACTTTTGAAAATCTGCTATATTCCAATTCATTTTAGGATTAACGGCATCCATAAACTTCTTAATTTGTTCTTCGCTTAAATCTTTTTCACCAGTCGAATTTTTAACATATGATACAAGTTCCCAAGTTTCATCATAAGGTTTCTTCGGGGCTTTCCACCTAATGCCAAATGTATAATCAACACCATCAATCTTGACGTTCATAATCAATATATCGCCATGGAGGATAAACTTACTCATTTCCATTTTTGTATCTCCCTCTACTTTTTAATCCTTTATGAAAATTATTTCGCGTTCCTTCTTCGATTCTCCTGCCCGTTAGCCGAACAAGAAAACCAGCAACATTCTTTAGCAGATTTTTTCCATAAAAAGCAGACCGCACCCGCCCCAATTTTCCTGCAATCGCTTGAACGATTTCTTTTCTCATTCTCCTTGCTTGCCGTTCACTCACATGTTCCGTTCCCCTTAATATTTACAAGAAGGCTGAAGGATAACTCCGCCTTCTTTTTTTATTTCACTTTGGCGGCGCTGTTATTTTCACGATAAAACAGCATAGATTGTTTTTTCACTTCCTTTTTTCCTTCCATAAAACAAATAGCCACTCTTCCGTTGCTTCGGCGTCATGTTCGGGGAAAGGGTTTTTTCGGCACTTCCTACTTCACAATATCCCCTATGAAGGCAAGAAGCCTTTTTGACTCAAATAAATTTGTTCATCGGAGAATACCTTTTTTAGTCTGTCATACACGATGCGATATGCGGAAGGATCACACCATTCTTCCAAACCTAATTCTTTGTACATAGAAAAAATGCCTAAATTTTTGGTTCGTTTTCCTCCACTGCCGTCTCCCATGAAATAATCATCCACACAGACACGATCGACTAATTTCTTTAATGTTTCTGGAAACTCTTCACTGCTAGGCAATACAGGGGCGATTGCGGCTTGAGTCGGCACACCTGCATCTGCCAAAAGTTGCAGTGCCTTTAATCTAGCGCTAATCGGCGGGGCATAAGGCGTAAAAAGTTTACGTATATCTTCCCTGTCTGTTTCAATGGTCATGCTAACTCGGACTCTATCCTTTAAAAGCAGAAATAAATCAATATCTCTACATACTAAAGGGCTCCGTGTCTGTACGAATAAAAAATCCGGTTGATTTTCCGCCATTACTTCCAACAAGGATCTTGTTATTTTCTCCTTATACTCAATAGGCTGATAAGGGTCTGTGCTAGATGACATAAAAATCGTCACTTTCCCTTTATTTTTTGCTCTCTCCAGCTCTTTGCGCAGCAAATCTGCCGCTTCCTTTTTTATGTCTACCCATGTTCCCCATTCCTTCTTACGAAATACCGAAATAGGCATTTGACGCACATAGCAGTATGAACAACCAAATGCACAACCAGCATATGGATTCAAAGAATGACTATAACCGGAAAGAAATCCTGTTCCTTTATTAAGAAGGGTTTTTGGGTATTTGTAAAAAAATTCAACGTTCACGCCGAATCCCTCCAGAGGTTTACATACGCTCCGTGGTACTATTAGGCATGCAAGGGCTCGCCTCCATAAGCAAGCTTCTACTTTCTAGCTGCAGCAGCTGTTTCTTTATCTCCAAACCGCCCCGATAACCTGTCAGTTTTCCATTTTTGCCAATCGCACGATGGCAAGGTACCACAATTAAAATTGGATTGGCACCAATAGCAGCTCCGACGGCACGTACCGAAGCCGGTTTTTGAATATAATCCGCAATTTCCGAGTAAGATTGCGTGTGCCCGTACGGAATTTTGCGCAATGCATTCCACACTGATAATTGAAATGGTGTACCGTATAAATCAAGAGGCTGTAAAAAGTTCTTGCGCTTCCCCCGGAAATATTCTTCCAATTCGTCTGTATAAGGTCGTAATTTCTCATCATCTTGCGCCAAAACGCTGTTCGGAAAGCGTTTCGTAACTCAATTGGCTAACTCTTCAAATGGCTTATTCGGAGAACCTACGTAACAAAGTCCTTTGGATGTCGCAGCGATATACATTTGCCATTGGTTATACACAAACAAAGTCCAATAAACCGTTAGATTATTTTTTGATACCATTATTTAACGCTCCCATCGTTTATGTTATTGCTAATTAATTGGCGGTAATCTGCAGGCGTATAACCTGTTTCTTTTTTAAATAAAGTGATAAAGTATGCTGTATTAGGAATGCCTACTGCCAAGGCAATTTCTGTAATAGTTTTATCCGAATTGACAAGAGAATGAACGGCTTTGGAAATTCTTGTTTGCCGGATATACTGGGCTGGGGTGATCCCCTTTATCCGTTTAAACGTACGGTGCAAATGATAGGGACTGCCGTGGCACATATTCGCCAACGTTTTCAGCGTTAAAGCTTCCCTGTAATTCGTGTCAATGAATTGTGCGATTTGGGCCACCCATTCTTCATCCGGCAACCGTTGTCCGGTCGGTTTGCATCGTTTGCATGGTCGGAAATTTTCTGATAGAGCTTGTTGCGCATTTTGAAAGATGCGGACGTTTTCCTTTTTTGGGGGACGGGATTTGCAAGAAGGACGGCAAAAAATACCGGTAGTCTTTACGCCGTAAAAAAATTTATCGTCATAGGACGAATCGTTGCGCACGATCGCTTGCCATATTTCATCTGTTATATCTGTTTCACTAGCGTTCTTGGTTGCGATTGGAATATCTTCATGTTCTTGCTGTGTTTTATTCTTCATTTGGCTCACCTCCACATACAGTAACACCAGATGATATCCGAATATATGTTTCTACGAATATAAAAGCAAGATTTTAAAATCAAATCGAATACGTTTCATGTTAACACTAAGATTGTATCGTTATTGCGGAGAATGGAAACATTTGCATAAAAATAGCATGATTTATCCTGAGTGAGGCGCTCCTTAGTGTGTATAGGCGTGAAAATTTGGAGATAATCGATTTTTCCTATTGACAAATATAAAAAAAAGAACTATCCTAATTCGCGATTGTTCACGGAAACTTCCGATTCCTCGACAAAACTTGTCAAAGGATTCGACGGCCCCCAGAACGAAGTTAACAACGTAGAATAAGACCACATCTAGAAAGGGATGAGTGGCACGTGAGAGCAGAACGGAGAAAACAATGGAAATCGCATTGGCGCAAATACAAACATTTATATAAAGGTGCCCGCGTGGAACGCCGCAATAAATGGCGGCAAAAATGGGAAGAAAAATATACGGCGAGCTAAAAACCTTGGTACTACACCAAGGTTTTTTCACTTCCTTCCGGCTTCCCCGCTCCCGCATCTCTTCATTGCTTTGATGCCAAAATTTCTGCTCTTTCGTTCCACTGTTTTTCCCCTTCATTATGTATAGCCAACACCTCGTTCGCATAAAAATTTATCCGTTTACAAAAAATAATGATGCTGAAAGAAGGAGTGACTGTTCATGAACGGACAAGAAACATTTGTCGCCGTCCAAAAAAATCATCAAGGCGACATTATTGGATTTAAAACATCCAAAGGGCGCATATTATCATATCGCAGAGCATTAATGGAAGTGGAAAAAGGGGCGATTGCCGGTGTCCACGTCGTTACCGAGCACGACGGAGAACGATATATACGCTCCAATCCCGACGGAGATCCCTCCAACAATCTTGATCAACTTCCTCCGTTTTCCTAAATACTTATTTGTGGAAAGGATGTGCTAGCACATGACAAAACGACCGAACAAAGGAAGCAAAAATCAGAATGCACCGACACAAGATGCCATGTCGCTCTTAAACGGGACCATCGCGGGCGACAACAGCAAAGGAAATAAACGAAATAAATCGCAAAACGACAAAACAGATCTGTATGAATAAATCAGAGAAAGGGATGAGCTAAAACTCAATCCCTTTCATCGCCGTAACGCCTTGCTCATAATCATGTTTGACCAGCTTCATCTCTGTAACAATGTCGGCTGCCTCGATTAATTCCCGCTTCGCCGAACGGCCGGTGATCACTAAATGAAGCGCGGGAGGGCGCTTTTCTATTAATTGAAGCACCTTTTGAATGGAAATGATATCATCGACCGGAAACCGGTCAATCGCCAGCGCATTGTTCAATTCATCCAAAATCATTAAGTCGTACATGCCTGAAAGCACTTTTTCTTTCGTCAACTCCCATGCCGCCTTCAACGCCCGCCGATGCGCTTCCGGCGTTTTCGTCCATGTAAACCCGGCGCCCATTGGATACATTTCGATGCCGAGTTTTTGAAAAATAAGCTGTTCGCCATACGTTCGTTCGGGCGACTTGATAAACTGAATGACGGCGGCTTTTTTTCCTCTTCCTGCAGCCCGTATCGCCAACCCGAGCGCAGCGGTCGTTTTGCCTTTTCCGTCCCCCGTATAAACGATGACGCGCCCTTTCGTTTTATGTGGTGGCAATCGCATCACCCCGTTCCATCTCAGCAAACCATTGAATTGTTTCCCGCAGGCGTACGACCTCCCCGACAACGATCACCGCTGGGTGAGAAAGACCGGCGTTTTTGACGATATCGGAAATCATCTGCAGCGTGCCGACAGCCGTCCGCTGCCGCTCCGTCGTCCCCCACTCGATCACCGCTACAGGGGTATGCACCGGTTTTCCATGTTCGATCAGTTTTCGGCAAATATACGGCAAATTGCCAACACCCATATAAAACACAATCGTATCGCTTCCTTTCGCCAATCCTTCCCAATGAAGGCGGTCTTCGCCTTTTTCCGGGCGGCCGTGGCCGGTCACAATGGTAAAGGAAGCGGCATATTTTCGGTGCGTGACTGGAATGCCGGCATATGCCGGCGCCGCAATTCCTGCCGTCACGCCAGGAACGATTTCAAACGGAATGCCGTGTCGCGCGAGCACTTCCGCTTCTTCCCCGGCACGTCCGAATACGCAAGGATCCCCGCCTTTTAGCCGAGTGACAATCTTTCCTTGTTTCGCTTTTTCGACCAACCATTCATGAATTTGTTCTTGAATGCGCTCATGCTTTCCCGGTTCTTTTCCACAATAAATGAGCTCGGCGCCGCTTTTGGCGTATTTCAATAAATTTTGGTTAATCAATCGGTCGTAAATAATAACATCGGCGTTTCGAATGCACTCCAACCCATAGACAGTAATCAGCTTTTCGTCACCGGGGCCGGCGCCGACGATATATACTTTTCCGCACGCTGTCATTGTTTTCCTTCTCCTTCTACAGAATGGGAAATATGTGCAGAAGCAAATGTCGCCATTTCTTTAACCATCGCCGTCGCAAATGCCAACAGCGGAAATGCGACCGCCGCCCCGCTTCCTTCGCCAAGGCGCATGTTTAAATCGATGAGCGGCTCTTTTCCTAATAATTCAAGAGCCACTTGATGCCCCATTTCTGGAGAACGATGGCCGGCAATCATATAATCGGCAACAGCGGGAGCGAAAAGCTTAGCGACAAGCGCGGCAACCGTACAGATGAACCCGTCCAATAAAATCGGAACACGACGCTCCGCTGCCGCCAACATCGCTCCTGCTATCGCAGCGATTTCCAATCCGCCGATTTTGGATAATAATTCTATCGGTTTGGACGGATCAGGTTTATGAAGCGACAATGCGCGGCGAATGACATTTGCTTTATGGGCTAGCTTCTCTTCGGAAATGCCCGTTCCCCTCCCGACAAGTTGTTCGATTGGCTTGCCGCTCACCGCCGTTAGAATCGCGCTTGCGGTAGTCGTGTTGCCGATGCCCATTTCGCCGACAATAAGAGTACGAGCGCCTTTATTGATGATCTCCTTCGCTTGTTCGTAACCAACGATTAGCGCTTGTTCCGCTTCCGCGCTGCTCATCGCTTCCATTTCGCAAAAATTGTTGGTGCCGTGCCGCACTTTTTTCGAAATTACCGCTTCAAGTTCAATCGGTGCAGCGACTCCAACATCAACAATGGCAAATATTGCGCCAATTTGCCGGCTGAATACATTAATCGCCGCGCCGCCTTGAACAAAATTCCCTACCATTTGCGCCGTCACTTCCGGCGGAAATGCTGACACCCCTTCTTTCGCAACACCGTGGTCCGCGGCAAATACAAGCACGCCAGGCGGGGAAACATTGGGAAATTTAGTCCCTGTCATTTCCGCCAACTCGACCGCTAACTTCTCTAAACGGCCAAGACTGCCAACCGGCTTTGTCAATTGGTCGACGTAAGCGCGTGCCTCTTTTCCTATTTCTTTATTCAGCTTTGGAATCGAAAATAACATTACACATCCCCCTTTTGAAACGCATGCATTTTTTCTTCAATTTCATCAATGCGGACGTGCCGCTTCACATGATTGGCAAGGCGATCAAAAGCCTGCTCTCTGATGGTGCGAAACGACTGACGCCCGTAAATGGGCGCCAATCCTTTCCGGCGGCGAATATTGTTCAATAGCGCCTCACGAAACGCATCGTTATGAAAAAGATCGTGAAAATACGTGCCTAACACCCGATCGTCTTTGCTTTTCGCGCCTTCCCCACGCCCTTGAACGTCGACAAAAGGGATATAATCTCCGTCAAGCGGCTGCGAACGACCCATATGAATCTCATACCCTTTTACGGAAAAACGCTCACCGGCAAATGTCAATATCCCTTCTGAAAGAACGGTTGTTTTTTTACGCTCCAGTGTCGTTTCCATCGGAAGCAGATTTAATCCAGAAATTTCCTCTAGCGGCGTTTCCACACCAAATGGATCGCGAATGCGGGCGCCTAACATTTGATAGCCGCCGCATATTCCAACAATCGTCGTAGAATGATATTTATAAAGTTTTACAATTTGCTCGGCAATGCCTTGTTTCTTCATATATAGCAAGTCTTCTATTGTATTTTTGCTTCCTGGTAAAATAAGCAAATCGGGCTTTCCAAGCTGCGCGGCCGTCGTCACAAAACGGACGTGGCAGTCCGGTTCGGCCAAAAACGGATCGACATCCGTGAAATTAGAGATTTTCGGACAGCGGATCACTGCAATATCAATGTCTTTGTCCGGATTGACGGTTGCGGACATTTGTTCTAAACTAACCGAGTCTTCCGCGTCAATATGTAAATCTTCTAAATATGGAACGACGCCTAACACCGGAACGCCCGTATATTGCTCAAACCAGTCGAGCCCCGGCTTCAACAGCGCCAAATCGCCGCGGAACTTATTAATAATCACGCCGATGATCCTCTTGCGGTCTTCTTTGTCAAGCAGCTGCAACGTCCCTACTAAACTGGCAAACACGCCGCCGCGTTCGATATCGCCGACTAATATTACCGGCGCGTTTGCCATGCGGGCGACGCGCATGTTGACAAGTTCGCGGTCGTTTAAATTGATTTCCGCCGGGCTTCCCGCCCCTTCAATAACAAGCCGATCATACTCATTCATTAAAACGCCCAGCGACTTGCGGATAATGCTTAATCCATGTTCGAAAAATTCGTTGCGGTACGCGAACGCCTGCATATTTTTATACGGCCGTCCGTGCACGATGATTTGCGATTCATGCTCGCGGCTCGGTTTAATTAAAATCGGGTTCATATCGGTCGTCGCGGCAACGCCGGCCGCCTCCGCTTGGATTCCTTGCGCCCGCCCGATTTCTTTGCCATCGACCGTAACATACGAATTAAGAGACATATTTTGTGATTTAAACGGCGCCGTTTTCCAGCCGTTTTGCGCGAAAATGCGGCAAAACGCCGTGGCGATAATGCTTTTTCCCGCATCGGAATGCGTTCCTTGAAACATAATCGGCAACGCTTTAGCCATGTTCTTTCACCTTCTTGCATCGCTTCAGCCAATTTTCGACCATTGGCGGGCAAGAAGCAAAATGAAAATGGACATAGCCTGCAATTAAATTTTGCCGCTGATAGCCGTCTTTTTTCACACCGCGCAATCCCGTTGTTTCATACGCAAATGGAATCTCGCCTCCCGCTTCGTACGTAGAATAATGGAACTCATGCCCCCGCGCCCGCAATCCTTCCGGAAGCAAAAAATTTCCTTGTTCTCCCTTAACTTCGCGATAGCCGAGCGCGATGAGCTTCGGATGCATGACGACGCGCCCCGGAATGACGCCGACCATGTCATAACGCGAACCATCCGTCGTTTCAATGGCTTCGGTTAAAAACATAAATCCCCCGCATTCCGCCAATGTCGGAAGCCCGCTTTCGATCGCGGCTTTGATCGACTGTTTGACGCTTCGCTGTTCGGACAGCTGTTTTGCGAATTCTTCGGGAAATCCGCCGCCAATATACAACCCATCGACATCGTCCGGCAGCGGCTCGCCGGCAAGCGGGGAGAAAAAGACCAACTCGGCTCCATACGCTTGTAACAGCTCTAAATTTTCCGGATAGTAAAAATGAAACGCCGCGTCTTTGGCGACCGCGATCCGCACATCATACGATTTGTTTACATCGACATACGATCGAGGCGCGTTCAATGCCGGAGCTTCCGCCAGCTTAAGCAATGCGTTAAGGTCGACCGTCTCGGCGACGCGCTCCCCTAATTCCGCAAAAAAGCCATCCAAATCTCCGCGCTCTATCGACGGAATGAGGCCTAAATGCCGTTCCGGAATGTGAAGCGCATCATCTTTGGTTAAAAATCCGATCACTGGAATGCCGCATTCTTGTTCAATCGCCGTTTTCACAAGGCGAAAATGCCCCTCACTGCCGACGCGGTTGGCAATCACTCCCGCAATGCGCACGCGTTTATCAAACGTTTGAAAGCCGCGGACAACCGCCGCCGCGCTCCGTGCCATTCCGGAACAGTCGATGACAAGCAACACCGGGCTTTTCGTCAAAACGCTGATTTCCGCCGTCGTTCCTTCGTTTGTCGTCGGCCGCTTTCCGTCAAACAGTCCCATGACCCCTTCGATAATGGCGATGTCCGCCCCTACACAGCCTTTTGCGCAAATCGCTCGAACCGCTTCGTGGCCGACCATCCAACTGTCGAGGTTGCGCGATCGTCTTCCCGTGACAGCGGTATGATAGGTCGGGTCAATATAATCCGGACCGCATTTAAATCCTTGCACGGCGTAGCCTTTTTTTCTTAACGCCGCCATCAGCCCAATGGTTACAGTAGTTTTTCCGACGCCGCTTTCTGTCCCGGCGATCACGATTCTTCGCATGTTACGTTCCTCCTTAATGTTGCAAAAGTGCCACCGAAATCGTGACATTGCCTGCTTTTTTCTTTACTAGTTCCAGCTTTTCCGCGCCGCTATATAGCTTCGCCGCCGGCTCGCTTACACCGTAGGCGCCTGTATAGCGGTACACCGTTTCCGAAGGTTGTTCGATGTTTACATTGTTTAATTCTTCCGGAGTATAGTAAACAAATTCCCATCCGTATTTCCGGACAACTTCAAGCAGCCCCGGCTCGTCTTTTTTTAATGCAATCGTACATACCGCTTTCACGCTTTTCAGCGAAAAACGGAGCTCGTCTAACGTTTCGCGAATGACCGTTTCGATTTCTTCCGCTGTTGTGCCGCGGTTGCAGCCGATGCCGAGCACAATCACTTTTGGGCGGTACAAAACGCCGTTTTGCAATATCGCTTCTTCCTCTTTCGTCAACAGGCGATGGGTCACGACAAGAGCGGCGTCCGGTTTTGCCGCTAGCGCTTCCGCAATCGAATCATAAATATGGATATTGTTTGGCAGCGGCGTATCGTAGTTCCACCAATTTCGCTCCCCTGATTCCTGCACCACGGCAACGCGCTGTTCATTGACGACAGCGGCGCTGACAGGCGTCAGCTTTTCGGCGGATTCCCACTCCCATCCAAAAGAACGGCCAAACAAATCAACGGCAATCGTTTTTTGTACGTCAGAAGCAGTCGTAATAACCGGTTGGGCGTGTAAAATTTCCGCGACTTGCCGCGTCAATTCGTTCGCCCCGCCAAGATGTCCAGAAAGCACGCTAATGACGTACTGCCCTTTATCATCGATAACGACAACTGCCGGATCGGTTTTTTTATCCTTTAATAACGGGGCAATCATCCGCACGACCGCGCCGAGCGAAATAATAAGCACAAGCCCGCGGTATGTTTGAAAGAGCGACGGCAATAATAACCGCACGTTCCCTTCAAACAAGCGAATTCCTTTTTCTTCTTCGTCACCTCTCGCAAACTTATTCGTATAATACACATCCGCATTCGGGAGCTTTTCGCCGACGCGGCGGGCAATGTCCGCGCCGTGCTTTGTAATCGCAACAATCGCATACATTTTCTCACACCCCCCGCCGATATCCGTGCGTAAACGTTTTATCGTACAATTTCGAGCGATACTCGCGCTCGATGATCGCTGGATCTAACGCCCAGCCTGCTAAAATGAGCGCGTGTTTGCGGATGCCGTTTTCTCGCATATCCCCATCCAGCGTGCCGACGGTGGAATAAATGATTTTTTGGTCTGGCCATGTCGCTTTATATACGACGATAACGGGGGTATCATCGCTCCAGCCCGCATCCTTCAGCGCCTTTGTCACTTTTTTTGTTAATGTTGCACTTAAAAACAGCGCCAAAGTGCAATGATGTTTCGCCAGCTCTTCCAGCTTTTCCTTTTCCGGGACCGGCGTCCGCCCTTCCGCTCGCGTTAAAATAACCGTCTGCGTCAAATCCGGAACAGTCAGCTCCGCTTGGACAGCGGCAGCCGCCGCAAATACCGAACTGACGCCAGGGACAATTTCGATTTCGACCCCCTGTTTTTTTAAGAGCGCTATTTGTTCGAGTGTCGCTCCGTAAATCGACGGATCCCCCGTATGGATGCGCACGACTTTTTTGCCTTGCTTCAGTCTTTCCAGCATCGCTTCGACCATTTCTTCTAAATGCATCCCCGCCGTATGAAACACTTCGGCTTCTGGCTTTCGATAGCGCTCGATCAGTTCGTCATTGACGAGCGAATCCGTGTAAAAAATTGCATCCGCTTCTTTGAGCAATTGTGCGCCTTTCACGGTAATCAAGTCCGGTGCCCCGGGCCCTGCGCCAATAATATGTAATTTCACTTTCTCACCACCAATAACGTTAAATATTCAAGCTCCGCGCCTTCGAGCTGTTCAATATTCCAAATGACCTCCTCTTTCGATGTCACTTTTGTCACCACGGCGGCTTTTGGCAATAAGCTTTGTTCGCGAAGGAGCTGAATCATCATATCCATCACCTTCGCCACTTTCAAAAACACGACGCAGTCATGATCTTCAAGCGCTTTTTTCATCGCCTCATAGTCGTCGCGCGCCGGAATAATCGCCACATGTTCATCCCCGTCGGCAAGCGGGATTTGCAGTCTCGCCGCCGCCGCGTTGACGGAGGAAACTCCCGGAACAATTTCAATCACGACATTTGGATAACGTTCTTTCATGATGTTCATCAGATGGATAAACGTGCTATATAAAAGCGGATCACCTTCGGTCACAAATGCGACATCTTTTCCCGCGCGGAGCTGTTCCCATATCGCTTCTGCCGTTTCGTTCCATTTTTCTCTCAACACATCTCTATCTTTTGTCATTGGAAAGACGAGCCCAAGCATCTCTTTTTCCGTCGGAGAAAAATATGCTTCAATAATTTGCTGGGCATAGCTTTTGCTGCCGCGCTGTTTTTTCGGATAAGCAATGACATGCGCTTCCTTCAGACGGCGAAACGCCTTCACCGTCAACAGCTCGGGGTCGCCCGGACCGACGCCGATGCCGTACAACGTTCCGCTCATTCGTCTCCCTCCCTCTTTGCTGCAATGATATAAATCGGATTCAGCGCATCAAACCGCGTCAGCTCTAAAATCGGCTTGCTTCTGGAGATTTGCGTAAGCGTAACGTCTGCTTGAAAGCCGCGCTGTTTTAATCCTTCCACCGCCTGCGCCAGCGTTTCTATCGTAACTGCGTTAATCACGATGCGCCCGTTCCGTTTCAAGCGCCGGCAGCAAACGTCAAGCAGCGGCCCCATTGCTCCCGACGTTCCCCCGATAAAAATGGCATCCGGGTCGGCAAATTCATCTAAATGCTCAGGCGCTTTGCCGTGCACAAGCGTAATGTCGACGCGGAATTTTTTTAAGTTTTCCTTGCAAATCTCGATATCATGGGCGTTTTTTTCAATCGCAAACACCGCGCCTTCGCGGGCGATTTTCGCTGCTTCAATCGCCACCGAACCGGTGCATGTGCCGATGTCCCAAACGACGCTTTTTTCATGAAGGCGAAGCGCGCTAATGCTTAGCACGCGAATTTCTTTTTTCGTAATCAGCCCTTTTTCCGGCTTGCGCTGCAAAAATTCATCATCGTTAATCCCGAATGACCACGTCGGCCCTGCTTTTGTTTTTTGCAAAATAACGACATTTAATGGGGCAAACTCGGCATCTGCCATCGCTTCCAATTTGAAAAAGCGGCACCGTTCATCCCGTCCGCCAAGATTTTCCCCGACAAACGCGCGGTATTCGGTCATTCCGTACGAAAGCAAATATTTCGCAATGGCGTTAGGAGAATTCGTTTCATCCGTTAATATCGCCACTTTTTCGCATCCGTCGATTCGCTGCGCGAGCCCTTTCATGCCTCGGCCGTGGACGCTGATAAACTCGGCGTCCTGCCACTTTTCCCCCATTTTCGCAAACGCCCATTGAATCGAGCTGACTGTCGGATACACTTCGATCGGCAGCTTGTTCGATAAATAGCTGCCGATTCCATAAAACATCGGATCGCCAGACGCAATAATGACGGTTCGCTTCGTTTCACGTTTCAATCTTTCGGCAAGCTCGGACAGACCGCCTTGAATCGTAAGCTTCTCCCCTTGAAAATCCGGGAAAAAGGCTAAGTGTCGCTCGCCGCCTACCAATAATTCACTTTCATAAATCCAGCGTTCATAAAGGCGCGGGAGGCTCGCTTTCCCATCGGCGCCAATGCCAATTAGTTTAATCGCCTGCATCGTTTCGCACCGCCTTTCCTAATAATTGGCCGTCCATCGTGTACAGCGATGTTTCGACTGTAATGCCGCCGCCGACTTCCCGTAATGCCGACAAACAACAATGATCGCATAGTATTTCAAAAAAATGTCTATTTTCTGCTTTCAACATCATCTCGCCAACTTGCGACGCCGTATTGGCTTCGCGAACAGCGGCAACGAGTTCCGGCGAAGCACCTGCTCGCTCGGCAATCGCCGCTAAAAATGAGAAATCGACAGGCGCTCCTTTCGAATGGACCATCATGACGCCTTGCGCCACTTTCGAAAACTTCCCCATCATCCCAACCATCGAAACGGTTTTGATTCCTAATCTTTTGCACTGTTTCAGCGTAAAGCCGACAAAATCGCCCATTTCAATAAACGCTTCCTCAGGAAGATGAGGATATTGTCGCATCGCAAATTTTTCGCTTCGTCCCCCTGTCGTGATCACGACATGGTCGCATCCGTTTGCTTTCGCCACTTGGATCGCCTGAACGATGCTCGCCCGGTACGCGGACGTCGAAAAAGGAACGACAATGCCGCGCGTCCCTAAAATCGAAATGCCGCCGATAATGCCGAGGCGCGCGTTTAGCGTTTTTTTGGCGATTTCTTCCCCGCCAGGAACGGAAATAATGACGTTTACTCCCCGGGAAACGCTGTATTGTTCCAGCACTTCGCGCGCTGCCTCGCAAATCATTTTCCGCGGGACAGGATTGATTGCGGCTTCGCCTACCGGGACCGGCAAACCCGGTTTCGTGACGCGCCCTACCCCTTTTCCGCCATCTAAATGAATGCCGGGCTGCTCCGCCCATGACACAGTCGATACAATCGCGGCTCCGTGCGTCGCGTCAGGGTCATCCCCCCCGTCTTTGATCACCGTTGCCGCTGCCGACGCCCCGCCAATCTCGCACGATTCAATCGCAAACGTCGCCCAGCGTCCAACCGGCAAATAAATCGTTGCCTCCGTTTGCCGGATGCCGGTAATCAGTGCCGTTAATGCCGCTTTCGTCGCCGCTGTGGCGCACGCCCCCGTCGTATATCCTTCTCGCAGCGTTTTTTTCGCTTCCATTTTGTTTAACCTCGCTCTGCCAACAGTGACAGCGCGTTTAGCGCCGCCACGGTAACGGTGCTTCCTCCTTTCCGCCCAATATTCGTAATAAATGGAATATCTAATTTCGCCAATTCCGCTTTCGCTTCCGCCGCCGACACAAACCCGACCGGCAGGCCGATCACTAATCCCGGATGCGCTTCTCCTTCTTTAATTAAACGAATTAATTCCAGCAATGCCGTTGGCGCGTTTCCGATCGCAAAAATCCCGCCTTCCGCCTCCTTCGCCGCTTTTCGCATCGCGACGATCGCTCTTGTCGTATTGAGCCGCTTCGCCTCGGCAATGACATCTTCATCGGAAATATATACCTTCACGGTTCCGCCAAATTTTTCAATGCGCGTTTTGTTCACCCCGACTTGGACCATTTGCACATCGGCGACAACCGTCTTGCCGCTGCGTATGGCTTTTATTCCTGCGCGAACGGCCTCAGGATGAAATAATAAGCTTTTTCCAAGCTCAAAATCGGCAGAAGCATGAATGACGCGCTGTACAATCGGATATTGTTCTTCCGTAAAATGGTGTTCCCCGATTTCTTCATCAATGATTTGAAAGCTTCTTTTTTCAATTTGCTGCGGTTGTACTGTAACCGGACGAAATTCCGTGCGGAAATCCATTGTCAAAACCCCTTTCTTTTTTAAGACTGTATCGTTTGCCGCAGCGCCGCTATGACGTCGGAAAATTGTGAAAACACTGTGCCATATTCCATCGATGGGCGGCGGATGACAATCGTCTCAATCCCCAGCTCTTGTGCGGCGGCGATTTTTTCGTCGACAAATCCAACTTTTCCGCTTTCTTTCGTAATGAGCAACGTAACGCCAAAATGACGGAAAAGCGCCATATCCAGTTCTTTTGAGAACGGGCCTTGCATCGCAACGATATTTTCTTGCGGAAACTTTAGTTGTTCGCATTTCTCCATATTGTCTTTGCGCGGGAGCATGCGCGCAATCACGCGCGTATTTGGAAGGCCAAGCAGCTTGGCGGCAAAAATGTGCAGCGTTTTGCTTCCTGTCGTCAGCATAATCACCCCGCGCTTTTGCGCCGCCAATTCGGCCGCCTCTTCATAGCTGTCAACAAAGGTGACAAGCCGGCTGCTTAACTCGGCTGCTTGGCGTTCATAGCGGATGTACGGAACGCCGGTTGCCGCTGCCGCCTGCATCGCATTTTTCGACGCTTCTTCGGCAAACGGATGGCTTGCATCCACCACCGCTTTCGCTTTCTTCGCGCGGATCAACGCTGCCAATTGATCCGCCGGCAGCCTTCCAAGATGCACCGCTAATCCGGAAGCGCGCAGCTGGTCCGCCGCATGTTCTGTAACGACAGTCGCCAACACATTATATCCCGCCTGTTGGATGCAAAGCGCCAGCTCTCGGGCATCGCTCGTTCCCGCTAATACGATAACCATGCATGTTCCTCCTTAATGATGGTGATGGTGGTGATGCCCTGTTGCGTGAAGCCGGTATTGGCACATATCGCAGTTCATCACAATCGTTTTGCCAAGCGCTTCTTCTAATCTGTCAAGCACAATCGTTTTTAATTTCGGATGAAATCCAAAGTAGCCGGCTAGGGCAAAATCAACTTTGGGATACTGAAAACGAAATTGTTTTACTTTTTCTTCAAGACGCTTGATAAGCACCCCGGTAAACAAGAAGTACGGCAAAACTACCACTTTTCGCGCCCCTAGCTTGACGCAACGCTCCACAGCATCATCTAACGATGGCGTTGTTACCCCCATAAACGCCGGTTCGACGAGGAAATAGTTCGTTTGTTCCCAAAATAAGCGGGAAATTTTATATAAATCGCTGTTCGCATCAGGATCGCTCCCCCCGCGCCCAAGCAGCACCACCGCTGTTTCCGGAGCAGGGTTTTCAATATTTTCACCGATTTCTAGCAATCTCGTTTTCAAGATCGCAAATGTTTGCTCGTGAATGCCAATCGGCCGGCCATAGATGAACGCCACATGCGGATAATGCTTCTTCGCTTCATCGATCTCCGCCGGAATATGCAGCTTCGAATGGCCTGCCGCCAACAAAATCATTGGCATCACGACAATTTCACGAGCCCCGGCGGCGACGCAACGATCGATCCCTTCGCGAATCGTCGGCAGTCCAAATTCTAAAAAACTTGTTTCGACATGTATGGATACTTTAATGCTCTGCTTTAATTGTTCGACAAACTGCCGGACTTGATCGTTTCCTTCCGGGTCGCGGCTGCCGTGCCCGACAAATAATACGGCTTTCATTGATTCTCTCCCCCTATTCACCGCAGACAGGCACTTCGATTTTTGCCGCCTGCTTCTCTTCTTGATACGCAAATCCGCCGACTTGCTTCACTCTCTGGAAAAACTTATGAAACCGTTCGTTTGGATAGGCGTTTTCCTTATATTCTTGAATAATGCGGGTGACAACAGATACAATCTCGCTAGGAGGAATTCCTTCAGCGACAAGTTGTCCAGGCTGCGCGTTTCTTCCGACTGTTTTTCCTCCTAAAAATAAGTCAAATGCCCCTTTCCGATAGACGATGCCGATATCTTCCCGCACCGCTCCGTAACACGCCATGCCGCAGCCATTTACACCGATCTTCAATTCTTTCGGAAGCGCCATTCCGCCAAGCTGATCGTATAACTCTTCCGCGTATGGAATCGCGTCTTTTTTCTCGCCGTCGCAAAAATCGCACGCCTTCACCATCAGCACATCACCGATCGGGGCAACAGTCAGTCCCGCTTCTTTCAGTTTCGAAACGATACAGTCTGGATCAGAAGTAGGCACCTCTAGCTTCAAATAATGATCCGGCGTATACATCATCGTTCCGCCTTCGCCGACGATTTCAGCAAGCAGCATCATCTGCTTTGCCGTAAAGTTTTTATTCGCTACCCCCGGGCTAACCGCGATTTCGAAAATCGCAGGGGCAAACACCGCGGCGTCGCGCTGGCGGATCGCCAGTTTTTGCAACGCGTCTTCCGCGATTTCTCTTGCCGAGGACGGTTTCGTTTGATCAAGCGCCCACGGTTCCGCTTCTTTGCGGAGCCGTTCGTGCGGTTTCAACGGCTGTTCGGCGGCGCTCAGCGTATATTTCCGCTGGTAGCCGCGCGGCGTAATCATCAGCCCGTCGTATACAAACGTCGAAGAATTGCCGATAATGACAGTCGTTAACATTCCGACATCGTAATCGAGCATATGCGCTAAATCTGTCAATACGATATGCTGCCGCGCGCGATAAGCGCTTTTCACTAATCCAACTGGAGTGCTTGGCGAGCGATAGCGCAAAAGAATCCGCTGCGCTTCGACAATTTGCCGCGTGCGCCGTCCGCTTTTCGGATTATATAGAGCGATGACAAAATCGGCAGCGGCTGCCGCTTCGATGCGTTTCTCAATCAGCGCCCACGGCGTTAAGTGATCGCTTAAGCTAATCGTGCACGCGTCGTGCATAACCGGCGCACCTAACAGCGCGGCGCATGAATGAATGGCGGAAATGCCTGGAATGACTTCCACTTCGATATCGCTCTCTCGCGTCCACCCTTTTTCGATGAGCACCTCATACACAAGCCCTGCCATTCCATACACGCCCGCGTCCCCGCTGGAAATGACGGCGACCGCTTTTCCGCGTTCCGCCCATTTCACCGCCTCTTGGGCGCGGCTGACTTCTTCCGTCATTCCCGTACTAATCACTTGTTTATCGCCGATTATATCCGCGACGAGGTCAATGTACGTCTTATAACCGATAACGATGTCGCTTTCTTCAATTGCTTCCCGCGCCCGCTTTGTCATATGTTCTTCGCTGCCTGGCCCAAATCCAACGATCAGCAATTTCCCTTTCATCGTTTCACCTCAATTTCCATCTTTCTTGTTCATGTTAACTGGGCATATTTGCCTAAAAAACTGGAACTCTATATCACTGTCTCACTAATACGGAGCTTGGGCGTTCATCCATTGTTTCATTTCTTCCACATTCCGCGGGATGCGTGTCTCGTGTGGAAACAACGTTTTCCATACAGAAGCAAGCAGCGGAACACCAAGATGCCATTTTTGCAATTGATGCTGCTTTGCAAATACCTCTTGCGGTGCTCCTTGCATGACAATTTGTCCGTCATGCATGACAAACACGATATCCGCCCACTCTAAAACAAAATCAAAATCATGAGTCGCAATCAAAACCGTCGTGCCGTTTTGATGAATATCGTTGATCTTCTCGACAAACCTCTCGATTTGCAGTCGGTCTAAATATGCCGTCGGCTCATCGAGCACTAATAATTTCGGGTTCGTCACCATGACGGCGGCAAGCGTCAGCCATTTTTTTTGACCGAGACTTAAATGATGAACAGGCTTGTCCAACCATGAACGCAATCCAAACTCGTCCAGCGCTTTTTCCATGAGCTCGTCCATCTCGCTTTTTTTCATTCCTAAATGGCACAGGCCAAACGCCAGTTCATCACGCACCAGCGGCGCCACAAGCTGGTGTTCTGGATTTTGAAAAACGATGCCGACTTCCCGCCGCCATTTTTGCAATGTTGGACGTCGGTAATCCATCTTCTCGCCATTCCAATAGATATCGCCGGAATCGGGGCGCAACAGCCCGTTCGCATGTAAAAATAACGTGGTCTTGCCGCATCCATTATGACCGATAAGCGCACATTTTTTTCCATTGGGGACACAAAGGCTTAACCCCTTCAATACACACGGCCCGTTTGGATACGTATAATATACTTCGTCCATTTTCAGCATCGTCTGCTGCCCTCCTATCATCCCAGCCATAGAAGCAAACTTATGCCGATGGCTGCTTCCCACAGATAACGTTTGTTTTTTTCATTGTATGTTTCCACATGAACATAGACCATTTCATCGGAAACTCCGCGGGCCCATAAAGCAAGGCGCAGCGCTTCATAGGAATGCCATATTTTTTGAAAAAGCTGGAACACCAACATCCCGCCATGCCGCCAATGGTTTCCTCCGTTTCTTGCTTTCATTGCTACATATAGCTCTTCTGCTGCTTTCTCGAAAACAAATACAAACCGATACGTAAAAAATAACAACTCAATGATGACGGATGGTACTTTCATTCGCTTGAGCACATACAGCATCTCTGGAAACGGGGTAGTCACTAGCAGGAAAAATAAACAAGACCATGCCGCAACCGAACGAGAGAGCAAAGACATCGCGGCAAAAATTTGCGAACGATCAATAGAAACATGAAAAGAACTGTCAATGGAAACAAGCAAAGCTGGAAAACTCACCATCAGAAACAATGCCACAACTCCGAGTGTTTTGGCGTACACTTTCCACGAAACACGTGCATACCCGATAATCCATGCGGCAAGCCAAATCGTTATCATTACTTGCATTTTCCAACTACCTATCATGGCCATCATTAATAATATGAGCGCAAATATCACTTTTTGTTCAGGACGTATTGTCCGCAGGCGGTTATTGTAAGCAATTGTGTCAAACTGTCGGATCATTTTGATTCCTCTCTTCGGTTCTCCCGACCTTTATAGACGCCGATAATGTAGCCAATAATTCCGGCCCCGACCGCCGCCTGCACAGAAAACAGCAACGTTTCCACCTCTCCGCCCGGCGGCTCAAATATGGTTTCCATCCAAGGTTGATAATGAGGAGCGATCACCTGAATCGTTTTTTCCGCCTGGTCATCCGTGCCGCCAAAATCAGAGTGATGAATGAACAATAACGGTGCCACTACTAATAAAACAGCAAAAACAAGGAGAAAAAGACTTCGCTTCATAATTTACACTCCCCTCTCTAATTGAGTCAGTTCCCGGCTGCTGTAAGTCGATAAGAAATTCCAAACGACAACCGTAAGCAGCCCTTCTGTAATCGCCAGTGGTATTTGCGTGACAGCAAAAATGCCGGCAAATTTGACAAACGAAGCGAAAATCCCGCCTGTCGCATCTGGAAACGCCAACGCTAATTGCAATGAGGTGACAACATATGTGGCTAAATCAGAAAAAAATGCAGCGAAAAATATCGTCCAACGCCGCGATATATTCCACTTTTTCCCGAAACGATAAATGCCGTACGCCACAAGCGGGCCGGCGACTGCCATGGACATGGCATTCGCACCTAATGTCGTCAATCCGCCATGTGCCAGCAGTAATGCTTGAAACAGCAATACGATGCTCCCCATCACTACCATCGTCCATGGACCAAACAGCACCGCACCGAGCCCTACCCCCGTTGGATGTGAGCTGCTTCCAGTAACGGATGGAATTTTTAAAGCAGACAGCACAAACGTAAATGCCCCGGACAGCGCAATGAGCAGCTTTAGTTCCGGATGCTCACGCGTAATCCGGATGAGTGAACGCATACCGATGATCAAAAATGGCAAAAACGCGAGCCACCAAAAAATCACCCATCTAACAGGCAAAAATCCTTCCATAATATGCATCGCAAATGCCGATGAACTTTCAGAAAAAGTAAAATAGACAACTAAACCGCAAAGGAAAAGGGCGTATTTCCATTTTTTCATGCTTCCGTTCCTCCCGCTGTTCTGCATCATTTCGAGATTCCTAGAGGGGACGTTGATTGTTTTGGCATCATGAATCCCTTCATCTTTTCATAACGGTACGTTATCGTTTCTTCCAGCCATTCCCCGTCCCGTAAATGCCTTCGCACAAGCTCCCTTGCTTTTTTCGGCGTCATCCCGTTGTACCATACGCCTTCAGGGTAAACGATGACGACGCATGCATCCTGGCAGCGGCCATTGCAGCGCGTCCGCGTCGTATGTACGCTGTCGTTTAACTCCAGCCTCGCAATTTCTTCACGGATGGCAAGTGTTACTTCCTCTCCCCCTTTACGCATGCAGCTGCCTCCGTTGCAAATCAGCACATGATGTTTCGTTCCGGTTAAGTTCCATGTTGTCATGTTCAATCTCTCCTTTTTTGCAAAATAAAAAGCACCTCTATACGCAGAGGTGCAGAAAAATGCATACAAATATAGCCAAAAAAGTATGCCATTCTCCCGCACGTCTACCTATAATCCCGTAGGTATCCGTCCGAACAAATAAGGCAGGTCTCCTGACTTAGGATCATCGCTTTGCTGCGCCTTCCCGAAGTTTCCTTCAGTGACATCATGCAACAAAGCTCCCCATCACAGTGGCGGGTACCGTGACGGATTTTCACCGTACTTCCCTTTTAAGCCTGTTCTCTAATGAGAAAGGCACCTTATTTGCTTGGCATAGATATTGATTTCTCATGGAACATTTCTGTTACTCATGGTAGTACAAATTTTTAAACGCCGTCAATCACTTTTTTCAATAAGTCCGTTTTTGCCAACACAATCCCGTCGCGATCCGCATATACATAGGCGCCCGGCTCCCAAAGAACACCGCCAAATTCAAGCGCAACGTCCCGTTTTCCTTTTCCTTCTTTTTTGCTTTTTATCGGGCACGTGCCGATCGCCATCACCCCGATCGGCATATTGGCGATCTCTGCAGAATCACGAATACAGCCATGGATAATTACGCCCGCAAGTCCGCGATCGCAGGCGATTTGCGCCAAACGATCTCCAAGCAGTGCGCAATTTCGCGAACCTTTCCCGTCAACGACCAATACAGTGCCGGCCGGAACGGTTTCTAACGCCTCGCGCACAAGCACATTATCTTCCAATACGTCGACCGTCGCGATCGGTCCGGAAAATTCTGCTTTTCCGCCATATGATTGCATCGGCAGCCGGCAAACTTGAAGCTCGCTAAAAAATTTATCGCATAAATCAGCTGTTTTCACCATCATTCCCTCCCCACTATCGTCTTTATTTGACATATTTGACGAAACTCCTTCTTTTTCCACAAAAAAACAGACAAGCGATTGCTTGCCTGCATTCCAGCTGGGCTAGCTGGATTCGAACCAGCGCATCACGGAGTCAAAGTCCGTTGCCTTACCGCTTGGCTATAGCCCAACGAAATAACTTCATGAAACTTCTTCCTTAATTGACTGATTGACGAGTCAGCATGGGAAAATTTTAAAATGATCTGCATTTAGATAAAGTCAGCGCAAAATTCCGCTTATCATCCGGTGAACTTAAATCAACGGACAACAAAATGGTTTTTCCTGTATTTCATCCGCTTATAGTATTTCCTCTGTCAATTCACTCTATACCACTATTGTTAAAAAATATTTCAAAATACTATTAGTTTTCATTTATAGAAAATGTTATTTAGCAAATACTATTTTTTAAAAATATACTAAACATTCTTTATGCATAAATGACAAAACTTTAAATATTCATTTATTTAATCTTTACCTTCACTTCCTACAATGAAAGCGAAAAAATCGTCGCAGGGAGAGTGAAGAAAAAATGAAAAAATCAACGATCATTGGTTGGCCGCTTTCCATACTATTCAGTTTTCTCGCATCATACTCCTTCAACGCCGCGGCTGCCGATAAATTGGGCATGCAACCGTTCACGCCGCCCCCAATTGCAGACGACATCGCTGTTATCGCCCATCGCGGCGCGTCTGGATATGCACCAGAACATACGTTATCGGCATACAAAAAAGCAATTCAAATGAAAGCGGACTATGTGGAATTAGATTTGCATATGACGAAAGATGGAGAATTAGTCGCCATTCATGACGCGACGCTAGCGAGAACAACAAACGCAGAAGAAGCATACCCCGATCGCGCCCCTTGGCGGATAAAAGACTTCACGCTTTCAGAAATTAAACAGCTGGATGCCGGTTCTTGGTTTAACGACGCTTATCCGGAATACGCGAAGAAGCAATATGCCAAAGAAAAAATTCCTACTCTGCAAGAAGTGATTGATTTTATGAAACAAAAAGACGCGAAAGCCGCTCTATACATTGAAACGAAAGCTCCAAATGTCTACTCCGGCATGGAAGAAAAAATGGTGGATATTTTAAAAAAGAACGGATATTTGCAGGAAGGAAAAGTCATTTTCCAATCGTTCAGCGAAGCGAGTTTGCGAAAATTGCAGAACATCGTTCCTAAAGGCATTCCGCTTATTCAACTGTATAGTCCCGCCATGATCCAAGGACGAAACCTCGATGACGTGCTCGATCGAACCGCCGAATACGCTGAAGGAGTTGCACCAGATCAATCGCTCGTTACTCCGGAATTTGTGCAAAAAGCGCATGAACTCCATCTCATTGTTCATCCGTATACGATAAACACGAAAAAAGAAATGCACAAACAATTATCATTAGGCGTGGACGGAATGTTTACAAACTATCCTGATCGGCTAGCAAGCTTGCACAAAAAATAGCTTCGCCATTTTACCATTCATGCACCCCAAAGCACGCTCGTCGGCAAACAGCAACTTACCAAAAAACATTCGGTGCGAACAGAAACAACTTTCCCATCATTTTTGTCCTCATAATATAATGGATTGATTCTCAACATTATAAACATAATCGAATAATTTTTGGCTCTATTCATAAAATTCTTATTGTCATTTTCTAGTTTTATCGATATAATGGGGAAAAGCACGAAAGGAGCAACGAACTTGCTGCAAATCGTCCAATACAAAAACGGCCCGTTTACGCTTTCCACCGATCCAGCTCTTGTGCAAGTCGACCGCGTCTGCGAATTTCTCGCCCGCTCTTATTGGGCGAATACGAGAGACAGGGCAACGATCATAAAATCTTTGGAACATTCCTTATGCTTTTCATTGTTTCACGGACAGACGCAAATCGGATTGGCGCGGGTTGTTACTGATGGGGCGATGTTCGCCTATTTGTGCGATGTCTTTATTGATGAGGAATTTCGAGGGCAAGGGCTTGGCAAATGGCTGGTGAAATGCATATTGCGGCACCCGGACGTCGCTGCCGTAAAACGCGTTTTGCTGGCAACAAAAGACGCCCACGGACTATATGAACAGTTTGGCTTTCAGACGCCGCGACATCCGGAACAGCTGATGGAAAAAATAATCTCCCCCTCGCCATGAGGAAGGAGATTATTTTTTCGCAAACGAAAACGTTATTTTTTTCTCTTTTTCATCCCACACTAACGCCGCATCAAACGTTTTTTCTCCTTTTTTAAATCCTTTAATGACGTTCGTTCGGCCGTGCTTGAGCAGCTCTTTCACATTCGCTTGCGAAATCGTTTTGCCGAGAATTTTTTTCGAAATCGCAAATGAACATTTCGTCTTGGCATAATTGGCGCAGCCGTAAAACGTGCCTTTATCGATGACCGTGCCGCCGCACAGCTTGCAGATGCCAACAGGTTTTCCGAGTGCCGCTTTCGATTTTGTCCGTTGAATCGACGCGGTATCGAGCCCGGCGAAATCCCATGTTTTCGACATTTCAACGGCGTCTTGGACAATTTTTGCGGACAGCTTTTTTACTTGCTCCATAAACTGCGCCGCTGCCGCCTTTCCTTCACCGATCTCGCTTAAGCGTTGCTCCCATTTCGCCGTCATTTCCGGAGATGCCAAAATTTTATCACCAATCGCTTCGATCAGCACTTTCGCCTTGTCGGTCGCATACACTTGATTTTTCTTTACTTCGATGTAATTGCGCTCTTTCAACATGGTAATGATCGCCGCGCGCGTCGCTTCCGTGCCGAGCCCTTCTGTTTTGGCAAGCACTTTTTCTAATTCTTCGTTATCTAAAAATTTCCCCGCTGTTTTCATCAAGGTAATCAACTGGCCTTCTGTATACCGTTTCGGCGGCTGCGTCTTTCCTTCTTTGACACGAACGTTCAGCACATCGCCTCGTTCGCTTTCACGGAGCGAAGGAAGAAGCGCCACATCATCGTCTTCGCGCTGGCTGATGACTCTCCGCCATCCTTCCTGGATTTGCCGCTTGCCTTTCGAAATAAAGCGGGCGCGCCCATCGACAAGCGTCGTGACGGTCGTATAGTCAAACACCGCTGCTTCGTAATGAGCGGCAATGAGACGGCGCACGACCAAATCGTAAATTTTCCGCTCATCCGCCGACAACTTCGCCGGATCAACCACCTGCTCCGTCGGGATGATCGCATAATGGTCAGTCACTTTCTTTTCATTTACATAACGTTTATTATGTAAAATTGATGCATTCGGCAGCGGAAAAAACGGCTGATACTCCGGAAACGCCTGCAATTTTTGCAAAATATCCGGGAACGTTTCCGCCTCGCCTTTTGTCACATAATTGGAATCGGAACGCGGATATGACACGATACCTTTTTGGTATAATTTTTGCAAAATATCGAGCGTCTTTTTTGGAGAAAATTGATACACTTTGTTTGCCGTCGCCTGTAAGGAGGACAAATTGAATAATAGCGGCGGTAAAAATGTTTTCCGCTCTGTTTTCACTTCGCCCACGATTGCGGGCTTGTTTCGGCAAAACTGGGCGATTTGTTGCGCCAGCTGCTCCTCCTTGATCCGCGTTTCTCCTTTTTCGTTCGCCCATTTTCCTTCGTACTGCCTGCCGTCAATGGCAAATGTCGCCACTACTTCCCAAAACGGTTCAGGGCGAAACTGTTCAATTTCTTTTTCTCGTTTTACGATGAGCGCGAGCGTTGGCGTTTGTACCCTTCCTACCGAAAAAACATCATCCATCCCTTTTTGCTTCAGTAAAATGCTGTACACGCGCGAGGCGTTCATCCCGACGAGCCAGTCGGCGCAAGCGCGCGCGTACGCTTCTTCATATAAATTTCTTGTTTCTGCTTCGTCTAGCAGTTGGCGGAATCCTTCGTAAATCGCTTTCGGCGTCAATGATGAAAGCCAAAGCCGCTTCATCGGCTTTTTCACACCGCTCATATGGATAATATTGCGGATGATCAGCTCTCCTTCCCTTCCGGCGTCGCCGGCATGGATAATTTCCGTCACTTCCGGTTTGCAAAGCAATTCTTTCACAATCGCGAACTGCTTCGCTTTCGCTTTTTCTACCTCATATTGAAAACGCTCCGGAATGATCGGCAGCGTCTCAAGCTTCCATTGTTTCCATTCCGGACGATACCGTTCGGGCGGAACGAGCTGAAAAAGATGCCCGATCGCCCACGTCACATACGCTCCTTTCGGAAACAATTCGTTCGGATAAATTTCGATATAGCCCTGATGCCTTTTCGTTTGAAAAATCGAGGCCAGCGTCGCACCTTGATCCGGTTTTTCGGCGATGATCACTTTCATTGCAGACTTCTCCTTGTTGTTCGTTGCTGATTATGGCACTTCATGCCCCATCGAGCTTTGCAAAATTTCAAACCATTGCCCGCGGCGAAGCGGCAGTGCAAGCGCGCGCACTGCACGAATAATGCGCTCTTTTCTGCCGGAGCCGACAATTGGCATCATCCGCGCCGGATGCACAAGCAGCCATGCGTATAATACTTCATCAATCGTTTCGGCGCCTAGTTCATCTCTAACTTGTTCCAGCGCCGCGCGCAAGCGCACTGCTTTGTCGTCCGCCGCCGTAAATATTTTCCCGCCGGCAAGCGGGGACCACACCATCGGCGGAATCCGCTTTTCCAAACATAAATCGACCGTACCGTCTTCGATATTTTCCAAACAGTAAGCCGATACCTCGATTTGGTTGGTCACGAGCGGAAAATCTAAATACGACTGCAACATGTTAAATTGCGAACGTTTAAAGTTCGACACGCCAAAATGGCGCACTTTCCCTTCTCTTTTCAGCCTAGTGAACGCTTCGGCCACTTCTTCCGGGTTCATAAACGGATCTGGACGGTGAATAAGCAGCACGTCGATGTAATCGGTGCGGAAATTTTTTAACGATTGGTGGACGGACGCGATAATATGCTCTTTGCTTGTATCATAATGCTTCAAGCCGTATTTCGATGCGAGCTTAATCCCACATTTGGTAACAATCTCGATTTGCCCACGCAAGCTTGGCTTTAACGCCAGCGCTTCGCCAAACAGCGACTCGCATGTATAATTCCCGTAAATGTCGGCATGATCAAACGTCGTAATCCCTTGTTCGAGACAAAATTCGATAAGAGCCAATATCTGTTCTTTCGAATAATGCCATTCCGCTAGTCTCCATAACCCGTGAATGATGCGGGAAAACGTTAAATCTTCTGCTAAACGGATTCGTTCCACTGCTCGTCCTCCTCTTCCTTTTTTGCCCTTTATCCATTTCTCATCGATTTTCTATTCCTTTTTGTTCGAGTAATCCATCCCTTTTTGCGCATACTACTTAACAACGGAAAAACAGGAAAGGAATGGGAAGATGATAAAAAAACAGTTATATGCATGGCTGGCGGTCATCCTGTTGCTTGCGCCATCGAACGCCTCCGCGGCACAAACAAAATACCAATGGAATCTGGCCGACATTTACACGTCAGAAGCTGATTTTGAGCGCGACTATCAAACAGCCGCCGATGCGCTGCCAAAACTGTCCGCCTATGAAGGAAAGCTTCAGAGCGCCGCCAACGTCTCCAAGCTGTTTGCCCTTAATGAAAGGATAGCACGAAAGCTTGAAAAATTGTCGCTTTATGCTCACTTAAAACAAGATTTAAATATAGAAGATGAGACTGCGGCGCGGCTGAAAGCAAAAGTGGAGGCGCTTATTTCCGAATATGCAGCCAAAACAGCGTTTATCGAGCCGGAACTGCTGTCGCTTTCCGAGCAGACGCTTGCCAAGCTGCAAAAAAGCAAAGCACTTAAGCAATACCGCTATTATTTTAAAGAATTACGCGAACAAAAAAAACATACGCTTTCCAAACAAGAGGAACAGCTGCTCGCCAAGCTCTCCCCAATCATGAGTGATCCGGAAAACATTTATAACAATGCCGCGCGCGGCGATTATGAGCCTCCTTCCATTCGCACGCCGGACGGGAAAACGGTTTCGCTGACAGAGGAAAACTATACAAAAGCGCTTGAACATCCAGACCGCAGCTACCGCAAGCGGGCGTTTCAAACGCGTTTTCAAAGCTATGAAGCGATCGAAAACACATCGGCCGCCACGTTATACGCTTCGGTGAAAGCGGACGAATTGTACGCGAAAGCGCGAAAATATCGATCTGGCCTCGAGGCAGCACTGTCAGCCGATGATGTGCCAAAACAAGTGTTTACGAATCTTATCTCGACCGTAAACGATCATCTGCCATCACTGCACCGCTATGTCGAACTGCGCAAAAAAGCACTCGGCATCGACCGCGTCCACAGTTACGATATGTATGTGCCGCTTGTCGACGAGGCGGTCGCGAAAAAAATGAAGTTTCCGATCGAAACGGCACAAACGCTCCTCCTTGAAGGATTGAAACCGCTCGGCGGCGACTACATCAAACACGTGAAGCTCGCTTTCGAACAAGGCTGGCTTGACGCATATCCGCGCCCCAAAAAATATACGGGTGGCTATAATACGAGCGCGTACGACACCCATCCGTTTATTTTGCTCAACTACGACGAGTCGCTCGATGGCATGCTGACGATCGCCCACGAAATCGGCCATGCAATGAATTCCGTTTACACAAACAACACGCAGCCGTACCATTATTCCGGGCAATCGATTTTCACCGCAGAAGTCGCCTCCACCGCCAACGAATGGCTGATGATGGATTACTTGATGAAGCGGGCGAAAACGGACGAAGAAAAGCTGTATTTGCTCAACCAGCAACTCGAGCAAATCCGCGGCACGCTATATACGCAAGTGATGTATTCCGAGTTCGAACAGGCGATCCACAACAAAGTGCGGCAAGGTGGAAGCTTAACCGCTGCCGAGCTGAACGATCTTTGGCTTCGTTTATTGAAAAAGTATCACGGCCCTGCTTACGCCGCCGACCCGGAAGCAGCGCGCGGCTGGCTGCGCATCCCGCATCTTTATGATGCGTTTTACGTCTATAAATACGCGACATCCCTCGCCGCTTCCTTCGAGCTTGTCAAGCAAATGAAAGCGGATAAAACCGGAGAAGCAACGAAACGCTATTTGCAGTTTTTAAGCGCCGGCACATCTGACGACCCAATCCGCCTTTTACAAAAAACGGGCGTGGACATGACATCATCGAAGCCGCTTGAGAACCTGCTTTCCTATTTCGACCTGCTCGTCCGCAAAATGGAACAGCAGTTGAAAATGCAAAGAAAACTGTAACTAGAAATGGAACTGACTCCAACATGTCGCTTTCTGATCCTTTTCAAGCCAGCGCTTTTGCATCAATGTTTAAGCGACAATCGAGAAACTTTGTTGATTTGGCTTTCTGCCGCTTCCCCTTTATTCCTTGTACTCGTTAGACGGCGCTTAAAGATAAATGTTACTGCGGTGAAAGCGATCACTCCGACTAACCTTTTAAGGCTAGCTGCTAATGTCCGCCTGCTTAATAATAAATGTCGCAAATAACCCAGAAAAACGAAAAAAGATCATCGCACCGTCGATGATCTTTTTCATGTTATCAAAAACGGTTACACCAATCATTCTCAATATTCTCCCAATTTTTCAATCTTCTCCTTCACTTTTCGGATGTTCTCCATTTTATTATCCCAACAGGCTTGGCTTAAATCGACAGGATATTGTTCGGGATTCATTGTTCGTTTATACTCATCCCAAAACAATTTCAAATTTTCCTTAACGAAATCTTGGATTTCTTTCAACGGCGGGGAAGTGTACACCAGCTTGCCGTTTTCAAAAATCGTTTCATGCAAATCTCTCGCCTCAAAATTGGTAACAAATTTGCTGATAAACGTGTAAACAGGATGAAACATTTTCAGCCGCTCTTCTTGTTGCGGATTTTCGTTTTCTAGCGCAATATAGTCCCCTTCCGCTTTTTGGTTGATTTTGTTTACAATGCGGTACACCCGTTTCAACCCAGGGGTCGTGACTTTTTCCGGGTTGCCGCTGATTTTGATCGTATCGACCATGTTTCCGTTTTCGTCTTCGATGGCGACCAATTTATAAACGGCGCCCAACGCCGGCTGATCGTACGCCGTAATTAATTTCGTGCCGATTCCCCATACGTCGATTTTCGCACCTTGGGATTTTAAATTAATAATCGTCTCTTCGTCTAAATCGTTCGAAGCGAAAATTTTCGCATCCGTAAATCCCGCCTCATCGAGCATTTTTCTCGCTTCTTTCGACAAATAGGCGAGATCGCCGCTGTCGATGCGGATGCCAATAAAATTAATTTGATCGCCCAGCTCTTTCGCGACACGAATCGCATTTGGCACGCCTGACTTCAGCGTATCGTACGTATCGACAAGAAAGACGCAATCTTTATGGCGGCGCGCATATTTATGAAATGCAACATATTCATCTTGATACGCTTGTATCATCGCATGCGCATGAGTGCCCACCACAGGAATCCCGAAAAGCTTACCCGCCCGCACGTTGGAAGTCGCGTCAAAGCCGCCGATATACGCAGCGCGCGCCCCCCATAATGCGGCGTCCAACTCGTGCGCTCGCCGGCTGCCGAACTCCATTGCTGGTTCATCGCCAAGAATATGTTTAATTCGGGACGCTTTCGTCGCGATTAATGTTTGAAAGTTAATAATGTTTAAAATCGCCGTTTCCACGAGCTGCGCTTCCGCCAGCGGCGCCTCAATGCGCAAAATCGGTTCGTTGCCGAAAACAATTTCCCCTTCCCTCATCGAGCGCAATGTCCCTGTGAAACGAACGGTTTTCAAATACTCTAAAAAATCTTCCTGATAGCCTAACTCCGAACGCAAATATTCAATATCGCTTTCGGAAAAACGGAAATTTTGTAAATATTGAATCACTCTTTCCAATCCGGCAAATACAGCATATCCGTTTCCAAAAGGAAGTTTTCGGAAAAACACTTCAAATACCGCTTTACGTTGATGAATGCCGTCTTCCCAATACGTCTCTACCATATTGATTTGATATAAGTCGGTATGAAGAGTAAAGCTGTCATCTGCGTATTTTTCGTTCATTGTGCTACCTCCAAAACAACGATTCGATTTGACAAAAAGCATATCCTCCGTTTATTCTACCACTTTTATTCTATTATTCCACTACTTCTGCACCTAATGAATGTTTAAAGTGTTCAAGCGCCCATTCATGCCCGACAGGATGGAAGCTTGCGACCGCCTTTTTATGTACGACAATACGAAATCCCTTATTATACGCGTCAACCGCTGTATGAAGCACGCATATGTCAGTACAGCAGCCGACTAAATGAACTTCCGTAATTCCTCGTTCTCTTAGCTTTATTTCTAAATCCGTCCCGGCAAACGCGCTATATCTCGTCTTGTCCATCCAATATACATTGTCTCTATGTTTGTACGCTTGATAAACCGCTTCCAATTCTCCATACAATTTCCGGCCGTCCGTGCCTTCGATATTATGCGGCGGAAACAGCTTCGTTTCCGGATGATAAGTATCGCCCGCTTTATGCATATCAATTGCAAATACGACAAAATCGCCATTCTCGATAAACTGTTTCGTAATCCTCACAAGCTCCGCTTCAATTTCCTGACCTGGTCTTCCGCAAGTAAGCGCGCCGTGGTCGGCGATGAAATCAATAGTATAATCGATATTAATCAACGCTTTTTTCATCGCAACTCCCCCACTATCCCGAATTTAACACTATTATATGTTAAAAGAAAAAAAATTACTAGCGCGTATAGATTGACCGTTCACTCTTGAAAACCATACCGTTGTTCTTTCTAAATAACAAAAGGGACTACAACATTATTGATCAACTCAAATGCATCATGTGTAGTTTAAAAATCCACTGATACCTTGGTAAAATTACCCATCCCCTCTGATTTACTCTGCATATACTGCGATTGTAATCAAAAAAATCAATCAGGAGGTAATAAATGATGTACGATGACCATCATAAAAAGCGTAGAGCTGAGGCAGAAGCGGAGGCAAAGGCAAAAATTAAAAATCAAAACGAGAACGAAAATGAGAATGAGAACGAGAATGAGACTGAACTAAAAAATCGCAATTCAAACTATACTAGCGTTCACACTAATGCTTCAGTTTCCCACAGTGGAAACTCTTATGTAAGAGCGAAAACTGAATCCGAATCTGAATCTGACCAAGAACAAAAACAACAACAAAAGCAAAAACAAGAGATAGAAGACGATTATTAAAATCTGAAAACTACTACTAAAGTGAGATAATACTTATCGCACTTTAGTAGTAGTCTATTTTAAAGCGGGGATATGTGATGGAAAATCTAAAGAATAATCTCTCTTCCGAGAATTTAGGGAATTTATCTTCACTAGATGGAATCCCTTCCGTTGATGTTAATTTGAATCAATCACAAGTTGCTCATAGCGGTAATTCGGATGTTAATGTCCACATAAATATCCAAGTGGATGTAAAGCCGATTGCACTTGCCATTCTATATTCATTATTAGCCAAGAACCAACTATCAAATGAGGAATTTGAATTAGCCCTTAGAAAATTAGAAAAGTATAAATCTAAATAAGAAATCTTATTCTGTAAAAGAAAACAATTATGTGTCTAAAAACTGACAAATTTCGTTATCTTTTTTCCAAAGTGTTGAAAAAGTTCACGAGGAAAGTGAACTTTTTCTTTTTCTCCCATTAGTAAGTTAGATATAAACCATATAGTTGCAATAACCGTGATTTAGCCCGCCCCATCGGTTTTGGATTATGCCTTTTACGTTTTCCCATCTTCGCACCTACACCATAATTTGAGAAACTTCTTAATAAATTAGTGATTATTATGAACTAAAATTGTAGAGGTGCATACGTTTAAGGGTTGACATAAATATAAAATCCACTTATATCGCAGGAAAACTACCCATTCCTTCTGATTTACTCCGCATATACTGCGATTGTAATCAAAAAAATCAATCAGGAGGTAACAAATGGTAATGATGTACGATGACCATCATAAAAAGCGTAGAGCCGAGGCAGAAGCGGAAGCGGAGGCAAAGGCAAAAATTAAAAATCAAAACGAGAACGAAAATGAGAATGAGAACGAGAATGAGACTGAACTAAAAAATCGCAATTCAAACTATACTAGCGTTCACACTAATGCTTCAGTTTCCCACAGTGGAAACTCTTATGTAAGAGCGAAAACTGAATCCGAATCTGAATCTGACCAAGAACAAAAACAACAACAAAAGCAAAAACAAGAGATAGAAGACGATTATTAAAATCTGAAAACTACTACTAAAGTGAGATAATACTTATCGCACTTTAGTAGTAGTCTATTTTAAAGCGGGGATATGCAATGGAAAATCTAAAGAATAATCTCTCTTCCGAGAATTTAGGGAATTTATCTTCACTAGATGGAATCCCTTCCGTTGATGTTAATTTGAATCAATCACAAGTTGCTCATAGCGGTAATTCGGATGTTAATGTCCACATAAATATCCAAGTGGATGTAAAGCCGATTGCACTTGCCATTCTATATTCATTATTAGCCAAGAACCAACTATCAAATGAGGAATTTGAATTAGCCCTTAGAAAATTAGAAAAGTATAAATCTAAATAAGAAATCTTATTCTGTAAAAAGAAAACAATTATGTGTCTAAAAACTGACAAATTTCGTTATCCTTTTTCCAAAGTGCTGAAAAAGTTCACGAGGAAAGTGAACTTTTTCAGCACGAGCCTTCATGGTTTATTTATGATAAAAACCCCCGCTTTCCATTTAAAGGAAAGCGGGGGGGGGAATTGTCATGCCCGTCCGTTTTCTGCAGCTTTGACCGCTTTTAGTTGCGCGCGCAAAATCAGCGATTGGATGATCGAAAAACAGCCTCCGACGACCCAGTAAAGCGACAGGGCGGACGGTACGGAGCTTGCCCCAATAAAAATCATAATCGGCATGATATACGACATCATCGCCATTTGCGGCATTTGTTCTTCCGCCATCGACGGTGACAAACGCAACGAGATAAATGTCGTGAGGCTGGCCAAAATCGGCAAAATGAAGTACGGATCGCGATGGCCGAGCTGTACCCATAAAAACGAATGGAGCTTAATTTCCTGGGTGCGCGAAATCGCATAATAAAGCGCCATAAAAATCGGCATTTGAATCAGCACCGGCAGGCAGCCGCTCGCTGGGTTGACGCCGTGCTTTTGATAGAGCTGCATCATTTCCTGCTGGAGCTTGCGCTGCGTTTCAAGATCGGTGCCTTTATATTTCTCCTGAAGCTTTTGCAGTTCCGGGCGAAGCTTTTGCATCGCAATCGTCGTTTTAAATTGCTTTATAATAAGCGGAAGCAAGCAAACACGAACGATCAACGTTAACACGATGATCGCAATGCCATAGTTATTGCCAAAAAAATGACCAAGGGTTAAAAGCAATTTCGACATCGGATAGACAAAATAATGATCCCAAATCCCTTGACTATGCTCATCGATCGGTGCATTGCGGTTGCAGCCGCTCAATAAAACAACCGTTCCTAGTAATGCAAACAGCCACTTTTTCATAAGAGACCTCCTTGCGTGTCGTGTCATTTATGTGCAGCAAAGGCAAGTGGTCTCCTTCCTTCTTCATCAGACGGATGTGAACGTTCACGCACAGGAATTTTCCGCTTTTGCAATGCAAAAACGCGACGGAAAGGAACGACAGCATAAGCGCAACATGCGCCATCTTTCTTCCGCTCCGCATGCGCGAACGTAACGTCATATAAAAAAGCTTTCGTTTTGCGGTATTCGCCGATATAGCATTTCACGACGACAAGCAGTGCGCCAACAAGCGACACATACGCCAGCAAATCAAAGGGGGCTTCCATTCTCCCACCTCTTTTCGATTCAAGAAAAAAGTTTCCTTACATAACATAGCAAACTTAGCGAAAAAAGAAAAGAAAAAGTTTCACAAAACCAGCGCCGTTATTTCTCCGCCGACAGCTGCAGCAGCGGCGCCAACGCTGGTTCTTCGTTAGCCAGTTCGACAAAATCTCCCGTTTCATCTTCATCGAGAACATGTGCCAGTTCGCGCCCGGCTTCCTCGATTCGCCCAAGCTTGGCTAAATAGCACGCCCGTTGATAACGAGCGGATAAATCCTCTTCAGCAAATTGAAGACATTCGTCGATAACGGAAAGCGCCTTTTCCGTCTGCCCCGCTTCATCATACGCACGCGCCAATTCTTGCCTCATCTCTGCATCATGCGGATGATGGGAAAGTCCGTTTGCAAGTACGGCAATCGCTTCGGCATAGCGCTGTTTTGCCATATACATCGCTCCTAACGTCAAAATACTGCGATGTAAAAATGGCTCCATTTCGACTAAGGAACGAAATAGATTTTCCGCCTCCTCCTCCCGTCCATCGTCAAGAAGCAAGAACGCCTTTAATTCCAGCATAGCCAGGTCGTTCGGCTGTTCAGCGAGGAGACGGTCGATCCACTCGCCTGCTTCTTTTTGCAGCTTGCTACTCTCCGAGTGGGCCAACAGCATGGCAAGCTCACGGGCGACACCGGCATTCCACTCGTATGTTAACGCCTTGCGCAGCGTTTTGATCGCATCATCCGTCAATTCCGCCGCTTCATAAAACTGGGCAAGTCGCTCATATGCTTCTATATTGCCGCTGTCCAAACGGAGCGCCGTTTCGTATAAATCCAAAACAGCAGAAACAACAACCATTTCTTTCGTCCATGCTTTTGCTTTTGTCCATAGCCGTTTGGCGAAAGAGCCATCCTCCTCAGCCCATGTTATGTCGATCATATATGGGGAAAGGGCGGAAGCGGTGTGCATGTATACGATGCTTTTCTTTTGATTGTCAAGCTTCCATTTGCGCAGCCGCTCGCGCAGTTTTCCTATTCCTCTCATTGTATACGAAAACGCTTGAACATAAGTTTCATACAAGGCTTCGTTACGGACATCCTGCTCAATCAGCCGCTCAAGGATGGCGATCGCTTCGCGTGGCTTCCCTTCCTTGACAAGCACTTTCGCATCATGGTGGAGCACATCCGGATGATCAGGATGGAGGCGAAGCGCTTGTTTGACCGCCTCTTTTTCTTTGGAAACATCCCCCATTGCTCCATATACGTAACCGAGGCTGTCATAGTACCAAACGTCGCCCGCTCGTTCCCGCACAGATTCCATTGTTTGGAGAAGCAGGGACGGATCGTCAAACAGCGCGACGGCATGTTCCACATGGACGTGCAACGGATCGTGTTCGAGCGCTTTTTGCAGATGGAACCGCTGCTTATCAATGTTTTCCTCCATTTCGTAAAGAACAGCTAAGCGAAGGTGAGCCACCGCAAACGTATCATCGACCTCGAGACACGCTTCATAATACCGTTTTGCCTCGTCCCAGCGTTCAAACGCGCGATACGTTTCGGCCAGACGATAGAGCGGAAACGTGCTTTTTCGCACCTTGCTCGCCCGTTCATATAAACCGATCGCTTTCGAAAACATGCCGCTTTGCTCATAAAGCACGCCGAGGTAACAAAGCGCGTTTACATCAGTCGGACGCTCGTCGATGAGCTTCTCAAGAAAAGCTATCCCGCGGTCGACAAGAGAAAGTTCGGTCAGTTGTTCGATATAAAACTCATACGCTTCTGCCACATCAAATTGCGCAAGGCACAATCCTTCTTCAAGAAAGGCAAGCGCAGTTCCTTTTTCTTCCGTTTCTATGGCTAGCTCATTGGCCAGGAGCATTTTCCCGGCATTTAATAGATACTCGCTGTTTTGGGCAAATAACGGCTTCTTGTCCAATAAATACTGTTTTGCTTCATCGCGCTGCCCACGTTGCATCATCACGTATGCAAGACCGAGATGGGCAAAGATTTCTTTTTCCTCTTGTTCCAGCGCTTTTTGGTAATGCGCTTCCGCCTTTTCCGCTTCGTCTCGTTCCATATACCAGTCGCCAAGGCGAACGTGTAGCTCAGGGGCGCTTCCAGCCTTTTCTGCTCCTTCCAGCAAAACAGCTTCAGCTTTTTGCCGATCCCCTAACTCATTTTCATATAAATCCGCTAACGCCAAATATGGATACGGCTCTTCGCCATCGAGCGCTTTAGCGACAAGAAAGCCGCGTTCCGCTTTGCGGATCTTTCCTAGCATTTCATCGCAGCGCGCCCGTTCATACCATAAATGGGCATCGCGTTTATGACGGCGCAGCAATTGGTCAAAAAAGGCGCGCGCCTCCTGAAATTGTTTGGCCTGAAATAACATGATGCCGTGGTTCGTGCCAATAAACAGATCGTCGGGATGTAGCGTTAAAGCGATTTGCGACAGTTCCAGCCCTTTCTTTTCCTTTCCACCGTACGCAATGCTAAGGGCCATATAGCTCCAGACATCGGGCTGGTCGGGATCGAGCTGAAGAGAAGCCCGGAAATGGCGGCTTGCTTCTTCGTACCGGCTTTCGTAAAACGCGACCCGTCCTCGCAAATAGTGATACAGTGGACTGCTGGCTTTTCCTTTCACCCGCGCCAGCACCGCTTCGGCTCGTTCGATTTCTTTCCCGTACACGTACGCTTTCGCCGCCGCAAGCAGTAAATCATTAATATCGCCGTATTTAGCAAGCACCCGCTCGGTATAATCGAGAAGCAGCTCTTTCGCTTCTTCTGTGCCAAAATGCTTCACAACATACAGCCACGTGTATGGGATGTGTTCATGCTGGCGCAAAAACGCGAGAAACGGCGCAATATACGCTTGGTCATCTTCATCCATTTTTTCGGCGAAGGCATGAAGCTGGCGGAAATATTGATCTTCCGCTTCCGGCAGCAACACGGCAATCGCTTCTTTTTCCCGGGGAATCGCAGCAATCGACAAATAATGTGTTCCCGCATACCATCTTTCGACTTCGTCATAAGCAACCACAAACGGCTCGAGCATGTTTGGATCTTGCACGTAAAACGCCCCGAGGCGCTCATCATAGCCAAACAATACTTGCACATGCGAAGATTGTTCGTAATCGACGCTTAGCAGCACGGGAATTCCGGCATCGATCAACCGTTTCCATCGCTCCACGGAACCGACGAAAAAGCGGCATAAAAAGCCGAGCGTTTCCAAATAATGTACGGTTGTCGACAATTTTGAACCGCGAACATCAAAAACATGCTGAGCCACTTCATCTTGTGTGCGCTCCTTGCCCAACAGCCACAGCATCATTTCCAAACTCGCGGGCACACAATAATTGTGTTTTTGCACGACAGGCACAAGCGGCAAGATCACTTGCGGCAGGGAAGCGCGTTCGCTTGCGCGCACGTATGGCGTAGATGCCAATGATTTCTCTGTTCGAACAAGCGCCGCTAGTTTATCGAATTTGCCAAGCTTGTAATAGATTTGCGCACGCACATGGGCAAAATAGCGATGGTGGACATGAAACGGAGTGAGGCGGTCGACCTCCTCCATCGCTTCGAGCGCTGCTTCGTACTCATGCAAATCGCGTAGCCGGCGCGCTTTTTCCACATATAACGCCGGCACTTGCGGAAACCGTTTGATGCCACGCTCGACAACTTCTAGTGCTTTCCGCTGGCAGCCGTTTAGCGCGTACAAGTCGGCCAAAAGCAAATGGCACATATCGCCGCGCTCCGGCTCATCCAATCCTTTCTGCAATATTTCTTCCGCTCTGTCGCGGTCGCCCGCTTCCATATAAAAGTATCCCCATTTATCGTACATCGGAATCGTTTCGTATCGTTCTACTACGTCCATCCACTGCTGTGCCTCTGCGATCCTGTGCATTTCCAAAAAAGTGCGCACGAGTGTGAATGCAGCGCGCGCGATATGTTCCGGTTTTTCCTTTCCGTTTGCAATTGCTTCTTCCAAACGCGGCCGTAGCGCTTCTTCGACATCCAGTGGCCGCCGTTCTTCGAGCCACTCATCACATACCCACGTCAGCGTCTGCAGCGTCGCAAAACGGCGGTGGGCGTAGCGCGCCAACAGCGCGCTATGGCGGTACATTAACGCATAATCAAACAAACGGATCAGATGATGAAACGAGTCCGCTGTTTGCCATGCCTGCAGCGGCATTCTCCAGCACAACGGATGTTCCTTTGCTTTCTGAAGCATCGGCTTTATTTCCTCTAATGCTTCGATAATGCGTTTTTCTTTTATATAGGTTGCGATTCGTTCTATATCCATGTACAAAGCTCCTTTTCTACTATAACTGTACAAGGCATTCCAACAAACAATGCCAACTTTTTGTGATATTCCTAGTGTAAAATGAACCGCAGAGAAGTGCTATAGTTTTTAAAGACACGACAGGAAATGAATCCTATCTTTCCTAGCAAAAGAGATTTGCCCGCGGATGATGGCGGGCAAATCTCTTTTTTGTTTGTATGCGCAGCAAAAATCGCAATGAGCGGAACAATGACGGGCCAAGCTTTTTATTTATTCGCATGCATGGCAAAAAAGCGCAGCGATAAATCGATAATCGTTTGTTGATCATAGTCCAGCGTCGCGACATGGTAGCTGTTTTTCAAAGATATGAGTTCTTTTTCCGCCGAGCTGATTTTCTGCAAAATCAGCCGTGAGTTATCCGGCGGGACGACATGGTCTTCTTCCGACACAAAAATAAGCGCTGGACATGTAATGCGGTGAAGGTTGTTTCTTACTTTCTCCATCAGTTTGACAATTTGTTGAAGTGAAGCGGTTGGCGTTTTTTCATACGCCAGCTCTTTCACTTCCGGATTTTTAATATCCGAGCCGATCGCGTCCAAGTAGCGCGGCAGCTCAGCACGATGAGCGGCGCCGTCGGCCATAACCGGTATGTCGATAGCTGCGTTGATCGGAACGATGCCTTGAATGTCAGGATAGGTCTCGGCCATATACAATGCGAGCGTCCCGCCCATCGACAATCCTGTCACAAAAATAATGCCACACCGCTCTTTCAGCCATTGGTACCCCTCTTCCACGGAATGAATCCAATCTTCGTATGTCGTCTGCTCCATATCTTCATAATGCGTTCCATGTCCTCTCAGACGCGGGCCGCAGACGGTATAGCCCGCCTTGGCGTATGCTTCGCCTAACGGACGCATGCTTTGCGTCGTGCCGGTAAAACCGTGAGAAAGCAAAATGCCCGTGCGACTTCCTTCAAAATAAAACGGCTCCGCCCCTGGCAGTACAGGGTACCTCTCTTTCATCTCCTCTCCCCCACTTCAGAAAATGCGCTTCCTTTTGTAATTTGTATTCGCCGCCGACAGGCTTTTTTCCTTTTTCCTCACCAAAACAAAGCAAGCGAACGCCACCATTCAGAAAACAGCTGTTCTTTTGTACCGAGATAGATAAGCAAAACAAACGCCGCGTAAAACAACGCCTTTTCTACGATATTGCCTGTACGATAAAGCGGAATTTTAAACCGCTTTGTAGTGAACGGCCAAAAGAGAGGCACACCTTGGACAGAAAAAAAGTCTTCGAGAATATGAAACAAATAGCCAAGCGCAAAGCCAGCCGCAAATAGCGAAGATGATTCCCACATTACGACAAGTGCGATGATTCCCCATACGAAAAGCGAATGGGTCATGCCGCGATGGCCGAACGCTTCTTTTACTTTATTCGATACGCCAAATGAACGCCGCCCGACGTACGATGTCGGCTCGTCAATGTCCGGGAGCAAGCTGCCGACGACAATTCCCGCCGTATAGCTTACTGTAAAAGAAAGCGATGTTTGTGCCGCTGCCGTTGCTCCTAATAGCAATGATGTAACAATATGACTATGATATCGCAAAGTGACCTCCTGCATATAAAAATTTTTCCTTTATTATAGCACATAAAAAGAATGTTTGTTCGTTTTTTATATGTTCATACTTTTTCGTCATCGTTTGACAGATTTGTGACAACCGAGACAAATGTGACAAAGTTCACATCTCTTTATTTCCATTATGGATATAGTAGATTACACAAATTGTTGAAGGAGTGAAACAAAATGAAACGAAAACGATCTCCATTATTGAACCGTTTCAAATATATAAAACCGATTGAACGGTACGCCAATGATCATAGTGAAGTGACGTATGGCGACCGCGATTGGGAAAATGCTTACCGCCGCCGCTGGCAGCACGATAAGGTCGTTCGTTCGACCCATGGAGTCAACTGCACTGGTTCGTGCAGCTGGAACATCTACGTCAAAGACGGCATTGTCACATGGGAAGGACAACAAATCGATTATCCATCAACCGGACCGGATATGCCGGATTTTGAACCGCGCGGCTGTCCCCGCGGCGCGAGTTTTTCATGGTACATTTACAGCCCGCTCCGCGTCAAATATCCATACGTGCGCGGCATCTTGATGGATATGTGGAGGGAAGCGTTAAAAAAACATAAAAACCCGCTTGACGCTTGGAAAAGCATCGTCGAAAATCCGGAAAAAGCAAAACAGTATAAACAAGCGCGCGGAAAAGGCGGATTTGTCCGCGTCAGCTGGGATGAAGCGTTAACGCTAGTCGCTGCTTCCTTATTATATACCGTTATCAAATACGGCCCTGACCGCAATGTCGGCTTTTCGCCAATTCCAGCAATGTCGATGGTCAGCCATGCGGCTGGTTCGCGCTTTATGCAGCTGATGGGCGGGCCGATGCTCAGCTTTTACGACTGGTATGCGGACTTGCCGCCGGCATCGCCGCAAATTTGGGGCGACCAGACCGACGTTCCCGAATCGAGCGATTGGTACAACTCCGGCTACATTATTACATGGGGTTCGAACGTGCCGCTCACCAGGACGCCGGACGCCCACTTTTTAGCAGAAGCCCGCTACCGTGGCACCAAAGTTGTTTCCGTCAGCCCGGATTATGCCGAATCGACGAAATTTGCCGACGATTGGCTCAGCGTCAAACAAGGAACGGACGGCGCACTCGCGATGGCGATGGGGCATGTCATTTTAAAAGAATATTACGTCGATCAGCAAGTTCCTTACTTCCAGCAATACGCAAAAACGTACACTGATTTCCCATTTGTCGTAATGTTGAAAAAAGACGGCGACAAATGGGTGGCCGGCCGCTTCTTGCATGCAAAAGATCTCGGCCGCAACGTCACCAACGCCGAATGGAAACCGATCGTTTACGATGACAACACAAATTCGTTTGTGATCCCAAACGGAACGATCGGCTCACGCTGGGACGGTCAAGGAAAATGGAATTTGCGCATGGTCGATGAAGAAACAGAAAAACCGATCGAACCGCGCCTATCGTTTTTAGGTATGGAAGACGAACTTGTCACAATTCATATTCCGTACTTTACCGAAGAAGGAAGGAAAACGATCGAACGCGTTGTTCCGGCGAAAAAAGTGCAAATCGAAGATGGCGAAATATATGTCACGACCGTCTATGACCTCGTCCTCGCCAATTACGGGGTTGACCGCGGCATCGGCGGAAACGTTGCCCGAACATATGATGACCTCGTTCCATTTACGCCGGCATGGCAAGAAGCGATTACGGGGGTGAAACGGGAGCTTGCCATTAAAATCGCGCGCGAGTTTGCGCAAAACGCGGTCGACACGAATGGGCGCTCGATGATTATCGTTGGCGCCGGCATTAACCATTGGTTTAACTCCGATACGATTTACCGCGCCGTATTGAACCTCGTCTTGTTCGTCGGCGCACAAGGCGTCAATGGCGGCGGCTGGGCGCACTACGTCGGGCAAGAAAAACTTCGTCCGGTGGAAGGATGGCAAACGATTATGACAGCGCGCGATTGGACAGCGCCGCCGAAATTGCAAAACGGTACATCGTTCTTCTACTTTGCGACCGATCAATGGCGCTATGAAGAAACGCCGGTCGATGAACTCGTATCACCGCTTGTGAAAAAAGCTCGCTATTCGCACTACGCGGATTATAACGTGCTCGCTGCTCGGCTTGGCTGGCTTCCGTCTTATCCAACATTTAACAAAAACGGCATTGATCTTTACAAAGAAGCTATCGCCAATGGCGCAACAACTCCAGAACAAATTGGAAATTACGTGGCCGAACAGCTCAAAACGAAACAATTGCAATTTGCAATTGAAGACCCGGACAACGAAGTCAACTTTCCAAGAAACTTAATCGTCTGGCGCGCAAATTTAATTTCGAGCTCCGGCAAAGGCCATGAATATTTCTTAAAACACTTGCTTGGCACTACGCACGGTTTGCTAAACGACGATAAAGACAGTCTGCGTCCGCAAGAAATCAAATGGCGGGACAAGGCGCCGGAAGGAAAACTGGACTTGTTAGTGAACCTTGATTTCCGCATGGCGGGAACAGCGCTTTACTCTGATGTCGTTCTTCCGGCGGCGACATGGTATGAAAAACATGATTTAAACAGCACAGATATGCATCCGTTCATTCATCCGTTCAATCCGGCGATTTCTTCCCCTTGGGAAGCACGCTCGGACTGGGACATTTTCAAATCATTAGCAAAAGCTGTCTCCGATGTCGCCAAACAAATCGGCATGAAGCCGGTCAAAGAAGTCGTCGCCACCCCGCTTATGCACGATACAGCACAAGAACTGGCGCAGCCGTTCGGCAAAGTCCGTGACTGGAGCAAAGGCGAGTGCGAACCGATTCCGGGAAAAACGATGCCAAACATTCACGTTGTTGAACGCGATTATACGCTTATTTACGAGAAAATGATCGCACTTGGACCGAATGTGGCCAAACAGCCAATGGGCGCAAAAGGCATCGCTTGGTCAGCCAAAGACGAATACGAAAAATTGAAAAAGATGTTAGGAACGATCAAATGCGCGGCGACCGCTGCCGGCTGCCCGGACATCAGCGATGCGAAAAAAGTGGCGGAAGCGATTCTCACATTATCCTCGACGACGAACGGAAAAGTGGCGATGAAAGCGTGGAAAACGCTCGAGAAAAAGACAAATTTATCGCTTGTCGATTTGGCGAAAGAACGCGAAGAAGAATGTTTTACATTTGAACAAATTACAGCGCAGCCGAAAACGGTCATCACCTCGCCGGCATTTAGCGGTTCAGAAAAAGGAGGACGGCGCTATTCTCCGTTTACAACGAATGTCGAGCGGCTCATTCCGTGGCGTACATTGACAGGGCGGCAGTCATTCTATCTCGACCATGAGCTCATGCACGAATTTGGCGAAGCGATGGCTACCTTTAAGCCGATATTGCAGCACCGCCCGTTCTCGAAAAAGCGTCCGGAAGCAAAAGGAAAGGAAATCGTTTTGAACTATTTAACGCCGCATAATAAATGGTCGATTCACAGCATGTATTTTGATGCGCTGCCAATGCTCACTCTTTTCCGCGGCGGCCCGACCGTCTGGATCAACAAAGATGATGCCGAAGAAGCCGGCATTCGCGATAACGACTGGATTGAATGTTTCAACCGCAACGGCGTCGTCGTTGCCCGCGCCGTTGTTTCCCACCGCTTGCCGCGCGGCATGGCGTTTATGCACCATGCCCAAGACCGGCACATTAACGTTCCGGGCACGAAACTGACAAACAACCGCGGCGGCACGCACAACAGCCCGACGCGCATCCATGTGAAGCCGACACATATGATCGGCGGATACGCGCAATTAAGCTACGGCTTTAACTATTACGGCCCAACAGGAAACCAACGCGACTTGTACGTCATTATCCGCAAATTAGAGGAGGTTGATTGGCTTGAAGATTAAAGCGCAAGTCGGCATGGTCATGAACTTGGATAAATGCATTGGTTGCCATACATGCAGCGTCACTTGCAAAAATACGTGGACAAACCGCCCCGGCGCAGAATATATGTACTTCAACAACGTGGAAACAAAGCCGGGAATCGGTTATCCGAAACAATGGGAAGACCAAGAAAAATATAAAGGCGGCTGGGAGCTTAAAAACGGCGAGCTCCAGCTCAAATCCGGCTCGAAAGCGATGCGCCTTGTTAACTTGTTTTACAACCCGTACCAGCCAACGATTGATGATTACTACGAACCGTGGAATTACGATTACGAAACATTGACAAATAGCCCGCAAAAACGCCATCAGCCGGTCGCCCGCCCGAAATCAGCCATTACCGGCGAATTCATGGAACTGTCATGGGGACCGAACTGGGAAGACGACCTCGCTGGCGCCCATATTACCGGTTTAAAAGACCCAAATGTTGTCAAAATGGAACAATCGATCCGGGCGGAGTTCGAAAACGTCTTTATGATGTATTTGCCGCGCATTTGCGAGCATTGCATCAATCCAGCGTGCGTCTCAAGCTGCCCGTCGGGGGCGATGTACAAACGCGACGAGGACGGCATCGTCCTCGTCGACCAAAACGCCTGCCGCGCTTGGCGATATTGCGTAACAAGCTGTCCGTATAAAAAGGTATATTTTAACTGGCAAACAAATAAAGCGGAAAAATGCACGCTCTGCTTCCCGCGCATTGAAGCGGGCATGCCGACGATTTGCGCGGAAACGTGCGTTGGCCGCATCCGCTATATCGGCGTCATGCTTTATGATGCTGACAAAGTGAAAGAAGCGGCAAGCGTGGAAGAGGAAAAAGCGCTGTACCACGCCCAGCTTGGCATTTTCCTCGACCCGCATGATCCGGAAGTGATCGCAAAAGCAAAAGAAGAAGGCATTCCAGATGAATGGATTGAAGCGGCACAGCGTTCGCCGATTTATAAAATGATTGTCGACTGGAAAATCGCGCTTCCGCTTCATCCAGAATACCGGACATTGCCAATGGTATGGTACATTCCGCCACTAAGCCCGATCATGAATCTGTTTGAAGGAAAAGGAAGCAAAGCGAATGCGGAAGATATTTTCCCGGCGATTGATGAAATGCGCATCCCAATCGAATATTTGGCGAACTTGCTGACAGCCGGCGATGAGACCCATATCCGCATCACGTTGAAAAAAATGGCGGCGATGCGCTCTTATATGCGCGCAAAGCAAACGAACAAGCAACCGGATATCCGCATGATTGAAGAACTCGGGTTAAGCGAGCAAGACATCGAAGACATGTATCGCTTGCTCGCGATCGCCAAATACCATGACCGTTTCGTCGTTCCTTCCTCCCACCGCGAAGAAGTTGCGGAATTATATGCGGAACAAGGAAGCTGCGGCTTGTCATTCGCCGGCGGCCCCGGCGCATGCGGCACGCTTTCTTAATGCGGGAGGGGATTGGACGATGAATCGAGAACAAATGAAAGCAGTATTTTTATGTACATCCTATTTATTATCATATCCCGATGATGAATGGGCAGACTTGTTGAACGATTGCCTGGAAATGATCAACACAGTACAAAATGAGACGATCAACGATAAAATCACCACTTTTATCCATGAAATCCAGGCCGTCCCTGCCCGACAGCGCATGGAACAATATGTCGAAACGTTCGATTTCGGCAAAAAAACAAATTTGTACGTTACCTACATGAATACTGGTGAACAGCGTGAGCGGGGAATGGAACTTTTGCAGCTGAAACAGCGCTATAAAGCGGCTGGATTTGATACAACCGAGCAGGAACTCCCAGATTATTTGCCGCTTATGCTTGAGTTTGCCGCCTATGCGGAACAACAATATGTTGTTCCGCTCTTTGAAACATATGCGGACAATATCGATGAAATTCGAAAACATCTTGCTGCCAATGGAAGTCCTTACACCGCCATTTTCGACGCCATTTTTCTAGCACTCGAAGAACTCGGCGTAAAGCCAATTGCGAAAGGAAGTGTGTAACCTGTGCTCAGACAATTTCTTTGGGTGATTTTACCTTATATTTCCTTAACCATTTTTATCAGCGGGCATATTTGGCGTTACCAATACGATCAATTCGGCTGGACATCAAAATCGAGTGAAGTATTGGAAAAAAAACAGCTACGCCTCGGCAGCCTTCTCTTTCATTGGGGAATACTGTTTGTCTTTGTAGGGCATGTCATGGGAATTTTAATTCCTGAACCAGTTTACCAAACACTTGGCATATCGGAAGAAACATACCATCTTATTGCTCTTGCCGGCGGCATTCCGGCAGGACTGCTCGCTTTCATCGGGCTTATCATCCTCATTCGCCGGCGCATAACAGTAAAACGCGTGCGGGCAACAAGCAGCCGCGGCGACTGGATCGCTCTCTTCTTCCTTGCGGTTGTCATCCTAACCGGCCTTTCTTCTACGCTGTTCAATATCGATTCGAACGGCTTTGATTACCGGGCAACAATCGGGCCATGGTTTCGCAGCATCCTAGCGCTCCGGCCAAATCCAGCCTATATGGAGCAAGTCCCAATCATATTTCAAATTCATGTGATTGCGGCGTTAGGCATTTTCGCCGTTTGGCCGTTTACACGGCTCGTACATGTGTTTAGCTTTCCGCTTCGCTACTTGCGCCGAAGCTATGTCGTGTACCGCAAACGCATGCCAAAACAAGCGAAGCAGACGTATAACATTCATTGATCGCAACATGTCCGAATCCCCTTTCACATATAATTCCGAATCTCCCGCCTCTTTTCTTACAGAGGCGAGAGATTTTTTGCGTGTATGTAAAACGGGATGTACCTGTTATCAAGGAGACATCCCGTTTTTTTCTCATATTTGGTTTATTTTTTCCGCCAATTCTTCTTTTTCTTCGGCGGACAGCAGGCGTTCAGCCATCGGAAACAACACATTTTCTTCTTTCATAAAGTGTTCCGCTAAAATATGATAAGCGTCGATCACCACATTGGCGAGCGCCGCCGCACTGTCGCGGTCGACCGTTGCCGGAAGCTCCGCGGTTTCCGCTAAAAAGGAAGCAAGCCGCTGCTTCGCCTGATCATGTTCATACTCCATGACGGCAATCGGGCCGGATGTTCTTCCGATATATTGCGCCATCATTGGAAACAGCACACCTTCTTCCCGCTCGGAGTGCGGATCTAGTTCATTCACAAATGCCTGTACACTTTCCCGCAACGCAAGCAACCGTTCCCGCCAATTTTGCTCTTCCTTGTCGCCGACGATTGCTTGTGCCCGTTCCAACAGGCGCTGTTTTTGTTCACGCAACGGTCCGTGTTCCTGTTTTAAACGCTGCAAACCTGCGCATAGCTTCACTTCTTCCTGTCCACCCATATGGCAGCAAAATGAATGCATCTTCCATCCCTCCTATTGTTTCTTTGCCATGATTGTACCTTGTTTTTCGCAAATACGTTGTGAGCGATATCACACCATTCGCAAATAAAAACATCACGCAAAAGAGTCTCCTGCGTGATCGTTCCGCGCTTTTATCAATAAGAACGTCGTGCTTCGCTTTCCGAACGCGCCATTCACACTCTACCTCTTGCTCTAATCTAGTAAAAGATCGCGGCTTTCCTCTTTTAGTAAATGCTTCGTTTTTCCCATATATTTCAACCTTTCGCTTAAACGGAATGCGGCGATTTTTCTCTTTCGTATCATATGTAATCTTCGTTTTTCCGCGTTGAATAGGACATTTGCGAGCCGGTGTTTATATCTCCCTTCATTGTCATACTCAATAAGCATTAATTTATTGGTTGTGCAGGGCGGCTCCGGTGACGAGCCCATTTCGATGTCCGTGCCGCCCGCCGGCGCCTGTGACCATCATAAAATGCTTACGTATAATAAAAAACGCTTAAGGAATCGTGTCCTTAAGCGCTGTCTATGTGAAAGCGGTCATGTTATACATAGTCTGGAAATAAAATGTTTTATTTCTGCAACTGGCGTTCGAAATATTGCGATAACGTCACAATCATTGCCCCCATCCTCTCCAGTTCCGGGGCAACAACGCGGGCAATCCCTTCCTCTTGGAGCGCTTCCGCCGTTACTTTTCCGACCGCACACGCGATCACATCTTCATTCAATGCTCTCCGGAACAATTCAATATCCTTTTGTTCTTTTACAAATGAAAATAAAAAGCGAACTTGGATTGCCGCCGTAAAACAAACGGCATCCACTTCCCGATGAACGACTTCCTCATACAGCTTTTCGAGCACTTCCCTATCCGGAGCGACATGGCGGTATGGAAGCAGTTCCGTATATGCTGCGCCGTTTTCTGCAAGGAATTTTTTTAATGTCGGAGCCGTATCTCCATGCAATTGGACAACCACTTTCTTTTCCGCAAAGGAATACTCCTTGAGCGAGCGAATCAGTCCTTTAGTTGTGCCATCGTCGCTAACAGCTACGGGAGAAATATCTATCTTTTTTAACGCCGCAACCGTTTTGTATCCACGAGCCGCTACGTTCGCTTGTTGGATCGTTTTCACCCATTCCTCTTTTATCCCGCCTCGTTCTGCCGCCTGAAGCAATGTTTCCACTCCTACACCGGTTGTAAAAATAAGCCAGTCCGGGTGCATCGCGATCACAGCGCGAATTTCGTCTTCCAGTTCTCCTTCTTTAGAAAATACCGTTCCTTGCGCTGGACGCACAAGCGCAATTCCTCCTTGTTTCTCAATAAGTGTCGTCATTTCCTCCAATTTTCTTGATGCACATAAGACGATACGCTTTCCACGCATGTTTCATCCCCCTCTACCAATTGCGAATACTTTCATTGTAAAATACTACCTTGCCGCTATGCAATATATATAAAAACGAGCGGCCTCCTTATTAAAAAAGGCCGCTCGCTTCATCACTTAATGCATATGTACTACCTGTTCTTTCCTTATATCAAACGACCCGTAAATACGAGTCGGTTCAATGGAAATGACGTGATCTAAGCAGATATTGATAAGCTTCATTTTCCGGTTATACACAAACAATTTACGGGCATCTTTATATAATTTGACAGGCAGAAACGTAGCTTCCCCGCGATCTGTTTTAATTTTTACCGGTTGTTTTTCCGCGATCCAAACAATTAACTGCTTATCCAGCTCCGCCATAATAGGAAAATCCCCCTTTCATTAAACAATTATAAAAATAAACAGCGGGAGAAAGAACGAAGAAAAATCAACAAATTGCTATCTTTGCATATCCGTTTTGTCGATAAAAAAACGCGTTTACTCCATGGCAAACAACTAGCTTGGTGAGCAATATATATATGTTGAAAAACGAAGATTTATGTCAAAAAAACACTATGAATTCACTCTTAACATCCAACACGTTTTTTGTTTACAATGTAATATATTATCAGTAATTGTTGAATTTGCTTCTAAATTGTACCGCATTACGCGAAAGAGGTGCTGCTATGCTTAGTATTTTAAAAGATTTTTTGCTTAATTTGTTCTTTATTCTTATTCCGATTTTTATCGTTCCAATATGGATAGAAGAAAAGAATATTCCTAAACATATCAAGCATCATTTGCTTACTGTTTGTTTCGCACTCGTCATTGTCTTATGTATTACCATCCCCGTCGGTTCAGACAGGGAATTCATTTTCGACTTGCGACAAATACCGCTTTGGTTAGGGAGTTTATATAAAGGTGCAGCGACGAGCGTGTTTTTATGTTTTGTGACAATCGGTTATTGTTCTTTGTTTGGCGGGACTGGTTTTCTCGTTACTGCCATTACTTCATTGTTCATTATGGTGACAGGCATTGCATTGGCGAAAAAATTTCTCGCGCTGTCATCTAAACATCGCGTATTGCTTGCCGCTGCGCTGTGCACTTTTTCCGGCATTTTATCTATCATCCTTGCGCAAATGTTCCACCGCATTCCATCATCCTCTGACATTTCTCTTGCATACTTGTCCGTTCAGCCGATATGTATGCTCATTACTTGTTCATTAAAAGAAATGATATATAAAAACATGGCGTTGCGGAAACGAATCATCCGTGCGGAAAAAATGGAAGCGGTAAGCCACTTGGCCGCATCCATTTCCCACGAAATACGAAATCCGCTAACTGCCGCGCGCGGCTTTATGCAACTGTTGGAACAACACCACCTTTCTCCCGAAAAACGAAAGCAATATGTACGAATCGCAATTGAAGAGTTGGATAGAGCTGAAGCGATCATTACCGATTATTTAACGTTTGCAAAACCCGCTCCGGAATCGATAGAAAAACTGAATGTCAAAACAGAAATTGAACGTGTTATCGACCTTTTGCGCCCGCTTGCCAACATGAACAGCGTAGAAGTAAAAACAACGTTAGCTCCGTTTACGATAACGGGAGAGCGTGAAAAATTCCGCCAATGCTTGCTTAATATTATGAAAAACGCCATCGAAGCAATGCCAAACGGCGGTGTGCTGCAAGTTTACGTCTCCATCGAAAAACAGCACGTGCTCATTCGCATTTCTGACACGGGAATCGGCATGACGAAGGAACAAATCGAACGTCTAGGAGAACCATATTTTACAACCAAAGGCATTAAAGGCACCGGCCTTGGGATGATGGTCGTATATCGTATTATCGAATCGATGAATGGAATGATTCATATTGAAAGTGAAATACATAAAGGAACGGAAGTATCGATTTATCTTCCGCTTTCATCCGATTTTCACAATTTGAAAAATGAGGAAAAAAAGTTATTTATGGCACTATAAACCTATATTCAACATATATATAGAAAAATGTTTTTTTCTCCATAGCAGTCCATGCACTTCACCAGCGGTCCGAAACCATCGATAGCATGCTAAGTTGAACAGCCTCCAAACTGCCTTTGCGTTTCGCGCGGAAAGAAACGGTTATCAGCAAACAAATTTATAAGCCGTGCAACTCTTTTATTTGACATTTCATCAAAAATTTACAAAAAATTATGAATAAAATTACTAAGGTTGTCTTTCGTTTATCTTCACGCTATTTTTTGCTACAATACACCATAGACCCGTCTCAGTACGGCATCAATAAATTTCCATCGTTTCATATATGAATGAAAAGGAGATTTTCCATGATTCATGTGAAAACAGAAAGAGAAATAAAATTAATGCACGAAGCAGGAAAGTTATTGGCAGCTTGCCATCAAGAAATCGCCCGGCTCATCAAGCCGGGAATTACCACAATGGAGATTGACCGTTTTGTAGAAACATTTTTAGCAAAACATGGGGCCAAGCCGGAACAAAAAGGATATCGAGGCTATCCTTACGCAACATGCGCTTCCATCAACGATGAAATTTGCCACGGATTTCCGCGCAATGAACCATTAAAAAACGGAGATATCGTAACGATCGATTTTGTTGTAAACCTGCATGGAGCGCTTGCTGATTCCGCATGGACATATGCGGTTGGAGATGTAAGCGAAGAAGTAAAAAAATTGCTTTATGTGACGGAACAATCTCTATACAAAGGGATTGAACAAGCAGTTGTTGGCAATCGCATTGGGGATATCGGCCATGCGATTCAAACATACGTCGAAGCAAACGGCTTTTCCGTCGTCCGCGATTTTACCGGGCACGGAATTGGACCGACGATTCACGAAGAACCGTATATTCCTCACTTCGGTGAAAAAGGAAAAGGGTTGCGTCTCAAAGAAGGAATGGTTATTACGATTGAACCGATGGTAAATGTCGGCGCATGGCAAAGCAAAATGGACAATAACGGCTGGACAGCAAGAACGGTCGACGGTTCCTATTCCGCGCAATATGAACATACGATCGCGATTACGAAAAACGGCCCGCTTATTTTGACGGCGCTTTCCTAACCATTCACGAAAAAGACTAGCCATTGCTTTTTGGCTAGTCTTTTTTCTGTTTTTGCAAAGTTTACATAATATTATTATCGTTTTTATAGTCGATTTTTGTTTTTCCATAGCTTGTTTTCATGTGATTGTGTAGAAACAGCACGTTGTTCGCTCGATTTCATCGCTTTTTTATCGTCTCACTAGTTAGTGGAAACAGCGGTTTCGTTCCACAGAAACAGAAACTTTTGCACAATTCGCGTGTTCACTTCGCCACGGCAAACGCGTCGCCCCTCCGTTTTCTGCACCCCTTGAAAAAGCTAGGGATTTCTCCCTTGCTTTTTAAACTGCTTTGCGTTCATTCGCAATAACGTCCGCTTTTTACCCCTCAACGACTTTCACATAAAACGTCCGTCGGCGCGGACCATCGTATTCGCAAAAGTAAATTCCTTGCCATCTCCCCAAAAGAAGCTTGCCGTTCGTAATAATGACATGCTGCGACGCACCGACCGTGCTTGCCTTCATATGCGCCGCTGTATTCCCTTCCATATGGCGATCAAGCGGATGTTCCCACGGGTACGTTTCATCAAAACGGCGCATCATATCCCGCTTCACATCAGGATCGGCGTTTTCGTTGATCGTAATTCCCGCGGTTGTATGAGGGCAATAAACAATGGCAAATCCTTCTGTCACTCCCGATTGGCGAACCGTTTGTTCAACGAACGAAGTGATGTCCACCATCTCATCGCGCTTTGTCGTTTGAATTGTGAATGATTGCAACATATTCCCTTCACCACCAATCAAAAATTTGTTACTTTATATTATAGCGCATGCAAAAAGGGTGAATACAGATGAAGAGGTACGAAAACTTAGACGGTGTTTCAACCAAAAAAACGTTTGCCGATTTCCGCCGCTGGCAAAAGGAACGGAGAAGCAAAAGGAAAGATTTATCCTATCAAGTTCCCCATGCCGACCCGCCGCAATATCCGCTTCTTCACACAAACCGTTATCGCACATTGCTGTCTTGGGTCGGGCATTCTACGTTTGTCATTCAATTAAACGGCATCACCATCGTCACCGATCCGGTATGGGCAACGCGCATGGGAACAGCAAAGCGGCTTACGAAACCTGGCATTGCGCCGGATGAAATGCCTGAAGTCGATGTCGTGCTTATTTCTCATGGGCACTATGATCATTTGCATTTTCCGAGCATCCGCCAATTGAAAGGAACGCCGCACATGTTCGTTCCCGTCGGGCTTGGCCGTTTATTCCGGCGAAAAGGGTATAAGCAAGTGACGGAATTCGCATGGTGGGAGGAGCAATCATTTAATGGTGTCACCTTTACGTTTGTTCCCGCGCAGCATTGGACAAGACGGACATTGTGGGATATGAATACATCCCACTGGGGCGGCTGGGTGATGCAAGCGAAGGAAAAACCGACGATCTACTTTGCCGGCGATAGCGGCTATTTCCGCGGATTCCGTGAGATTGGCGAACGCTTTGCGATCGATTACGCGCTTCTGCCGATCGGCGCATATGAACCGGAATGGTTTATGGGGCCGCAGCATGTCACTCCCGAAGAAGCGGTACAAGCCTTTTTTGATTGCCAGGCAGACTATTTTGTTCCAATGCACTATGGCGCATTTCGCCTCGCCGACGATACTCCAAAAGAAGCGCTTGACCGTTTGTTTGCCGAATGGAAGCGGCGCGGCTTAGACGAAAGCAGATTGAAATGTTTAAAGCTTGGTGAAGTGCTTGATTGTGATATACGTTAAAAAAGGAGCCTTACCATTGGCCCCTTTTTTCCTATTGGTCATACTTTCGAAATACGTATGGTTCTTTCGGTTCACCGATTTTATGCCACGATTTGACCTTCACATAAGGAATTGTCGCATTATACGGCTGATAATAAATGGTGGAGAGCTTTCCTTTCACATGAATCCACTCATCATTCGCTAAATGAGGATTGTCGGGAAACTCCGTTAAAAGCCCGTACACCCCCGAATCGGCCACACAGTGGATAATGCCAAAGCGAAGAACAAACAGCTGTGTTTTTTTCGTCGTCTCATCATGATAGACAAACCCGTCAAATTCGACGTCTCGATCATCAAACTGACCCGGGAATTGATAGATCGTTTCCATCGCACTTAAATAATTCTCCGCATTCAATACGAGGTGTGATGTTTTTGAAAATTTTTTCAGTTCCTTTCTCATCAAGTCGTCGTAGTCATCGGCTCCGTAATAAATGCTTGTATCCGGACGTAAAAATTGCCGTTGGACAAACGGGTCATCGCTTTTTGTCGCGAACCCCCTTATATGAAAGCCTTTCGCTTTCACCATATCTGAATCAAGCGTCGCTACTGGAAGAAGCAACGCGGATACAATTGGAAAAATAAATATCATATAATTGGCGACCCGTTTCCATCGCGCTTGCTCCTTATGGTCGTGGCAACATAAATCATCGTGGCAATGTTCATGTTTCTCTTTGCGGCTGGCGAAAATAAGCTGGACGATAGTCAAAAAAGCGAATACGAAAATGGCGCTGAATGACAAGTAAGAATAGCGCATATTAATATATTTGCTAATTTCCCCAGTAATATATAAATGAAAAAACAAAAACGAAAAACCAAGCAAAATATACATTCGCACCATGCGATTTCACCTCTTTTAAATGAACAACGAACCGATAAACACAAATATCGTAATATACATAATAAGCACAAGTACAAAGCGGGTCTTAAACGACTGCAACAGCATCAACGTATTTTTGATATCCAGCATCGGTCCATATACAAGAAAGGCTGCGAGCGCCCCAAACGGGAACGTATTTTGGAACGACGAAGCAATAAACGCATCCGCTTCTGAACATAATGATAGCACAAAGGCAAGCGCCATCATGACAAGAATGGAAGACACTTTTCCTTGGCCAACCGCAAGCAATGTCGATGTTTTCACATACGTTTGCATCACCGACGCAAAAAACGCGCCAATAATCAAATATTTGCCTGTCGTAAAAAATTCATCGATCGTATGTTGCAACGTCCCGATCCATTTTTCTTTCCACGATTTTGGCAAAACGGTATGAATCGTTTCTTCCTTTCGCAACTGGCTATCTTTATATTGCACGGATATGATGAAACCGATGATGATCGCGACGATACAAGCAAAAATGGACCGATATAAAACCATCGTCCAACTGCTTCCAAATGCAATATACGTCGAAAATAATACAATCGGATTAATGACAGGCCCCGTTAACATAAACGGTATTGCCGCATACAAAGGCACTCCTTTTGCTACCAATCTTCGCGTAATTGGAACGATCCCGCATTCGCAGGCAGGAAATAACGCTCCTATCAACGTTGCACAGATGACAGCCAACACTTTATTTTTCGGCATCCATTTTTCGACCATTTCTTCCGTTACAAACATTTGAATAATCCCTGAAATGAACACACCGAGTACAACAAACGGCAGCGCTTCTATTAAAATACTAATAAATATCGTATTTAGCTGAAGAAATGTCTTCGTCATATCAATAAGCTCTCCTTTTCTAACATTACAACCGTTTATTGTACCATGAATGACTCTTTTATTCATGAAATTTTCATGAGAATCTTCATTTTTATAAAAATATAAAAAAGCTGAGCGACAAATCACGCTCAGCTTTTTCCTATTATTCTTCCACTTCTTTTTTCCACAGACCAACCATCAAAGCAGTAACGATCGCGCCTACTAAAATCGCAAATACGTATAATAGAGGGTTTCCTTTGACAATCGGAATAACGAAAATTCCGCCGTGCGGAGCTGGAAGGCCGATTTTAAACAGCATCGTCAGCGCCCCGCTCACCGCAGAACCGACAATAATCGATGGGATGACGCGCACTGGATCGGCTGCTGCGAACGGAATCGCCCCCTCTGTGATAAATGTCGCCCCCATGATATAGCATGTCTTTCCAGCTTCACGCTCCGCTTTGGTAAATTTCTTTTTAAAAAATGTCGTCGCAAGCGCCAGCCCTAGCGGCGGCACCATTCCTCCAGCCATGATCGCCGCGTGCGGAGCATAGTTGCCGGCATCAATCATGGCAATCCCAAACGTAAATGCCGCTTTGTTAATCGGGCCGCCCATATCGACCGCCATCATGCCGCCAAGAATCGCGCCAAGCAAAACTAAATTTGCCGTCCCCATATTTTCAAGCCAATGCTTCAACGCTTCATTTAACGCCTTCACCGGATCGATGATGACATACATCATGATAATCCCTGTAATGAAAATGCCAAAAAGCGGATAAAGCAACACTGGCTTGATCCCCTCAAGCGACTGTGGCAGACGGCTAAATAGCTTCTTCAAGCCAACGACTAAATATCCGGCAAGAAATCCGGCGATTAGCCCGCCTAAAAATCCTGCTCCGCCGTTTGCTGCCATGAAACCGCCCACCATTCCCGGGGCAAAACCTGGGCGATCGGCAATGCTCATGGCAATGAAACCGGCAAGCACCGGAATCATCAACGCAAACGCGTTTCCACCACCGATATCCATGAGCGCTTTCGCGATTGGATGATACGACGGATCTTTCGGATCAAACGCTTTAATGCCGAAAATAAATGATATCGCAATTAAAATACCGCCGCCGACAACGAACGGGAGCATGTTGGAAACCCCGTTCATTAAATGTTTATAAAATCCTGTGCGCGCTTTTCCTTCCATTGTTGCTTCTTTCATGCCGCTTCCTTGATAAATTGGCGCATCTTGCTTGAGAGCTTGCTCAATTAACTCTTTCGGGTTACGAATCGCTTGCGCAACCGGCACTTGAATAACATGTTTTCCTTTGAACCGTTCCATTTCCACTTGCTTATCCGCTGCAACGATGACGGCAACCGCATCTTCGATATCTTGTTTCGTCAACTTATTTTTTACACCGCTAGAACCGTTTGTTTCCACTTTCATTTCTACATCCATTTCTGCGGCTTTTGCTTTTAATGAGTCCGCCGCCATATACGTATGAGCGATTCCCGTCGGGCAGGCGGTAACGGCGATAACTTTTGGACGTTTCGACGGCGAAACAGGCGTATTTTCTACCTCTCTTTCTCCTTCCTTTTCTGCAATCAAGCGAATAATTTCCTCTTCACTTGAAGCGCTTTCAATCTGTGCGCGGAAAGAGGAATCCATTAACATCGACGATAAGCGGGCAAGCGCTTCCAAATGCGTATTGTCCACTCCTTCCGGCGCCGCGATCATAAAAAACAAACGGCTTGGTTTTCCATCAAGCGCATCATAATCAATGCCACTATCGGAACGGCCAAACGCTACGGCAGGTCGCTTTACCGCAGCTGTTTTCGCATGCGGAATGGCAATCCCATCGCCGACACCTGTCGTGCTTTGCGCTTCGCGCGCAAAAATCGCTTCTTTAAACGCTTGTGCATCGCGCAATATTCCTGCTTCTTGTAATTTTGCGACAAGCTCGTCAATTACCTCTTCTTTTGTTTTCGCTTGAAGATGAAGAATCATCGCCTCTTTTGTAAGCAAATCGGTAATTTTCATCAAAATGCCCCCCTTTTTCATATGCCATTAAAAACGCTTAACATTTACTTCACACACTAGCTGTTCGACACGGTCTTTCGTGCATAAATCTTCGGAAAACGCCGTTGCGCTTCCAGACGCGACACTATAAGCAAATGCTTCTTCCAAGCTTTTGCCGCTTGTATATGCGGCAAGAAATCCTGCCACCATCGAATCACCGGCACCAACGGAATTTTTTACCGTTCCTTTCGGCGCCTTGGCAAACAGCGTCATTTCTTTGTTAAAATAGAAAGCACCATTTCCCGCCATCGATACGATGACATTTTCCACTCCCAATTCTACTAACCGGCGGCCATAAACCATGATCTCATCTTTCGAATGAAAGCTTGTCTCGAATAGCTCCGCTAATTCTTTATGGTTTGGTTTTGCCAAAAATGGCTTCCGCGCAAGCAGCTGTTTTAGCGCCGGGCCGCTTGTATCGACAACGACTTTTGCTTTCCCTTTTTTCGCTTCGTCGATGATTTTCTCATAAATGTCCGGAGACAAGGAAGACGGCACACTTCCCGCAAGGACAACCACATCGTCTTCGGTTAAAGCTTGCATTTTTTGGATTAATGCTTCTTCATATTTCGGCTCAATCATCGGCCCTTGACCGTTAATTTCCGTCTCTGTCCCCGACTTTAGCTTCACATTAATGCGCGTATTTCCCGGCACCTCGACAAAATCGCAGGCAATGTTTTCGTTTTGCAATTGTTCGATAATAAACGCACCGGTAAATCCGCCGATAAACCCTAACGCCGTGCTCTCTACACCAAGCCGCTTGAGCACACGCGAGACATTGATCCCTTTTCCACCGGGGAATGCCAACGTTTTCACCGCACGGTTTAATTCGCCAACGCGAAATTCGTCAACATGAACGATATAATCAACAGATGGGTTTAACGTGCATGTATAAATCATTTTGTCACAACCTCTACTGCTGTTTTTGCTTTGTATGGTTCTAGCCATTCTTCAGCTAATTCATCTGTAATCAACACCGCTTCATGGAGTTCAGCAATTTTCGCAAATGCGCTTTCATTAAGTTTAGAATGGTCGGCAAGCACATACGCCTTTTGGGATAGCTGTATCGCCGTATGTTTTATCATCGCCTCTTCCGGGTCAGGTGTTGTATATCCATATTCATAGTGAACGCCGTTTGCGCCGATAAAACATTTATCAAAGCTGTAGCTTTGCAATGCCTGCAGCGCACCGCGGCCAATAAGCGCTTTCGTTTTCTTTTTCACAAAGCCGCCGAGCAAATATGTCGGAATGTCATATTCTAAAAGCATATCTAGATGCATAATACCATTCGTGACGACAACGATATCTTTGCCATGCAGATGTGGAATCATTTCGAACGTCGTTGTTCCAGCGTCCAAATAAATGCAATCGCCGTTTTGCACAAGGCTTGCCGCATACTCGGCAATCCGTTTCTTTTCTTGTCTATGTTTTGTTGATTTTTCTAAGACGCTTAATTCTTCCCGCTTCTTTTGTAGCAATGTTGCGCCACCGTGAATGCGCCGCAATTTTTTCTCTTTTTCCAACTGCGTCAAATCACGGCGAATTGTTGACTCCGACGAATTGGTCGCTTCGACTAGTTCTTGCAGCTTCACTACTTCTTTTTCTGCGAGAAGTTCCAATATAGTACGGTGGCGTTCTTCTGTGAGCAACTATCCCACCTCCTTGGATGGAAATGATCACTTTGTACTTTTATCATAAATGAAAGCGATTTAAAAATCAATCATTTTCGATCAAAATCATTCAAAATAATTCATATTTAGTCAAAAAAACATTCAAATTCAATCATTTTTACAAAAAGAAAAGCCGTCCTTTTATCATTGGACAGCTTCGTTATCATGATATTTCTCCGTCTGTTTTTGCACACGCGATAAGTATTTTTCTTGAATAAACTCTGTAAATAATTTAGCGTAAAAGGGGTCGAACTGAGTGCCTGCGCAACGCATAATTTCGGATACTGCCTCTTCAAACGTTTTCGTGCGTTGGTATGGCCGTTCTGTCGTCATCGCATCAAACGAGTCAATAATACATAAAATACGAACAAGCTTTGGAATTTCTTCTCCTTTTAGTCCGTATGGATATCCCTTTCCGTCATACCGTTCATGATGAAGTTCTACTAACGGAATCAAATCATCAAACTGTTTTTCCGCTGCTATTATTTCTTTTCCCCACGTTACATGTTTCTTCACGATTTCCCATTCATGCCGTTCCAATTTTCCTTCTTTATTTAAAATATCCCGTGGCACTTCGATTTTTCCAATATCATGAATTAACGCCCCTAAAACGAGCGTTTGTCTTTCATGGTCGGTTAAATCAAGCATTTGGCTAAATTCGGAGGCATATTTGAATACCCGCTTACTATGACGATACGTATAAACGTCTTTTGATAAAAAAAATTTGACTTGCTGTTCAAGCGTATCAAGGTTTTCTTTAAACTTTATTTCATCAAAGCAAATGTTATGTTCTTCATATACTTGTACATTATTTTTCCCTTGTGCTTTTGCGTAATAAAGCGCCTGATCTGCTTTATGAATTAACTCACCGCTGTCATACATGCTTCTTTCCATTTCGGCAATCCCGCAAGAAAACGAAAGGCAGCGGTAAGGAACATGCTCCACCCCAAAAAAGTATGTATCGTTTATTTCTTTCCGCAATCGGTCCAAAAACGAAAACGCTTCTTCCTTTGTTGTACTGGGCATTAAAATGGCAAACTCCTCGCCGCCATACCGCGCCGCTACAAAGTCTGTTCCGTCCACCGCTTTTTTTAGCAGCTCGCCGAAAAACTGCAGCAGCTTGTCCCCTTGCAGATGGCCGTTGCGGTCGTTATATTTTTTAAAATCATCTAAATCTAATAAAGCAAGAGTAAACGGCTGTTTCAATTTTTTTGCATCATGAAACTGTTCATTCAACATCTCTTTAAAATAACCATGATTATAAAGCCTTGTTAAATGATCTCTATTAGCTCGCTCTGATACTTCCTGATATAAATAAAGAAACTTACGAAACACCGCTGATAAAATGACAACTAAAACAGTAAATAAAAACAAACCAAAATACTGTTTTTCATTTAATAAAATCGCTAAAACAAGTGATAGTAATAACGTAACGCAATAGCCAATAGCTGATTCCAATAAAACTCCTAAATCAAAAGTTCCTTTAAATATGCGATCAAAAAAGATAAAAAATAAAAACATTAAACAAATATTTAGACTAAAATAGACGACCAAGCTAATCATATACGGAAGCAAATTTTGGGTATTTATTTCACCAATATGCCCACCGGAAAACAAAAATGAATAATAGGCACCGACAATCATAATGGAATACATGGAAAAATTAAAAAGGTGCTTCCACCATACCATTTTACGCTTGTAAAGAAATTCAATAACGCTGCTAATAAGTAAAACATTCATCACTAAATCAATGTCATGTAAAAACATCACTGCTAAATAAATCGCCGAATCCATCGAAAACGAATTATCCTTTGGAGGAAGATGAATTAAAAACTTGTTTAGTAAAATAATAGATCCGGATAACATATAAATGAAAACCCAATCCTCTAGGGATTGAGTGACAAAATTACTTTCTACTAAAAATAAAAATAAACCTAACAACAAAACAAATAGTACATATGTTTTTGCATATTTTTTGATATGCATCATATAATCACTCTCATTCATTTTTTACAAAATTTCAAGGAGAAGTTGTTGAATACACTTCTCCTGCATCTAATAAAATATTAGCCACCAAGTTTATATCCTGACGTCAATGCAACAATAATTGAAACGATAATAAATAGATTAATAAGTACTTGTCTTGCTTTTACGCTCAAGTTACTCACCTCCTTTTATTTACTTACAGGAGCGGTAGAACGTTCTTTGCTCGCTGTGTTAAGCATGAGATGTTGGATAAAGAAAAACGCTCCAACATTGATGATAACATCGCCAATGCTGATGACTTGCTGACGCGGATATGGCGGTGACAGCGGGATAATATCGCCTAGAAACGGCAACAACGTCTCTGATGTAATCGCTTGATGCTTGCCGTATACTCCCGCCTGCAATGCATCTATGTATTCACGGCCGAGAAATTGCGCTGCCTCAACCGACACAGGCATCCTTCCGCCGTTTACCGCCATAACGATAAAATTTAATAGAACTCCCGCAAAAATAACGATAAATCCAGGCTGGCTTCGGTTAATCCAGAGAAAAAGGAGACCAATCATATATACGAGAAGAAACAAAATGTTGCTTAGTTTGGCGACAATCGCGACTTTATCTTGCAGGGCAAAAATAACGAACTGCACCGCCAACAATAACGGAAACAACCATCCCCCGCGCAGCTTCATATGCGCAAGACCTTTCAAACTTCCTCCACGAAAAAAACCAACCACAAGCGATAATAAAATACCATCATAAACCATATATTTTCTCCTCATCATTACACAGAAGATTCTGTGTTTTCACAACCGATTTCTTCTTATAATTCATTAATATCGATTTTTTCCGACAATGTAAATAGTACTTTTCGATTATTTTTAGTAATTTTTTTCTATTTTCTCTAAAATTCACGGTTATTAGATACTCTTTCCAACAAAATTCAACATTTTTGTCCCCCCCTTTACTAGTTGCCAGCATAAAAATAAGGATTCCCTATAACTATTTTATAGAGAATCCTTCTATTTATTTATATACGATCTTCTTGTTTGTAAGGCGAGCAAGAACCTTGGCAATTATCAGCAAGAGAGCAACCAGCACATTTTCCTTTTGAGCTTTTCTTAATGTGGCGGACAAGCATCCATCCGGCATAACCAAAAATAACGCCACCGATCACAATATTCGCAATCATCGCTTTCGCCTCTTTTTACAAAAACTTTAAAGTTTTCTTTTTTTCGATGATAGACTAAATGACTCATCAAAATCCAAGCAACATTCCACCTTGATAAATAACGAAAGAAATCACGTACGCAATGCTCAACGCACAACCGATCGAAATAAACGTCCATTTTCGTGATCCTGTTTCTTTGCGAATGGTCGCAACCGTCGCTAAGCAAGGAGTATATAAAAGCACAAACGTGATAAAGCTAAGCGCAGATAACGGCGTAAAATGTTGCACTAGCGCCTTTTGCAGCACGTCCATATTTTGCGCATGGTAAATAATATTCATTGTTGAAACAACGACTTCTTTTGCTAAAAAACCCGTTATCAACGACGCGCCAGCCTGCCATGTTCCAAAACCGAGCGGCGCTAAAATTGGAGCAAGCACACTGCTTACAACTGCTAGAAAACTGTCATCCATGGAAACACCAATTCCTTTTGGCCCAACATATGTCAATAGCCAAATCGCAACAGACCCACCGAAAATAAACGTGCCTGCTTTTCGCACAAATCCTTTTCCTTTATCCCATGTGCTCCGCCACAACGTCAATGCTTGCGGCATCCGATACGGCGGCAGCTCAATGACGAAAACCGAGCTTTCATCTTTTAATAAAGTGGCCGAAAACAGTTTGGCAAGGCCAAGTGCGACAACAATTCCTAATATATATAGGAAAAACACGACAATTGCTTGATTTTTTGCGAAAAATGTTCCAGCAAACAGCGCATATACCGGCAAACGCGCCGAACATGACATAAACGGCAGCAACAAAATCGTCAGCAACCGTTCTTTTGGCTGTTCAATCGTCCGTGCTGCCATGACACCAGGAACGTTGCAGCCAAATCCGATAATCATCGGAATAAACGCTTTTCCATTTAAACCAATCGCCTCCATAAACCGGTCCATGACCATAGCGACACGCGCCATATATCCGGAATCCTCTAACAAAGAAATGAAAAAGAACAAAATGAAAATTTGCGGTACAAATACAAGCACCCCGCCAACGCCAGAAACAATTCCACTAAGGACAAGCTCTTTAATGAATGGAGATGCACCTATAAGCGACAACAGTTTGGCCAGCCAATCCGTTAATGGACCGGAAAGAAACTGATCAAACAGATCGGCAAGCGGTGAGCCAAGCCAGTCAAACGTTAACATAAACATGATATACATAAATAATAAGAAAATCGGCAAGCCCAAATATTTATTGGTTACAATCGCATCAATTTTTTCTGTTAACGTGAGCGTCTTTTGCTTCGTCGTCACCGTTGATGTTTCGATGACTTTCGCAATCCATCGCTCGCGCACTTCATACATGTGCTCTGCTAAAGCGCGCCCAAGCTTTTGTCGTACATTGTCGCGAATCAACAGAAGCGGGGCAACTTCTAAATATGTTTGTAAATATGCATGAACCCGTTCATTTCCTTCTAAAAACTGCAATGCAAGCCATCGTTTTGACACCGGTAAATCATCTGGGAGTTGTTCACCTATTTTTTGCACAGCTGCTTCCACATCTCGACCGTAATCGATTGAAAACGAATGCCCGCTTTGTTCGGTTAGAGACAAAATGGTGCAAACGAGCTCTTTTGTTCCCTTTCCCGTCCGCGCGATAACCGGAATCACAGGAACGCCAATACATTGCGAAAGCTTTTCCGCATCTACTTTTACTCCGCGTTTCTCTGCCACGTCAATCATATTTAACGCTATCATCAGCGGTTTTCCAAATTCAAGAAGCTGAACGGTCAAATGCAAATTCCGTTTTAATTGGGAAGCGTCCACGATATTGACAATCGCGGAAAAAGACTCCGTTAATAAAAATTCGGTCGCCACTCCTTCATCCCGGGACAGCGGTTGTAGCGAATAAATTCCCGGCAGGTCAACGATCGGAACATCGTGCTGCCGCAATATGCCAATCTTTTTTTCTACCGTTACTCCGCTCCAATTTCCGACATATTCGTATGATCCTGTTAAATTATTAAACAATGAAGTTTTCCCTGTATTTGGATTGCCAAATAACGCAATATATGATGGCATCGATTATTTCACCCCAATACAAGCCGCCTCTTTGCGCCGAAGACAAATATACTGCCCATCTACTTCCACCATTAACGGGCCGCCAAATGGCATTATGCATTTAACACAAACTTTTTCCCCTTCATGCATGCCCATATGAATTAGGCGCTGTTTCACAACTTCATTTGCTACTGCTAAATGGGTAATCACAGCTTGTTGTCCTTGTTGAAGATCGGCAAGAACCATCTTAAACTCCCCCAAATAATAATGATTCTTTTTATCAATTAAATTTTAGAGGTAATACTTCTCCCATTTTGCACCACGAAAAAAACAATAATGATTATTTTTCTCAATAAATATCATACCACACTTTGAAATTTTGAAAGTGATTTTTGTCACACCATCATATAATTTCAATAATCTATTCACAAAATCTCCATCTTTACTTTAAATATTAAATACTCACTTCATATAGTTTATAGTTGAATTTTTCAGAATAATCGATATAATATCTTTTACGCATATCATTCAGCAGGGGGAAAAATAATATGGGAAAATTAGCGAAAATTAGCAACTTTGTCGGAAACACTTTTGCCATCTGGGTGCTATTATTTGCCGCTTTTGCTTTTTATTCTCCAAAAACTTTTACATGGATCGCTCCGTACATTGTGCCATTGCTTGGCATCGTTATGTTTGGCATGGGGCTTACACTGTCGGTCAATGACTTTAAAGAAGTGTTGAAACGGCCAAAGGAAGTGCTGATCGGCGTCGTCGCCCAGTTTTTGATCATGCCGCTTCTCGCCTTTTTGCTTTCTCATTATTTGCCAGTGCCGCGGGAAGTGGCTCTCGGCATTATCCTTGTCGGCTGCTGTCCGGGCGGAACGGCGTCTAACGTAATGACATATTTGGCAAAAGGGGATACGGCGCTTTCTGTCGCCGTGACGTCTGTTTCGACAATACTTGCGCCAATTTTAACACCGTCGCTTATTTTGCTGCTTGCTGGGAAATGGTTATCCGTTTCCGCCGCCTCCTTATTTTGGTCGATTGTGAAAGTTGTTCTTATCCCGATTATTCTTGGATTAATTGTACAATCGTTTTTCCAAAAACAAGTAAAAACATGTGTCCAAATTCTCCCACTCGTTTCCGTGATCGCGATTGTCGCCATTGTCGCGGCAGTTGTCGGACAAAACCAACAAGCGATTGCAAAAAGCGGGATCGAAATTTTCTTGATTGTCGTCGCCCACAACGTACTTGGATTATTGCTTGGCTATTGGTTTGCCAAATTGTTTCGCTTATCGGTACCAAAACAAAAAGCAATTTCGATCGAAGTCGGCATGCAAAACTCCGGCCTTGGCGCGGCGTTAGCAACCGCCCATTTTTCGCCGCTCGCCGCCGTTCCGAGCGCCATTTTCAGCGTATGGCACAACATTTCCGGGCCAATTGTTGCCACATATTTTCGCAAAAAAGATGAGAAACAAGAAACGAGCGGATCGACAATTTCAGCTTAAAAAATTGGTTCCCGCTAGGAACCAGTTTTTTATTTTTTATAGTGGCAATGGAAGTCAGCCGCGCTTATGCATCCGCGCAACAATCTCGTGATACTTATGAAACAACGCAAGGCCGTCACCATCCGGAGGCATATACATCCGGAGGCATATAACAGCAGTGCCGCTTTACCGCCTGCACATCCTCTTGTTCATTGTAATATACGTCCATACGGGCTTCGATGTTTTGTTAATGCTCTTGCAAAATAGCTAATTGCTCTTGCCGGTCTCCCCCCTTGCCATTGCTGGAGCTCTTCCATCCATCTCTGTCTCTCCACTGTTACTTCACCTTGCTTCCTTTTTGTGTGTAATTTTACCATGTCCGTTTTTGCTTTGTTATCCAAAAAATAACGTTCGCCCTTTTATTCAGGCGAACTTTGATGAAACTTACCGCATTACAAACGACATAACACCAAAAAGAACCGCAGCCATCCCTGCTGCAATGAATGCAGGAACTAGCTTTGTACGCGCATATTCCATCACCGGCAACCCCAAAATCGTACATAATGTCACTGTATTATCGCTGAGCGGCGAGGTAAACGCACCGAACGTCCCGCTCGCAAATACGGCACCAATTACAAGTAGGATATTCGCACCTGACTGATGTGCAAGCGTGACGCCAAGCGGCATTAACATCCCCCATGTTCCCCAAGAGGAGCCGATAAAATAAGAAATCAGCGCACCAAGCAAAAACAATACAGGAGCGACAAAATAATGTGGAATCCAATTTTGTACATGGTCCGTAATATATTGAGAAAAACCTAAATCCTCCGATACTGCTGACAACGCCCAAATGAGTGCCAGCATTAAAATGACAGACATTAATTCATTTCCGCCTTTAACAAAATGGGTCAATAAATCAGCAAGCTTGAATTTTTGCAAAAGAAAATAAACGACCGTAATGATTACGGTAATAAATAGCGCTTCCAACATCGCACCAAGCGCATCGCTGCGAAGGAACGCGTCAAAAAATGTTTTTGCCCCTTTATGCCCATCCCACCAGCTCAAGAATAGTGTCAGCGCAAGTACAATGGATAACGGTACGATTAAATTCCATGGCTTAATCGGCGTTTCTTTATTGTACGCGCGCGGACAAGACTCCATCCCTTCCCCTTCTTCACCTTGCATTTCATTCGGATTTTCCGTTTTGCCTTTATTTATGTCTGACGCATTTTCTTCGGCGAACTCCACCGCCAATTGTTCATTCCACCGCTGAACAGGCACATATTTTCCTATGTCTTTCTCCATCGCGCGTGCTTTTCCTTTTCTTGAGTATTTAAAAAAGCTGTAATAAAGCCCGACAATAATAATCGTAAATGAAAAAAAGTTAAACGGAATGCTTTTTACATAGACAATATACGGCTTCGCATCAATTCCCGCTGTTTTCAGCGCTTTATCAATTACCGAGACCATATAGCCAACAAATGCTGTTGCCAATGGAATGAGGGCTACAACCGGATTGGACGTCACTTCAATCGCAAACCCGATCTGTTGCGAAGATAACCTTAGCCGTTCTTTGAGCGCTTTCATAATCGGCGCAATCGTTACGATGCGGAAATCAGGATCGCTGAACGTCACCATTGTCGAAATCCATGTTAGCATTAAAGCGCTTCTTGCTGTTTTTACTTTTTTGCTAATAAGATGAACAAATCCTTTAATTCCTCCTGTATATTTAATCATGCTAATAAGACCGGCAAACACATAAAGAAAAATAATAATGCGAATATTATTTGTCTGCATGATATTATCGACCGTATACGATAGCATCGTCCGTAAACCGCCCAGCAACGTCGGATCGATCAAATAACTGCCAAACAATAACGCCACAAACAAGCCTGGAATGACTTGTTTTGTCCATATTGATATCGGAATCACTACTAAAAACGGAAGCAGCGCTTTCCATGAAGGCCCCATTAATCCCAGCACTCCTTTTCTTTCTTTTCTGTAAAAAAGTATGGGCAATAACGAGCTTTTCTATGCTACTACAAATTATTTGTGGATCAATTTTGTTTTGCATTATTTAGAAAATTCGATAAAATATAAAAATAAAGAAAGGGGGAATAAAAATGAATTTAAAACCTGGGGACGTATTTACTTGGCAGCGCACGTTCACAGAAGAAGAAACATCGCAATTCGCCCGCCTCTCTGGTGATATGGGAAGGCATCATATGGAGCGTGATGAGAAGGGACGGCTTATGGTGCATGGGTTATTTACCGCCAGCATCGGTACAAAAATTGGGGGTGATTTAAACTATATCGCCAGAGAAATAAACTGCGAATTCATTCGCCCTGTATTTACTGGAGATACAATCACATGTGAATTAACGATTACCGAAGTGACTCCAATGGGTGGATACAAAAAAGTGGCAATGAAAACGGTTTATCGAAATCAACATGGGAAAGAAGTATTAATTGGGACGAGCAAAGGGATTATAAAGGACGACGTACATCCTTCATGAAAAAGAAAGGTTGTCTTCGTTCAGACAACCTTCCCCGTTTCACGCCGATGCAGCGGCGTTAATGACAATGTGTGAAGCGTAATTTCTGGCTTTGTACCAATACGGATGTTTACTCCCGTCTGCCCGAGCCCTTCGCTAATGTAAAACGGCTTGCCGTCTAGTTCGTGGTAGCCTTTAATAATATTCATTCGCACTAATTTTCCCATTTTCACGAGATGATACGGCTTCGGCCAATGAATTTGTCCGCCGTGAAAATGGCCGGAAAGCAAATAATCAAAATGATAATGGCGCATATGCAAAACGATATTTGGATCGTGTGTCAGCACAAGATGTAAACCATCTTTGATATGTGCGTATGCTTTTTCTAAATCGCTGCGTCCTGTGCAAAAATCATCAATACCGATTACATTTACGGTTTTTCCTTTAATCGAAATGGTTTTCGCTTCATTTTGCAAAACGGTGCACCCATGTTTCTCTAACATTGTTTTTAAAGCTTGGAAATGCTCCTCTTTCAACACATAATCATGGTTGCCGAACACGACATAAATGCCATATGCCGGGTTTAGCTTTTGCAACACCGTCAAATACGGGGCCAACTTTGGAATACTTTTTTCACGATCAAGCAAATCCCCAGTTAATGCGATCAAATCAATTTGCTCATTTTTTAGTTTTCCATATAAATAGTCAGGGGAAATCGATAAGTTTTCTAAATGAAGGTCCGACAAATGCAAAATACGGATGGCATCCTCGTCGTTCCCGTTATAGCGCACTTCTACTCTATGAAAAACCGCATCATGCGTATTGCGGTGTGCTTTATAGATAAATAGCATAAAAATGATCACAACGATGGCAAAAACAAATATCATCAGTCTCTCCTCCCTATTTACCATTATAAGTAAATGGAAAGAGAGAAAGAAGAGGGAGTTAATGGATCGGCTGGCAATCGTACAATGTAAGCAACTTATCTTTTGACATAAACAAATATTTAGGCGGTCGCCGAACTGGGGAAAAACGAAGCTGCGAAACAACAACCATAGGTATCATCACGACTGTTTTGAACCATTTGTAAAACGGATTTACAATCGAAAACGTTTCAAAGCCTAATCGCTCGCATCCTTTGTTTAACATCGTAATCCCGATAATTCCTTTAATTTCAGAAAATTGTTCATGATTACGCACATAATCGGCGATATAGGGAAGACCTGCTTTCACTTGTTGGAAAACATAACGTCCTTTTTTAATTTCGCTGTTTAAATGAAGAAGTTCGCGAATTAAACGAACGTTATGCAAATGAATTTTTAACAGCAGGTCGTTTTTTTGGATTTTTGTGCCGTCCGAGAGTACGACTTCCCTTCCTTTATATTTCGTTACACGAACGCGAAAAATCGGGCGGCAACCGTCCCATGTACCTCCAACGTACTCAAGCCTCGAAAAAGCGTAATAAATCGGGTCAAATGCTCCCCAAATCGCCAAAGCGCACTGTCTTGCTTTTTCTTTCATATGCTCCCCCTCTTTCGTTTTGCACATTTACATTTACATTGTGAAGTATTTGCCGGCAGTTTATAAATGGATAAAAAAGGAGATGGGCAAAGTGGATAAAATTCTGCACTTGACATATACTCAGTAACAACTTCAGCAATTAGGTGATCGACGTGAAAACGGTGTTGTTTCTTCCTTTGTTGCAAATTCCATCAGGGCATCACCAAGCGGCAGACGCATTGAAAGAAGATTTATTAGCGATGGCCCCGCAATGGCGATGCCATAAAGTCGAGCTGCTGTCATCGCGATTAGGAAAAGCGGAAAAATTTATATCTTCTGCTTACTTACAATGGATTCGCCATTTTCCAAAGACATACAGCATATTGTATGAGCAAGCGGTCATCCGTCAAAAAAAGGCGCGGCCATCATTCCGATATTACGAATTTCTCTTTAGCCGTCACGTAAAAAATTTAGTCCAACACATACAGCCCGATCTCATTGTTTGCACGCATGCCCTTCCTTCCTATTTATTAAACCGTCTCAAATTAAACAAGGAAATCGCCAGTCCAGTAGTCAACGTATATACCGATTATTTCATTCATCATTTATGGGGAATTGAAGCGATCGATTACCATTTTGTCGGCCATCCTTACATGAAAACGCAGCTATTGGAAAAAGGGGTTCCGGAAAGCCGCGTTTTTGCAACAGGCATTCCGGTTCATCCACACATAACGATAAGCAGGCAAAAAAAGCAGGCGGAGCGTTCCCGCTACATTGGTCTTATATCAGGCGGCAGTTTGGGAATTGGCGCGTTCGCCGCGTTGTTAAAAAAAATTTCTCCTGACGATCCGATCGATTATTACGTTCTTTGCGGGAAAAACGCGCAAATGTACAAACAGCTGCAAAGCGAAAAACATCCGCGCCTCATCCCGCTTCCGTATATTTCGTCGCGCAAGGAGATGAACGCACTTTATGATCAAGCGGATTTTATTTTAACCAAACCGGGCGGTGTAACGATTAGCGAATGTTTATATAAAAAATTGCCCATTTTTATTTATGATACGCTTCCCGGACAAGAAGAAATGAATTTGCGCATATTGAAACAGTTCCATCTCGCCTTCGATTTTTTAAATTGGAAAGACGTCCCGAATATTGCCGATAAGCTTCTTCCTATTCTTCACTCTCCGCAAATCGCGCATTATTTCAGCAAAGTGGAGAAATACCACCGCCAGCTTTCTCCAGAACGCCCAGCAATGCTGCTTTACTCGAAGCTAAGCGACGGATTATTTAAGCAGACTCCTCGATAAAAAAAGCTTGTCCTTTATGAAGAAGGACAAGCTTTTTTACCGTCGAATATTTACCGTCACAAATACAAATTTATCATAACGGTGTCGGGAAAAAGAGTACTCAAACGGAAGTCCGTTATTCAAAAATCCGACTTGTTCTAATTCCAACACTGGGTCATCAGGCGCGCATTGCAAGTACATTTGATCTAGTTCATTCGGCTTTGCTGCACGAATTTTTCGATGGGATCCAGCAATCGTTAACCCCAACTCATTTGTAATATAATTGTAAATCGAAGAATGAAGCACTTTTTCATTTAGCCCTGTAATTAAATTTGTCGGCATATAGGTACGTTCAATGACGTACGGTTCATCATCGACATTGCGAAGACGAATCAGATGGTAAACTGGCGTGTTGGTATCAATGCATAAATGTGTTGCTACATCCTCCGGCGGAAACAACACTTCAAACGTAATAATTTTGCTTGTTACTTTTCTTCCTTTTAATAAATTGGTCAATCCAAGTGTCTCGTTGCTAGCGACATTGACTTGACCATCTAATATGGCGGATTTGACAATAAATGTTCCATGCCCGCGTTTACGATATAGCAAGCCTTCCGACACAAGCACATCCAACGCGCGCTTTACCGTCATGCGACTACAGCCAAATTCTTTGGCTAACGAATGTTCATCGGGAATCGGTTCGTTCGGGGAATATATCCCGTCTTTGATTCGTTTGCGAATTTCGTTCGAAATTTGTTCATATTTTGGCATTACCGTCATCCTTTATACCGCAATTTTCATCTTTATTGTAATTTTTCTTTTACTTTTACACAATATGTGAGAAAAAAGAGGTTATCCCAAAAGAAGGGATAACCATGTTCGTCTATTAAAAGCCGTTGTTCTCCGCAAGCGTTTTAAACCAGTATCCGCTCTTTTTAATTGTACGTTTTCTATTGTTTTCAAGGTCAACTGCCACTAATCCGTAGCGATTTTTATAAGCATTCGTCCAAGACCAGTTATCCATAAACGTCCATACGTGGTAGCCTTTAACGTTTGCTCCTTCTTGTATTGCTTTATGCACCCATTTTAAATGTTCACGAATAAATCCAATCCGATAATCGTCATGAATCATTCCGTCTTCATCGCGGAATTGTTCTTCTCCTTCGACACCCATACCGTTTTCCGAAATAAAGCATTCGATATTACCGTAATTTTCTTTTACATTCATTAAAATATCGTAAATTCCTTTTTCATAAATTTCCCAGCCGCGGTGAGGATTCATTTTTCTTCCCGGCATCACATAATAGTCAAAAAAGCGCTCCGGCATAAATGGGGCTTCTGGATTTGGGAGATGCTCTTTTGCTTTTACACGACGCGGTTGATAATAGTTAATCCCAAGAATATCGACGGTATTTTCTTTAATTAGCTCCTTATCTCCTTCTTTGGTTGCCGGCAAATATCCATGTTCCCGTAAAAGGCCGACAAGGTCTTGCGGATATTCGCCTTTTATCGCTGGATCTAAAAAGCTACGGTTGAAAAATAAATCAGCTATATGTGCTGCTTTAACATCAGCAGGATGGGTGCTCCGGGGATAAGAAGGAGTTAAATTTAAAATAATGCCAATTTTTCCATCTGGAATGTTCATCTGTTTAAACGCTTGCACTGCTTTTGCATGGGCTACGATCGTATGATAAGCCACTTGTACAGCTCTCTGGAAATCAATTACATTCGGATAATGGAAATCGTATAAATACCCTCCTTCGACCGGAACAATCGGTTCATTATGTGTAAACCATTTTTTTACACGGTCACCAAACAACTCAAAACAAATCTTTGCATAGCGGGCATATGCATCTACCACATCCCGACTTTCCCATCCCCCCATTTCTTGCATTGCTAGCGGCATATCAAAATGGAACAAAGTCACAAATGGTTCAATCTCATTTTCTAGCAATTCATTAATGACATTGTTGTAGAATTGCACCGCTGTTGGATTGACAGCGCCAATACCGTCGGGAATGAGCCGCGACCAAGAAATCGAAAAACGGAACGAATTATGGCCTATTTCTTTCATTAATGCAATATCTTCTTTGTAACGGTGATAAAAATCGGATGTAATGGAAGGGCCAACGCCGTTAAAAAAGCGATTCGGCTCTTTCTCATACCAATGATCCCATATATTCGGCCCTTTCCCCCCTTCGTTTGCTGCTCCTTCAATTTGCGTGGCAGATGTGGCGCTTCCCCACCAAAATCCGTCTGGAAAGCGATAAAGGATCTCCTGCTTTGTCTGTTGCTTCATGATCTCCACCTCTTTTTATGACGCATTCTTTGCCGTTTCTTCTTCCTTTTCTTTTTGTAAGTTCATCCGATCAATAAATTTTAAGAACGGGAACCAAATAATAAGAACAATCGTAAAGTTGACTAACTGCAAAATTCCCCCTGCCAGCGAATTCGTCGCCATCATTCCGTTAATAAAGATTGGTACTGTCCACGGAACCGCCACCCCTGTCGAAGGCGGGACAAGACCGGAAGACATCGCTAAATAAGTGACAAATGTAACGATCATTGGCGCAATAATCCATGGAACCATAATAAGCGGGTTCATCACAACAGGCAAACCGAAAATAATCGGCTCATTTACGTTAAAGATTCCTGGCCCGATCCCCAATTTCGCGACTTGTTTCATTTGCTTGCTTTTCATAAAGAAAAGCATGGCAAAAATGACGGCAAGAGTCATTCCCGTTCCACCCATGCCAACCGTATAAACTTCAATAAACTGCTTGCTAATCACATGCGGAATTTCTCCAGTTTTCGTATACGCATTTAAGTTTTCCAGAGATAACGTATTCCAAATTGGATCCATCACAGAGTTAATGATAATTTGGCCGTGCAACCCAAAAAACCATAAAATCTGTGTCACAAAAATCGCGATAAGCGTTGGAATAATGCCGCTTCCTAAACCGACTAATGGTGCTTGTACTGCATTATAAATGACATCATGCATGTTTGTATTAAATAATTGTGTTATAATAATATTGACGACCAAGAAAACTGTGAGTGTCACCACCGCAGGAATAAGGGCCGCAAACGATTTTGCAACGGCTGGTGGCACTCCAGCTGGCATTTTAATCGTAATATTTTTTTGCACGACTTTCCGGTAAATCTCTGCAGCAACAAACGCGGTAATCATTCCAAGGAACATCCCTTTTGCACCTAAACGATCAAGAGGGATGACGCCTTGTACCGCTTCTTTTCCTTCCACATTTAAAACAAATGGCGTTAAAATCAAGAAAGAAGCGAGTGCAATAGCACCTCCAAAAATTCCTTCCACCTCATAACTTTTCGATAAATAATAACCGATACCGAATACAACGAAAATCGTCATAACTCCCATTGTCGCGTTTGGAGCTACGTTTAAAATTTCCCGCAATGTATTTAAACTGCTTTCGCTCATGACTTTATCAAGAAACGGCAAGTTCGCAATAACAACGGCAATCGATCCGAAAATTGTAAGTGGAAACGCTAACATAAACGCATCACGTAACACTTGTAAATAACGGCTGTTATTTAACTTTCCCGCAATAGGAACCAATATTTTACTTAACTTTTCAAAAGTTTGGTTCATGAAACGCCCCCCTTTTTATAAGTTTCTCGCTTTAAATAATTCAAGCATCTCCTTTACTAACTCTTTCATGGACAGTGTCGACATTAAATGGTCTTCCGCATGGATTAACAATAACGTAAACTCGGTATTTTGACCGCCCGCTTCCTTTTGAACCATTTGAAAGTGAATATCATGCGCCAAACTTAAGTCCGCTTCTGCTTCTTTTAGCAGCTTACTGGCAACCTCCTTGTTTCCAGCACGATATTCCCGGAGGGATTGAATGACTTTGCTACGCGCATTTCCGCTATGAAGAATAAGCTGAAACGCAATTTGTTCATTCGTTAATTGCTGAAGATCGATTTTTTCCATTATTTTTCCCCCATTAATTTCAACGCTTGTTCATACGCTTTTTTTCCGTCTGCCATCCCATATGCCACCATATCAATCACATCTACTTTAATTCCATATTTTTCAGCTTCTTTTTGAAGCTCACTTTTTAAAAAGCTCATTTGCGGGCCAATTAAAACAACATCCGCTTTCTCCATTTCCTTTTTCGCTTGATCTTGCCCCACCGCCCAAATTTCTGCTTCTTCCCCAATCGATTTTGCATACTCCTGCATTTTTGTTACCAATAAACTCGTAGACATCCCCGAACTGCAAGCTAAAAGAATTCGTTTCATTGTTGATGCAACCTCCTTGCTTTTATCCAATGATACCGTTTACATTTTTAATTATATACAAATATATAAAATTGTCTAGTCATTTAAAAATTATTTCTTAGTTTTTTAAAATATATTGTATATACTTTTATAAATAACATAAAAATATCCCTCTCCTCTAAAAAAGGAGGGGGATGCTTTTTATGAACGAAATCGGAAATGAGCATTCATCTGTCCTTTTAACATTTTTTCCCGAATCTCTTTTGTCATTTCGCGCCGGATTTCCTGCGTCGGAACACCTTCTTCGCGTTTATCGGCAATCTCCATCAATTGTTCCACATCAGCGAATGAATATTTTCGGATTCCTTTCGAACGGTCCGGAAAAATAAGTTTCCGCTCCTCATAATACCGGATTTGGCGCTGGGATAACCCCGTTAACTCACTAACAATGCCAATAGAGATGACTTTTTTAAATTTGTATGAATCGTCCTTATTCGTCATATCTTTCACCTCTATAAATGTTATTTTTTATAACATAATTATATCGTTTTTCTTTAATCATTGGCCATTATTGTTAAAAAACTTAACATATTTTCTGTTTTTATGTAAGAAATATTGACAAGATAAATGAGAAATAAAACAAAGCATCATATACTAAAAAGTAAATGAAGGAGGGAAAAAGATGGGGAAACTCATGCGGACGGCAATCATCAAACAAAAACAATTTTACATTTACGAGCTCCTGAAAACTGGTTTGTTTCCTGACGCCAACGCACTTCAGCAATGGACAATTCGCGAATTGCGGCACGAATACGAACGGCATCAATTACAAAAAAACAGAGGTGGTAAGCGAAATGGACCCGAAAGCTTTTGAACTAGCAAAGCGAATCGTAGAACTCGATTTGCAGCGTGACGCCATTTTCGAGCAGCTTATTCAATTAATTGGTGATCGCGCTTATGAAGTATTAAGATCTGTACAAAATCGGATATAATTGCAAAAAGGACAGCTTGACGCTGCCTTTTCTTTTTTATCCCTTCATTCTCATAGCAAAGCTCTTGTCGATAGGGCGACAAGAGCTTGTTTTAGTTACACTCTGACTGATTGCTGGATCGATCCATTGGACTGGCTTGTACCGCCTTCCGTTTTACCGGTTGATTAATGAACGGGGCGATATCGGCCTTTCGTGGAATCAAAGCGAAGGAAAGCAGGCAGCTCCCCTTCGCCGCTGAAAAATAGCAAGAAATTTAAAACACGTTCTTGTTCAAATTATAAAATCTCTTGTATTTGCGCAAATCCAAGCGCATTTCTGTTTATTTCGGCTCCGTCACCACACCTTGAAAAGCAGATTGGTAAATCGTCCGTATATCGTCTTCTAACAGCGGAAGCGGACTGCGCGCAAGCAAGCGTTTTTGCTGAACGGCATCTTTCGTTAAGCTTTCCAATGCGCTCTCTGGGATATTAAATCCGCCGAGCGTTCTCGGGATACCGACATCGCGGACGATTCGCTCCAGCTCTTCGACACATTTATATGAAGCTTCTTCTTCTGAAAGAAAGCTTGAGTTCCCTCCTAGCGCATTCAAAATATCGGCCATCCGCTTCGCGCAGCTTTTGCGAATATATCCCATCACATACGGAAGCAATACTGCATTCGATTCGCCGTGGGCGATATGAAACTGTCCGCCTAACGGGTAAGCAAGCGCATGAACGCCTGCGACCCCAGCGTTAAAAAACGCCAATCCCGCCAAATAACTGCCGTTGCTCATATCGATCCGCGCCTGCTTGTCCTCTCCGTTTTCCACCGCTTTACGCAACGACCGCGCGATCAAGCGAATCGCCTGCAGCGCCAAACCGTCTGACGTCGGGCTTGCATTGACGGATACGTATGCTTCGACCGCATGAGTCAGCGCGTCAATGCCTGTCGCAGCCGTCACGCGCGGCGGAACAGAAACGGTAAGTTGCGGGTCGACAATCGCTACGTCCGCTAATAAATAATCATGCGTTACCACATCTTTTGTCGTATCTAAAGAGAGCACGGAGATATTTGTCACTTCTGACCCGGTCCCTGATGTAGTCGGAATTAATATTTTCGGTAAGCCTTTTTTCTCGACTTTTCTCGTTCCCGTTAAATTAAGGTAATCGGCTACTTTTCCTTCATGCACAGCCAACACCGCCGCCAGTTTCGCCAAATCCATCGCACTCCCGCCGCCGACGCCAATCACAAGGTCAAACTCTCCTTTCCTCGTAAAGGAAACTAATTTTTCTCCCGTCTCCAGCGGCGGTTCCGGCACTACATCTGTATAAAGCTGAACGTCATACCCACGTTGTGCAAGCGGATTTGTTACACGTTGAACGAGGCCGATTTTCTCTAACGCTGGATCTGTTACGACTAATATTTTTTTTGGAGAAAATCGTTCAACTTCAGGAAGCAAGTTGTCCAATGCTCCCCATCCGACATAGTTTAGCGATGTAAATACAATTCGCGAAACACTCATTTCGCTTCTCCCCTTTCTCACTCGTAATAGCCTTCCGTAGATTTGCGGAATTTTTTAAATTGCTCGGAATCATGGCCGAACCATACTTGCGAATTCGTTTCCCGCGCGATCCGCCGGATTCGTTCGACCGTATTCATATAACCAAGGGAGTCATAAATGATGCCCGGCGGCTTAATCGGCGGTCCGTAGCTTTCCGCTGTATAAATCGCATCTGAAGCGAGAATGATCCCTCCCGTTTCTGGAAGCTCCACGTGCAATCCAAGCATTCCCCACGCATGGCCGCTTCCGAAATTCAAAATTTTAACCCCTTCAGCGAGGATAATATTGTCTTCATGACGCTTCACTGTGCGCCATTGAAGGTTATTTTTAATCCATGCATCAATGTCGGCCCAAATATATGCGCCTTCCTTTTGATTGCGCGCGTAACATTGGAGGGCGCCGTTGAATTCGTCTTCATGTACAATGATCGTCGCGTTTGTAAACATTTCTAAGCAGCCCGCGTGATCCAAATGCAAATGCGAAGCAACGACATATTTAACATCTTCCGGTCTTACTTTTAATTGCTCTAGCCGATTGTGGAGATAGCATTCTTCACTTGCCGTCCACGGAAACATTTGCTGGGTTGCTTCCGACCATCTCCCTTGAGGCCCCATCGAGTTTGGATTGCAAGAGGTATCAAACAAAATTTTTCCTTCCGGATGGTCAATCAACACCGTATAAATCGGAAATTCTACAAACTCTGTTTGTGCGTTCGGATTATGAATCGTCGCCGGATTATGCATCGCGATCATCCAGTTTTTATCCATTCTCATTCTCCCATTATCCATGACATAAAGCTTTGGATGCGGTTTTATCATGTTGGACATAAACCTTCCCTCTCCCCTTTTAAAAATCTGTTTTTATCGAAACAAACTTTAATTCCGTCATTTCCTCGACAGCATATTTAATCCCTTCGCGTCCGTAACCGCTTTCCTTCACTCCTCCATACGGCATATGGTCGACGCGGAACGTAGGAATGTCATTGACGATCACGGCGCCAGACTCAATGTGCCGCGCTGCATATAAAGCGCGCTGAATATTGGTTGTATAAATTCCGATATTCAGTCCGTATACCGAATCATTGACCATTTCAATAGCCTCTTGTAATTCCCGATACGGAACGATCGATACAACCGGCGCAAAAACTTCCCGGCACGAGACTGCCATATCTTGCTTTACATCAAGCAAAACCGTCGGTGAATACACCGAACCGTTGCGTATGCCGCCTAATCCAATTCTCGCTCCAGATTGAACCGCTTCTTCCACCCACGATTCAATGCGCTCCGCCTCTCTTTGGCGAATCATTGCGCTAATGTCCGTGTCTTCATCTAAAGGATCGCCGACTTTTAGCTGTTTGGCCCGTTCAATAAAGCGTTTGCAAAATTCTTCGTAAATCGCTTCATGTACATAAACGCGCTGGAGCGAAATGCACACTTGCCCGGCGTAAGAAAACGCTCCTTCTACACACCGCGGAATGATTTTGTCCAACGCAACATCCGGTTCGACAATTAATGCCGCGTTCGAACCAAGCTCTAGCGTCACTTTCCTTAATCCTGCTTTTTGCTTAATCAGTTTTCCAACTGACGCGCTTCCGGTAAACGTAACTTTTTTCACCCGCTCATCCATTAACAAAGCATCGCTAAGTTCCCGGCCGCTTCCCGTTATGACTTGCAATGCCCCGTCCGTAAGACCTGCTTCTTGAAAAATTTCAGCGATCGCCAGCGCGCTTAAAGGGGTTTGTTCCGCCGGCTTTAATACTACCGTATTCCCTGCGGCAAAAGCCGGGCCAAGTTTATGGGCAACTAGATTAAAAGGAAAGTTGAAAGGGGTAATCGCCACGACAACTCCCAGCGGTTCGCGCCATGTCATGCCAATGCGGCCTTCTCCGCCGGGAGCGGCGTCCATCGGAATCGTTTCCCCGTAAATCCGTTTTGCCTCTTCCGCCGCAAATTGATACGTCACAATCGTTCTCTCCAGTTCCCCCCGGGCGGTGCGAATCGGCTTTCCTGCTTCCTTGGCGACAATCCGCGCCATTTCTTCCTTGCGCTCTTTCAATAACCGCGCAACCCGAAACAATATTTCTGAACGCTGATAGGCAGGCAAATCTTTCATCGTTTGAAAAGCCCGCTGCGCTCCAGAAATCGCTTTCTCCACATCGTCTGCATCGGCCATGCTGATGCGCGCTAACAATTGTCCATTATAAGGGGCGCGCAATTCATACGTTCTTGGCTTTTTCACCCACTTTCCATCGATAAATAACCCTTTCGTTTCTTCGTTCATTCTCTCCCTCTCCTCCCTTTTTGTTCAACCACTAATAATGCAAATACCGTGCCAATACTGATAATATTCTTAAAATAAGTGATTTTTTAAAATATCCATGATGAATATGGTGAAAAAAATCACCATCAAAAGGAGAATCTTAAAAGAATACCGAATAGGTTTAGTAGTGAATTTTTTCACCACATATTGAATTTTTTCACCACCATCAACATAAGGAGGTCCAATATGATGAAACAAACCATCATGGATCCCCATATATGGGAAAGCATTTTTTCTTCCATCCATAACGCAGTCATTGTGGTAGATCGAAACGGGAAAATTTTATTAATCAATTCTCCTGCCAAAAAGCTTCTTCAAATAGAAAACGAAAATTGGGAAGGAAAAGATATACGGGATCTTATTCCAACTACCCAGCTTCCTCACGTCTTAGAGAACGGAACAAGTTCGATCGGGGTAAAAATGAACATCGCGGGACGCCAATGTCTCGTCAATCGAACTCCATTGCACCGAAACGGCGAACTAATTGGAGCGATCGGTGTCCTCCAAGATATATCGCAAATGGAACACTACCATTCTCTGTTTAAGCAAATGGAAACGATTATCGAATTTTCGACAGATGGCATTTACGTTGTCGACCAAAATGGCATTACGATCATGGTAAATTCCGCTTACGAAGCCATTACAGGATTCCGCCGAGAAGAACTTGTCGGAAATCATATGTATGATTTAGTAAAAAAAGGGTATTTTGACCAATCCGTCTCTCTTCTCGTTTTACAACAAAAAAAGCGAATTTCCATTTTGCAAAAAATCGGCGGAAAAAAAGATGTCATTGTCACCGGAAACCCTGTTTTCAACGAGCAGGGAGATATCGAAATGGTCGTGACCAGCGTTCGCGACATCTCTCAACTCATTCAAATGAAAGCGGAGCTAGAAAAAGCAAAAAGTTTCTCGGAAATGAGCCACCACCGCTATACGTTCTCCGTTGACGGTTCCAATGAGCAAATCGTATTTCGCAGCCCCTCGATGAAACGACTTTTTGAAAAAGTCCAACAAGTCGCTCCTTACCCTACTACCGTTTTACTAACCGGCCCATCTGGCGTCGGGAAAGAAGTCATCGCCAACTTGATTCATCATCTCAGCCCGCGAAAAGACAAGCCATTTATTAAAATAAACTGCGGGGCCATACCAGAAGCGTTGCTGGAATCCGAATTATTCGGTTATGAAAAGGGAGCGTTTACAGGAGCGCGGCAAGACGGAAAAATCGGCCTATTAGAATTAGCAGACAAAGGAACAATCATGCTCGACGAAATTGGAGAAATGCCATTATCGCTACAAGTAAAGTTATTGAGGGTACTGCAAGAAAAACAAGTCCAGCGAATTGGAAGCCACAAAACGAAAAAACTGGATGTGCGCATCATCGCGGCAACGAATCGGAATTTAAAAGAGCTGATTTCACAAGGAAAATTTCGCGAAGATTTATATTATCGGCTGCAGGTCATTGAAATGTATATTCCTCCATTGGCCGAACGCCCTGAAGATATCGAGCCGTTGCTTGACTATTACTTTTCCTTTTATTGCAAGCTCTACCGCATCGATAAACATTTATCTCCTAAAACAAAGGAGATTTTGCAACGCTACCACTGGCCGGGAAATGTAAGGGAGCTGAAAAACCTGATGGAAAACATGGTCGTTTCCGTCCCGTCCCAACTGATCGAACCGCACGACCTTCCGCTGCACATTTATGACCAAACGGCAGCCACATCTCCGTTGACGCTCAAAGAACGGGTCGAACAGTTTGAAAGACGCCTCATCTATGAAGCGATCGAAAAGAATACATCGCTGCGAAAAGCAGCACAGCAGCTAGGAATCGATCATTCTACGCTCGTGAAAAAATTGAAAAAGTGGGAGAAATCTGAAAAAACGTTACGCCGGCGCTAATGCACCGGCGCGCTGGTTTTTGTTTCGCTTATCGCTTTAAATCGTCTTGCATGGCTCCATTTTATAAACATGCATTTATTCATCATCCCGTTTTCCCTGCACTGTCTTTACTCCCAGCACATCAAGAATAAATACAAATACGGGAATCCCTAAAATCAGCCCCCATACCCCAAAAAAGTGCTCTGAAAAAATCAAAACGATAAACGTATAAAAAACGGGCAAATTCGTCTTCGAGGACATCAATTTTGGATTTAAAACATACGCTTCGAGCGCGTGAACAACGGCGATCATAATGAGAACGTAAACGACTTTCATTACTCCGCCTATGCTATAAGCAATAAAGCACAGCGGAAACAACGAAATGATCACGCCCGCAACAGGAATCAATCCGAGAAAAAAGATCAATATCCCCAGCCCGAATAATTGTGGGAATTCCATGATCCACAAGCCCGCTACCGTAATTGTCATATTAATCGTTGCAATGACAAATTGAGCTTCAATAACTTTCCCAAACGTACGGGCAAATTTTTTTCCAAAATATTCTAATTCATCATAAAAAGGGCTGATTTTGCTATATTTAAAACGATTCGTGAATGAAATAATCCGCTCTTTTTCCAGAAGGAAAAATAAACTTAAAATTAACGCAAGCAAAATTTGCAGACCGACGCTGCTAATGTCGCTGAAATATTTGATTAAATATGTCATTCCAAAATTCAAATAAGTAGTAATTTCATATTGCTTCAGTTGCTCGATAATGTAATTAAACACAATATTATCTTTAGGCTTCGAATAAAATTCCGTAAGCTGTTTGATCAGCTGTGAAATCTCGTTAATAACGACGGGCAAATATTTGACGACGCCGTAGACAAGGATGGAAACGACCGCGGCATACAATAGCAGCACAATAATTTTCCGATTGATGCGAATCCTTTTAGAAATAAAGTCAACAAGCCCATTCATTAAAAAAGAAAAAATAAAAGTAAGCAAAATAATATTTAAAATGCTTCGAACTAAATAGAGAATAAAAATTAAAATAGAAAAAATAACGATTCTTTTCCACGTCGATCGCTTGAAAAATTGCATGATTTCTGATCCCACTGATCCATCTCCCCGTTGCTAAATAGAGTTTTTACCACTATTGATTTTACCGTACAATCCCAAAAAAATTAATAAAAATTTTTGCTGGAAATATTTAAATAAGCGCTTTCATTGCTATCAATAAACAAGGAAGGGAGCAAGCGGACAAGCTCATTGATTTGCAGTCATTTTTCATCAATGCAAGAACAAGGAGTCGATTTGCTGTCAAGATGGGCCTATGGGAAATTCACCCGCTCGTTCATATAATTTTTTTGCTCGAAGATGATTATTTCCATAATTCCTAAAAAGTCCAAATGCGATACTTTCTTAAAAAATAGAACCGTCCATCGCTTGACATAGCAATGCGCCGGCACGATGCGTGCTGGCGCATATAAATTAACTTTAGTTTTTTCTATGAAAATGCGCGCTTGGAGCGGCCATTTTCATGCCGGGTGGAGAGCAAAGCGCGCTCATGGAACTTTTCTATAGTTAGAGTAACGGATAGACCCGCGTTCTTTATAATTCCAAGATAATATTAGTATCATTGCTACTATTCCTAACACACCTGCAAAGTAAAAACCTGCATGAATCCCCATTGCCGAATTCAACATACCGGCAAAATACGGTCCTCCAAACATTCCAACAGCATAAATTGCTTGGTAGGTCCCCATTGCTGTCGCTCGTTTATCATCATCAATCGTTTCAATTGACATTCCCAATAATAGCGGAAATAGCAATCCTAGAGAAAACCCATTGAGTGCTTGTATGACACATAATAATTCTTTATCTTTAATAACAGGGGTGATAAGAGTAAAAATAGCGCTACAGAGAAATGCTAACATCAACGATTTCCATTTCCCAAATAATGGAACGAACACTTTTTCCATAAAAAGCGTCGCTAATGCATGAGGAATCATAAACGAAAAAACAATCATGCTCAAGTCACTTTCTTGAAGTCCTATTTGCAACACATACATCGGTATAAATCCAAACATTGTGGTAAAAATGATGCTGTGAGCCAAAATGGAAAGTAAGGAAGCCCTTAAAAGCAATGGTTCTCTCATCACCAATATAAGGTCTTTCATTTGTATAGAGGTCTGTTTTACATCTTTATCTTTCGGTTCATAAATAAAAAGAGAAAGGATTACCCCAATCATCCCTAGAATTCCACCTATCCAGAATGGGGCATGCCATCCCCATTTATCAACAATGTAACCACTAATAGACATGCCTGTTAGTTGAGCTAAAACAACAACGAAAGAAATATTGCTCATCGCTTTATAAATTTTCTCATCAGAAAAATAGCTCGAATAAAGAACCGTGAAAGCCACCCATGTCGCCGCAGCAACCCCAGCAAGCGAGCGAGAAACAAGCGCCCAACCTAAACTATTTGTTAACGCAAACATCAAACCGCTAATCATTGTCATTAGCATTCCAAGTATAATAAATGGTTTTCTTCGCTTCATAAAATCAGAAATCATTCCAATAGGAAGACGGAATAAAAATTGCATAAATCCATAACTGCTTAAAACAATACCAATAAAAGTGTAAGTTCCCCCTAACAACTCAATATACGGAGATAAAATCGGCATATAAATAAAATTCGAAAACCAAAATATAAATGAAGCAATTAAAAAAAGGTACCGATCTCTATTAGAAGAAAACGAGCGCAACTTATCCCCCCTCATCATTCATCCTATTTCATTCCCGCATTATACTTTAAAATTCCTAATTAACATTTGTAACTTCTCCGCCATTTGTGATAACGTATAAGCAGCAGCAGAAACTTCTTGCATGGACGCTAGTTGTTCTTCAGTTGCCGCAGATACTCCCTGTACTCCCAAATGTGCTGACTCTGTAATTGACTTCACCTGTTTCATCGATTGTACGATTTGTTCTGTGCCTGATACCACGTGTGTTACAGCAGATGATACATTTTGTATTTGAGTAGTTGCGTCGCTAACTGTGTTATAAATATGAACAAACGATTCATCAACAAAGTTAACCAATTGTATACCTGATCCTACCTCTTTTGTTACATCCTCCATTGATATTACCACTCTATTTGTTTCTTGTTGAATTTTACTAATTAATAAGGAAACCTGCTGAGCAGATTGCGCAGACTGTTCTGCCAACTTGCGAACTGCATCCGCCACCACAGCAAATCCGCGTCCATGGTCCCCTGCCCTTGCTGCCTCTATAGCTGCATTTAAGGCTAATAAATGTGTTTGCTCAGAAAGTTCGGTAATTACTTCGATTATTTGATTGATTTCTCTTGAATGCATTCCTAACTCTTTTACTACGTTTGACAAACTGCTTACTGTTTGGTTAATTAACGTCATCTGTTGTACTAACATTTCTATTGCTTTTCTTCCCTCTGCTGATTTTTTGGAAGCTTCAATCGCTTTTGAAGAAACAATTTGTGCATGATTTGCAATTTGTTGTATAGCTAGAGACATTTCTTGAATGATTTGTGAATTATTCTCAATATTTTCTATTTGCTTATAAGCACCTGCTGACACCTCCTGCATCGTAGCAACAATTTGTTCAGTTGCTGTTCTTGTTTGTTCTGCTGTCGTTGTTAATTCATGAGAAAATGACGCTACTTGTTCTGCATTCCCACTGACTTCTTGAATAAGATGGCGAAGATTTCTTGCCATGTCGTTAAACGATTGTGCCAACTCACCAATTTCATCTTTGTTGTTGACTTGAATAGGACCTAACGTCAAATCGCTAGAGGCAATTTTTTGCACAGCGTTTGATACCATCACAACCGGCTTGACAATCATTCTAGAAACCATCCATCCAATAAATAAAAAGAGTAATGCCACAAAGATACAAACAAGAATAAGTATAGAAAGCAGTTGAATAACAAGGTGACTATTTCGAGAAATTTGTTTCTCGAGAAGCTTCTCTTCCAGACTTGATAGCTTCTTGGACTCAAGCAAAATATCATTTGCAAACTTATTGGAAAAATCAGCAAGAGAAGAAATCAATTGTACTGGAGCATTATCATCTCTGTAGTCAATTGCATATTTTGACGAATTAATAAATCCTTTATTAAGCAGTTGTATTTTTCTAATACGACTTTGTTCTTCATTATTTTTTACTATTTTTTTCGTATCATTAAGAATATTCTCAAGAATATTCTCTAATTCTTTATTAGCACTCTCCATATCTCTTATATACTGCTGATTACCAGATATAAGAAAAGCACGTAAACTATTGATTTGCTGCAAAGCTTGGAGTTGAATATGTTCGGAGTTTCTCAACACAACCATTCTACGATTAAGAAAATCATCATAAGCACGATTTATCACAATGATACCGTAATAGAAAATACCTACTGTCAAAAAGAATAGAAAGCCAATTATCAAAAAAGTTATCCATACTTTCTGACGAATAGTAAAACGTCTTCGTATTTTTAATAACTCCATCATAAAATCTCATCCCTCATAAAACAGTCTTTTTTATTCGGTACTTATCATGAATTTTTTCCGCCTTCCCTGATGAGCCAAATTCACGCATTTTCTGTTTTACTATATTTTTTATTGCTTCTCTCGCTTCCGCCAAATATTTTCGCGGATCATACAATGCAATATTTTCTTTTAAAACACGTCGAATCATATTAGTAAACGCTATTTGATTTTCCGTGTTCACATTAATTTTTGCTGTACCTAACGAAATCGCTCTACGAATATCATTAAGAGGAATTCCTGTGCCACCGTGCAAAACAAGCGGTACACCAGTTAATCGCTTGATCTGTTCCATTTCTGAAAATCCCAGCTTTGGTTTTCCTTTATATGGACCATGAACCGATCCCAACGCTGGCGCAAGACAGTCGACACCAGTCTCCTTCACAAAACGTTCGCAGTCTTCCGGAATTGCATACATCGCCTCTGCTTCATCAACAATGACATTATCCTCTTGACCTCCGATTCTGCCTACTTCCGCTTCTACTGAGACACCGAAAACACGAGCGGCCTCCACTACTTTTTTCGTTTCCGCGATATTCCTTTCTAAAGGATAGTGTGAAGCATCAATCATGACAGAAGTAAATCCTGCATATATTGCTTGTAAGCATTGTTCGTATGATGAACCGTGATCCAAATGGAGAGCAACTGGAACAGTAATGTTATATTCTTTTATTAATTCTTTTACAATTGCTGCTACTGTTCGTAAGCCTCCTAAATGTGGAATGTATCCTGGGCTCACTGCCAAAATTACCGGGGATTGTTCTTCTTCCGCTGCCTGAAGAATAGCTTGTGCAAATTCCAAGTTATTAATATTAAAATGACCTACCGCATATTTTTCTTCTAATGCCTGACTCAACATCTCTCTCATCGATACTAACGCCATTTACTATCACCTCTTTTAGTAGTAATATTGAAAGAGTATCAAGCTGAAACCGCTTGATACTCTATGAAATTACCAGCGAACTGTAACCATTTTCTTGCGTGTATAAAACTCAACACCATCTGTTCCATTTGCATGAAGGTCACCATAAAACGAATTTTTCCACCCGGAAAATGGGAAAAACGCCATTGGTGCTGGTACTCCTAAGTTGACTCCTAACATCCCCGCATCAATTTCATCCCGAAATTTCCGAACATTTCTTCCATCTTTTGTATAAATACAAGCACCGTTAGCAAATGGAGATTTATTTGCAACTTCAATTGCTTCATCCAATGTATTTACCCGAACAATAGATAAAACAGGCGCAAAAATTTCATCTTTCCAAATTGTCATATCGGTTGTCACTTGATCAAAAATGGTTGGACCGATAAAATAACCTTTGGCATTTGTCGCAGCATCTTTTCTACCGTCTCTCACTAAAAGTGCTCCTTCTTTTTCTCCAAGTTCAATGTATTTGACTGTTCGTTCCTTATGCGATTCACGAATGACTGGTCCAAGGAATACATCCTCATCTAATCCGTTTCCAATTTTAATCTCATTTGCCGCTTTTACTAATTTCTCTACAAATGCGTCTGCAATATCTCCAACAGTAACCACAACAGAAGTAGCCATACATCTTTCTCCAGCAGATCCAAATGCGGCATTCATAATTTGCTGAACCGCTAAATCTAAGTCAGCATCTGGCATAACAATTGAATGATTCTTCGCCCCAGTTAACGCTTGAACGCGCTTTCCATATGCGGCCGCTGTTTTATATACATACTCACCGACAGGTTGCGAACCAACAAAAGAAATTGCTTTCACATCTGGATGTTCTAACAACCCGTTCACCACATCATGTGCTCCATGAACGATATTCAACACGCCATCCGGAAGCCCCGCTTCTTTAAACAATTCTGCTAAACGGTTGGCAAGTATCGGCGTACGTTCAGATGGTTTTAGGACAAACGTATTTCCGCAAGCAATCGCTAACGGGAACATCCAGCATGGCACCATCATTGGAAAGTTAAATGGCGTAATCCCCCCGACTACTCCTAGCGGATAACGATACATTCCAGACTCAATGCCAGTTGCGATATCTGGAAGCTGTTTTCCCATCATTAACGTAGGTACTCCTGCTGCAAATTCAACACATTCTATCCCCCGTTGAACTTCTCCATATGCTTCGCTATAGCTCTTTCCGTTCTCTAACGTTACTAAGCGAGCAAGCTCTTCCCAATGTTCAACAAGCAGTTGTTGATACTTAAATAAAATCCGAGCTCGACGTGGTACTGGCGTTTTGCTCCAATCTTTAAAAGCTTCTTTTGCTGCTTCAACAGCTTTATTTAAATCTTCCTTATTAGAAATAGGAACATAGGCCAAAACTTCTCCTGTAGCTGGATTCGGAACCACTTCCGTTTTTCCAGAAGATGATTCCACCCATTGTCCTCCAATATAATTTTTTAATATTTGTACTTCAGCCGCTGTTGTCATGTTATCTTCCTCCTTGTTTTATTTCGTTATCATTTGATTGCTTTTATATTTCTGAATAAATTCTTCAATTTGTTGTAATGTCGGCATCGCATCTGAACTGCTATGGCTTGAAATAACAATGGAAGCAGCAGCAGCCCCATATTCCATCGCTTTAGGAATATCCCATCCTTGCATTAATCCATAAATAAAGGCAGCAGCATATGAATCACCAGCTCCGAATGTTTTAATGATTTTAGCAGGGAAAATGGTTCCCACAAATTTCTCGCCTTCTTTTGTATAAGCAGTCGAACCTTCTTTGCCATGCTTAATAACGACAATTTTTGCTTGGTAATTAAACCACTGTTTTGCTGTTCTCTCATCATTATTTTTGATGCTTTCAAATCGCTCCATTATGTTGAATTCCTCTCTTGTTCCAATGATGACGTCACATTTTTCTGCAGCTAAGTTATAATAAATTGCTGTTTCTTCATGAGATTTCCACGTATAAGGACGGTAATCTAAATCAAAGAACACAACAACTCCATGTCTTTTCGCATATTGTAACGCTAAAAACACTGCCTCTCTAGATGGGCTTTTCGCTAAAGCCGTTCCTGAAATTAAGAGAGCCTTTGCTTGTTTAATATAGTCTTCTTTTATATCATTTGGCTCCAGTTTCAAATCAGCGACATTGTCCCGATACATAAGAATGCTGCAATCAGTTGGACTTTTAATTTCAGTGAAAGCAAGCCCTGTCACACTTCCTGATTTATCGGTAACCACATTGGATGTATCAATATGATTTCTTTTCAAATAATTAATAATAAATCTTCCCATCTGATCGTCTGCTACACGCCCAATAAATCCTGTCTTCATCCCTAGACGAGACATTCCAATTGCAATATTGGCTGGAGAACCGCCTACATATTTTGTAAACGTCACCGTTTCTTCCATTGGGCGGTTAATTTCATTGGCGTTTAAATCAATACATAACCGTCCGATAGCAATAAAATCTAATGGTTTTTGTTGGTCAAATGTTAAATATTTCATCAAACCGCCTCACTTTTCTTATATAGATGATGAATGTTTAGCTGCTAACCTGCTTCCCATTACCCATTCATGATCTGGATCATTGTGGAATTTCCATGTCCGAACTGGTCCTGCCATGACATTTAAGTAATACACTTCATATCCCGGCGGTGCTGCAACAGGATGATATCCTTTCGGCACTAAAACAACATCTCCGTTTTTGACTACCATTGTTTCATCCAACGAACGATCATCAGTATACACTCTTTGTATAGCAAATCCATGTTCCGGATTAATTTTGTGATAGTATGTTTCTTCTAAATAAGACTCATGAGGCAGATTATCTTGATCATGCTTGTGTGGCGGATAGCTAGACCAGTTACCTTCCGGTGTAAATACTTCTACTACTAGTAAACTATCAGCTTGTTTTTGCTCCGGAAGAATATTATGAACTCTTCGTTCAATGTTTCCTGCACCTCTTATCTCTACTTCTATCTCACTAGGACTAATTAATCTAGCAGAATAGGTACCTTTCCCTGGAGCCAAGCAGACTGCTAATTCAAGATTTGTTACAGCCTCTACTTCGTAAAAATCTCCAGAAGAAACATATACAGAATACGGAGGAATCTTTTCAAATACGCTCATTCGTTCACCAATATTTTTCCATTGTCCATATTGAGTGAATACATTTGCCTTTCCACTAAGGAGAACTAGGCATGCTTCTTGATTCACCGTTTCCTTCCGCAGCTTTTGCCCTTTTTGTAGAATGTATACTTCGAATCCGATATACTTCCATCCAGCAGATTGCGGTGTCACTCTCACTACATTTCCTTCCTTATCCGGCTTGTGACTCGAAATAACTAATCGACTCATGTATTTTCTCACTCCTTTATCGTTGTTTTGTAGACATCAAAGTTTGAACAATCGAATCAATATAATCCTTTGCTATTTTTGCGTACTTATATGGATGCGCAACAGCAGGATCTTGTTCCGCTTCAACAATAATCCAACCGTCATATTGAATTTGTATCAATTTTTCAAAAATCGGAACAAAATCAATGCAACCATCTCCCGGCACGGTAAACATTCCACGTAACACAGCGCTACGAAAATCAAGATTCTCCTTTCTCACTTGTTCAAGAACATTAAGCCGAACATCTTTTAAATGAACATATTCGATTCGATCCTCATACTTATGCAAAAGTTCTAGTGGATCGTAACCACCGTACAATGCATGCCCTGTATCATATAGTAAATGGACAAGATTCGGATCCGTTAACTCCATTAAACGGTCAATTTCATCCGCAGTTTCCACCACAGTACCAGCGTGGAAATGATAAACAAGTTTCATATCGAATGACTGACATAGTCTAGCAGCCCTATGTAAACCTTCAACTAACGACTCCCATTCTTTCTCCGTTAACTTTTGAATTGTTTTATCCTCAGGTGAACGGCGAGGATCCCAATGCATCGATCCACCCATTTCACACACGATGACGTGCTTACAACCCATTTCATGTAAATATTCCGCCCATTTCTGAAACGATTGCAGCTCCTTTTCTAAACATTTTTCATCAGAAAATAATACACCAATAAACTTGCTTGCTAATTGGATTCCGTATTTTTCGAGTTTTGATTTTAATGATGAAGGATCTTGCGAAAAAAGCCTTCCCATTTCAGTTGCAATATACCCCAACGAAGCCATTTCCGATAATACTTGATCTTGTGTATAATGGTCTCCGAGACCAGGAATATCGTCATTGACCCAGCTGATAGGAGCAATACCAACCCGAAACGGATTTTCTGCTATTCCATTCATCCCCATTTTTCAATACACCTCATTTTGTAATTTTTTCTATCAGTATTTTCGAGCTTTTTTCAATTCGCTTTCTTTCTTAGCATAGGCTTCCATTACTTTTGGATTACGAGAAGTTCCGGCAACGCCAACATGCCACCATGATTCATAACCATGTGTCATCGTTTTCGGGAGAACTTTAATATCAATTAGTGTCGATACTGTTTGGGTTTTCGCATCCGCGATAGCTTCCTTTAACTGATCAAGCGTGTAAACTTTATATGTTTTCACACCATAGCCTGCAGCGCTTTGTGCAAAATCAATGGTGATGAAGTTTCCGTCCAAACGTCCCGTTTCCATATTACGGTAACGAAATTCTGTGACGAAGCTACCCATTCCATGTTCCATTTGTAAGTTGTTAATGCATCCAAACCCTGCGTTATCGAATAACAAAATATTGATTTTTTTCCGTTCTTGAATGCTAGTAATCAACTCTGAATGAAGCATTAAATAACTTCCGTCACCTACAAACGCATATACTTCTTTCTCTGGTTCCGCCATCTTCACCCCGAGAGCCCCTGAAATTTCATATCCCATGCACGAATATCCGTATTCCATATGATACGTATTCGGTTTACGCGATATCCACATTCGCTGTAAATCACCTGGCAAACTTCCTGACGCTCCGATGATAATCGCATCTTCATCAATAAGTTCATTGATAACCCCAATTACCTCTGTTTGTGTCAAACAAGAACCAAATAATTCATAAAACTCAGGAAGCACTTCATCTAGGTGACCAGCAATTTCTGGTACAAATCCCTGTTCATTGTATCGTACTTTATACAAACGTCTTAATTCATCGTTCCATTTTGATTTTGCTAGTTCAATTTCATTTGTATATTCAGAACGATAACCAATCCTCTCCAACTCACGTTCAAGGGCTAAAAGTGCTAGTTTGGCATCAGCAACGACTTTCACCGCATCAAGCTTATATGCATGATATTCGGACACATTAATTGTTAAAAAGTCTACATCTGGATTTTGGAACAACTGTTTTGAACCAGTCGTAAAATCCGAAAACCTTGTACCAATTCCGATAACAAGATCAGCTTCTTTCACAATCATATTGGCAGCAAGATTACCAGTTACCCCAATTCCCCCAAGATTATAAGCATGTGTGCTTTCAATTGCGCTTTTGCCAGCCTGTGTTTCACCGTAAGGAATGTGAAATTTTTCAGAAAATCTTTTTAATGTTTCCGCAGCTTCCGAATAGCGAACACCCCCGCCGCAAATAATAATTGGCTTTTTCTTTCTGCGAATCAGCTCCACTGCATCTTTCACCGCATCAATAGTCGGCACACGGCGCTCAATGCGATGAACACGCTTTCGGAAAAAATACTCAGGAAAATCATATACCTCTCCTTGAACATCTTGTGGTAGAGCAATGGTGACTGCACCTGTGTCTGCCGGATCCGTCAATACCCTCATCGCATTAATCATTGCCGTCATGAGTTGCTCTGGACGACTGATTCGATCCCAATACTTACTGACAGCGCGGAAGGCATCATTCGTAGAAATCGTTAAATCATGATAATGTTCAATTTGTTGAAGAACCGGATCAGGTTGCCTTGTTGCAAACGTATCTCCTGGAAGCAATAAGACTGGAATATTATTAGCTGAAGCAGTTGCAGCTGCTGTTACCATATTGGCTGCTCCTGGGCCTACAGAAGAAGTACATGCCATAATCTGTTTTCGATGTTTCTGCTTCGCAAAGGCAATCGCCGCATGTGCCATTCCTTGCTCATTACGACCTTGGTACACTTCTAATTCCCCAGGATCTTCTTCAAGCGCTTGACCAATTCCAAGTACATTCCCATGTCCGAAAATTGTAAAAATTCCTTTGACAAATTTTTGCTCTTTTCCATCGAATTCAACATATTGTTGATTTAAAAACCTAATTAATGCCTGCGCAGTCGTTAATCGAACCGTCCTCATAATTTTCCCCTCCTTTTTCACGATCTGCTTAACTCAAAATAGTTACTCAATATTTTTTCTGTTTTCTCTTTAGCCGTCTTAATCGTTTTTTCTATATCCCATTCCCAGTATTCCGGGCGAAATAATTCGACCGATGCCATTTCACAATAGCCAATCTCTTTTAATGTACGCAAAATTTGATCTAGATCAATAGCCCCATCTCCTGGCCACACACGATGATGGTCGCGTAGCGCTCCAAAAGGTAAATCTTCGCAATCATCAATATGAAATACGAAAATTTTTGATGGGTCTGCGGCTTGTAAATCTTCGATACGGGAATTCATTGCGTAAAAATGGAAACAATCTAGTACAATACCAACATTATCTCGATTTACTTCTTGAACAATATCATACGCTTGAGCAAAAGTATTGACTGAACAATTTGGATACCCACAAAATTCCAACGCCAATCGCACTCCATATGGTTCCGCCAATTGCGCTAGCTCGTGTAACACCCGAACCGTTTCATGTTTTATTTCCGATATTGTATAATCACCAATATCAAAACTTGGAACAGCAATCACTGTTTTGCAGTTGATTTTTTCACCAACCTCACATAAAAACTGCAAATCATTTTGTATTTGTGTATATTCTTCTCGATCTCTGAATGTAATAAACTCCAACGCATTAAATGCATACGGCTTGATTCGGTGATGTTCAAAAAATTCTTTTAACTCTTCTACTGTATCGCCAATAAGATAATCTCTTAACTTATCTAATCGAATCTCAATCAAATCATATCCATATCTCTCACAGAGTTCTAAATCCGCTTTTAATGTGGATTTCTTCATCGTTGTTGCTTGATTAAATGCAATTTTCATTATGCTTTTCCCACCCTACGATTTTCTATTTTTCCGAGAGTCAATAAATACAGCAACAGTTATAATGACTCCTTTTAAAATTTGTTGCCAATATGGTGAAACATTTAGCAAATCCAGACCATTATTCAAGACTCCAATAATAAGCGCTCCAATAATTGTACCGCCAATCGTGCCAATTCCACCAGAAAGACTTGTACCACCGATAACAGCCGCAGCAATTGCATCCAATTCATACATCATGCCTGCCGTTGGCTGACCAGATGATATACGAGACGTTAAAATAATTCCAGCAAGACCTGATAGTAAACCAGCATATGCATATACCAAAATCTTATACTTATCTACATTAACACCAGCAATAATCGCTGCTTGTTCATTACCACCAATAGCATATACATATTTACCAAACTTTGTTTTATTCAAAAGAATATATGAAACCAATCCTACAAATCCAAAGATAATAATTGGAACTGGAATACCTGCCACTGTCCCTTGACCAATAAACCTAAAGGAATCCGACAAGTTTCCAATCGGTCTTCCATCACTAAACAACAGCGCAGCTCCTCTTGCAGCCGTCATCATTCCTAATGTGACAATAAATGGGGCAATGTTTGCTTTTGAAATAATTGTTCCATTGATAATACCTGTAAGAAGTCCCAAGCCTAGACCAATGATAATCGGGACGGCAACCGGATACGTATCCGGATGGGCAAAACTAGCCGCTACAACCGACACAAGCGCAATGACAGATCCTGACGATAAATCTATTCCAGTGGTAATTATAACGATCGTAACACCGATAGCTACTATTCCTACTACAGACATTTGCCTAACAATATTCAATAAGTTCCCGGTTGTAAAAAATGTTGGAGAAAGAACAGACATGAGGATAACTAATGCAATAAGGATAAATAACATTCCATATTTGTGTAAAATACGAGAAACTCTTTCTTTGGAACTAATGGACTGCTTCGATTTTTCCGATTTATTCACAACAGACACTTGGCTATTCATGTATACTCCCTCCGATCGTTATGATTCCAGTAAAGCAACTAATTATCCAGTTGCTAATTCCATGATTCGTTCTTGTGTCGCTTCTTCTCTAGACAATTCACCTGTTTTTCTTCCTTCATGCATCACGATAATTCGATCACTTAATCCTAATATTTCCGGTAGTTCTGAAGAAACAACAACAATTGCTTTTCCCTTTCTAGCTAACTCAAAAATCAAATTATAAATTTCCGATTTTGCACCTACATCAATTCCTCTCGTTGGTTCATCCAAAAGCAAAATGTCAGGATCATAAAGTAACCATCTAGCAATTAGCGCCTTTTGTTGATTTCCACCACTTAAATATTTAATAAGTTGTTGCAAATTTGGCGTTTTAATTGCTAATTGTTCAGCTAGTCTCTGACAATCATCACGAATTTTTCTTTGTTGCAAAAATCCACCCTTTGTATATTGATCGACAGTTACGGTAATCATGTTATCTTGAACGGATAATGGTAGGAATAATCCCGTTAACTTCCTATCTTCTGTTAATAATCCCATTCCATATTTAATGGCATCTCTTGTGGAACGAATGGTTACTTTTTTACCATGAACATAGACTTCTCCAGAATCGGGAGGAGTAACTCCAAAAACACTCTCTAAAACTTCTGTTCTCCCTGAACCCATCAATCCAGCAAAACCTACAATTTCCCCTTTTCTTACTTCAAAACTAATATTTTCAAACTTTCCTTTTTTCGTTAATCCTTTTACTGATAATGCTACCTCTTTAATTTCTGCAGGTTGTTTATGAAAAATTTGATTTAATTCTCTTCCTACCATCATTTGTATAAGTTCATCTTTCGTAATCTGATTGCTTTGCTTCGTTCCTATATATTTTCCATCTCTTAATACCGTTACTTCATCTGTAATCTGCTCTATTTCATCCATCTTATGGGTAATATAAATGACTGACACACCTTCTTTTTTCAAAGAACGAATAATATTAAATAGGTGATGGACTTCCTTTTCTGTAATGGCAGATGTAGGTTCATCCATAATGATCAGCTTAGAGTTATAAGAAATCGCTTTCGCAATTTCAACCATTTGAGTATTAGCAATGCTAAGTTCAGACATTTTAGTATTAGGATCGATATCGATCTCCAATCTTTCAAATAACTTTCTTGTTTTTTCTTCTAATTCTTTCTTTTTCACCCATCCGGTAAATCTATAGCTAGGCTCTCTGCCTAGAAAAATATTTTCCGCTACTGTCATATTTGGTATCGGGCTAAGTTCTTGATGAATCATAGAAATCCCTTTATCAAGAGCTTGTTTAATGGTGGAAAGTTTTAGCTCCTCTCCATCAAATATAATTTTTCCTTTATCAGGAGTATAAATTCCTATTAGTATTTTCATTAATGTTGATTTTCCAGCACCATTTTCTCCCATTAATGCATGGACTGTTCCTTTTTTAACGTTAAACTGTACACCATCGAGCGCTTTCACTCCTGGAAATTCCTTTGTAATATCGATCATTTCTAAAATATAGTCTTTACTCATACGCTTTCCCTCGTTTTCATCAGGATTATTTTTTAGAAAGGGCACTATTGTGGTGCCCCTTCTTTTTTTGTGATAGACTATAATGTGCATAAGACATTATTTCCATTTTTTGATATACTCTTCTACATTATCTTTTGTCACTAGTTCGTACGGAATCCAGTTGAACTTTTCTACTTTTTCTCCTTTTGCTGCTTTAATAGCTACTTCTAATCCTAGTTGACCTTGCCCTTTCGCATTTTGGAAAACAGTAACCTTTAATTTTCCTTTCTTTACGTATTCTAACGCGTCTGGCGTAGCATCTACTCCAGCTACAACTACATCATTTAATTTTCCTGCATCTTCTAAGGCCATTATTGCCCCAATCGCCATTTCATCGTTATTAGCGACAACAGCATCAATTTTCTTACCGGATTGCAACCAGTTTTCCATTAGCGACATGGCTTTGGCTCGATCCCATTCTGCTGTTCCCTCTAATACAACCTTCATATCAGGATATTTTTTGATTACTTGCTTATTCCCTTCTGTACGTTTGATTTGTGCTTCATGCCCCATTTGTCCGTTTATAATCGCAATATTTCCTTTTCCACCCAAAATTTTTGCTACTTCTTCCATTTGCATGATTCCTGCCTTAATCGATTCGGAGCCAACATAAGCAGTAGCCTTATCTACACCATCAAAAATTCTATTAACAACTACAATAGGAATATTAGCTTGATTTGCTCTATCAACCATTTCTGGTGCAGAAACTGTATCTACCGGTATTAATACGATTGCATCGACTTTTTGCTGAATAAAATTTTCGACTTGAGATAACTGCTTACTGGCATCATTCATTGCATCAACATAGACCACCTCGACATCTTTTTGCGTTTTTTCATATTCTTTCATTCCATCTTGCAAATAGCTGAGCCATTTATCATCAAAATCCGGCAAAGCTGCTCCAATCACGATTTTTCCTGACTTATCTCCCGATGTTGTAACCGTTTCCTGTTTTCCACTACATCCGACTAGCATAGCAAAACTAAGCAGCAGTAAAAGCGTGAACGAAATCCATTTTTTTTGAATCTTCATTTCCCTTTCCCCCTTGTTTTTTATATGGTAAATGAACTGGTAACAGAATCGTTATCTTCTTCGAAAAATTAATAACTTTTTTCTAGATGTTCTTTCTTGATATGAACCGCTCTGCCGCTATCAAATGACTCCGTCGCTGCAATAGCAATTTTTAAATTCACCTTTCCATCTATTTCGGTTACTTTTGGAATTTGATTATTTTGAACACATTCAATAAAATGAACAAGTTCTAAACGATAAGCATCATTAAATCTCGTTTGAAAGTCTGGAATAATCTCATACGTGCTGCCTTTCGAATTTAATAACGTTACATTTTGATTTCGAAGAGTCCCAATAAAAAGCGAACCTTCCGTACCAATAATTTCAGTGCGAATATCATGACCATAAGGCGAGTTGCGACTTGCCTCGATATCTCCGGCTGCACCAGAATCAAAGTGTACGTACGTAATCGCTTGATCCACATCCTTAAACGCTTCCATAAATGGATGCAATAACACCCTTCCATGCGCAGAAACGGAAGTAATTTCAGCTCCCATTAAAAATCTTGCAATATCATAATCATGAATAGAAACATCCAAAAACACCCGACCGCTATGTTTAATAAATTCCGCAGGCGGGGAACCAGCATCGCGAGTAATCCCTTTAAAATAGATCGGCTTCCCAATATCCCCCGCTTCGATTCTTCGCTTTGCCTCGACATATGCAGGATCAAATCTTCTCATAAATCCAACTTGACAGATGACATTATACTGTTTAATAGTTTGAATGATTTCATCCGCTTCTTCTAAACTTTGAGTAAGCGGCTTTTCTACGAATATAGCTTTTCCATTTTTCGCTGCTCGTTGAATCATCTCAGCATGGGTACTTGTTGGAGTAACAATAATAACTGCATCAATGCGAGGGTCTTCAAATACTTCATCTGGATTTTTAGTCCAATGTTCAATACCGAAATCTTTAGCAAATTGCTCTGCACGACCTTCCATTGGATCAACAACACTGACCAATTGAGCACCACTAATCTGATGGGTGGCTAAATTTTTGGCATGATGATGACCTAACCGTCCTAAGCCAAGAACAGCACATCGAACCGTCATAAAACAACACACCTTTCGAATAAATGTAACCGCTTTCTTTTTATGATACAGAAAATTCTGCTATCTATACTATCAACATTCTTCCACGTCAATTCGTTTTCAATTGTGATGATTCTAATAATTCAGATACTTTTATCCATTTGTTTGTTTGTACAGAACGTTCAACAGCTTCTAATACTGCTTGATTGCGAACACCATCTTCGAAGTTAGGGGCAGGGCTGTATCCACCTGCAATTCCATTCATCATTTCAGACAATAGGTTAATAAACGTGTGCTCATAACCGATAATATGGCCAGCCGGCCAATACGCTGATGCATATGGGTGTTCTACTTCTGTGCAGTTAATTGTCCGGAATCCTTGTAAACCACGCTCGTCATCTTCTAAATAGACTTGCAAGTTGTTCATATTTTCCATATCCCAACGAATAGAGCCTCTTTCCCCATTAATTTCGAATCGATTCCCTGCACGATTTCCTCTGCTAAAGCGAGTTGCCTCAAATACACCTAACGCCCCATTTTCAAAACGTGCTAAAAACGCAACTGCATCATCTACATCAACTTCTCCCCATTTTCCGCTTTCTACGCGCCCTTTCAAATGGAGATCCATATCACCTAATGGTCGCTTTTTAATAAAAGTTTCCATCATTCCTATTACTTCACTAAACTCTCCAACTAAGAAACGTGCCAAATCAATGATATGTGCCCCAATGTCCCCAAGAGTACCTGATCCAGAAATTTCTTTCTTAAGTCTCCATATTAATGGAAAACCGGGATCCATAAGCCAATCTTGTAGAAACGTAGCACGAATATGATAGATTTTCCCTAACTTACCTTGTGCAATTAGTTGTTTTGCAAACTGTACAGCGGGCGCAAACCGATAATTGTGGCAAACCATATGCACGACACCAGATTTATTGACCGCCTCAAGCATCTCTAACGATTGTTCCAACGTTAACGCTAGTGGTTTCTCACAAATAACGTGTTTTCCTGCTTTGGCTGCAGCAATCGCAATTTCAGCATGCGTATTATTCGGCGTAACGATATCAATAACATCAATATCATCACGCTCGATAAGACGCCGCCAATCAGTTTCGTACGATTCCCACCCCAATTTTTCAGCTGCTTGTTTTACTCCTTGTTCATCCCTTCCGGCTATAGCCTGTAAAACCGGAACAACCTCGGTGTCAAAGAAAAATGGAATATCACGAAAAGCATGACTATGGGCTTTTCCCATAAATTTATATCCGACCATTCCAATGCGAACTTGTTTTTTACTCATATCGTCACCTACTCTTTTTATTGTGATGAAGCCGCTTGACGAAAGTCGATCATTTTTCCAGTTTTAGCACTTTCATAAATCGCTTCCAATAGCTGAATGGAGCGAAATCCGTCCTCTGCCGTAACAGGAGGTTTCGTTCCATGAATAATGGCATCGATAAATAGACGATCTTCCTCCACATATCCCCACTTTTCTTCAATGGATAATTGATAAAAATCGCTAATCTGAGCTGGTTGCTGCAATCCTGGAGCATACATCACCTTTTCTAGCTCTTGAGTAGCAATCGTACAATATTTCCCATAAACCTCCAAACTTTCGAACGGGAAACTCCATCCAGCATGAGCATAAGTAACAAAATTTGCGATAGTCCCTGATTCAAAAGTCATCATAATCGCAAATGTATCTAATTCCTCTTTGGAAATATTTTGTCTAGCTTCACAATAAACTGTTTGCACTTCTCCAAATAAATAACGACACATATCCATCAGATGGAAAGGGGTTTCATAAAGGAATCCACCCGTCACCTTCGGATCGGCTGTCCAAGCAGGATTTAATAATTCACCGCGATTCATTTTAACGTTTGCTAAATACGGAGTTACTTCTCCCGAAGCAATGAGCTCTTTTACCTTTTTATAAACAGACGCATATCGGCGATTCATTCCCAGATTGTATATTGCTTTTGATGTTTCCGCAGCTTTTTTTATTTGTTCCGCTTCTTCCAAAGATGTAGCCATTGGTTTTTCTGAAAATACATGAACGTTTTGTTGTAAACATTTCAATACAGGTTCAACATGCAACGTATTTGGAGTTGTAACGTATACAGCATCAACACCAAGTTCAAACAAATCATCTAAACTACTAACTGCCTTGGCACTTCCTGCTTCTTTTGCCAAGTTTACTGCTCGTTCCTCTACAATGTCTGCTATTCCGACAATCTGTACTCGTTCATCTCTTTTAAGAATCGATGTATGTACCTTCGCAATTCCTCCTGCACCCAAGATTCCTATTTTTACTTGCGGCATAATTTTTCTCCTTTCTTACAGACTTAGCTAATGTTCCACGCAATTTTAAGAGCAAGCGCTTTCTCAATATATATTTGTTTTTTAACTTTATATTTTATGCGTTATGGATTATAAATCCTTAAAAAATTGCACATTAATTTGAGAAAGCGCTTTCCCATATCTGCTTTTATTTTATCTATATCAATCGATTTTAGCAACTATTTTTTATGAATTTTATAAAATTTTTATTATATAACAAATATTTAGTATATTATTAGAACAAAAAAAGAGAGGAACGACGTCTTTGATATTATCCCTCTTGTGTAGACAGTGTAGAAAAAGGACACACTGCTATACAGGAGGGATTTTTTGGATAAATCAGATGCAAAATACAAAAGCTATAGTTTTAAATTTAAATTACATGCAGTGACGATGTATTTGAATGAACAATTAGGGTATCGGAAAGTAGCCAAGAGAATGGGGATCAAAGATCCTAAAAGGGTACGCATTTGGGTAAAGAACTATCAACAGTATGGAGAAGAAGGACTAAAAGAACGTAGAGGAAAAACCATTTCCTCTAAACGGGGCCGCCCAAGAAAGAAGCCATTAACAGTAGAAGAAGAAAATCGAAAACTAAAAGCAGAAAATGAATTCTTAAAAAAGCTTATTGCCTTGAAAAGGAGGTGAAAACCAGAGACAAAACCGTCTTCTATTCCATCATTCATGATCTTAGTCGTTCCTATCCTATTTCTTTGTTATGCAAGATAGCTTGTGTTTCCAGAAGCGGTTATTATAAGTGGCTGAAACGAAAAAATGTAACAACAGTGAGAGATTTAAGAAATCAAGGCATCATGAATTTGATCGTGGAAGCCTATGAAGTATCCAATGGAACTTATGGTTATCCAAGAGTAAAGGCATACATTTTGCGGGAATACGGGTGGAGAATTAATCACAAATGTATTTATCGCTTAATGAAGCAGATGAATCGGCGAAAATTCGCAGAAAAAAGCAGGCCTACCGAAAAGGTTCGGAAAGAATGAAGGTACCGAACGTATTAAATAGACAATTTACACAGCGAGTAAACCGAATGAGAAATGGGTGACAGATATTACTTATCTCCTTTGGGACAACCAGCGTCTATACTTATCCGTTATCTATGATCTCTTTAACAGGGAAGTGATTTCGTATCGAATCAGTAAAAGAAATGATGTTCAGCTAGTTCTTGATACTTTAGACGAAGCAATAAAAAAAACGAGATGTGAATGGAACCATTTTACACAGTGACCAAGGGTTCCAGTACACATCCCATGAATACCACGCAACTCTCAAACAACATGGTATTATTCCAAGTATGTCCAGAAAAGCAGACTGTTTAGACAATGCTTGTATAGAAAGCTTTTTTAGCCATCTAAAAACAGAATGTATATATCTTGAGGAATTTCACTCCATGGATGACCTGGAAGCAGCTGTTCATAAATATATGGAGTTTTATAATGATAGGCGCATTCAAAAGAAACTCACATATCTTAGCCCTGTACAATACAGAAAGAAGGTATGTGCATAACACAAGGAATCACGGATGACTAGAATAGCTCCTCCATCAGCTTGTCTGCCAATTAGTTGATGGGCTGTCAGTGTCAAGTGATTTCCTTGACACTGACAAAGCCCAATCAACTATGATGGATGAAGCTGATGAGAGGGTCTTTTTAAACACTGTCTACTTGACAGGGATATGTCCACTTCGCCAAGTTCCTCTTTTTTTAAAAATAATAATGACTCTTATAATAATTTTGTAGATTGCCTTATGATTAATTCTGGTGGTAAAATAATCCGCTGTTTTGTATTATTGTTTCCTTCTATCTCATCAATCAACAAATCAACTACTTGCCGTCCCATTTCGTCAATAGGCTGTGCTACTGTCGTTAATGGAGGATCAACAATTGTAGACAATATCGTGTTGTCAAAACCTACAATAGATAAATCATCTGGAATTTGAAGTCCCAATTCCTTTGCAGCTTGATAAACACCAATGGCTAAAGAATCAAAGCATGCAAAAATAGCAGTTGGTTTTTGTGAAGACTGAAGCAACTCTAACGCTGCTCTTTTTCCATCTCTCATTGAATAGTCTGTATAAACGATCCATTTTTCTTCGTATTTTAATCCATTCTCTTCCATTACCTGACGATAAGCTTGAAGACGATATTTATCGCTTGTTCTGCTTAAATTTCCCAACATAATGGCAATCTTTTTGTGACCTAAAGATACTAAATGCGATACAGCTTGGTATCCGCCTAAGAAATCATCAACTCTAACAACATTAATAGCTAATTCAGGAATATCTTGAGCAATAAAAGCTAACGGGAATTTTTCGTGTAGCAATTGATTTAAAACTGTGTAGTTTTTTGTTGTCGTTCCAATAATAATTCCATCCACACTTTTTTGTCTTAGGAGAGAAAGATACATTTCTTCTGTATCTGGATTATTATCTGTATTACACATTAACACATTAAATCCTAGTTCTCTTCCGCGGTCTTCTACTTTCCTGGCAATTTCAGAAAAAAATGGATTAGCTACATCAGGAATAATAAGTCCAATTGTACGGGTCCGTTTTCCAGTTAACGCAGAAGCCACTATACTAGGTTGATAGTGCAATTCTTTCATCACTTCTAATACTTTTTTTCTTGTCTTTTCACTAATACGTCCCGTGTTATTAATCACTCTTGATACAGTTGATATAGATACACCAGCTTGTTTCGCCACATCATAAATCGTTACTTTCATATTTCACCAGTCTTTCGCACGTCAGTATTTTTTTAGTAAGAAAGGAACACATTTTTCAAACAGAAAATTAGAGCAAGCGCTTTCTTTATTTTATTTAAAGTGTAATTTGTTTTCCACTTTTTTTCAATCTCTTTTTGTTTGAATCAATATCTAATGATTGTTTTGCAATTTTACATAAATAATTGGACTTGCATCCAGCTTATAACTACAAAAATTGAATAAAAAACGACACAAAGGGGACGATTTTACTTTTCCAAAAACTTCGCTCCTGCTAGCCCATTCTCTGGTTTATATAATATCTAAACATTCCCTTTTCAATTAAATTTCTGATTTTTTATAAAATCCGCTTATAGTAAACAGTAACAGTCTTTGCTTTTTTTCTGTCTATTATAAGGGGATAATATCATACTAATCTAGCCTTTTAAAAAATACGCCGGCACAAAACGTGCCGGCGCGCACAGAAAAATTAGTTCCGAAATGCTTTTAACTTTTTCGTAATCTCTTTTGTTTGCGGATAAATCTCACGGTAAATAGCAAATAACTCCCGGTAACGTGCTACCGCCTCTTTTTGCGGCTCAACAACAAGCTCTACCTGCTTAAACACGTCCGAACATTGCTCGAGCGAATCAAACCAGCCGCAGCCATACGCAGCAATCATTGCCGCCCCTAGCCCTGGGCCTTGCTCATTTTTTAATTTTGCCACTGGGATCGCAAAGATGTCTGCCTGCAATTGCAGCCACTCCTTGCTTTTCGCTCCCCCGCCGATGGAAACGACCGACTCGACCGTTTTTCCGCTTGCCTTCATCATCTCCACCGATTCATTTAGCGAAAAGGTGATTCCTTCCATCACTGCGCGCGCAAAATCCCACTTCGTTTGCGAAGAATCGATCCCGATAAAGGAGGCGCGGATATCGGCATCGGCATAAGGAGTTCGTTCCCCGACCAAATATGGGGCAAACAACAAGCCATTGGCGCCAATCGGTGATTCATAGGCACGTTTGACAATATCGGCAAACGGGATGTCTTCCATAAACGTGCGCTTCCACCAATCAAAACTATACCCGGCGGCCAATGTCACTCCCATAATATAGTAGGCATTCGGCTTGGCATGATTAAAATAATGAACTTTTCCAGCAAAATCTTTCTCTCCTGTTTGCTCGTACGCCAAAACGACACCGGATGTACCGATGCTGCACATCATGCGCCCTTCCGATAAAATGCCAGCGCCAACTGCACCGCAAGCATTGTCGGCACCGCCGGCAAAAACTTTTACATTCGTAGATAATCCAGTTTCTTCCGCGATTTCCGGAAGCAATGTTCCGACATATGCCGTTGATTCGACTAAAGGAGGGCACAGCTGAGCATCAATGCCAAGGACGTCGCAAATAGGCTTGCTCCATGTCTTATTTTCAATATCTAACAACAACGTCCCTGCCGCATCGGAATATTCCATCGCAATTTGCCCCGTAAGACGGAAACGGACGTAATCCTTCGGCAGCAAAAACGTGTACGCACGCTGATAAAGATGCGGCTCATGCTTTTTCACCCATAACAGCTTCGGCAAGGTAAATCCTTCTAACGCACGGTTTTTCGTAATCGATAATAACGTTTCTTTTCCCACTTTCTCCTCAATTTCCCGGCATTCTTCCGTTGTCCGCGTATCGTTCCACAGAATCGCATTTCGCAGTACGTTCCGTTCCTTATCTAAAAGCACAAGTCCGTGCATCTGGCCGGAAAAACTCAATCCACTAACAGAGTCAGGAGAAACATGGGAAACTTCCAATAACTTTCTTAAAGCAACAATCGTTTTTTCTACCCAATCCTCAGGATTTTGTTCGCTATATCCGGACTGGAGCTGATATAAGGGATAAGTTTCTGTCCACTCTCCCTTGACATTTCCATTCCGATCCACAAGCAGCACCTTTACTGCACTTGTCCCTAAATCCACACCAATGACGTGATCCACAGCCAATCCCTCTTTTCCTTAACGGGTTGCGCAAACTTCAAGCAAGTATTGGTTAAGCAATGTTTTTAATCGTTCTTGTCTGCCCGATTGATTTTGGATTTCTCCTAGTTGCAAAGCATGAGCTTCTAATTTATGGAAGTCGGCGGTTCCTTCGACGATTTCCCGTCCAATTCCTTCTGTATAACTTTTGTACCGTTCTTCAATAAACTCATCAAAAACGCGGTCTTCCATTAATCGATAAGCGACTTTTAATCCAACAGCAAAGCTGTCCATTCCAGCGATATGAGCGTAGAACAAATCTTCCGGTTCAAATGATCCTCTTCTTACTTTAGCATCAAAATTCAATCCGCCACGGCCAAGGCCGCCGTTTTTCAAAATTTCGTACATGGCAAGCGTAGTAGAATATAAATCTGTCGGGAATTCGTCCGTATCCCATCCTAACAACATATCTCCTTGGTTTGCGTCAACAGAACCTAACATCCCATGAATGCGCGCTACCCGCAATTCATGTTCAAACGTATGTCCCGCTAACGTTGCATGGTTTGCTTCGATATTGAACTTAAAGTAATCTTTTAGTCCGTATGTTTGTAAAAATGCCAACGCTGTCGCAACGTCAAAGTCATATTGATGTTTCGTCGGCTCTTTCGGCTTCGGCTCAATTAGAAATTGCCCCTCAAACCCAATTTCTTTTGCATAATCCACCGCCATATGCAAGAAGCGGGCTAAGTTGTCCAGCTCTAGTTTCATATCGGTATTTAATAGCGTTTCATACCCTTCTCGTCCGCCCCAAAATACGTAGTTTTCCGCTCCTAATCGTTTCGCAATTTCCAACCCTTTTTTTACTTTGGCCGCTGCATAGGCAAATACATCGGCGTTGCAAGAAGTGGCGGCGCCATGGACAAAGCGAGGATGGGTAAATAAATTCGCCGTATTCCAAAGCAGCTTCGTTTTGCTTGTTTTCATATATTCTTCAATCATGTCTACGATAATATCCAAATTTTTATATGTTTCTTTTAATGTTTCCCCTTCTGGCGCGATATCCACATCATGGAAACAGAAGAATGGGACATTTAATTTTTCAAAAAACTCAAAAGCAGCCTCTACACGCGCTTTGGCTAAGTCCATTCCGCTGTATTTGTTCCATGGACGGATCATATTGCCTGCCCCAAACGGATCCGATCCATCCCCTGTAAACGTATGCCAATACGCAACTGAAAAGCGCAAGTGCTCTTCCATCGTTTTATCGCCGACTTTTTCTTCTGGATTGTAAAACTTAAACGCAAGCGGATTTTTAGACGTTGGTCCTTCATAGGATATGGTGCTGATGTTGTTGAAATAAGGCATGATAGATTCCTCCTATTATAATATTTTTCTATTATAGAAATAGACCAATCATATGATTGGTATTAACACACATAAATGCAAAATACAGTTGTGTATTTTTAACTAATTTCCAATATCGATTAAATTAGTTAGTCCGGCTTTTACTCGATATATCAATCCAGACTGCAATAATAAGAATCAATCCTTTTACAATAAATTGCCAAAAGGTTTCAATGTTCATCATGCTCATCCCATTATCGATGCTAGCCATAATGAGGGCGCCAATAATAGCTCCTATTATATTTCCTCTTCCGCCCATTAGGCTCGTGCCCCCAATGACACAGGCAGCGATGGCATCTAACTCATACATTTCCCCACTACTTACTGTTGCCGCATTCAATCTGCTCGTTAAAATAATACCTGCCACTCCGGAAAGCGCTCCCATTAAAATAAATATAGCAAGTACAATACGTTTGATATTTATCCCCGAGAGGGCTGCTGCCTCAATATTCCCGCCAATTGCGTAAATGTATCTTCCAAATGGAGTTTTGACCGCGATAAAAACAAAGATGATCGCAAATAGAACGACGACAAGCATTGGGATCGGAATACCGTAGTAGCGGTTTAACATGTAAACTAATACCAAAATGCACAATGAGTAAATCGTCGCTTTTCCATAATCATTAACCTTGGTATTGACAGTTAACCCTAATAACTGCCTTTTTTTACGGTTTCTATTAACAAAAACAAATAGCATAATAATACTGATTATTGCTAATACATAACCAATTACATAAGGAAGATAACTATTCCCAATCGCTTCAAAACTTTTATTCAACGGGGCAATAGTCTCTCCGTTACTAATCCCAATTAAAATTCCCCTAAAAATCAGCATGCCGCCTAGCGTAACAATAAACGCGGGCACATTACGATAAGAAACCCACCAACCCTGCCAAAGTCCTATCAATGCACCGACAATAATTGCAACAATAATAACAGAAACAGTTCCCCATCCATACCAAACTTGTAAAATTGCTGCAATTCCTCCTGTTAATCCAACGACCGAACCTACAGATAAATCAATATGCCCTGCTATAATAACTAGTGTCATTCCGATAGCTAAAATCGAGATCACAGACATTTGCATAAATAAGTTGGACAAATTACGCGATGTTAGGAACTCTCCATCTGTTAATATTCCAAAAATAAGCGCTATAAGAACAAGGGCAATGATAAGCGTATAAGAGCGAAAATCAAATTTTGAACGCATCCTTCTCAATTTTCCTGAATCCACGGGTGCTTGAAAAGAAACCGAGCTTTTCATTTTTGTCTCCCTCCCGTCGCACAAGTCATAATTTTTTCCTGTGTAGCGTCTTCCCGGCTAAACTCCCCAACAATTCTTCCTTCCGACATGACTAAAATGCGATCCGACATTCCCATAACTTCCGGTAACTCTGACGAAATCAAGACAATGCCGACACCTTGATTAGCTAATTCGTTAATAATTTTATAGATTTCATATTTCGCACCGACGTCTATCCCTCTAGTTGGTTCATCTAAAATAAGCACTTTAGGATTATTTAATAACCATTTACTCAAAACTACCTTTTGTTGATTTCCGCCGCTCAACTGAGATACTTTCAGCTCAAGGTTAGATGCTTTTAACTTCATTTTCTTTGTAATTTCCTCCGCATATTTTACTTCTAAAGCACGATCAATCATATTCCAATTTGTTACCCTTTTTAGAGCCACAAGAGTGGAATTTTTTATAATATCCATTTCAAGAATGAGGCCATACTTCTTCCGGTCTTCGGAAACGTAGGCGATTCCATGCTTAATAGCATCTGCAGGACTTTCAATGATTACTTCCTTCCCATCTAAAAAAACAGTCCCTTGTTTCTTTCCTTTATACGCTCCAAATATACTTGTAAATAATTCTGTTCGTCCTGATCCCATTAGTCCTGAGATACCAAGAATTTCTCCCCTTCTTAAAGTAAAAGAGGCATTATCAATCACTTTTTTTCCTGACTTTTCGTCAATAACAGAGTAATTGTTGACTTTGAGAATTTCTTCTCCCACTTCACGCGGTTCATAAGGGTATAATTCATCCAGTTCCCTTCCTACCATTTTGGCAATAATACGCTCTTCCGTCAGTTGGTCTATTGGGTCGGTACTCACGGTTTGCCCATCCCTTAAAACAGTTACTGTATCGGCTAATTCCATGACCTCGTTGAGTTTATGGGATATATAAATACATGTAACGCCTTGAGAGCGAAGATCTCTTAAAATGTTCTTTAAAGTAGAAACATCGCTTTCTGTTAATGCTGCTGTCGGCTCATCTAAAATAATAATCTCGGCATTTTTTGTAAGGGCTTTCGCAATTTCTACTAATTGCTGTTTACCAACAGTTAAATCTCCCACTTTTGTTTCTGGATCAATAGGCAAACCTATTTTTTGCAGCCATTTTTGCGCTTCTGCATATAAGCGATTCCAATCCATGTATTTTCCTCTCATCAATTCATGGCCGAGAAACATATTTTCGGCTACCGTCATTTCCTCTACAACGGCTAACTCTTGATAAATAATAGCAATTCCTGCTTTTTGGGATTCTTTTATATTTCTAAATTTTACTTCGTTACCATTAATATAAATTTTTCCTTCATATGAACCGTATGGATATACCCCACTCAGAATCTTCATTAAAGTGGATTTCCCAGCGCCATTTTCGCCGCAAAGTGCATGAATTTCTCCTTTCCGCACAGAAAAAGTAACATTATCTAATGCACGGACTCCTGGAAATTCTTTTGTAATTCCCTTCATTTCTAAAATGTATGGTTGCATACGCCCCACCTTACCTAATAATTTTTTAACTTATCATCAAAAAATAATAAGGTAATAGTATTCACGACAAGCAGAATCGAACCATTTGCCATGGATACCATTAAAAGAGTCCACATTTAAAAAATTTATTACGGACGTGGTGGGTGCTTATCTTCTGGTACATTTTTATACACGTCATCATAGGAATGAAAACCATCTTTAATGACAGTATCAATGACATTATCTTTATCCACCATAATTGGATTTAATTTAATAAACGGCACATCTACTTTTCCATTATTCACCGTTTCGTCTGCTTGAATTTTCTCACCTTTAGCAAGCTGAACTGCAACTTCTGCAGATTTAGTTGCAATAGTCTTAATAGGTTTATATACAGTCATAGATTGTGTTCCCTCGACAATACGTTGAACTGCCGCTAAATCAGCATCTTGGCCAGAAATTGCTACTTTTCCAGCTAGACCTTGTGCTTCCAGCGCCTGAATAGCTCCCCCCGCAGTACTATCATTGGAAGCAACCACTGCATCAATTTTATTTTTATTAGCCGTTAACGCATTTTCCATAATTCTCATTGCTTCTGAAGCCTGCCAATCTTTTGCCCATTGATCCCCAACTATTTTAATATCGCCTTTATCAATAAGAGGTTGCAAAATATGCATTTGCCCTTCTCTAAACATTTTAGCGTTATTATCTGTAGGAGAACCGCCTAACAAGAAATAATTACCTTTAGGTACTTTTTTCACTAAATATTCCGCCTGCATCTCTCCTACACGTACGTTATCGAATGAAACATATGCATCCACATCGGCATTCATAATTAGTCGATCGTAAGCGAGTACTTTTACACCTTCTCTTTTTGCTTGCTCTACAACTGGCGATAGAGCATCCGTATTAACTGGCACAATTACTAGAACATCGATCCCTTGGGATAACATATTTTGAATTTGTGATAATTGTTTTTCGCTGTCCCCGTTTGCTGATTGTACTAATACCTCTGCTCCCAATTTTTCAGCCTGCTTAACAAAAATGTCACGATCGTGTTGCCATCTTTCAAGTGTAAGATCCGACACGGAAAAACCTATCTTTATTTTATCTTGTCCTCCCCTTTTGTTACCGCTTCCATTTTGGTTTGCAACGTCCTGTCCGCAAGCAGTCATCATAAATACAAGCAAAAACAGCAATAACATAGGACTAAGAACTTTTACTGCCTTTTTCAATCCTAGCTCCCCCTTTTCATTTTGGTCATAAATTTTTATTAACTTACAATATAAATTATAATGCTGTTAAATTTGTTTGTCTAGTGAACAAACAAAGATTACGAAAAAATGAATATCCGTTTTTATCTTCCACCTTAGCTAGCCAACCTTTCCAACTTCTCCAGAATCAGGTGTAGTAACGGATCTTTCATATCCAAATGTATATGAATACAGAGTGTAAGCGATTTAAATAATAATGTTTTTACAATTTTTCCATATAGATACGATAATACTTATAAAAATTGTCATTTTATTACAACACCAAATTTATAGATAGTTACCGACGAATATTTTTCACTTGGTCGCAATATCCAAGATGGAAAATGAGGATGATGAATGGCATCTGGCAACCCTTGTGTTTCTAAACAAATTCCTAAATACTTCCGCGACGGCACACCATAAATATCCATTCCCTCTTGTAACTGATTTCCCGTATATACTACTACCCCTACTTCATCTGTTTCGATTGTCAGTGTGCGACCGCTTTCAGGATCTTGAAGAATGATTTCTTTATCATGATGAACATTTAATAAAAACGGATGATCGTATCCTTGTCCAACTAACTCAATTTGTGGATGATTCATCATAATTCCGTCTTTAATTTTCTTTCCTTTGCGTAAATCAAAAGGAGTGTTCGCAACATCCAAAATGGCACCTGTTGGAATTAGCTCTTGATTTAACTCTAAAAAACGGTCACTCTTTATTTTCAATTCATGATCCAAAATGTCTCTTTTCATGTTGCCGCTTAAATTAAAATACGTATGATTTGTTAAGTTCAATAACGTGCTTTTGTCAGAACGTGCACCATAAGAAATAACTAATTCATTTTGATTATTTAACATGTAAGTTACTTGTACTTGGACAGTGCCTGGATATCCTTCCTCCCCATCCGGACTTGTATAAGAAAATTGCACGCCAACTTCCTCTTCTTTTTCCACCATCACCGCATTCCAAAGAACACGGTGAAACCCTTTTACCCCACCGTGCAAGTGATTGTTGTTTTCGTTTTTACATAATGTATATGTTTTTCCATCCAACTCAAAACAAGCGTTTTGTATCCTTCCTGCCACCCGCCCAATTACTGCACCAAAATAAGGAGTATTCGCTACATACGGATCAAATTGATCAAATCCTAATACAACATTTTCATAATTTCCATCCTTATCAGGGACAACGATTTTCGTAATAATGCAACCATAATTAATACAAGTAACTTCCATCCCATGATCATTGATCATCGTGAAAGATATGACAGGCTGTTGATCGATTTCTGCCCATTTTTCTTGAATGACTTTCATCGTGTTCATCCTCCCACTTCTCAAAAACTAGAACTTCCATGTTTTTATAACACTTCCTGTTTGCACAGACGTGTAGCATGCTTCAAACACCCGCGCCTGTTGGATCATATTGCCGCTTGAATAAAGCGGCTGTTCCCTTTCAAGAATGCAGTGGGAAGCGGGCTCAATCTATATCGCCAGAAACGACTTCTTTCCGCGTTTCTCCACTATCAGTCGCAACGGTAACGATTCCGTTTCCTCCATATACATCTGGGCGATATGCCCGCAACGCCTTCATTTTTTCCCAATAATTTTATATTTTGAGAAAATATTTCAAAACTGCAATTGAACAATCAAACTGCCTTTGCGAACCTGAAAGCGTCCTGTATCATTCGCTCTGCGCCAAACGTTTGCAGTTTGTACTCACCGCATGCAGTACTTTAGTCATTTTCCACATAACACAACAATCAATTGTTTCTTCCGTAATGGATTGTTCGCCCGAGTCGTGTAATATTCGATCGAAACGCCTCATTTGTGACAGATCAGCGGTATCATGCGATGGAAGTGGAGGCGCGCAACCGCCTCCTTCCACGTTTGGAAAGCCGTTTTTTGTCTTTTACGCTGATCGAAGAAACGTTCTTATAACGTCAGGCTCACGAGCTTCAGGAATTGGCGTGGATCTTGATAAGATAATGAGAGAAACTTCCGATTTCCGCTATAACCCTTCATAATTTTTTAGATTACTTAGAAATCTTAACGAAATTATAACGTACTTTTATTTGTTTGTCTATTTAATAAACAAAGTGTTTAGCATATAACAAAGATATCACAATCCTTTATACAAAAAGTAATCAAAATCAGCATAGTTGTTTTGCCCTGAACTATCCCGGCAGTGCATTCCGACGAACGCACCGGTAAAAGCGGCTCTGCCTCTTACATAATCATCGGATAATTTGTATGAATAAAATTGTATAGGAATTTTCATCCAATTTTCCCCGTCAAATGAATAAGAGTATTGATAAGTAGTCGTCTGTACTTCAACGCGAAGATAGACATATTGTACATCATCTGGTATAACGATTTCTTCTCCCCGGAGAGGTTGGTCAAATGTAAAATTATCGCATGTCATTACCTCAAGAATTCTTCCTTTTTCTTCATGCCAAGTAATTTGAAGCGTCGTCCAGTTTTGCGTATTATAGTAATTTACAAGTCCTGCAGACTGCTGGAATGTTGTAGGGCGAAAGGCAACTTTCGTTTCTGCAATAAAGTTGAAGTGCTGCCATCGTCTAGCTACAAAAGCTTGTGTAAACTTTGAGGTAAGCGACTCCCTTCCGTATAGCCGCAAATGCCCGGGATTATCTTTTAATGAAGCTATATCCTCTCCTAACGGAATCCGCAACGTCTGAAAGTGCGGGTTTAAAACATCGCTGTCAAAATCATCTTTTTCATCATAATCCTTCTCCCATTTTACTTCTTCCACATTCGGTCCTTCGATTTCTAAAGAAGGCTGATTTCCTCCGACAACATAAGGCCAGCCGTCCTTCCATTCCAGTCTTTGGATTGCTGTTTCACGCCCAAGCGGACAGTAGCCGCGGTGTTCCAACAAAGGTTGATCCTCTTTCGGAAGCGGTCTGCCTGTTAAATGTACTAAAAACCACTCATCCGTATGGGTATGCACAATGGAGGCATGCCCCGCTTTCTGCAGCGGATTACGCGGATATGGCCATGATGTAATCAACGGATTTTCCGGATGCACCTCATACGGCCCCCGGAGAGATTTTGACCGCGCAATGGTTGCCGCGTGATTGTATCTTGTGCCACCTTCCGCTGTTAATAAATAATAATAACCGTTGATTTTATATAAATGGGGGCCTTCGGTAATTTTTAAATCTGTTCCTTTAAAGATAATTTCCGGTTTTCCAATTAACTTTCGTTGTTCAACACTATATTCCTGAAGCACTATGCCATAAAAAGAATGGTTGCCAACACGATGATCCCAGCACATATTAACTAAATATTTCCTTCCATCATCATCGTGAAACAAAGACGGATCAAAACCTGAACTATTTAAGTAAATAGGGTCAGACCATTCGCCATCAATCGTTTCACAAGTGACAAGATAGTTATGGCAATCTTTCCACTGCCCTTCCACTACTTTTACATCTGTATATATAAGCCAAAATTTACCGTCACTGTATGATAGATGGGGCGCCCAAACTCCTCCTGAATCTGGGTTTCCTAACATATTCAGTTGACTCAATCGATTTAATGGTCTTGAAATTAAACGCCAATTTTTTAAATCTTTCGAGTGATAGATTCTCACTCCTGGAAACCATTCAAATGTGGAAACGGCAATATAGTAATCTTCTCCTACACGACATATGGATGGGTCTGGATGAAATCCGGTTAAAATGGGATTTCTTATTCTTACCATATCTGTGTTACCTCCTTTTTCCGAAAACATTTACAAAAAGATATTCAACTACTTAAGCTTTGCTGTTAGAACGATTGATGGCATTTTGCTTCTCCTCAATTTTGCGGAAGACCTTTAGCGCACACCACATTAAAACAACAGAGAACGAACTAACGCTAAAGAATGGAATTAGCCCGGGTATATACATAAACAAAACAGTCAGCAAGATAATGCTAAGGAACATGGTCAGCGTCATTAACGGATTCGCCATCCCGATAAAGAAAGAGTATTTTACATACTGCAAGAACCGCAGTTCATAATGAACATAAATAGGAAAGAGATATAAAAGCGTAATAGCATAAAAAACTAAAATAACAAACAGAAAAACGGAAAATGCTAGCTGAAACGCTTCTCGGACGTTTGCGATATATAGAAAATCAATATATAAAACATAAGAAACAAACCCTATAAATAGCCCGATCTTATTGGCCCGCCAAAACTCTTTTTTATATGTGTTCAAAAACGTTTTAAAAATCGGAACATCATTATCGCTAAAAAGAAGCCATTTTCTTACAACGGTAAACAACGCAACTGTCGCAGGCGCAACGCCTAAAATAATCGCTCCTGCTAATGTAAAGAGCCCCCAAAGTATATTGACATACGCCAATCTGGTGATCCATTCGCATATGCCATATATTCTTCCTTCTAGCCAACTGGAACGCATTTTTAATCCACCTTTTTCAATGCCGTCTTTTCTACGGAACAGTATATCACAAATATTTGTATTATTTGAATATTCAATAAGAAAAGAAAAATATTCGCTCTATCCTATCTTTAGACGCCAGCATATGCCAAAAATCCTCCATCAACTGGTACAACGATTCCTGTAACAAATCCGCTTGTTTGTTCATCGACAAGCCAGAGCAAAGTTCCTAATAAATCTTCAGGATTCCCTAATCTCTTCATCGGTGTGTGGGATAAAATTTTTTTTGTACGCTCCGTATATGATCCGTCTGGATTTTTTAGTAAATTTTCATTTTGTTTCGTCAGAAAAAATCCTGGAGCAATCGCGTTAACACGAATTCCGACACTAGCTACATGCACCGCCAGCCATTTTGTGAAATTTTCAATCCCCGCTTTGGCAGCGCTATATGCCGGAACTTTCGTCATTGGCCGGGGGGCGCTCATCGATGAGATATTGATAATCGTTCCTTTTTTTCCGATCATTCGTTTTAGAAAAATTTGTGTTGGAATGACAGTGCCCACAATATTTAAATCGAACACATACTTAAATCCTTCGGTAGTAAGATCAAAAAATGTAGCGATTTCCGGATGATCCAAATCTTCTTGTTCAAGTATCTCTTTTGTGGTAATCCCTTGTGGATGATTACCGCCGGCCCCGTTAATCAACACATCACAGGGGCCGTATTCACGAAATACGATTTCTTCCGCTTTTTTTACACTATCAACATCTAACACATTGCATGGAACGGCGATGGCATCCCCACCTTGGTTGATAATTTCTTCCTTTACTTTTTCTGCTTTTTCCAACGTCCGGTTAAGGATTGCCACTTTCATTCCTTGCCGAGCCAGCTCCTTGGCCATGCAGCTGCACAGCACTCCACCACCGCCGGTAACTACCGCTACTTTGCCTTTTAGATTTGGATGGATTGGCAGCATTTATCCTCTTCCTTTCTTTTGCTTTTCCAGACTATCCCAAATTCCGAAGAGATACATGATACCAAGCGCACGGTCATATAACCCGTATCCCGGCCGCGCTTTTTCATTCCAAATCATCCGTCCATGGTCAGGACGTATATATCCCTGGAAGTTCATATCATGAAGCGCCTTTACGATCTCACATATATCGAGCGAACCATCGCAACTACGGTGGGATGTTTCTTCAAAATCGCCGTTTTCATGTATTTTTATATTTCTAACATGGACAAACGGGACCCGATCCATTTTCAAGAAATATCTGAACATTTCTGGAATATCGTTATTAGGGTTAGCCCCCAATGAACCTGAACACAACGTGATTCCGTTCGCTGGGCTATCGACCATCTTTATAATTTTCTCTAAATTTTCTTTATTTGTTACAATTCGCGGCAATCCAAATACCGACCAAGGCGGATCATCGGGATGAATCGCCATTTTAATCCCGCACTCTTCTGCGACGGGAATAATTTGTTCCAAAAAATAACGCAGGTTTTCAAATAGATCGTCTTCTGTAACTCCTTTATATAGAGAAAAAAGGTTTTTGATTGTTTTCAATCTTTCACGTTCCCACCCTGGCAATAAAAAACCGTTTGCGTCGCTTTCGATTCTTCTAACCATTTCTTCCGGATCAATATTTTCTATTTTATCTTTCTCATAAGCCAAAACCGTAGAACCATCGCTCCGTTTTTTCGCTAGATCCGATCTCGTCCAGTCAAAAACAGGCATGAAGTTATAACAAATAACTTTCACACCAGCTTTCGCTAAATTCCGAATCGTTTGTTTGTAATTTTCAATATAGCGCTCCCGTGAAGGCAATCCTAGTTTAATATCTTCATGGACATTGACACTCTCAATTACCTTAAGGTGGAATCCTTTTTCATTTACCTGTTTTTTCAAGTGTAAAATATCTTCAAGCGGCCACACTTCGCCTACAGGAATGTGGTATAATGCTCCTACAATTCCCTCCACTCCGGGAATTTGCCTCACGTCATCCAGCGAAACAGTATCATTGCCCTTGCCGAACCACCGAAATGTCATTTTCATCGCTTTGCACTCCCTTGATTCATCGAAGGAAATTTACTGAATGTTAAAGTAATTTTTTGCATTAAAATAACAAATGTCTTGAACAATTTTTCCTAAAAAAGGATAATCGGGCGGGACTTCGCCATTTTCCACCCACGTCCCTATTAAATTGCATAGTATTCTTCGAAAATATTCATGCCGTACATAGGATAAAAAACTTCTTGAATCAGTCAGCATGCCTATAAAACTACTTAAAACTCCTACATTGGCTAAGTCCTTCATGTGTGATAGAATCCCATCTTTATGGTCGTTGAACCACCAAGCCGCTCCAAACTGTATTTTTCCTTTAATTCCTTCACCTTGAAAATTGCCAACTGTCGATGCAATAACGTAATTATATGCAGGATTTAAAGTATAAAGAATGATTTTAGGCAGCTTATTTTCTTTTTCTAACGCATTTAAAAAAGAATTCAGTGGCTTTGCCAATATAAAATCATTAATAGAATCATACCCGGTATTTGCGCCTAATTGTTGAAACTTTCTCGCATTCGTATTTCTTATTGAACCAATATGCAGTTGCATGGCCCAATCCAATGAATGATAAAGTTGTCCTAAAAAACGTAATGTAAACGTTTTGTATTTATCTTCTTCTGTTTTAGTTACAATAAAACCATCTTTTCGCTTTTGGAAAATAGCGGACACTTCTTTTAAATCGCTTTCTTCATATGGCATATACTCGAGTCCGTGGTCAGAAATTCTACATCCCATTTCGTGGAAATAGTTAACTCTGTTTCTAATTGCCTCTAACATTTGTTCATAATTAGTTATTTCGATATTCGTAATTTTCCCTAGCTCTCCTATATATTTTGGAAAAGAATGATGATTAATTTCTAATAATGGATCCGGCCGAAAAGTGGGCATGACCTTTGTTGGGATATGTTGGCTACTTTGAATAACTTTATGGTACTCTAAACTATCTAATGGATCATCCGTTGTTCCTATCATTTCCACATTGGATTTAGAAATGATATTGCGGGCTGAGAAATCCTCTTTTTGTAATACTTGGTTACAATGATCCCATATTTCCTTACATGTTCCTTCGTTTAAAACTATATCAACATCGAAATAACGTTTTAATTCCAAATGCGTCCAATGGTATAATGGGTTTCCAATACAATAAGGCACTGCTTTAGCCCACGCTTGGAATTTTTCATAATCACTTACGTCTCCTGTTATATATTTCTCTTCAATCCCCAACGTCCTCATTACACGCCATTTATAATGATCGCCGTCTACCCACAACTCGGTTAAATTTTGAAATCGTTTATCTTCTGCGATTTCCCTCGGACTTAAATGACAGTGGTAGTCAATAATTGGCATATGTTTCGCATATTCATGATAAAGAATTTTCGCCGGTTTATTCTGCAGTAAAAAATTTTCGTGTATAAATGTCTGCACGCAGCTTCCCCTCCTTTTCAACAACATGCATTAGATCTATACATTCTTCTAAACAGGGCGAATTCAAACAAAATAATGCGGATATTGTTTCTTTAGCACGTCCTTTTCAATGACCACTAGTCTTAAATGTTCTTCCATCACTTTTCGCGCTTTCTCTGATTCCTTATTAGCAATTAATTGATAAATTTGCTTATGATGAGAGATGATAATATCCCAGTCTAAATCGGAAAATAATCGAAGCACGCGCAAGCGGTTAAAATGGCTATTTAGGTGCTGAACCATTTTCCATGACCGCGACATCCTGCAACCATCAAAAATAATCTTATGAAATTCCTCATCCAATTCGAAAAGTGCTAAATAGTTGCTCTTTTCCACGCATAATTCCTGCATGGCAATATTTTTTTCTAATTGAAATAAATATTCCTCCGTAAATTTTTCACATGCCAACGCCACTACTTCTTTCTCAATGACCTCTCTAATAAATCTGCCTTCTTCTACATGCTCTAAATTAATCCGTGATACGATCGTGCCGCTTTGCGGAATAATATCTAACAATTCTTCTTGAGCTAATTTTAAGAAAGCCTCACGAACAGGGGTTCTGCTAACATGAAGATTTTCAGCAATTTCCTTTTCAGAAATTTTTGTACCTGGCTCAAGCTCTAAACGCAAAATTTTCTCCTTTAACAAATGATACAGTTGGTCTCTCGTTGATCCCCTTGTAGAGCTTTTTATTTGTTGGCTTTCTTGGAATGTAAACATTGCCATTGAATTCTCCCTTTCATTTTATCTCACTATACTAGTATGGTAGTATTATTCAAAAAATAAACATTTCTTTTTAAAGATAAAAATTCGCTTACATTTTAGCGAAGAAAATATTTTCTGTCAATTGCACCATATATTCATACATTCAGCCATACGGTTGTTGGTTAAAATATTTGCCTATTTCGCTCTTGCTTTTTTTACCGCAGCTACTAATAAGGAAGCATGATGGGCTATTTCCAACAGGTATGAATCAGTGAGGTGCTTTTTTACGTTGACTAATGAGCTTCCTATCCCTACCGCCTCCACGCCTGCTCTTATATAATCTTCTATGTTTTCTATATTTATTCCCCCCGTCGCAATTAACGGTATTTGCGGCAAAGGGTCTTTAATGCTTTTAATGTAATTAGGTCCGAATATACTGATAGGAAATACTTTTACAAAATCAGCTCCATTTTCAAAAGCGGTAACGATTTCCGTTGGTGTTAATCCTCCCGCTATACTCACTGCCCCATACCGCTTCGTCATTTGAATCGTCTCTATGCTCGTGGAAGGAGAAACAATAAACTTAGCTCCGGATAAAATCGCTGATCGTGCCGTTTCCCCATCTAATACGGTGCCAGCACCTACTAATACACCCTCTAGCTCGTTTGCCGCTTTTTCAAGCGCTGCCAGCGCTCCTGGAGCTTCCACTGTGATTTCAATGATATTTATTCCACCTTTTTTTAAAGCGCGCGCAATGGGGATGATATTCTCAACTGTTGCTCCCCTAATGACAGGAATAATTCCCGTTTCTTTAATATCATCCATGCTTTTCCCCCACTTTATTATCGAATAACATCTTCATTATTTTTTGTTATTAATTTTTCAATCTCATCACGTTCAGGCAAACCATCAACATCGCCGCAAACCATCGTCACCAGCGCACCTACAGCATTAGCTCTTTCCACAGCATGATATATGCTTAATCCGTCTAACAATCCCGAAATAAATCCAGCAGCAAACCCATCGCCTGCTCCAACCGGGTCGATCACTTGTTCCACTGGAAAGCCGGGAACCCATTTGTCTTCTTTACTTGTAAAATAATGTGCGCCTTTTTCTCCTAGTTTCAGTACTGCTAGGGAAGCCCCAAGTTCAAGAAATAATTGCCCCAATTTTTCTGTAGGATGGTTGCCAAATAAAAAGGTTGCTTCTGCCATCCCCGGGAGTACAATATCTGCTTGTGATGCGATATAAAGAAGCGTTCCCCTAGCAGCCTCTTCCTTCCAAAGTTTGAGTCGCAAGTTAGGATCGAATACAATTTTCACCCCATTATCGCGCGCTATTTTTATTGCGGCTAAAATGGCTTCCCGACAGCTATCGCTTAAAGCAGGGGTAATGCCTGTAATATGTAAATATTTTGCACTTGCGATATACTCTTCGTCCAAATCAGCCGGTGATAATAGGCTTGCTGCCGAGCCTTTGCGATAATAGTAAGCCCGAATGTCATTTTGCCTTCTCATTTCCTTAAAATAAATGCCTGTCGGTGCTTTTTCGTCCATCTTTACTCTGCTTATATCAACGCCTTCCCCCTTTAAAAAAGCGAGAATTGCCTTTCCAAATTCATCATTTCCGACTCTGCTGATCCAACCGGCACGATGTCCTAACCTTGCAAGGCCAACTGCAACATTAGACTCAGCACCACCGATCTTTTTCGTAAAATGGGTAGCATATCTCATTAATCCATTGCTAGTAGGAGTAAAAACTACCATGGACTCCCCTATTGTGACAACATCCATCTTAAAACCTCCACTTTTCTCATATTCATGTCATCTTGGTGAAGGGAAAATCTACCCCAAACTAAGACTCTCCTGTATTTCCGCTTAACAGAATTTATATTATGAGTACGATGTAATGAAGCTGTCGTCTAATCCAACATAGGTATATGTTTCATCTTTCACCGGTTCTACTTCGATAAGAGTCACTTCGTTTTTCGTTAACTTGACTTGCAACCTTAAAATATTATTTTCCGTCCGCATTCTGCATGTAGTCACTTTAGGCTGTGCTACCTGGCGCAATGTCTCTACGGCCTTTTTATGTGGAAACCGCGGCCTCCCCATTTGTTTCCATACAGCCCATGGATTGCCGTGATCTTCATCGATTGTCTGCCGTTTCACAAAAACATCTTCAAACGGAACAGGTATTTCCATTTCGAAATCTTTTGTAAAACCATTCCCTTTCTCCATAACTAAGTTCCAAGCAACCAGCGCAATAGAACCATCTTCCCTTCTAGTCACAATTATTTCCTCATCACGATAAAGCCGTTCATCACCTAAAGCATTAAAAAATGTAAATAAATGAAAAGTAGGCTTCGGGATCGAATTGAGAGCAACTAGGCCAAATCCGCCGTGAAATTGTGCCTTCGGAACATCCATTTCTTCAAATACATCGCTAAATGTCCAATACGAAAAAGAATCGACATAATCTCCGCCTTCGCTCAAAATCCGGGCTATATATGCCGCGTTGAAAACGGTATCGTGAACCGGGTTGATTGGGCTGTACGATGTATTATACTCCGTAATATGAAAAGGCAGGTGTGGGAACGGCGATTGATCAATTAGCTCGCGAACTGTTTTAAATTGTTGTAACATATCTTCCGGAGCTTCTAATTCTTGATAATAATACTCAAATGTCTTTTTATGCGGCTTCTTTGATGTATAAGCATGCCTGCTTACAAAGTCGACCGGTACATTTTCGTCGGCGCAAAAGCGAAGAAAGTCAACAATCCATTCATCGCTTCCCCCACATATGGCCGGCCCTCCAACTTGAAGATCAGGATGAACGCTTTTTACCGCAGCCGCCGTGACTTTATATAGTTTAAAATATTCTTGTTTATCCGCATCTTTCCAGAAATTTACTAAGTTTGGTTCATTCCAAACTTCAAAAGGCCATTTCAGCACTTCTTCGATACCGTAACGTTCCACAAAATGAGATACTACCGCTACGATTAAATCATACCATTTATTGTAGTTTTTAGGGGGTGTAACGTTCCCTTTCCAATAAAATACAGTTTGCTCTCCAGACGCTAAGGCACTTGGCATAAATCCAAGTTCCACAAATGGGCGGATTCCTAGCTCTAAATAAGAATCAATAATTCTGTCAATATAAGTAAAATTATAAAAAGGTTTTGTTTCTCCATCGATTTCCACTTCACGATAAATGCCTACATCATCAGAAAGCAAACCATGTCCGCGGATATATTGAAATCCTATTTTTTCTTGAACCAATTTTAGATGATCGAAATATTCTTTTCGCAATGCAAGCCCCAATCTTCCTGTGCCGACACAGAATTTCCAATTCTTCTTAAACACTTTTGGCTCATCATCTCGAACTTTTATTTTTTTCATTCCAATGATTCACTTCCTTGATTAGGATATTTGCATAAATCTGCCTCATCATTTATAAATAGTGCGGTTATATTTATCCTCCATTCCCGATTTGCGGTAAAAATATGTATTAATCACATCCCGCCATTCTTTTGCATGTTCTACTTGAATATTCAAACGCTCCAAAACATCACGATATCTTTTTTCATCTATTTTACCTTTTAATTTTTTCCATCTTTCCCTTAACTGCTTGGCTTGCTCTACACCTTCAAAATGAGTGTTGTATATATGCTGAATAACGGTTTCGCCAGATTTGAGACGATGCGTATAAGGGACGTGATGGAAAAACAATAGTAATTCATCTGGACAAGATTCAAGAGATTCGTACATTTCAGCGTTTTCAGGAAAATATTGAGCGGTAAAACCTGTCCCAGTTCGTACTGTTCTATCGACTCCAATCCCGTAACGGTCCGCATAATGGTATGTTCCCCACGGAGAATACTCATACCCATCCACATTTGGGCCATAATGATGTCCAGGGTTCACCATCCATCCTACTCCCAAAGGGGCGGTATAATTTTCATAAATTCTCCAAGAGTCTAAAAGCATCTGGCTAATCTGTCCAACAACTTCCGGGTCATCCCCAAATGTAAGCAGCACCCATTCATTCGTTATTTCCTGCGCTGAAAGGTCTGGATTCCAGGCCAAGCGCCCATACCCATATAAGTTGGCTTGCGCCAATGTATGCCCCGTCCAGTTCGGATCATCGCCTATATTAGAAACAGCTGCGATGCCGCTATACTGATAATTGTATAAAGAGCCGTCTACTACTTTTTTCACTTGCGATCCTTTCCCTTTTGCATACGTATCAAATTCCAACACTTCTTTCCACTGCGGAATTAAATAGCATAAATGTTTTTGCTGCCCTGTATATTCTTGCGTGATTTGAACTTCCATCATTTGATTCGTTTTTGGCATCGCACCAAATAAAGGAGACACCGGCTCCCTTACCTGAAAGTCCATCGGCCCATTTTTTATTTGCAAAACGACATTGTTATGAAATTGACCGTCTAATGGCTTGAAATGATCGTAAGCCGCTTTCGCTCTATCGGTCGAACGATTCCGCCAATCCTGTCGGCAATTGTATACAAAACATCTCCAAATCACGATTCCCCCAAATGGTTGCAGCGCCTCAGCCAGCATATTCGCTCCTTCAGCATGGTTTCTATTATATGTAAATGGTCCAGGCCGAAATTCTGAATCTGCTTTTACTAAGAACCCACCAAAATCTGGGATATAATGATAAATGCGTTCAACTGTCTTTTTCCACCACTGTTGCACGTCCGGATCAAGCGGGTCCGCTGTTGATAGTCCTCCAATTTGGGCCGGACTTGCATAGTTGATGCTTAAAAACGTCTGTATACCGTAAGATCTGAAAATATCTGCAATTTTTGCAACATCCGGCAAAAATTCCTCTGTAATCAATTTTGTTTCTGTTTCGTGGACATTCACATTATTAATCACAACCCCATTAATTCCTACTGACGAAAGCAACCGTGCATAATCTTTGATACGATTTCTATTTTTTACAAACTGATCGTCTTTAAAGAAAATCGAGCGTCCCGCATATCCACGTTCGATACTTCCATCCATATTGTCCCAATGGTTAATCATGCGCAATCGATTTTTCGGGTTTTCCAAAATAGATAAACGCTCGATGCCCTTTTTCATCTGCAATAATCGAAGAAAATGGAACACAGCATACAAAACACCTTTATCCGTTTTTCCCACTAAATAAATGGATAATTCCCCATTATGTGAAATAGACTGAATAGTATATCCTTCCTTGTTTATTTGCTGAAACTCTCTTAAACTTGAAAATCGCCGTTTTACCTCTTCATCATCTATAGTGCCTAATAGAATAAACCCATTTTTTTCAACGTTTTTGGCTACTTTCGGTTGAATGCCAATAATAGACGATATGCCGCGCGAAAGTTCCTCAACAGCCGAATGAAAAACAGGCGATGTTCCTTTCACAACAATATTTGAAAATAAGGAAAGGTTTTGGTAATATCCTTCTACTTTTTCATATCTTAGCCAACAAGGTTCGTATTGTTCCCCTTCCTGTAACACTGCCCCATTTCCTTTCATATATAGCGCCTCCTATTCATGCAAAATATAAGTCTCCTTTTATTCTTTTTCTGCTCCTAAAACGATTCCTTTTACAAAAAATTTCTGAACAAACGGATATATAATGAGCATAGGCAATGCCGCTATAAAAATCTGCGCTGATTTGACAGTCCGCTCTGATAAGTTTTTCAACGTTTCTGCATCGACACTCATTTTACTAAAATCTTGCTGCACAATAATCGTCTGCAAGAATGTGGATAGCGGATAATGCTTGACATTAGACATATAAATCATACCGTCAAACCATGAATTCCAATGAAACACTATGGTAAACAGAGAAATTGTAGCGATAGCCGGCACGGAAATCGGTAAATATATTCTCCAAAATATGGTGAAATGATTAGCTCCATCGATGATAGCTGCTTCTTCCAACGATTTTGGTACAGAAGTTCTAAAAAAATTGACAAGCAATATCAAATTAAAGGCATTTATTGCCGAGGGCAACACTAATGCCCAAATCGTGTCGGTTAGTCCTAATTTTGTTACAACCATATAAGTTGGCACTAGTCCTCCGTGGAATAACATAGTGAAAACGAAAAACCACATATAAATTTTTCTGCCTTTAAAATCATAATCACTCTTTGACAAAGAATAGGCGGCACATAACATAAATGCCATGGATATAGACGTTCCTAATATAACCCGGAGAAACGAATTAAATAATGCACGCACAAAATTTTCGTTTCCAATCGTCTTTTTATATGCATCCAGCGTAAAATCAACAGGCCACAAACCAACAATGTTAGCAGTTGCCGCAGCACTTCCGCTAAATGAAACAGCCAAGATATGAATGAGTGGCAGTATACATAACAATGCTATTAATGCTAGAATGAAATAATTGAATATAGTAAATATTTTATATGACAAACTTTTTTGGTAATGGTGCATGATCCTCCCCCGCTTAGAACACTTTGTAGTTTGCGTATTTATATGCTAAACGGTATCCAGTAACAACTAGAATAAAACTAATAACAGATTTAAATAAACCAACAGCGGTACCGTAACTAAAATCTCCATTTAAAAGCCCGACACGATAAACATACGTATCAATAATATCCCCCGTTTTATATACAAGCGGATTATAAAGGTTTAAAATTTGGTCAAACCCTGCATTTAAAATGTTTCCTAATGATAATGTGCCAACTACAATAATGATAGGAAGCATGGACGGCAATGTCACATAAATCGTCTGTTGCCACCGGTTAGCACCATCGACAATTGCTGCTTCATACAATGTTGGATTAATGGACGTAATAGCAGCGAGAAAGACAATCGTATTAAAACCGCATTCTTTCCAAACATCCGTGATGACAACAACCGTACGGAACCAATCGTTATCTCCGAGAAAGAAAATCGGTTCAATATTAAACAACGAAACGAATACACGGTTAACAATTCCGCCTTCAGGAGAAAGCATATCGATTAAAATGCCGCCTAATATCACCCAAGATAAAAAGTGAGGTAAATAAACAATCGTCTGTACCGTCCGCTTGAATTTCATTATGTAGACTTCATTTAACAGCAGGGCAAAAACTAAGGGAACAACAAGATTAAAAATAATCTTTAATGTGGAAATGACTAAAGTATTCCATATTACTTGGCGAGCATCTTCATATTCAAACATCGTTTTAAAATGCTCGAGCCCTACCCAAGGAGAGTGAAGAAATCCTAGCCAAGGTTCATAATCTTGAAACGCCATTACAAGACCGAGCAAAGGAATGTACTGAAAAATAAAAACAATGATTACAGCTGGTAGTAACATTGCATGTAGCTGCCATGTATTTCGCAAATTCCAACCCTTCTTTTTGCTTATAACCGTTTGGCTTTCTAAATGCGTTTGTGTTTGCAAATTCCTTCTCCTCCTTTTCGTAAGTAACGGGGGCACACGAAACGATGTAACGCAAACTTTTATCGCCCAACTATATCCATTGCTAACAAAATATCAATCATAATATGGTAAAGAACGGCGCGAACATACGCAAAATTCCCAATAAGTTCGCACCGCTCAAACGTATTTTTACTTGCTCTCTTTCACTGATTTATACCATTCATTGACTTCCTTCGTAATGTCATCGCCGCCAGATTTTCTCCATTTTTTAATAAATTTATCAAATTCACCTAGAGGCGCTCTTCCATAGATGATATTAGCAAATGTTTCTCTTTCCATTTTTGTGAGGAATTCTCCTCTTTTTTGCATTGTTTTCGTAGGAGGACCACTGAATTCGTTTTCAATTCTATATTCATTTTGTTGGTTCACAATCGTCGCTGCTTTCATATATGGCTCTCCTTGCGCGACGATCTTCGTATACTCGTATGCATTTTTTGGTTGCCGTTTTGTAGTATATAGCTCTTCTGCAAGGTTATAAAGCATATAAGGAATCGTAGGGATATCGGTTGTCAAGAAATATTTTCCTGGGTCTATTGCTCCGCCTGGAATTTGTTTCGGGTCATATACCGGCTTTCCATCCTTCATCACATAGTCATATCCTTCAAATAATCCATATTTGAAATATTTAGAATCGTTAAACACATAACTGTAGATTGCATCCCAGTATTCAAAGAATTTATCCATATGTTTAAAGTTTTTATTAAATAGGAACATTCCTACAGTTAGTCCCTCACCGCGGCGTCCGATTTTTCCATCTGGCCCGCTCGGCAGAGGATATGGCTCTACAACTGCTCCTGGATTATTTTTAATTGCGTCAGCAATCGGCCACCCGACTGCCCACGGCGGAGCAGCTAAAATTCCCGATTTTCCGGCGACAAAACTTTTGATAGCCGTTTGTTCATCCAAAATTCCTACTTCTTTATCCAAATATCCTTTCTCATACCATTCATGCAGCTTGGCTAAACCTTTTTTAATGGACGGCTGAACAGACCCGTATACTAAAGAGCCATCTTTTTCTTTTGACCAAGAACCAGGTACATAATCGCCATATGCGCCAAAAATAAAACTTCCATCTGCAAGCCAAGTAGCTAAACCATTTTTGCTGGCAAGAGTTAACCCAATGGTGTCTTTTCTCCCGTTTCCGTCCGGGTCTTTGTTTACAAACGCATCCATAATTTTTTCAAGATCTTCGATTGTTTTTGGAGGCTGTAACCCTAATTTGTCCAACCAGTCCTTACGAATCCATAACAACGAATCCGATCCGTTCCCTCCCGAGAAACGAGGGATGCCATATCGTTTGCTATTTACGGTTGCCGGATAAAACGCTTCGGGAAATTTATTAAATATTTCTTTCAATCTTGGTGAAGCATACTTTTCAATTGCTTCATCTACTGGCATAACTTTTCCTGAACGGATTAGGTCATTAATCAACAAACCATCTGCTACCATAAAAACATCTGGAAGTTCTTGGCCAGATGAAAGCGCTAAACGAATTTTATTATAATATTGCTCGTCATTTGGCGCTGTCCATAATGTTTTGAATTTGATTCCTAGTTCCTTCTCAGCCCATCTTGTTGCTGGGTTGTTATTAACATCCTCTCCCTTCCTAAATTTTACATCATCTTTTAAAGTACGGATTGTAGTAATAGTTACCACGGATTTTCCTTCAGAAGATTTACTTGATTCGTCCGAAGAAGCAGGTTCTTTGTCAGTACATCCAGCTAGCAACCCAATAGTCATAACCATTGCTGCCATTGAAACAAATAGCCTTTTGAACATAATTTCTCCCCCCAGCCGTTTTAAATAAATTTCCTCCCGTACGAACCAGCGTAACCATTACTTTAGCTTGTTGTTATCCCCCCTTTCTAGCGGACTATAACAAAAGGGATATAACTATTCCCATACACCAATTTCGTAAGCGATTTCAAAAATTACAGCATAATAACCAGCAGTACAATACTAGTATGGTAGTTAAAAATAAACAACCTTATACTTATGAGACATGAAATATGAAAGATGCATGTTTCACAAAACCAATTTATTCAAGAAAATATGTAAACTGTATTATTAGTAATACTAGTATGTCAGTTCTGGAATTATTATAAATAAAAACTCGTATTGATTCAATATTTTTATGAATTATTTTATTTATCGAAATTATCGGTTATTTGCTAAATTCCCAAACGCCTTTGAGACCTAGAAGCCATCATCACCCTAATGAGTACGATCACTTTAATATCGGATGATGATGGCATGAATACTGATAGTAGCGAAATGAATGATTTTCCAAAAAGACGGTTTTGGGTTATAAAACTTATCGGAAATAAATGGATAGGACAACCTTTTCTTATATTTTTTACTAAAAAAGTTATCTACGTCAGCAACTCCCGAAAGTGCAACATTTTATATTCTCTAAATATCGCAAAAGTTTGTTCATCTCTTTCTGTTTGTAGCTCTATCATTTGTTCCGGTGGCTTGAAGAGATCCGTTCCGCGGCCATCCATAGCTCTATCATCTGCGCCTGTAAACCAAAAGAGCATACTTTTCTATAGCTACCGCGTTTCCTCATAATGAGTTTTTAAGGCTTATAAGTCATAGTTTTTCTCTTTCACACTTACATTACATTTTTTCCTTTCCCTCTTCTAACCAGAGAATATTTGTTACCCCACGCGGATAATACTTGCTTCCGCTAATTTCCCCCGCAATAATTTGATCACTCCAGCTCCAAATGGAAAGTGTCGGGTGAGTCAACCAAGCTACATGCGCCGCATCTGCTCTCGCACCAGCTTCATCCCATTTCCACCCTAAAATGTGCCGGGCAATAAACTGGCACAAGTATATTTTGCTTAGCCATGAGTTATTGCTTGTCGATGAAATTTTCCATCCTCCATCTGGAAATAAACAAATCCCTTCCGTTAATACATATTCCAAATGTTTCCGCAAAGCGCGAATATATTCTCCGAAACGGCCATGTGGATCTAAAGCTTCGTGACAATTTGTAAAATAAGGGAACACTAATCCTTCGATCGCTGGAATAATCTTTGAATCATTCCCTTCTCCCATCACCGCTGGGATATATCCTTGTTCTGTCGCGTAACTAACAATTGTAGCTGCACATTTTTCCGCTTGTTCTCCTGCTAAAGCGGCCAACGTTTCTTTTCCAGTATCCCGGAATATTTTTTCAAGTGCTACATATGCTGCCCAACATTTTCCTGCCAAATACAAATTATTTCGCGCTTGTCCTAGGGAGACATCTAAACTGTCATAGGTTGTAATCTCTGCTCCTCCCATCGTACGCGTGCTGTCTAGGCCCTTCACTCCATTTCGTTTTTCCGGATCTGGATGATCCCGGTTTACCATACTTTCCAAACATTGTTCCAAAATTGGAAGCTTTTCTTGTCTCCAAGCCCAATCTTTTGTTTGTTCTATATACACGGCAGCGCACAGTACCCAGTTTACTAATTGTTCATGTGTCATATGAGAGAAACAACCGTCGATTCCATAAAGCTCGTATGCCGAATAATGAGGGCGTGAAAATGTATTTGCTACACCCATATCATGGGTGAAACTGATCCCTCCCGGGTATTCCTTTTCCTCTCCCGGGAAACGAACCCGATCGTAATAGCTATATCTTTCTACATACCAATCTAGGACGTTTTTCACCGTCCATGGGTTCATTTTTAACTCGAAGAACAACTGATCTACTGTTAAATCGAATGTATTCATCATGCGGTATTCGCCTTCATTTACTACCCAGATTGGCTTTCCCTCATGTTCTAACAACTGGGTGTTGCCGTAATAACTGCGAATCGCATGAGCCATCATAAATTTTTGATCATCCGATAACCAGTCTTTCTCTATAAGCTGATTGGACTGGAAAGCGAGCTCTTTCAACGCTTCGATGTGATCCAAAGCATATTTTCCTACCTCTTCAATATTTTTAAAGAACCGGGTATAAAAATAGGATGTGTCCAAGCCAGCAGTTACGTACCCGGAACGGTAAAAACATACTGCAAACTGATATGTTCTCTTCGTCCCGGCTGGTGTATCCATAATTAATGCTCCAACTTTCCCCAATCCAAATGTCCAATTTTCCTCCAACGGGGTCGTTAAAATATCTTCCAAGCTAAAATGCAGTGCCGAACGTACATCGCTATGATTTGATACAATAGCCGTTATGCGGCCTTGTCCAACCCCACGCAATGGCGGGCACGTATCATCAATCCGTCTCATTGACGTATAAGGATCGTTCCCTTCAAAGCCAAAAAATGCGCGTCTTGGCGATGTGCCTTTTGTGTTATCGATTGTAAGTTCGACAATTACCGCTGGAACTAAAGCAAACTTTAAATCTTCTTCTTTGGCTGTGCCAGGGTTTGGAACAGATTTCATAGGAGAATAAATCGTAAACGTAAGATCTCCCGCTTTCCACGTGTCGGTCGAAACATGAAACTCCCGTTGGATCATTTCGTTTGGAAACGGAACAAGAATCTGTGGTTTTTCTGGATTAGGATCTGGATTTTCGATGTCATATCTCTTGCTTTCATCGTCACCGGCTTCAAAAAACGGCAATACATCATACATCCCTGGTTGTGAAAGAGAAGCAACACCTATATACACATTTTGCCGAGGAGGACGCCCTAATTCGAGATCCAGCCCTCCGCTTTTTCCTGGAAATCCAAGCGTAAAACTTGCAAATGCTCCTACTGGTGAATGATGGGCGTTAAAAAACATGTTTTTTGGCATTGCCTATACTTCTCCTTTCTAATTATCCTTTAACTGCTCCAGCCGTAATTCCTTCTACAATTCGGTCGCTGAGGAAAAAGAATGCAAGTAGAATTGGCAAAATACTAATCATCAAAGTTGCACCAATTGCTCCCCAGTCTGTAGTGTACTGCCCGATAAAATTTTGGATTCCTACGGTAAGGGTTTTATATTGATCTGAACTAATAAATGTGTTGACAAAAACAAATTCATTCCAGTTATAAATCATATTAATAATCGCCGTCGTTACAATGACCGGAGAAGTCATCGGCAAAATGACTTGGAAAAACATCCGATGGACAGAACATCCGTCCATAATGGCTGATTCTTCTAACTCACGCGGTAATGAGTAATAAAACCCAAGCAAAACCATTATCGTAAGCGGCAGATTAAACCCGATATTTGTTAAAATTACAGATAATGGATGGTCTACTAATTTCATTTTCATAAAAAAGCTAAACAATGGAATCAGTGTTGAATGAACTGGAATCATCAACCCGACCATAAACAATCCCAATACAACATGTTTTAATTTCCAATTCATACGCGTAATGGCGAAAGTAGCGAAACTAGCCAATAATACGGTGAAAATGACCGATAACGTAGTGATCCAGACGCTATTAAAAAAATAACGTCCTATATTTCCTTCCACCCATACTTTTACATAATTTTCCCATCTAGGCGGAGATGGCAATGAAAAAAGTGGCGTATTAAATACTTCTTGGTTATTCTTAAGCGAAAAGAATAATAGCCAAATTAGAGGAAGTATTTGAAAAACAGCTAGAACAATTAGCACTATATAGAAAAAGAACATGCCTATCTTCTTTCCGGGTTGACCAGCTGATAGCCAGGCAGTCCGTTTCTCTGTCATCGTACCTGTTTTCAATTTCTTTCGCCCCTTTTCCAAAAATTAATAATATTGTACTTCCTCATCAGATTTCGTAAACTTCCGAATCAGCCATGTAACAACTACACAAATCAATAATAGAAAGAATGCGATCGTGCTTCCGTACCCAAAATTAAAACTGCGAAACGCTTTATGGTACATATAGGAAGCTATTACTTCACTTGCGCCGTTCGGTCCTCCGTCTGTCATTACATAAATTAGATCGAAATATTTCAAAGAACCGACAACAGCTAATACAATGGTTACTTTAATTACCCCTGAAATTAAAGGGATTTTAATTTTATAAGCCAATTGCAAAGGATTGGCTCCATCGATAATCGCCGCTTCTATAATAGAAGGCGGGATACTTTTTAAAGCTGCATAGTAAATCAAAATATAAAACCCCGCATATTGCCATATAATAGGGATAAAGACCGCATATAGCACAATCGAAGGATCAGCCAACCAGTTAGGAGGATTTTCTATTCCTAAAAAGGAGAGAAAATGATTAAGCATGCCATTAGATGGATGGTAAATTCTCAGCCAAAGTTGACCAATGGCAACAGAAGACAACAACATCGGTATTAAGTAAATTTTTCTTAATAAATTTGCGCCTTTGACCTTTCCAGATAGTACCAGTGATACCGCTAAATAGCCTAACAAACTAATCACAGAAAAGACTGCTAGTAAGAATGAATGATAGACACTTTTCCAAAACATTTCATCTTTTATCAGTTCTTTATAATTATCCAGACCAATAAACTTCATCTGTCCGATGCCGTCCCATTGGGTTAAGCTGTAATAACCTGTCATGATGATCGGAACATAAATGAATGCTACAATCAATAACAAAGGTGGAAGTATATATAAAGCAATGACTTTTTTATCAGACATCATTTTATTCATGACGCCTTCCCTCCTTTACTCGTTGATCAAAAAGGACATATTTGAAAATATGTCCTTTTTGATCAGATTTTTTTACTTCCCTTGTGTCTTTGCAAGTACTTCTTCATGTTGTTTGACGAAGTCCTTAGGTGTAACCTCTTCTCCGAATAATGATTGAATCAAATTCAAATGTGTCTGTGCTGCTTCCGGATTCATTTGCACGTCGGCAAACAATGTGATGTTGCTAGCTTTGTTTAGTTCATTGAGTACATCAATGTATAACTGCGGCAAATCTATATTGGCAGTGTCCACTTTCGTCGCAGGAATTACTCCCGCTTTTGTCACAGATTGCTCTCCCCACTTTTCAATAAAGAATTTTACAAATTTCTTCGCTTCTTCCTTCACTTTAGAATTTTCAGAAACAAACAAACCTACTCCCGGGCCTCCCACCCAACTATCTACATTTCCTTTTCCTCCATCAACGACAGGAAATTTAAAGAAACCGACTTTGTCTCTAAACTCTTTTGGTACTTCCTCATTCGTAGTAAAGTTAGGCAATTCCCATGTTCCCATTAGGTACATCGCGGCTTTTTCATTCATAAATTCTGATTTTGCTTCATCGTTAGATAGTCCATTAAACCCTTTAATAAACGCTTTCATTTTTACTAAATGTTGAACTTCCTCCGCAGCTTTGATCAAGCTTGGATCTTCGAATGTACCGCTGCCATTAATCGCATTTTTTAACGTATCAGCTCCGCCAATCCGATCAGCTAGATACATATACCATAATGATCCTGTCCAACGATCTTTGTTTCCAAGTGCAATCGGTGCTACACCATTTTTAACAAGCGTTTGAACAATATGTTTAAAATCTTCATATGTTTTAGGTGGCTCTAAATGGTACTTGGAAAAGATTTTTTTGTTGTAGTAAATAGGAGTGATATTTAATTCCAATGGAAGCGCATACGTTTTATTGTTAACAGCATAGGCCTCGGTTGTTCCCGAAACAAACTTATCTTTCAGCCCAGAATTCAAGATATCATCTAGTGGCGCAAATAAATTCCCTTTCACATAAGGCTCTAAAAATCCTGCAGCCCAAGTCATGCCTACATCAGGAAGTTCATTGGAAGCAGCAAGTACTTTTAATTTATTTTTATATTGTTCATTTTCTAAAACTTCTTGTTTAACCGTAACATTTGGATTTTGCTCTTCAAACTCTTTAATAATTTCATTAACAATCATATTTTGCTGCTTCGAACTTCCTGCCGGCCAAAGATGCATAAACGTGATCGTTACTTTTTTGCCGGCCCCTGATGAAGATGTACTTTCATTTGTCGTACCCGAACAACCTGTTAATACAAGTGCAAAAATGATGATCATGACGCATAATAATGAATGCGCTTTCTTTAACAAATCCATTCCCCCCTTGTTTTTTGCTACGATGCAATTATAGCATTGAAAAAGCCAGGGAATTAAGGTAACGATGATTGGCTAAAATTCTCCTTTTTTTAGATTCTCTTTTCGAAACTGGTAAGGGGTTATTCCTTCAAACTCTTTGAACAATTTGATAAAGTATTTTGCGGTCTGATATCCTACTTCTTCCGCGATCTCCGCAATCGTTAAATCGGTTGTAATTAATAAACTTTTGGCTTTTTGCAGTCTACATCTTGTTACATATTCGCTAAAAGTCATGTTTGTTTCTTCTTTAAACAAAGTGCTGAAATAACTAGGATTTAAATGTACGAATGAGGATACTTCACGTAAATTAAATGGTCTATTCAGATTTTCATTAATAAACCGCATTGCTTCCTTAACGACATGAGAACGCGTTCCTTCTTGGATATTTATTACCCGGCTATCAATCATTTTCTCCACTACCGCCGCTTTCTGACGCTCTTCCCAAACCTTGATTGCTTGCTCCACTGCATTAATAAGTTTATGTTTATCTATCGGTTTTAAAAGATAATTCACTACACCTAACGTAATCGCTTCTTGCGCGTATTCGAATTCAGAATAAGCGGATATGATAATAACAACCGGTTTGTTTTTCTGCTTCTCTATTGACTTGACCAGTTTTAAACCAGTAATTTCAGGCATGCGAATATCTGTGATTAACAAATGAATCGCCCGCTGGCGAATAATGTGTATCGCCTCTTCCCCATTTGCCGCACAAAAAATTTCATATCTACCCGCTGACCAGGACTCCAAAGTTTTCTTTAATCCTTGTCTTGCTCGTGGCTCATCATCAACAATCAAAATCGTCCGAAAATGAATCATCGAATCCCCCGCTTTTGGGAATTTTTAAAGATATGCATGTGCCTTTGCCCAATTCACTTTGAATGGCAACTTTTCTATCTTCCCCATAATAAAGCTGCAGTCTCCTATTCACATTGGCAATGGCCATTCCGCTTCCTTTAAAGGTTGAAAACTCCTTTTTATTTAACAACTGTTCTATTTTCTGCAGAGTTTTTTCATCCATTCCAACACCGTCATCTATTACTTTAATCATTAAATCAGGGGAATGATCAGATTCCTCTACAGTGACCAACACGAAACCTTGTTCCATTTTATTTCCAACCCCATGCAAAACAGCATTTTCTACTAGCGGCTGAATTAATAGTTTTGGTATCCGGACATCTAAACAGCGCGCTGGAACTACTATATCCCATATGAGACGATCTCCCCATCTTAATTTCATGATTTCCATGTAACGTCTAATATGTTCTATTTCTTCGCGAAGTGTTACCCATTCGTCATTCTTTGAGCTACTTATAATATAGCGAAATAATTGAGACATATTAAGGACAAATTGCGATAATTCTTCTTCATCCTTCTCTACAAGGGACCAATAAAGGGCGTCAAGCGTGTTAAAAAGAAAGTGGGGATTTATTTGCGCCTGCAGGGCTTTCAGCTCTGCGCGACTGCGAACCAATTCCTTTTCATAAACTACTTGAATTAAGTGTTTAATATTTTCTACTAACGCATTATATGTTTCATTCAACTCATTAATTTCAACCGTTGATGAAATCGGCGGGCTTGTCCTTAACTCGCCGTTTCTGCCACGTTGCATGATTCTCGTTAATCGCAAAATCGGCTGAGTAATCATTGTAGAGAGAGAAAAAGAAAATGTCAAAAAAATACAGAAACCTATCGTTCCGGAAAGGATAATCGCATTTTTAAGGATCGACACCCCTTCCGTGAGGAACTTGACAGGAGTTATGATTACAAGCGTCCATCCTGTTAACTCAGACAGTTGTTTCACCACTAAGTACTCTTGCCCCTCTTTCCGAATCATCGCTTGTTTTGTGTTAACGAGCTGTCGAAACTTTCCGTGATAATTTGAAAAAAGGACATTGGAGTTAGAATCCATGAGAATGATATATCCTTTCTTTTCCCCAGGCGAATAAAAATAATCGTTAAATTGAAAATAATCTTGATTTATGCGAACTAATAAATAGCCTCCTGAAGAAAACCACCGTTCCATGAGGCGAATTTGCCGCAAAGCTAGAAAATATCCCGGAGCCTTCGGATCACGACCAACCCAGACCATTTTTCCTTTTGCCTCGGAAGCTTGTTTAATCCATTTTATACCTACTCGGTTACCTAAATCCTCTCCGTCTAATGGAAATATTTTCTTGTAATTATTCGTATAAAGTTCAAAAGAATGAATTGCATCAGAATACGCTTGAAACGAATTTACAATATACATTAGCTCTTGTTTTTCCCTAAATCCGGGAGAGTAACCGTTAGCTATTTTCAAAAGCAATTGTTGTACGTACATATTAGTGGCGACCTGGTTTGTCAATGCATCGATTTGTTGATAAAGCGCTTCCAAACGTCCGCTGGCGTGCATTGCCGTTTGCTCGATCTGCTTCTCGGCGTTGTTTTTCAGCAACGTAGAAACTAAATGAAATGTCATAATTCCTACAAAACATAGCACAACGATCATTACAGATAAAAAGACAAATAAAATTTGATTACGAAGTGTATTAAATTTATACAATCTCTTTTTCTTCAATATCTTTATCCCCCCATAGCATGATTGCTGCTTTCACGAATAATGTTTCTTGCATAATAAAGGGATGAATAATAGTATGGGCAACCAAAACCTAAGCAATGATTCACATTCTATTTTTAATATTATATCTAAAAAGACAGAAAAGACAGATTTAAAGGGAATTCCAAATATGGAATTCCCTTTTATCTTGTTGGCAAAGTGGATTTTATACGAATGTCTTGAACCTATCTTTAAATATATTCCCAGATAAAATTATACGAATGCAAAGGAAGGACGATGCTCTATCTTCCATAGGCAACTCGTCATTTTTTTCAAATTCATGGCGGCACCGACGCACACCACTCGCGCCTGATTTTTACAATCTCCGGTAATGAGTACAGCGTAGACCATGCTTCTTCTCTATATCAGCAAAATCCCGTTTAATCGTTTCTTTTCCGGAAGGCATACATCTTTCTCAGTACTTTGGAACATGCTGTAAATATTTTGCTTCTTCATAATAGCCTGCCGTAGCAGGATTTTAAAATCTTCTCTCCGTTTCATGTGGCGATTCTCTTAGAGCTTCACTATTTAACAAATTCATTTAGAAAACGTAATATAGTAAATCTATCACGCAAATGATATGCTTCTTTAAGGCCTCTATCAACCAATTCTTGATCGATCCCAAGTTGTTCTGGAGTGCAAGCGCCTTCTACTCTTTCCATCATTGAGCGCAGTTCCGATGGAGACGGCAGCGATTGAAACCATTCTTTTATTTTCTGTCTGTTTCTCTCCAACAGTTCTATAGTCTTGTTGCCTAATAATGCGTTATTTTCGCTTAAATCATTTAAGAGGATTAAAAAATGATTAGTATATACTTCAGCAATTAATGATGTGGAAACCCCTACTTTAGCCCCATGAAGCACTTGTGGCTTTTTCTTTCGCAAAAATTCCATTTCCCAATAATGAGATAGATGGTGTTCTCCACCAGATGCTGGATATGATTGTCCCATTATCAGCATCGCTATTCCCGATTGAAGAAGCGCGTTCATTAAAATCTGCACTCCTTCTTCTTCCGCAGCAGCGATTTTCTCGATATTGTTGACGCACTCCTGCAACGACTCTTGAGTAATCTTGTCAACAAGGGGACAATATGGTTCACCAGCAACAAGATGGCCAAAACGCCAATCAATAAGCGAAGTGTATTTGGCTATCATATCCCCAAATCCTGCTGCGATCATCCGTTTAGGCGCCTGCTTTAATACATTAACATCCGCAAATACAGCAATAGGCGCCTGTGCTTGAATAGTCTTTTTTACTCCTCGGATAATTAACGGCGCGCCCATAGAGGTAAAACCGTCGACAGATGGAGCTGTTGGCACAGAAATAAACGGAACTTTTATTTTATAGCTGCAAAAGCGTGTAATATCATGAATCGTTCCAGATCCAACCGCTAATATTGCATCAACATCATGAGGAATCTCCAAAAGCGCTTGTACAATGGACGCTTCATCTGCTATAACATCACCATTTTCATCTGGCTGAATGAAACAAGTAGTATGATGAATTGGTTCACCTTGCAATAATGCGCTCAGCTGTCGTCCGGCTGCTTCAAATGTATGTTGATCCACAATTAAAGCAACTGTTTGATATTTTTTTCTTTGCAAGTATATAACTGCTTGTTGTAAAGCATCATCGCTGATCATAATTGTTTCAATTGGGATGTCATTATGGTCGTTCCCACAGTGACATTGTTTAGAAAGAGCCTTAATTTCTATTAATGTTCGATTCATTGCACTGCCTCCTTCCCAAATCGAACGATATCATAAATCGAATCAATAATATAGTCGGGGAGCTCCTTCTCTAATAACGAATCGAGATGTTTTTTCTTTGTATTTCCCGTCAAGACAAGTGCTGTTTTCATTCCATGCATACGCCCCATCCGAATATCCGTTTCAATACTGTCGCCAATAATCAGGCACTTTGGCGGGCTTACTTGCAAATAACGTAAAGCAGCTTCCACCATAAAACAAGAAGGTTTACCTAAAATAAGTTCCGCTTTTCGTCCTGTTGTTGCTTCAATCGCTCCAATCATTCCTACCACATCTATGGCATTTCCATTCTCATTCGGAAATGTTTTATCTGCATGTGTCGCAATGATTCTCGCTCCGTGCTGCACAGCTTGAAACGCTAAATTTAAATCATCGTATGTCATTGTTTCATGTAGTGTTATAACCAGAAAATCCGCTTCTTCCGGTTTTTTTGCCAATCGAACATGATAACGTTGAAGCTCTTCCTGCAATCCATAATCTCCTAATGTCCATACTTTGCAAAACGGATAATGTACGTACAGAAATTCTGCCGTAACTGTAGACGACAAAATAATTTCTTCTTTCCGTACACTAATTCTCCATTTCTTTAGCCACTCGTAGCACATTCTCTGTGATATGTTGCCACGATTACTAACAAACGCGATTCGCTTACCAAGAGAGCGCAAGTACGCAACCGCATCGTCTGCTTTAGGAATCAATCTCCCTCCTTGAAAAATAGTACCATCCAAGTCAATAAGAACCGCCTCAATTTCTTGTAACATCTGTTCTCCTTTGCCCCTTCCGAAAGAAACTTTTGTGACTATATTTATGATTTCAAAACACCAATTTGTACTTGGTTACCGATGAATAGTTCTTATTGCCTGTAATACAAAAATACATGATGAAATCCTTTGATTCCGCCATGTTAAATGGTTATTACGCAACCGGTATACCCGTCTAATTCAACGCTTTTCTTCCTGAATTCACCAATCCACTCGTCCAATTACTGCACCAAAATAGGGGAATGCGTTAAGTACCGGGCAAAACGGTCAAAGCCTAACACTGCATTTTCATAGTTTCCATCTTTGTCAGGAAGCAATGATTTTCGTAATAATGCAGCCGTAATTCATACAGGTAACTTCGATTCCATAATCATTGATCAGTGTGAAAGATATACCGGCTGCTGCTTGATTTCTGCCCATTTTTCTTGAATGACTTGCATCTGCTCCCCCTCTTTTTCAAACCAATCAGGAAGGCTTTGTATTTTCATCAGCATGATGAGAATGCCTAAAATCGTATAACATTTCCCGTTTTCACAGATGTATAGCATGCTTCCAACACCCGCGCCTGTTGAATCATATTGTCAATTGAATAAAACGGTTCTTCACCTTCAAGAATGCAACGGGAAGCATGTTCCATCTCTAATACGTACTGGTCGCCGCAAACGACTTCTTTCCGACTTTCTCCACTATCGGTCGTAACGGTAATAATTCCATTTCCCCCATGTACATCTGGACGGTATGCTCGTGACGCTTCTATTTTTCCCTTTGTTCCAATTATTTCATATTTATTTTGCGGAAACATTTCAAAACTACAATCGAACAATGCATGAACTCCGTTTTTCATTTTCATCCATCCGCTAGTTGTCATATCAACAGAGTGATGTTCATCATAATTAGATTGAACAAACAATTCCACAGGCTCTGAATCTAATAAATTGCGAATCGAATGGACACAATAACATCCTACGTCAAATAAACTTCCTCCGCCCAGCTGTGCGTTCATTCTAATGTTGGTCTCCCGATCGCGAAGATAGAACGAAAAACTGGCGCGCATGCATTTGATATCCCCTATTTCCCCTGAGGAAATAATGTCTTTCACTCTCTGATGCTGAGGGTGAAACTGATACATAAACGCTTCCATAAAAAACACGTTATTTTGTTTACATGCTTCGACCATTTTTCTTACATCCGCTTCACACAACGCAGCTGGCTTTTCGCAAAGAACGTGTTTTTGTTTAATTGCTGCTTTAATCGTCCACTCCACATGCATGCTGTTAGGAAGCGGTATGTAAACAGCATCAACATTTGGATCATCTAACAACTGGTCATAGCTCTCATATGAAACAGGAATTCCTAATTCTTTGGCGATACTACTTGCTTTTCCGCTACTGCTAGCAATTGCCACCACTTCTGCATTGTTAGCGCGTTGAATAGCCGGAATCACCGTTTCTCTAGCAATAGCAGCTGTACTTAATATTCCCCAACGAACCTTTTGTTCCATAAATTTTTCTCCTTTTTATTCATCTTATATTTACATCAAAGGGATAGGCTGGTCCCATTTACAACTTAATTAGACCAGCCTGCTTCCGCTTATTTCTTAGCCAAACGAATCACATTCCACGATAGTTTTGGCAACTGGGCTACCACTTTTCCATCTGATAGATGGGCATTTCCATTGTTGTGAGGAACAACAGGGGAATGGGTTGCCGAATTTGTTTGTTTTACATTCTCATGCTCTAAAATAATATGTTCGATAACTTGGTACCCATCGAAATTACGAATATCGCACTCTAGCAACAACGGATCTTCCAAATCACGGTTGACTGCAAAAATCGTAAGTTCCTCGTTTTCTTCATTATAAACAGCGATGGCTTCCAAATAAGGAACATCGGTAAAGTCTTTGCTGTCATATTTCGGGCTAGAGATAACTGGATGTAAGGCTACACCTCTGCCATACACAGATGCATGCATAAATGGATAGTAAATCGTTTGTTTCCAAGCTGGGCCATTTTTCTCTGTCATGATCGGTGCAATTACGTTCACCAACTGCGCTAAACAAGCAATTTTCACACGATCGGCATGTTTCATCAATGTAATCAACATGCATCCAACCAATAATGCATCTTCAAAGTTATAAATATCTTCTAATAAAGGAGGGGCAATCGTCCAAGGTTCGATTAACTTATCCGCTTCGTTAGAGTGGTACCAGACATTCCACTCATCAAAAGAAAGATAAAGTGTTTTTTTACTGCGCTTTTTCGCTTTAATATAATCTGCAATTGCCGCCACGGAACGGATAAAATCGTCCATTTCTAATGTGAGAGCCAGATAATTCGCTGTATCATTATCACGATTTCCATAATATTGATGTAACGAAATGTATTCTACATGCTCATACGTATGATCAAGAACGGTTGCTTCCCATTCCGCAAAGGTTGGCATGTTGCGGTGGGAACTTCCACAAACGACAAGCTCAATAGTTGGATCGACCCATTTCATGACCTTTGCCGCTTCGCAGGCAATGCGCCCATATTCTACCGCAGTCTTATGGCCGATTTGCCATGGGCCGTCCATTTCATTTCCTAAACACCATGTTTTAATCTTATGCGGTTCTTTGTAGCCGTGGGAAATACGCAAATCACTATAATACGAACCTGATGGATGGTTGCAATATTCGACTAAATTGCGGGCAGCGTCAATGCCGCGTGTTCCTAAGTTAACCGCCATATTTACTTCAGCATTGACAAGCTTCGCCCACTCTACGAATTCATTGACACCGATTTCATTTGTTTCAATTGATTTCCACGCCAACTCCAAACGCCGCGGCCGCTGTTCTTTCGGACCTACCCCGTCTTCCCAGTTATACCCGGAAACAAAGTTTCCTCCTGGATAACGAATTAATGGAACCTGCAGCTCTTTTACCAATTCGATAACATCTCTTCGAAACCCTCTTTCGTCAGCTTGTGGATGACCTGGTTCGTAAATTCCTCCATATACCGCCCGGCCAAGATGTTCTATAAATGAACCATAAATCCGCTTATCAATTTCCGCAATTCTGAAATCTTTTTCGACGATCATTTTGGCTTTTTTTGTGTTCACGGTTTTCATCCTTTCGCTTAATAATATTATCCTTTTACCCCTCCAACGGTTAAACCTGAAATAAAATAGCGCTGGAAGAAAATAAATAAAATAATAATTGGAAGAATAGTTAACAAAGATCCTGAAATTAAAATATCGTAGTTATTTCCGTAAGGAGTCAATAATCCCGATAAACCAATCGGTAAAGTGAACATATCTTCTGTGCGAAGGATAACGGTTGGCCATAAAAAGCTATTCCAGTAACCCATCGCTTGTAAAATCGCCATTGCTCCGAAAGCAGGTTTCATTAATGGAACCATAATATTAAAAAAAATCTTAAATTCAGAACATCCGTCGATTCTAGCGGCATCCAACAATTCCTTCGGCAATCCTAAAGCATATTGACGAAAGAAGAATATTGCTACTGGGGCCACCATAATGGGGACAATTACTCCCCAATACGTATTAATCATTTTAAAAGAGACCATTAGCTTGTATAATGGTAACATTAAAATCTCCATAGGAATCATCATCACAGCCAAGACAAGAATAAAAACAACATTCTTACCTTTAAAATCATAAACTGCTAATGCGTATCCAACCATTGAAGAGAAGAACAGCGATAATATAGTTCCTATTATCGTAATTACTAAGCTATTTTTATACCAAATAAGATATTTAGCTCCTTCTTGAAAAAGGTAAATATAATTTTTAAACGATAATAAATGCGCTTGCAGCTTGAGGTTTAAACCATATCGCAATAATTCAGTAGATGGTTTAAATGATGCTAATAAAAGAGCAAAGAAAGGAAATAATGCAATAACAGCAATAAAAAGTAGCATTAATACAAGGATGATCTTTACGACCGGATTTGGTCTTGCCATTGATTCCATTGTTTACCCCTCCTTTTTAAACGCTCCTGTAAACTTAAGCTGAATCAAGTTAATAACTAATACAATCGCCAACAATACAATCCCAATGGCAGAGCCAAACCCCATATCATTGTTCATAAACCCTTCCTGGTAAATATAACCTACCAAGGTAAGGCCGATATCGCCAGGAGACTGGTTTTGCCAAAATACAAAACTTTCCTCATACATGCGGAATCCACCAAAAATACTGATGGTTAACACATAAATTGTCACTGGTTTCAAAAGCGGAAGTGTAATCCTAAAAAATTTTGTAAACACCCCTGCTCCATCCATTTCGGCCGACTCATAAAGCTCCTTCGGTATATTTTGTAATCCTGAAAGAAAATATAAAATGTTAACACCTAGCCACTTCCAAGATGCTAAAAATACCATCAAAAACATCCCTGTTCCCCAATGCATTGTCCATTGTTGAGCGTGTAGCCCTAATGCTTTCATTAACATGTTTGCTGGAGAGGACTCCAATTCCCCGAAGATCAACCGGAATATTACGCCAACCACAATAGTAGACGTTAACGCTGGTATAAAATAGGCAGAACGAAAAAAGTTGCGCCCCGGTATAACTTTGGAGTTTAATATTACAGCTAATACTAGAGGCAGTGGAATCAGAATTACTAAAGTCCAAATGGTATAAATTGTTGTATTGCGCAACGCCGCGTAAAAATGCGGATTTAATAGCTTCTTATAATTCTGCAATCCGATAAACTTTGTCTCACCAGGCAAAACCTCTTGAAAACTCATGATAATTGTCGAAATAGAAGGATAAAGAAAAAAGACTAAAAACGAGATAATAAACGGAGATACAAAAATATATGGAGCTACTTTTTGAGAAAATAAAATATTCCTGCTTTTTTTTGTCTTTTGGGGCACTGGTTGCGTATTCATGGAATAATTCAAATGATAATTCTCCATCATACTCCCCCCTTATACCGAGTAAATGGGTGATTGGGGAAGATCCAAACGACTACGTGTCGTTAGAACCTTCCTTACCGTCTCGAACATTATTGCTTTTTCATCTCTTTTGCCACGTTCTTTAGCGCCTGCTTAGGCGACTGACTACCTTCCTTTAACACCTTGTAAAGCACGGATTGCACGACAAGTTGATTCATCTTCGGGGTATTTTCTGTAATTGCCGGTGAGTCAATCTCGTTTTTCACACTCATTAGGATATTAAAAATATCTTTATCGAAATATTCAGTATATTTATTCGGCTCTTTTAATGCAGGATCATCCCAAACATCCCAACGTATTGGATCAAATCCAAGCTGTTTCCAAATTTGAATATTTCCTTCTTTAGACAGCTTCGCAAATGCTAAAAATTCCTTGGCGAGCTTCACATTTTTGCATTGATTCGTAATAGCCGTTCCAGTCCCGCCCATACCAGCGGAACGATTACCATCAGCTGTCCAACGGGGCATAGGGCGAATAATCATTTTTCCTTTTAGATCAGGCATATAATCTGTGAATCTTCCCATATACCACATTGGCATTACAACGGATGCAGCTCCTCCTTTGTTCATAAAGCCATAATATTCTTCGTTGTGATGACCTCCTCCAGGAGCTGCTTTAGCAATCTTTTCGTCTAATAGCTGTTTTAAAAACTCTAACGTCTTTACATTAATTTCATTGTCTAAAGTAACACTGCCATCTTTGCCATAGAAATCAGAACCTTGCTGTACTATTAAAGGCCAGTAGCTCCATAAATCGTTAGTTTCAATAGTAATCATCGGCTTCCCTGTTGCGCTAACTACTTTTTTGCCTGCTTCTTCGAAATCTTCCCATGTTATAATTTTATCAGGATCTACACCGGCCTTACCTAATAATTCTTTATTATAGTAAATAACGGTAGCGCCTACATGAAAATCGATGCCGTAATATTTTCCGTCTTTTGAATAGATGTTTAATCTAGATTGAACAATTTTGTCCTTAACTGGTTCCACAATATCATTTAATTCTACCAGTTGGGGTTTCCCTTTCAAAAAGTTAGAAAAACGGGAAATTTCAATATCTGCAATATCTGGCGCCCCAACTCCAGACTGCAAGGATAATAGTAACTTATTATGCATATCGTCGTAAGGATAAGTAGTAGCTTGCAATTCAATTTTTTTGTCGGGATGCTGTTTGTTCCATTCATCAGCCATGTATTTGTAGAATTTAGCATGTTGCTCAACAAATGTCCAAAGAGTTAATTTAACATCCCCATCAGAGCTTTTTTCGGATTGCCCGGGGTCACTCGCTTCACTGGAACATCCACTTAACAGTAAGGACATTGCCATTGTCAATGTAAATAGCAGCATCATAAGCCTCTTCATATTCCCATCCCCTTTTAAAATAATCGTTTTATAGCAAATATGAAAACGCTTAAATAAAAATGTTCAATCCCCTCCTTTCTCAGCAATGAATAACCCCTGTATATCAATATATCAACCTTATAATAAGTGGGGGCATCTGTATAAAAGAGGATTTTCTTTTTATTCAGATAGGCTGAGAGCTGCCCCATAAAGATGTTGTCTCTCGTCCTTATTGCAATAGCTTTTTATTTTTCCCCAGCCCTTCATAAACTTCTCAATTCCGAAATCAGTTAGTGGATGTTACCATAGCTTCTATAAAATCACTTAACCATTTACAATGGTTAAGAAATCATATTGTACAAACAAATAAAAACAATGAAAAAATTGTCATAACAATTTATATATTTATTTGTTTGTTTTTTATAATTGTACGTATAATACTAATTAAATTTTAACATTTATTGTGTTTTTTTCAACAAAAAATTTTGAATTTTTTATTTTTTAAAAATATTCTATTTCTTTCTTTATGCAAATACCTTATACTGTACTTCCCCTTTTCTCTTACTATCGGTTATTCTCGCAACATCGATCGACTGAAATTCACTTCTTCCAACCACATTAAGGTTAATAGCAGGGTGAGCATCAACTTCTGCCAAAGGGCAAGATTGGTGCCAGATCTGTCGTGATGATTGTATGAAATGGCATTTCCCTCCGTCGGCAGATGCCGTCTCTTCAAGACCTTCATATATAAAAAGAAAAGACATGGATAAAAATGATATTGTCCATGTCTTCGTATGTTTTCTATTTTTATCGATTTCTCCATACCATTTCATTCCATCTTAACTCGTTGCGAATCGAGTGCGGAGAGGTATTCTCATTAATTACTACACATTCAATACCAACCATTTCTGCCCAATCTTGCAACTGTTCTGTTGTAACTGCGAAAGAGAAGCAAGTATGATGAGCGCCTCCTGCCAAAATCCACGCTTCTGCCGAATCGCGAAGCGATGGGCGCGGTTTCCACAAAATTCTTGCTACTGGAAGTTTCGGCATTTCTTTTTCTGTTTTTACTGCATCCACTTCATTTACGACAAGACGGAAGCGATGCCCTAAATCAATTAGTGAAGCATTAACGGCCTCACCTGCGCCTCCATCAAAAACGAGACGAGCCGGATCTTCTTTTCCGCCAATAGAAAGAGGATGAACTTCGATTCTTGGTCGTGTTGCCGCAATCGTTGGGCATACTTCGAGCATATGAGCACCAAGGATCATTTCATTTCCATGTTCAAAATGGTACGTATAATCTTCCATAAACGACGTCCCTTTTCCGTCCGCCATAATCTTCATGACACGGACAAGCGCGGCAGTCTTCCAATCTCCTTCTCCGCCAAATCCGTATCCTTCCGCCATTAACCGCTGTACCGCTAGCCCAGGAAGCTGCTTCATTCCGTGCAAATCCTCAAACGTAGTCGTAAACGCTGTAAAATTCCTTTCTTCTAAAAATGCTTTCAATCCAAGTTCAATCCGGGCTTGTTCACGAATCGATTCGCGTACTGGACCTTCATGAAAACCTTCTGGAACAATATCGTACAATTCTGCATATTCATCGAAAAGTTCGTTTACTTTTTGTTCTGGTACATCTTTTATATATTGCACCAAATCTCCGATTCCATAACCATTCACTGACCAGCCAAACTTAATTTGCGCCTCTACTTTGTCTCCTTCCGTAACGGCCACTTCTCGCATATTGTCTCCAAAACGAGCCACTTTTAAATTTCGGCTTTCGGTAAAAGCAACAGCAGTACGCATCCATCTTCCAAGCCGCTCACGAACATCTGGATCTTCCCAATGACCGACTACCACTTTCCGGGCAATCCCCATTCTGGCCCCGATAAAGCCGTATTCTCTGTCACCATGAGCAGACTGGTTCAGATTCATAAAATCCATATCAATGCTGTCCCATGGAATATCACGATTAAATTGCGTATGAAGATGCAATAACGGTTTTCTTAATTCGGAAAGACCTCCGATCCACATTTTTGCAGGAGAAAACGTATGCATCCATGTAATGATTCCTGCACATTCATCATTCGCGTTGGCTTCTATACAAAGTTTCCGAATCCCCTCAGGAGTTGTTACAACTGGTTTAAAAACTAGTTTAAACGGAATAATAGAATCGCGATTTAATCCTTCCACAATGACTCTAGAATGTTTCTCTACTTGTTTCAATGTTTCTTCCCCGTATAAGTGTTGGCTTCCGGTCACAAACCAAAATTCATATGGTCGCAGTTGTAACATCATGGTTCCTCCTCATCATTCACAATTAATTAGGCGTTTAGTGATTCTTTCGATTTGGCATTCTCTTTAATAAATTTGAGCCGTTTCATAACATCATTTTCTCCGCGTCCAAAATAATCATGTAATTTTGTGTATTCTTGATATAATTGTTCATAAATCACTGCGTTTTCTGGTATCGGCTTAAATGTTTCATCACGGACTTTTCCCATTTTTTTTGGCGGCTTCCACAATTGATTCATATCCTCCGTTCTCTTTTCCAGCTGCCACAGCGGCGAACATTGCCGCACCAACAGCAGGAGTTTGCTTAGAAGCTGCTACTTTAATTTCACGATTCGTCACATCCGCATAAATTTGCATCAATAATTTATTTTTTTGTGGCAACCCGCCGCAAGCGTATAATTCGTCAACCTTGACACCGCTTTCAACAAAAGCATCGATAATTTTCCGAGTCCCAAATGCAGTTGCTTCGAGTAATGCCCGGTAAATTTCTTCCGGTTTTGTTAGTAACGTGTACCCAACGATTAACCCTGTCAAATCTGTATCAACTAATACAGAACGGTTGCCGTTCCACCAATCCAGCGCAAGCAATCCTGTTTCTCCTGGCTTATACGCAGCAGCTTTTTTTTCCAACCATTGATGAACGCTTACTCCTTCTTTTTCAGCTGCTTCTTTCACGCAGGCAGGAACGCCTTGTTCCACATACCAAGCAAAAATATCCCCAACCGCCGATTGACCTGCTTCATATCCAAAATATCCTGGAATAATCCCGTCTTCAACGACGCCGCACATTCCTTCCACATACTTTTCTTCAGTTCCTAACAGCATGTGGCAAATCGACGTTCCCATCGCCATCACTAATTTTCCTGGCTCTACCACTCCTACTCCGGGCACGGCCGCGTGTGCATCTACATTTCCTACAGCAACGGCTGTTCCAGGCAGTAGCCCCATCATCGCTGCCATTTCTTCCGTAAGTACGCCTGCTTTTGTACCAAGAGGCACAATGTCACCGCGCAATTTTGTGTCTGTTAAATTTTCCAAACGCGGATCTAACGCCCGGAAGAATTCTTTGCTTGGATAGCCTTCTTGCTTATGCCAAATCGACTTATAACCAGCAGTACAACTGTTGCGAACAATATTACCCGTCATTTTAAATACGACCCAATCAGCAGCCTCAAGGAAAAGATCTGTTTTCTCGTAAATCTCCGGCGCCTCATTTAGAATTTGCCAAATTTTCGCAATCATCCATTCAGATGAAATTTTGCCGCCATATCGTGGCAAAAACGCTTCGCCTCTTTTTGCGGCGATTTCATTAATTAAATTCGCCTCATCTTGTGCAGCATGATGTTTCCATAACTTCACCCAGCTGTGTGGATGATTTTTCAAATCTTCCCGAAAACAAAGAGGTTCGCCCGAAGCGTCAACCGGAAGCATTGTACAAGCAGTGAAATCAATCCCAATTCCAATTACATCAGCAGGATTAACTCCCGACTTTTTCAATACAGATGGAACTGCAGTCGCTAACACTTCGATATAATCTCCCGGATGCTGCAATGCCCAATCCGGCTCCAATTTTACATTGGATTCCGGAAGCACTTCATCAATGACTCCGTGAGGATACGGAGTGACATGATCAGCGATTTCGTTTCCTTCCAAATCGACAAGTACGGCACGGCCTGACTCTGTTCCATAATCAATACCAATCACATATTTTTTCCCCATTGCAATTTCTCCCCTTTATTGTCCGTAATAAGCATTGGCTCCATGTTTTCTAAGGTAATGCCGGTCTAACAGGGATTGGCTAATAGGCTGCACTTCAGGATTAAGGATGTAAGTTCTTGCCGCCATTTTAGCCACCTCTTCTAAAACAACGGCATTATGCACCGCGTTAAAAGCATCCTTGCCCCAAGCAAACGGGCCATGGCCATGTACCAATACCCCCGGTATTTGCAGCGGATCAATGAAACGGAACGTTTCGGCAATCACTTTTCCTGTCTCCCACTCGTAGGCCCCTTTAATTTCCTCATCTGTCATTTTACGTGTGCAAGGAATTTCGCCATAAAAATAATCCGCGTGAGTCGTCCCTAATGCAGGTATTCCTTTCCCGGATTGCGCCCAAATGGTCGCCCAAGGAGAATGTGTATGCACAATTCCTCCGATCGCTGGGAATTCTTTATACAGCAATAGATGCGTCGGGGTGTCTGAAGACGGTTTCAAATGCCCCTCGATTACATTTCCTTCCAAATCAACAACAACCATATCATCTGCTGTTAACTTGTCATACTCTACCCCGCTTGGTTTTATGACAACAAGCCCTCGCTCCCGGTCAATTCCGCTAACATTTCCCCATGTAAATGTCACCAGCCGATATTTAGGAAGCTGCAAATTCGCTGCCAAAACTGTCTGTTTTAGTTCCTCAAGCATTTCCTCCACTCCCTATAAAAAGATTTCCTCACCTCCATTATAATTTTGTACGTACAATTTTTCCATAACTTTTTTGTGTTATTCAGACATTTTTTACACTTTCCTTGTAGATTCCCTAACAACTAATTCAGGTTTATAAATGACATCATTTATTCTCTCCCCTGTTTGCTGTTCAATCATTTGGATTAACATTTCTGCTGCTTTCGCTCCCATTTCCGCTTTTGGATGGCGAATGGTCGTTAATTTTACTTCTGTCGCCGTGGCAAACGTAGAATCGTCAAATCCTACTACAGAAATATCTTCCGGCACGGACAATCCTTGTTGCCGGATAACATCTAACAATTTAATGGCCAATTCATCGTTATAACAGACAAACGCCGTCGGTCTTTCTTCTTGGGATTGTTGCAAAAAAAGACGGGCCGCTTCTAACGGCTTTGTTTCCTTTTCTTCCGTCACATAGGAAATGAGATAACTGGTCGCTAGCGCCACACCATGCTCTTGATGCGCACGAATAAATCCTTTTAAGCGATCCACTCCTTGCAAGTCATCTGTTTTGAAAAACCCGGCAATACGCTGGTGGCCTAAACGAATTAAATGGTCCGTTAATAAAAATCCCCCGCCCTCGTCGTCCATTTTTACGCACGGACAACTTACTTCTAAGTACCGGGCATTGATCATCACATATGGGATATGAAGATTATTAAGTGATAAATAATATTCTAGATTCGGGTTTCCCTGAGCACTTTTTGTTGGTTCAATAATCAATCCGTTTAACGGCTGGGTAATCATCGTTTCTAACTGTTCTCGTTCCCTTTCTTTGTTATTGTCAGTGCTTGCCAGCAATAAACGATATCCCTTTTCACGCAGCGTTTCTTCTGCCCCACGGACGATGTGTGGAAAAATATAGTCGGAAATATAAGTTGTCAGTATTCCTATTGTTTTGCTATCAATCTGTTCCTTTTGTTTTGGTCTGGAAACAAACGTACCACTTCCTTGGATTTTATACAGCCATCCTTCCTTCTCTAATTCGCCCAATGCCTGCCGAACCGTATGGCGGCTTAGTTGAAATTGACTTGCTATTTCGTGTTCTGTCGGTATTTTTTCATCTGGATGCAGTTTTCCAGAAAGGATCCAAGATAAAATTTCCTGTTTTAGCTGCAGATATTTCGGCATTGCTTTCTCTTTCATAGTTCACCTCAAGTAAAAAATTAATATTAAAGTAAATTTATTATAACAATTTTTATTTGTACGTATGTATATATTTATCGCAAAAAAAGGGCCAAGACAATATTGATCTTGACCCTTTCATTTCCGCTCATACGAAGGCTAAGCAGCCTTGTTTTTATTATAAATGTCAAATGCTACTGCAGCTAATAATACTAATCCTTTAATCGCTTGCTGCCAATCAATTCCGAGACCAAGCAAAGACATCCCATTGTTTATTACCCCCATTACAAGTCCGCCGATAATCGCTCCACTAATTGTGCCAACTCCGCCGTAGGCAGACGCTCCACCGATAAAGCAAGCTGCAATTGCATCAAGTTCAAACAAATTCCCTGCTTTCGGTGTCGCTGCGTTTAAGCGAGCCGCGAAAATCAAACCAGACAATGCCGCCAGCACGCCCATATTGACAAACACCCAAAATGTCACACGTTTGGTTTTAATTCCAGATAATTGTGCCGCTTTTTCATTTCCGCCAATTGCATAAATATGTCGGCCCATTACGGTTTTATTGGCAACGAATGAGTACGCGATAATGAGCGTAGCTAAAATAACCAAGATTGTTGGAATCCCTTCGTATGTGGCAAGAACATAAGAAAATACCATAATGATTGCCGCAATCACGATTAATTTTACTCCAAAAACAGCAGCAGGACTAACAGCAAAGCCGTATTTTTTCTGATTGTTTCTTTTTCTAATTTCAGACACTATAAATAGTATGGACGCGATTACTCCGATGACGAGAGTGAAAATATGGAGATTCTGTCCATGGAACAAGTCAGGAAGAAAACCGGAACTAATATTTTGAAATGATTTCGGAAAAGGCGCGATCGATTGACCTTCCAAAATGATCATCGTCAATCCTCTAAATAGCAACATTCCCGCTAGCGTAACAATAAAGGCCGGAATTTTTACATAAGCAACCCAAAACCCTTGCCATGCCCCAATCAAAGCCCCAAGCAGCAAGGAAATCAGAACTGTTACAAACATTGGAACATGATGTTGAACCATTAAAATTCCCGCAAGCGCCCCGACAAATGCGGCAACCGATCCTACCGATAAATCAATATGTCCGGTAATAATGACTAACATCATGCCTATCGCTAATACTAAAATATAGCTATTTTGCAAGATTAAGTTTGTGATGTTTAATGGCCTTAACAGAATCCCTCCAGTTAAAATTTGGAATAATAGCATAATCAATACTAGTGCAATCACCATGCCATAACTTCTCATATTATTTTTCATCATCTGTTTCAAAAGCTGTATTTTGCTTTCGTTTGCCGTTGAACGATGTGAAACTGCTTTCTGTGCCGGTATTTGCATGTTACATTACCCTCCTAACTGCCGTTTTTGTCATTAATTTCATCAGCTTTTCTTGAGTTGCTTCACCTCTATTTACTTCCCCTGTGATTCTGCCTTCACTCATTACATAAATCCGATCGCACATGCCGAGAATTTCTGGCAATTCGGACGAAATCATTAAAATGCCTTTTCCTTCTTCCGCTAGTTGATGAATAATGGTATAAATCTCATACTTCGCTCCAACGTCGATTCCTCGCGTTGGTTCATCCAAAATGAGAATATCAGGCTCGGCAAAAATCCATTTGCTTAACACTACTTTTTGTTGGTTTCCCCCGCTTAATGCTTCTGTTTTTTGGAAAACGCTTGGAGTTTTAATTTTCAATTGGTCACGGAACCGTTCCGCTTCTACGATTTCTTTATTTTCATCAACAACCAGTTTCTTTGCGATTTTACCTAATCGAGATAGCGTGATGTTTTTTCGAATGTCTTCCATTAAGATGAGACCGTTTCCTTTGCGGTCTTCTGAGACATAAGCAATCCCGTTGGCAATCGCTTTGCTGACGTCGCTAACATCGATTTCCGAGCCGTTTTTGAACACTTTTCCACTAATTTTTCTGCCGTACGACTTTCCAAAAATACTCATCGCCAGCTCGGTTCTTCCCGCTCCCATCAATCCAGCAATTCCGACAATTTCCCCCTTGCGGATATAAATAGATACATTGTCAATGACTTTTCGTTCTGAGTGAAGAGGATGATAAACATTCCAGTCTTTCACTTCAAAGATAATTTCACCAATTTTTGGTTCTCGCACCGGATACCGGTTCGTTAAATCACGCCCAACCATGCCCCGAATAATGCGGTCTTCCGTCACATCGTCCTTTTTCATATCCAATGTTTCGATCGTCTTCCCATCCCGTAAAATCGTAATCGAGTCGGCTACTTTCGAAATTTCATTTAGCTTATGGGAAATGATAATAGCAGACATTCCTTGCTTTTTGAATTCTAATAACAAATTTAATAAATTTTCACTATCATCCTCATTTAAAGCCGCTGTCGGCTCGTCTAAAATTAATAATTTTACTTCTTTAGATAACGCTTTGGCGATTTCGACCAATTGCTGCTTACCGACTCCAAGATTCCCGACTAATGTGTGCGGGGACTCATCTAATCCCACTTTTTGTAGCAATGCCTTCGTTTGGACAATCGTTTCATTCCAATTAATAATTCCTTTTTTCGCTCTCTCATTTCCCAAAAATATGTTTTCGGCTATCGACAAATAAGGAATTAATGCTAACTCTTGATGAATGATAACTATTCCTAGTTCTTCGCTCTGTTTAATATTTTTAAACTTACATACCTTTCCCTTGAACAAAATCTCCCCGCTATACGTACCATAAGGATAGACACCGCTCAATACTTTCATTAATGTAGACTTTCCTGCACCATTTTCTCCGCAAAGTGCGTGAATTTCCCCTTCTCTTACCTTTAAATTCACATTGTCAAGCGCTTTCACACCGGGGAACTCTTTGGTAATTCCTCTCATTTCCAGGATGAATTCAGACATGCTCCTTCACACCTCCCATAGTGAGGAATAGATATAGTGATAGTATTTAGAAACTATCACTATATCCCGTCACCTTTATTTAGAAAGATCTTCTTTTTTATAATAGCCGCTATCGATGAGCACTTTTTCATAATTGGAAGCATCCACTGAAACCGGTTCCAATAAATACGATGGAACGACTTTCACGCCGTTGTTATATGTTTTTGTATCGTTCACTTCCGGTTTTTTGCCTTTGAGAACCGCATCGGCCATTTCTACCGCTTTTTTCGCCAATAGTCTTGTATCCTTAAATACCGTTTGTGTTTGTTCACCAGCGATAATCGATTTTACGGAAGCTAACTCCGCATCTTGACCGGTAATGACAGGCATCGGTTTGCTAGGAGTTCCGTATCCTACCCCTTTAAGTGAAGAAATAATCCCGATACTAATTCCATCATATGGAGACAAGACAGCATCTACTCGCGCATTCGTATAATGAGCGCTTAACAAGTTGTCCATTCTCGCTTGGGCAGTAGCACCATCCCAGCGTAGCGTAGCCACTTGGTCAAATTTCGTTTGTCCACTTCGCACCACTAACTTTCCGGAATCAATGTAAGGTTTTAGCACGGACATCGCTCCGTTAAAGAAGAAATACGCGTTGTTATCATCAGGAGATCCAGCAAACAACTCAATATTAAATGGCCCTTTTCCTTCTTTAAGACCGAGTTTCTCTTCGATGTATTTTCCCTGCAACACGCCTACTTTAAAATTATCGAAAGTAGCATAATAGTCTACATACTTGCTATTTTTAATCAAGCGGTCGTAGGAAATGACTTTGATTCCCTGTTTATGCGCTTTTTCTAATACATCTGTTAATGCTTCCCCGTCAATCGGTGCAATAACTAACACATTTACCCCTTTAGTAATCATATTTTCAATCTGAGATACTTGGTTTTCTACCACATCCTCGGCATATTGCAAATCGGTTTTATAGCCAAGTTTCTTAAACTCTTTTACCATGCTTTCCCCATCTCGAATCCATCGTTCCGATGATTTAGTTGGCATCGATATTCCGACAAATCCGGCATCTTCACCATTGGTTCCTATGCCACTACATGCCGATAAGGCAAATACAAACGTCAATAACACCAGTGCGGATAAAAATCTCTTCATACTTTTCTTAATCCCCCTTTATTAAATTTGTACGTATATTTTTTATTGTCACTTTCACTATATCATCAAGAAAATTCATAGTCTTTTTAACATATTAACTATTTTTATAAAAAATTAACTTTATTAAAGCGTTTTCATTTCCGTAAATTAAGAACTATCCCTTGTTTAGAGGATAGTTCTGTCATAAAATGTATCTGTTTATCAATGATGTTTTCGCATACTGTTCGGCAATGATGCTCCTTTGCGGTATTGATTCGGTGAAACTCCTACCACTTTTTTAAAGGCTGTACTAAAATAATGTTGTGTGTCGTAACCTACCCGTTCAGATATTTCATGAATGGAAAGATCGGTAGAAGTCAATAGTTCGATCGCTTTTTTTATGCGTGCTTTGGTTAATAAGCTGACAAACGAGGTGCCTAATTCTTGTTTGATGATGCGGCTCAAGTAAACGGGGGAAACATTTAAAGACTGGGCAACAGACTCTAATGTCAAACCGGGCTCGGAAAAATGTTCTTGTATATACTGTTTTGCCCGGCGCACAATGGGAGAAATATGTGATTCATTATAAATCTTCGTTTTGCATTGCTGGTAGGCATCGGCCACTTGCATAAGGCTTCCCTTCACTGTCTCTGTATATATATTTACTTTCACGTTCAAATATTTTTTGACGGATTCTTCTAATCGCATCCACATCTCTTCAGTAACATGGCTCCAGATACATAAGACAATTAATCCAAATTGATCCCGAAATACTACTTTTTCATAAATATCCAATAATTCTGAAATGATATTTTCGATAGCAAATAAAAACAGCTGTTTATCTCTTTCATTCATAACAGGTTGGTTCGCGAAAAATTCTGACCAATACACGATCGCTACCTGACTAGGACAAGAGGACGGAAGTTGCAACAATTGTAATTGCTTCATGATTTCCGTCTCTGTCATCTCTCCGGCGACCCATGCCAAACAAAATTGTTGCCGAAGAAGAGGAAGGTTTTTCTGAATTTGGCTCGATAGTAATTCTACATATCTTTTTTGTTCCCTTTCCCGTTCTAATTCTTTCTTCACTTTGCTTATTACCTCATGTAATTGTTCTGGATTGGTCGGTTTTAAAATATAGTCATCAGCCTGCAGACGAAGCGCCTCCTGCGCGTAAGCAAACTCATCATGTCCTGTAACCACAATCATTCTACAGTCAGGAAGCTTTTGTCGTATATGTTTCATCAATGTAATTCCATCCATAATGGGCATGCTTAAATCGACGAATAATACATGGATGCCGTGTTTTAATGCAAGTTCCAACGCCTCTTCTCCGTCCTCCGCCTCCGCCACCACTTCCATCTGAAACTTATCCCAGTTTACCGTTTCTCTTATCCCTTCACGAATAATCTCCTCATCATCCGCAATAAGCACTTTCCACATTTCTTTTCCTCCTAGGTAATATGTCTAATAATTGGATGCATAATCGTTACTGTCGTGCCTTGTCCTTCTTTACTATCAATCCATAACCCGTAGGAGTCGCCAAATGTTAACCGCAGCCGCGCTTGCACGTTGACCATTCCATACCCTTTGATGTTTTTCATTTTCTTTTCGGTATCTCCTAACGTAAAATCAATCGATAAGCTTTCTCTCAAAGAAGCCAGCTTTTCCGGCGACATTCCTACTCCGTCATCCGTTACGCGAATAAGAAGGAGTCCTTCCTGCTCTTCAGCTTGTACCCAAATATGCCCAGGCCCTCTCCGTTGTTTAATGCCGTGGTAAATCGCATTTTCGACAATCGGTTGTAATACCAATTTCAATACAAATAACTTTTGTAACTCTGGAGCAATATCGAACGTATAATGCAATTTGTCTTTATACCTTGTTTTTTGAATACTCAAGTAACTTTGAACATGTTCGATTTCTTCCGCAAAGGAGATGATATCCTTCCCCTTGCTTAACCCAATACGGAATAGTTTAGACAATGCTTCTACTACTTCTGCTATATCTTCCGCTCCTTTTTTCCTTGCCATCCACTGAATCGTATCTAACGTATTATAAAGAAAATGTGGTTTAATCTGCGCTTGTAAACTGCGCAATTCCGCTTCCCATCGTTGTCGTTCCTGCCATTCCGCAAGGGAAATAAAGCGTTGAATTTGGTCAAGCATATGATTAAAATTCCTACCTAACACCCCGATTTCATCCGCTCGATCATCATGATAACGGCTTGTTAAATCGCCTGCTTCCACCTTTTTCATAAAACTGATTAACTGGCTGATTGGTCTTGACATGGAATACGCCAAATAATAGGACGCTCCTATGCCGATTAAACACACAAAAAAGACGAAGCTCGTCACATAAAAACGAATCTCTTTTATTTCTAAAGCAGACTCTTGATTGGAAAACACCCCGATGGTGGTCCAGTTAGTGAAAGGAGAACGCTGATAAATAAATTGAAGGTATTGTCCATGGACTTTTTTCGAAAATGCTCCAAAATCTCCATGAAACCATTGCCGCGGAATTTCTTTTATGAACGGTTTAGCTGGAATATAAATATTTTCACCGCGATGATCAATGACCATCAAATACCCCCATTTTCCTAAACGAACATTTTTCGTCGCCTCGGCAATCACCCTCAGTTTTAAATCAATTAGCACCACCCCCTCTACCTCTTGTGTACCCGGATTTAAAATAGCACGCACGACGGAAACCACTTCCTTGTTCGTATAGTTGGCATGTGTGATGACATTCCGATTCATTGGGTGTCCAATAATTTTAAAAATTCCTTTATTTTTTACCGCTTCTTGGTACCATGTTTCTTCTGTAAGCGGCTTAGAAGAACGGGAATACATCTCATTACTGATATATTCGCCGTTCCGGTTCACAACAAGGATTCCTGCCACTTCTGGATATAATGTGGTAAGCCCTTGCAAAAACTGACGAATGGAATAATCGTCATTCATTCCTTGTATTCCCTTCTGTCCGGCTAGGAATCTTTTTACATCTGGATTAAACGCGACTAAATACGTAATATTCTGCATATTACTGACATAAAACTCTAATGTCTTGTTTACTTGATTAATCAGCTGAAAAGTATTTTCATTAATTTGCCGTTCCATAATACGGTCAACGGCCCAGCCGATCAAACTTCCTAATCCAATCGAAGGTAAAATAGTAATGACCAATAAAAGAGAAATGAGCTTATAACGAATCGGTAAATTGTCTATTCGCAAATAATTGATTCTTCGTTTCAATGGTCATCACTCATTTCTTCACAGATGTACTTCCATTTACTTCGCATAAAAATCTTCTACATTTTCTTTCGTCACTACAGTAATTCCGGTATCCACGTATGGAGGTAGCAAAGGATAACCTGATTGCAAGGAAGGAGTTAAGCGATGGTGAAGATGAAACAAAAACTGTAGCGACCAGTAGCCCATATTCCAAGTCCCTTGCGCTAAAGTAGCAGATATAGTTCCTTGTTTCACCATATCTAATGTTCGTTTATCAGTATCGAAGCTAATGATTTTTACTTTTTTATTTTTTAATGATAATATCGCCTCACCGATACCAACCCCGCCATTCGCTTCTGTTGCAAATATTCCTCCCACATCGGGATACTCATTAAGTATTTCTAATGCTGCCTCCTTGGAAGCGAGAGAATCTCCTTTCCCATCTTTTACTGCCACCACTTCCATTTGCGGATATTCTTGGTGAATAGTCTCTAAAAACCCTTTCGTTCGTTCTTGATGATTGAGCTGATAGGGTAATGTAATCACTGCTACTTTTCCTCTTTTTCCTAATAGTTCAGCCATTTTGTGAGCAGCCGTTACTCCTGCGTTATAATTATTCGTTCCCAAAAAAGAGAACGCCTTACTGCCAGAAGCATTAGAGTCAAACAACACAACGGGGATTCCTTTATCTACCGCCTTGTTAATCGTTTCCGTCAACGCAGTGGGATTGATGGCCGAAATCGCAATGCCCGCCGGTTTTTTTGCAATTACTTGTTCCAGCACGGTCACTTGCTCGTTTACATCGTATTGCGTAGCTCCGCGATATTCTACAGAAACATTTAATGCCTGTGCCGCGTCTTCAAATCCTTTTTGACAACGCTTCCAATAATCCATCCCTGCTTGGAAAGTCACCATCACATACTTCTCATCTACTTTGCCTTGAAGCGCTTTCTCTTGTTGGTAAAAAGAACGAAAGCGGGAGATTTCCAGATGGTAATGATATACGTAAAGAATAAATGCACTAATTAAAACGGCATAAATAAATACTAATTTTTTCATTTGGATCGCCCCCTTTTTCCACACGCCATAAAGTGATAGAAAACCTGATCCAATGAAACCATCTCTATACTGTTCGGGAATATGGCTAACGTTTATTTGTACGTATAAAAAGATCAGGTTTCTAATGCCAGTCTATTATTATTTGTATTTATACTCTTTCTGACCTTTTTATTTGTTCGTATGAATTTATTATATTATCAATGTATCATGTTTGAAGAGAGGGTTCAAACGTCGAAATAAGGATATATAACCTTTCTCAAGAAAATTTCTTTTATCACTCTTGTTAAGTACAAAAAAATCAGCCGTAAACGTTTGTCTACGGCTAACCTTCACCAACACATATCATTTTTCAACTTTTATATTTCGGGAATCCAAACAAGCATTTGACCAGGTTTTCGATTATCCCAAGCATAATAAGGGATAGCGGTAAATTCGAATTGCCGGGGTGCCGGTAAACTCGTTCGATAAAGTTCTCCATCCCACTCGAAATCATTGTAGAAAACTGCTTTCCCTGTTATTTTCACAACCCCACCAAGTAATTGTTCATCAAAATGTGAATGCAATACTTCATTTTTAGGGAGGGAGATCCGATATAGTGGTTCCGGATTGTCTGCTCCTTCCAGACAATAGACTAATGGCCCTCTCTGAATAGCAACGCAATTTCTGTTATATCTTACATTAGGATTTGTGTAAACTCTTTCAATTGGCATTGGAAAAACGAGTTCAACCTGGTCATGATTATTCCATTTCCGTTCAATTCTCACGTAATTTTTTTCTAAATGTTGCTTAATGTCAAATACTTCACCGTTTATTTTTACTGTCGCTTGGCGCGCCCACCCTGGAATTCTCAGTTTTAAAGCAAATGTAGATGGCTGCTCCATTTCTAGATCGATCAAAATATTTCCATCCCATGGATAATTTGTTTTCTGTTTTAATAAAATACTTTTTCCTTGTACATCTAAATTAACACTTCCTTGAATATATAAGTGGACAGCGACTTCCTTCTCATTTTGTGAATACATATACTGCCCAAGAGAGGCTAATAAACGTGCAAGGTTAGGAGGACAACAAGATACATCAAACCACTCTTTTCGGTGTACATTTCCTAAACTCGCCAACGGGTTCTCATAAAAGAATTTTGTACCATCCAAGGAAATTCCGCTGATAACACCATTATATAATGCACGTTCTAACGCATCAGCATATTTTCCGCTACAATCCAATTGTAACATGCGGTGATTCCAGAATACTAATCCAATCGCCGCACACGTTTCGGCATAAGCTGTCTCATTTGGCAAATCATAATCGAATGTAAACCCTTCGTGCTTTGCCGTTGAACCGATTCCTCCAGTAATATACATATTTTTTTTGTGTACATTCTCCCACAAACGTTCACAAGCTATTTTTAGGCTTTCATCTCCTGTTTCTTTCGCTAAATCTGCCATAGCACAATAAAGATACATTGCCCTTACAGCATGACCCACTGCTTTGTCTTGCTCTCGCACAGGTTTATGTGATTGATTATATTCTTTTAAGTTGTCAAAGGTTTTGAATAACTCTTCAAAGTATCCAGGACCATACTTTTTCTTCTCTTCTTCAAAATAGTTCGGTTCCTTTCCACGTTCATCTACAAAAAACTTGCTAAGTTTTAAATACCGCTCTTCCCCAGTCACTCGATATAATTTCACAAGCGCTAGTTCAATCTCTGGATGTCCGCAATACCCTTTTTTCTTATTCTCCTCTGGTCCAAACACGGTATCGATGTAATCCGCATAACGACAAACAACATCCAACAGTTTTCGCTTTCCCGTCGCTTCATAATGAGCTACACCGGCTTCTATTAAGTGCCCTGCACAATACAATTCATGGGCATCCCGAAGATCCGTCCATCTTTTTTCCGGTTCAACAACTGTAAAATAGATATTTAAATAGCCGTCCGGCTGTTGTGCAGATGCAACTAAATCAATTACCTCATCCACTAAACGTTCTAGACCAGGATCAGGATGCGTTGCTAAACTATAGCTAGCCGCTTCAATCCATTTGGCAACATCCGAATCCCAAAAAATATGGGGAACCGGTTCCATTCCCGGCTTCCAATCCAATTTAAATGCATCAATGCGCCCAGTCTCTTTACATTTTTGATATTGAAAGGGAATTGTATGCTCTCTATTTATGCGTATTCGAGGAGCCCAAAAGTGGTCCTCAATAGTTACCTTCGTAAATGGAACAGGTTCCAGGCCGTTTCGCACTAACTTATGCATTTTTCCATCCCCTTTTTCCTTTTGTATCATAAATTCTAGTAAAAATAATAAATAAACTAATATTGAACATATTTTGCTCATTTACGGCTATTCAGTCTTTAAGCCCCGATGTTTTAATCCCGGCAATTAAAAACTTAGACGCAAACAAGTATAGCAACATTGGCGGAATAGCCATAATCATCGCCATCGCCATTTGCAAATTCCACGCGTTTAAGTTGGTTGCTCCGTGAACTTTAAAAGAGGTTAATGCCCCAATCGTTAATGGTTTTAAGTCTTCGGAATCGATAAAGATCAACGGTGTAAACAATTCATTCCACCAATAAATAGCCGACAAAACCCCCACGGTAATGAAAACAGGTTTTGCTATTGGTACAAGCACTTTAGTGAATATTTGCCATCTAGAACATCCATCTATCATTGCCGCTTCATCAAGTGTTTTTGGTATTGTCTTAAAAAACTGCCGGAATAAAAATACATTGTATGGATATGCAAAAAAACTTGGTACAATCATAGGAAGAAAGCTGTCTAGCCAGCCTAAATGGCGGAATAAAATGAACTGCGGGATAATCGTTGTAACTGTTGGTACCATCATTGTTGCTAAAATAATGGAAAATATAAGATTTACACCTTTAAAATTCATTCTTGCTAACGGATATGCAACAATGGAACTAGATATTAATGTCCCTACTGTATTACCAACGATTAAAATCAATGTATTTCGTAAATAAATAAGCGTATTGCTATTCTTTAATATTTCAATATAGTTCCCGAACTGAGGGTCACTTGGTATTAGTTGAGGAGGGTATTGACTAATACCATTTAACGTTTTCAACGAATTAGATAAAATCCAAATAATTGGAAAAGACATAAAAATTGCGACAATAACCAAAATAGCATATTGAATAAATGTTTTTCCATTCTTTTTGATCATCCCAGAAAAACGAACGTTTCCTCTTATTGTCTTATACTCAACCTCTTCTTTACTCTTGCTTTGAAGCTGTGCCATAGTAATATCCCCTCTTTTTAATCATAGTGCACCCAGTTTCTAGATAATCGGAATTGAAGCGCAGATACTAGTGCAACAATGATAAATAATACCACTGCTAAAGCAGAAGCATAGCCCATATCAAACAATTTAAATGCATTTTTATAGATGCTTAAACTTAACACTTCTGTTGCATTATCCGGCCCTCCATTTGTAAGAGGATAAATGAGTGTAAAGGAGCTATTAAACGAATTAATAGTCGCAACTACCGTATTAAATAAAATGATTGGTGAGATCGATGGTAAAGTGACATAGAAAAACCTTTGCATAAAATTGGCTCCATCTAAATCACAAGCTTCATATAGCTCTTTTGGCACTTCCTTAAGGCTTGAATGAAAAATCAACATCATTTGCCCAGTGGCATAAGTAAATATGCTTGCTATCGCTAAAGTAGGCCATACCCAAAAACTATCGCTTAGCCAGTTCGGCGGATGATCTACCCCTATTAGAGATAATAAGTAGTTTACGACACCTAACTCTTTGTTAAACATTAATTTGAATACACATGCCATCACTACACTAGGCATTACTGCAGGCACAAAATAGAAAAATTGAAAAATACTTATATATTTAACTTTAAAGTTTAACAGAACAGCTAAAAACAAAGAAGCTATAACACTGACCGATACATTGATGACAGTGAACAATATGGTTACTTTTAGTGAATTTAAAAAGTCTGACTCTCCTGAAAACATATATTTATAATTTTCCCATCCAATAAACCGCGGGCTTCCTAATAAATTCCATTTTGTGAAGCTTAAAAGAAACGAAACGATAATAGGCCCACCTGTGAACAAAAGAAACCCTATGATCCAAGGGGAAAGAAAAGCATATGCTGAGAGATTTTCCTTCCAAGCGTTCTTCCTCATCTTTTTCCTCTCCTCCTCCCTTTTCATGTTCCATGTTATATGGCTAAGAAGGTGCCTTTTCTTATTTTTCAAAAAGATAAAAAGGCACCTAATTCTCATCTTACTTGTCTTTTTCTATTTGCTTTTGAGCTTTTGGAACATCTGTTTTAATAACTTCTTCAATATCTTTTTTTCCTAACAATACAGCATTGAAATCGCTTACCAAATCGTTTGTAATAGAAGGATTGACTAGCACATAGCCAAAATCAGCAAACTGTGCCGTTTTATCAAAGACATCCCAATTTGTCGGCCCATTTTCTCCCGCAACTTTATAATCGCCTTTCGCCGCAACACTCTCACGCGCTGATGGATTATTATACATCTTACTAATCATTGATTGTCCTTCATCGCTCATCATAAACTCGATAAACTTCCAAGCTTCCTCTTTATGTTTACTGTTACTATTAATGGTGAAGAACCCTGTATGAAGCGAAGCATAGGATCGTTCTTCCTTTGGAAGTGGTGCAATATCCCAACGAAATTTGTTATTGCGATAGCTGGAAATGTACCAACTACCATTGCGTGTCATTGCCGCCTTTCCTGCTGCAAATAAATCTACAACCTCTCCACCGACAGACGGTTGCGGAGAAACTTTGTCTACATTCGTAAGTTTATTTTGAAATTCAAGCGCCTTTCTTAATCCTTTTGATAAATCAAGGTTTCCGTTTTTATCAACGATGTCATCGCCCGCTGCACCAATCATTGAATACCAAATTCCAGGAAAGGAAATCGCATCAGCACCCCATTGAACAGTTTTGTCTCCTTGCCGAATGGTTAGTTTTTTTGCAGCTTCTTCAAAATCCTTCCATGTCCAACTTTCATTTGGATACTCAACACCTGCTGCATCAAACATATCTTTGTTGTAATATAAAAACTCCGTTGCATAGCACCAAGGCAATCCATAAATCTTACCATTTTCTTTGTTCAAGCGGCTAACTGCCGGGATAAAGTCATCCATTTTAAACGCCTTTGTCTTTTTAATATATTTATCGAGCGGATCGATAGCGCCACTTTTGGCAAAACGCTGAATATCTGCTTCCCATGCTAGTATGACATCAGGAGCCGTACCACCAATGATCATAGAGTTAATTTTCTGAGAGTAATCTTCAGGAATATTCACTAATTTCACCTTAATATTAGGATACTTCTTTTCAAACGCAGTGATAAAGTTAGCTTTGCTTTCATCTAACGTATCCCACATACTAAAGCTAATCGTTACTTTTCCATCCTCTTTTTTAGCAGTCGTGCCGCTTCCACTACACCCCCCTAAAACGATAGATACAATAAGAATAAAAACGGACATGAGAGTAATATAAGGTTTTTTCATAAAAATCTTCTCCCCCCCGAAAAAAATTATTATTTGCTTTGGAAAACGCTTAAAATAAAACCGAAACTCTCGGTATCACCCCCTTAATCAAGAGAATATCCTCATGGATGAAATAAATTTACAGTATTTTAATCGATTAAATTAAAATATAGAAAAAATTTAGTATCTTACCAGAAAATTGTTGATAAAAAATACAATTAATTCCTTAAACGATTAACTGAACAGCAAGCGAACACCTCCTTTTTAATTTTAGCGTGGGGAAGATACAGATTCCCGCACAATTAATTGGCATCGAAGTTTTGTATTCATTTCTATCGTTTCCAATTCTCCACTCAGCAGTCTCAATATTTTTTCCATAGATTTGGCACCCATTTTTCTTAAAGGAAGATCCATTGTTGTTAACTTTGGCGTATAATATAGGCTACACTCTCTATTGTCAAAGCCAATCACCGATAAATCTTGAGGCACTTGGATACCAAGCTCTCTGCAAGCCTCAAGAACTCCGCCTGCCATCAGATCATTCATCGCTAAAATCGCCGTCGGAGGCTCCTTTTGTAGTAATAAATCTTTTGCCATCTTATAACCGCTTTCGTAACTCCAATCCCCTGTTTTCACATACGACGGATTAAGGATAAGTTGGTGTTTCATAAGCGCTTTATGGTACCCATTAAATCTTTCATGAGCCGGAATCGAATCAATTAATCCGCTGATGAGAGCGATTTTCCGATGCCCCTTCTCAATAAGGTAATTTGTCGCTTCAAAAGAAGCAAATTCATCATCATAGTTTACAGAATATCCCGAATCAGCGAAGCAATATGTATATACTAATGGTTTGTCTATTTCCGATATTAATCCCGTAACATCCCTCGTATGAACTCCTATATAAATAATTCCGTCCACTTGTTTACTTAATAAACTATCTACAGCATTGGTAATCAAATGCTTACACTTGTCTACATTAGAAAAATTATTTCCTATTCTTTTATACAATCTTAAATTCGTCAAAAGTATCGAAAAACCATGTGCTTCGGCACACTCGTTAATTCCATCAATAATTTCAGGGGCATTAAAAACAGTAATATCCTCCACAATAACCCCGACCGTGCTCGTTTTCCGGGTTTTTAAACTCTTCGCTATTTGGTTAGGTTTATACTCTAATTCATCTAAAATCTTCAAAATCTTTTTTCTTGTTTCTTCGCTAACATTACCTTTATTGTTTAAAACATACGATACGGTTGCTGTAGACACTCCTGCTCTTTCTGCAATATCTTTAAGTCTAACCATTGAGAATCTCCTCATGCTATTAATCGTTTAACTAAATTCTTTTTCTTAATTATAAAAAATATTCATAAAAATATCAACTATTATAAAAATAAAAATACATTTCTGCATAAAATCCATCCCTCTTTTACTATGATTGCACATTAAACATTAATGGAGGTGACTATGTGTCACCCCCTCTTTTCTCAACTAAGACAAGTTTTAAAACATATTTAGACATACGAATTATGAATGCTAGAACGATAAATAAAAGATCTGTTACTCCATAATTCAATCATTTCCCTATTTATTCACCATCTCTCTCAATTCCTTCATTAACAACTGTACAATCTCTCCAGCCGGCATATCTTTCGCCAAGCGATATCCTTGCCCGGCCCATAAAGACATCGCCTGCGGATCGTTTGCTTGAGCAGCTGCTTTGCGAAGCTGCTTTGTCATATGGTGAATGTGCGGATATGCCGCAGGGGCCAGCTTATCATATTCGATCAGGAAGCGGTTCACCAATCCGCGGGCAGGGCGCCCTGTAAAGGCGCGGGTAACTGCAGTGGCTGAAAATTGCGGATCGACTAATGCGTTTTTATGCAGCGGATTTGCACCGCTTTCCGGGCAGCGCAAGAACGCCGTACCTAATTGAGCAGCGCACGCCCCCGCTGCAAGCACCGCGGCGATATCGCGCCCGCTCATGATTCCTCCGGCGGCAACCAGCGGAATATTGGCCGCTTCACGAATTTGTTGCAATAAAACAAGCAAGCTGTCATTTTCATGGGAAGCGGCGTTATTGCGAAATGACGCTCGATGTCCACCCGCCTCTGACCCTTGCACACACAATGCGTTCGCCCCTGCCTGTTTGGCGATCAACGCTTCTTCCGTTGATGTCACAGTCACGATGACAAACGAACCGTTGTCTTTCAATTTTGCGATAATATCAGGTGAAGGGCAACCAAATGTAAAGCTTACTACAGGAACTTTTTCTTCATACAAAACAGCGAGCTTTGCTTCCCAATCATCATCATCCCATTTTGCCTCCCCAAGCTGCGCGCCGAATCGTTCCGCTTCTTTCTCCAACACTTGTCGATAACGAAGCAGCGCTTTCTCGTCCACGTCTTCTTCGCTCGGGACAAAAACGTTAACGCCAAACGGCTTATCGGTCATCTCCCGGACTGCGGCAATTTCTTTGCGCATTTCTTCCGCCGTTTTATAACCACCTGCCAAAAAACCAAGCCCTCCTGCATTCGATACAGCCGCAGCCAGCGCTGGAGTTGAAACACCTCCAGCCATCGGCGCTTGAATAATTGGAACAGAAATGGTATTCAGCATTTTCCTCACCTTTCTCCATAAAGTACTTCATATAAAATCTTCCAAAGATACACGCAAAATTCCTGCATAAAAAATCATTTAAACTTCGTTGAACCAAGTCCTAATTGTTTCTGCCAAATCCGACTCCTAGTCCAGCGAACTTAGGTGTCTGGAAAATGAAACATGGGATGTTTCTTTTTACATAAATCCCGGGCTTCATCGATTAAGTTCCGGAAGCTATGTAAAAAAAGCGGCAGTTTTCCAGTGATCCATGCTTAATCGACTTCATCTGTTTCCACACCACGTATGCTGATAAATTGTTTTTGCGGCCAGATTTTTGAAAAAGCAGTGCCAGTTCCGAAAACGAATAATCGTCGCTTATAATATAAACAAGAAGCGAAAACAAAAGAGGGAGGATGTTGTTGTGAGCTTACCGAAAAAAAATTTTATCTCTCTCGAAGAATTTTACAAAATGAGAGAAAATACAGAAAGAATATTAGAATATATTGACGGCATTGTCTTTATGTCACCATCACCTTCTACTAGACATCAACGAATTTCAGGAAGACTTCACGCTAAATTATTCCATTTTTTAGAAGGCAAAGATTGCGAAGTGTTCCACGCACCTTTTGATGTAGAACTAAAAAACGATAAAATGGAAGGAACGAAAATAGTGGTTCCCGATTTATCAGTGGTATGCGATAAAAGTGGATTGATGGAAAATAAATTTGTAGGAGTGCCAACACTTATTATCGAAATATTAAGCCCCTCTAACCAATCCCACGATCTCGTTTTTAAACTGAATTTATATATGCAATATGGCGTAAATGAATACTGGATCGTCAATCCAATGTTAAACATCGTGCAAATGTATTCCCTAAACGATGAAGGGCAATATCAACAGCTGGACGCGCTGAAGGAAAAAGGAATCGCTCAATCTGATGTGCTAAAGGGATTTCAAATCAACTTAGAAGATCTTTTCAAATGAAAAACCGACCTTAATATTAGGCCGGTTCTTTCTGTACTACTTATCCTCTGCATTTCTGTTCACTAACAAGCTCTTATTTTAGATGGAGAGCTAATCTAATGCTTCGATCATGCACATCACCGCTTTTTGCAAGTCTTCTTGCGACCAGCTTGGGAGAGTTGGTTTCTGAATGGCTAATTCGTGCGAAGCAGGAAGATGAACAAATCCAGCTTTTACAGGCATGTTTTCGCTCTGCACTTTATGCAAAACGGAATACATCACATTATTGCATAAATATGTTCCCGCTGTATTGGAAATTTGCGCAGGGTATCCTTTTTCATTTAAAACATTGACAAAACGGCGGACCGGTAATGTCGAAAAATAGGCTGCTGGTCCATCCTCGACAATCCGCTCGTCTTGCGCCTGCATCCCCCGATTATCAGGACCCCCGTCTTTACAATTAATAGCAATTCGTTCTGGAGTAATTTTTGTACGCCCTGCCGCGAGCCCAAGGGAAATCACTACATCCGGTTGGATCTGTTCCAAGTATTCCAAGCATTTTGCCGCAGATTCCGAAAAGTCCACCGGAAGTATACGCCCATAAACTTGATAATCTCCAATGATTTTTTCATCCAGATTTTTTGCAATTTGTTCCGTAGGATTAATAGGAAATTCTAAAAACGGAACAAAACCCGTTAATAAAAGTTTTTTCATTTGTTTCTTTTCCCCCTAAAATTCTTTTATATAGTAGATTAAAGATATAAATATAGAACCTGTGCCAATGCCTAGCAAAATTTTCTTGACATTATTGAGCGTTCTGCTTCTCCACTCTTTCCACCAAACGTCATTAGCCAGCCTTTCTTCTTCACGAATTAGTATCTTTGGTTTAGGCACAATAAACTGATACATTTGCCGAAATCCTTTGAAGAAAAAACGAAAAAACCCTGTTTGGTAAATAAAAATGCATGCCCCAACCACCAATATAGTGAGGCCATATAAAAAGCATTGATTAATAAAAGTAAGCGTATTGACCCCATATATCATCTTCGTCAGCAGCAAAACAGCAGCAGTGCAAAAAAATGTGCTGAAATACAGCATCATATCGCTATCTCCCCTTTATGAGGTAAAAGGGAAGAATTATTTTTTAAGAAAATAATTCTTCCCTTTTTTATCAATTATTCAGCTATTTTTTTCGCCCAGCGTACATCTGGATAACGGTTGACAGGATACACAATGCCTTTGAATTTCGGCGACGTTAAGTAGTTTTGCGAGTAGAAATAAACAGGGATAAATGGCATATCTGTCATTAATACTTTTTCCGCTTCATGGAGAAGTTCATAACGTTTTTTATCATCTTGCTCGACTTTCGCTTTAGCCATTAAATCATCGAATTGTTTGTTTACCCAGTTGGTGCGGTTGTTCGGGCTATCGCCTAAGTAATAGTCTAAAATAACGGTTGGATCGACAAAAATTCCTATCCAGCCCATACGTGCCATTTGGAAATTCGATTGCTCTGTTGTCTCCAAATACGTTTTCCATTCTTGGTTAGCCAGTTTAATTTTCACGCCAAGATTTCTTTTCAACATTTCTTGAACTGCTTCGGCAATTTTTTTATGGTTTTCGGCCGTATTATAAATTAAAGTAACTTCTGGCAGCGTGCTCCAACCTTCTTCTTTCATTCCTTCTTGTAATAATTTTTTCGCTTCTTTTACATTTTCTTCAAAGTACGCGCCGCCTACTTCGCGGAAATCACCATCCGGAGTGTCCGCCCCATATGGAACAAACGCATATGCTGGTTTTTCTCCTGATTTAGTGATGTTTTCTACAATTGCTTTGCGATCGATGGCCATGGCAAACGCACGGCGAATTTTTGCGTTATTGAACGGCTCTTTAGCTACGTTAAACATAAACATATAAGTTCCAAAATACGGAACGACTTTGTATTCTTTATTATTTTTTTCTTGAGCAACCGCATCTGTAGGCAAAGTTGCAATTAAATCGAGCTCTCCTGTTTTGTACATTTGATAATATGTTGTCGCGTCATTAACCATCTTCCACGTTACTTTTTCCATGTTGATCGTGTCTTTGTTCCAGTAGTGCTGATTCTTTTCAATCACCACTTCGCTGTTATGTTTCCATTCGGTCAGTTGGTAAGCTCCATTACTTACATAGCCTTTTGCTTCGGCAGCCCATTTTGGGTTCGATTCGACGAGCGATTTTTTCACCGGATAAAACGTCCACATTGTTAATAGCTTGTCAAAATAACTTAATGGTGCCTTTAGTTCAACTTGCAGCGTTTTATCATCTAAGGCTTTAATTCCTACCTGATCGGCGCTTCCTTTTCCTTTGTTATATTCTTCGGCACCTTTAATATAGTACATGTAGAATGCGAACGGGCTCCCTGTCTTCGGATCGAGCACTCGTTTCCAAGCATATTCAAAATCTTGGGCGGTCACCGGATCGCCGTCAGACCATTTTGCATCATCGCGAATCGTAAACGTATAAGTTTTTCCATCTTCAGATACTTTTACATCACTTGCAGCTCCTAATACAGGTTCCCCTTTTTGATTTTTCGTATACAGTCCTTCAAATAAGTGATCGATAATCCATCCTGATGTTGTATCTGATGCAAGGGCAGGGTCTAAACTTGGAGGTTCGCTCATCGCATTTAACGTAATTTCTTGCTTAATATTTTTGGCTGCTCCATCTCCCGAAGTTCCCTTGCTTCCGCATCCAGTTAACACGGCAGAAACCAATAATAGTAATGCGAATATACTTGCAAAAGCTTTTTTCATGTTTTTTATCCCCCTTTAGAAATTGTTTATTGATTATACAAATGGCAAGCTGTCCAATGGTTTTTCTTTACTTCTCTCCAAGCTGGCTCCACTTTGGAACAAATGTCCATTGCATATGGGCATCTCGTTCGAAATCTACAGCCGCTTGGAGGATGAACAGGACTGGGTGGATCTCCTGAAAGAACGATTCTTTCCCTTTTTCTAGCTAGTCTTGGATTTGGGATCGGAATCGCTGACAAAAGCGCTTGCGTATAAGGATGCAACGGTTCTTCAAATAAATCGGAACTTTCTGCAATTTCCATCATTTTTCCAAGATACATCACCCCTATCCGATCGCTAATATGTTTTACCATTCCAAGATCATGCGCAATAAACAAATAGGTTAAATTTTCTTCTTGTTTTAAATCATCGAGCAAGTTAACTACTTGTGCTTGAATGGAAACGTCTAAAGCGGAGATCGGCTCATCGGCGACAATAAATTTCGGTTTTACCGCCAATGCACGCGCAATGCCAATCCGTTGTCTTTGACCTCCACTAAATTCGTGAGGAAACCGCTCTGCATGTTCAGGCCGCAATCCTACCCTTTCGAGAAGGTGATACACTAATTCTTGTCTTTCTTTTCCTTTCGCTAAATGGTGGGCATCAATCCCTTCCGCAATAATGTCGCCCACCCTCATTCGCGGATTTAATGATGCGTGCGGATCTTGGAAAATCATTTGCATTTCTCGATTCAATTTTCTTTGCGCCTGTCTATCTAAACGCCCTAATTCATGGCCGTCAAAGCGGATCTGGCCCGAAGTAGCAGGATAAAGACCGACAATCGTTTTTCCTAACGTCGATTTTCCGCTTCCGCTTTCGCCGACTAACCCAAACGTTTCTCCTTTGCGAATAGAGAAGGAAATCCCGTCTACCGATTTTACCGTTTGGTTAGGACCGATCTTAAAATGCTTTTTTACATTTTCTACTTGAAGAATCTCCTCAGACATCTATTACTCCCTCCCTGCTGCAATGAACGCTTCCACTTTGGGAGCTCTAGGGTCATTCAGCCAGCATCTTGCTGTATGTCCATTCGAAATATCGAATTCTTGCGGGCTTTTTTCTGCACAAATTTCCATCGCATATGGACAACGCGGTGCAAATGGGCATCCTTTTGGCGGTGAAAAAAGATCCGGGGGAGAGCCCTCTATCGGCACTAGACGTTTCTTCACTTTGTCATGCAAATTTGGAATAGAACGCAATAGCCCCCATGTATACGGATGTTTAGGATTTTCGAATATATCAAAAACGGTGCCCGCCTCCACCACGGTTCCGCCATACATGACGATGACCCGCTGCGCCATTTCAGCCACTACACCTAAGTCATGCGTAATTAAGATAATCGACATCCCCATCTTTCTTTGCAAATCTTTCATCAAATCGAGAATTTGCGCTTGAATCGTAACATCTAGCGCCGTTGTCGGTTCATCCGCGATAAGCAGTTTCGGATTACATGCTAAAGCAATGGCAATCACCACTCTTTGTCTCATTCCCCCGCTGAATTCATGGGGATATTGATGATACCTTTGTTCCGCGTTCGGAATCCCTACTAGACGCAACAATTCTATCGCTTTTTGCTTTGCTTCGGCTTTCGACAGTTTTTGATGTTTCCGTATCCCTTCTGCGATCTGTTTTCCGATTTTCATTGTTGGATTTAATGATGTCATCGGGTCTTGGAAAACCATTCCTATTTCTGAACCTCTTAATTTTCGCATTTCTTTTTTCGATAAATGAATAATATCTTTTCCATTAAAGCGGACGTTTCCATCCTTAATGTTTTTCGTTGGAATTAATCCCATAATCGTTTGAACGGTTACCGTCTTGCCGCTTCCGCTTTCCCCAACAATAGCGACAACTTCCCCTTGATCGACGTAAAACGAAACATCGCGAACTGCCTGAACTTCGCCGCCATACGTCGGGAATGTCACTTTAAGATGCTCTACTTCTAATAAATGGTTCATGGAGACAATCACCTCCTATTTTCCTGTTCTTAGATCTAGCGCATCTTGTAAGCCGTCCCCAAATACGTTAAAGGCAAACATGGTCAAAGCAATCATAAACCCAGGGAAAAATAGTCTCCACCATTGACCGTTTAAAATAACACCTAAAGCATCATTTGCCATCGTTCCCCAGCTTGCAAACGGAGCTTGTACTCCTAATCCTAAAAAGCTTAAAAACGATTCAGCAAAGATCGCTTGTGGAATCGTAAAGGTTAAATTGACAATGATAATTCCTAATGTATTAGGCAACAAATGGCGGAAAATGATTTTCGCGTGTGATGTTCCTAATTTTTGTGCCGCCATCACATACTCTTGCTGCTTTAGCTGGAGAATTTGGCCTCTAATAATTCGGGCCATCCCTACCCATCCCGTAATCGAAAGCGCAATAATGATCGTCCATAATCCCGGTTCCATAATGACCATAAGCAAAATCACGATTAATAGATACGGAATGCCGTACAGTATTTCCACAATCCTCATTAAGATATTGTCAATACGATCCCCAAGTTTTCCTCTTCCTGCCATATACCCTGATACTCCGCCCACAAGAACTCCTATCACTAAATCGATGAACGCAGCGACGAGCCCGACGGTCAGCGATATGCGCGCTCCATACCAAGTACGTGACCACATATCCCTTCCTAAATCATCCGTTCCGAACCAATGCTTGCTAGAAGGAGGTTGGCTGCCATTCGCCAAATTCTGCTCGGAATAGCTGTATGGAACTAGATGGGGACCTACAATCGCCATAATGACAATAGCTAATAAAAGAACCGCTCCCAGCATCGCCATTTTATTTTTAACAATATTGATGAGGACCTGTTTCCCAAAGCTAAGACTCGGCCTTTGAATGACGTCAGATTCGAGCCTGCTGCGATCAATGGGGCGAAATAAAGCATCTTCTTCTTTTTGTAAAATCATGCTTAATCCCCCTTACTCGTTAACTTGATTCTTGGATCAATCAAACGGTAAGAAATATCGACGAGAAACAACGTAATGACTAGAATCGTGCTAAAAAACACGGTCGTTCCTAAAATAACAGGATAGTCACGGTTAAAAATGCTGTCGACAAAATATTTTCCAAGCCCTGGTATGGCAAAAATTTTCTCGATCACAAAGGTGCCTGTAATTAAAACAGCAAATAATGGACCAATAAATGTAATTACTGGTAAAATCGCATTTCGGATACCATGCTTAATAACAATGGCTACAGGAGACAGTCCTTTTGCTTCCGCTGTTTTAATATAATTTTGCCGCATTACTTCCAACATGCTAGAGCGCATAAAACGGGCAATGACTGCCATTGGGGTAGTGGCTAAAGCGATGGATGGCAAAATCGAATGAGCCCATGTTCCCCAAGATGCTACAGGTAATAACTTCCATTCAACTGCGAAATATTTGATTAGCAAAGGCGCCAAAATAAAACTAGGAACGGAAATACCGATAATCGCCAAAAACATGGCCACATGATCAAGCAATCTATTATGGTTTAACGCAGCAATAATGCCTAGCAGTATTCCAAACAGAAGCGCAATCACCAACGATTGCAATCCGAGAACGGCAGAAACAGGGAATCCATCAGCAATCAATGTATTGACATCTCTTGTTTCCGACTGAATCGATGGCCCTAAATCAAACGTTAATAAATTTTTCATATATAGCACATACTGAACAGGCAACGGTTTATCCAAGTTATATTTCGCTCTAATATTTTGCAATACTTCCTCTGGTAATACGTTGGCGTCTGAGGCAAACGGATCGCCAGGAATAGATTTCATAATAATAAATGTCAACGTAGCGATGAGCCAAATCGTAACAATCATTGTAAACAGGCGCTTGACAATGTACATGCCCACCCCTCCTTCTGTGACTGTTTCACGGATCATGAAGCATTCACATGGCCTAATACTCCATTTGTCGCTGTCATCGCAATGATGACACATCCCCACATATGCTTATAAGCGGTGACAATATCATCACATGTAAACGTAATGGTCCGAGGCCCTATTAATGTGACTGTTGGAAGCGTTGTGGTCATCGTTGCTTGATTTGGCCCTTTAAATTCGATTTCGAATGTGACAGGCCCCCCGATTTTCAACGGCGGACATTGCTTTGCTTTTTGCACGGCCTTTTTCGCTTTCTCTTTAATCAGTTCATGTGCTTTTATAGGATGGAGCAATTCCGCCGCAAAACGGTCAATCCCGCGTTTTACTACCGCCGCTTCCACATGCGGCAATGTTTTGCGGACTTCGTTGACATATGCATCGTCGCCTGAAATAAAAATGGCAGGAACGTTGTAATAACCAGCTACGAACGCATTCATTTCCGTTTCGCCAACAACACGGCCGTTAATCTTAATTTCGTTTACACAAATTCCCGCTAAACTGTGGCTGATGACCGTTCTTTCCGAACCATTCTCACGCCCATGGTGGCCGACAAACATAATGCCGTCAAAACTGTCGTCAAGCCCCTCAAGCTGGCACATGACTCGATTGCTGCCGGAAATGAGCCGGGCTCTTGGATCTAATTCTTCAATGAGAATGTTAGACATATTTCCATGTCCATCAGCAACCACCACTTCCGTTGCTCCTCCAAGAAATGCTCCCTCAATGGCTGCATTCACATCTTGCGTCATAAGCTTACGAAACCGCTGGTACTCGCTATTTGTTTTTAGCTGCTGGTTAGTCGCAACTCCTGAAATTCCTTCCATATCCGCTGAGATAAAAATTTTCATAGTATTCACACCCCTTTACTTGATATTTAATGATTAAAAAGTTGAATGCTCATTAAACGATAGAGCAATCGTCCGTTTACTATCGTTGCTTTCCAATCTCTTCAATCAATGACTTTCGTGAGAGAATAACCACGTTTAGCACGATATTAAATGTAATCAAACGTATTTTTATACACTTCTAGTTGTATAATGGTATTCATTTCAATAATTCCGCGAATGTTATTTAATGTCTTTACCACATCTGTAATCTCATCTTGACTCGGAACCGCGATTTGGATTAAAAGCTGATAACATCCAGAGGTTAACGTAATATAGCGGACCTCTTTCATTTCTTTTAATCGACCAATGACATCCGACAATTTTTGTGGCTCCACTTTTAGTTGAATGATGGCCCCTGCCCGAATTCCGATCGCAATCGGATTGACCACTCCCACTACTTCGAGAATCTCATGATCAACCAAGTTTTTGTATCTTGTCCGAATGGTCTTTTCTGTTACATTCAATCTACTAGCAATTTCTGTGAACGACATTCTTCCATCATTAGATAATAATTTAATAATTTGTCTATCCAGTTCATCAATTTCGTACTTCATAATTACCCCTTTTCTATACTATTTTTTTATTTTTGTATTTTAAAAAGTTATTAAAACTAAATTCAGATACCGGTTTACAATACAAAAAATACAATTTATTATCTTAATTAGGACTATTTGATTTTTTATTATAATTACAATTATTTAAAAATTCAATAGTGTTTTTTTATACTTATTAGAAAAAAATTTTTCATAAAAGGAGAGATGATTGCGATGATTGTCATTCATGGCGGCACACTGTTAGTAGGAAACGGGCAAAAAATCGAAAATGCCTGCATTGTCGTAGAAAACGGGAAAATTAAAGAGGTCGGGCATCAAGTGCGAAAACGTCCCTTCTGTCATGGTGCTCATATCATTGATGCGACAGGAAAATTTATTACACCAGGCTTAATTGACGTTCATACCCATCTTGGCATCCATGAAGAAGGCATTGGAAAAGAAGGACATGACTTTAATGAAATTAGTTCTCCAGCTACTCCCCACGTGAGAGCGATCGATGGAATTAATCCAAAAGATAAAGGATTTGATGATGCGAGAAGAGCAGGAGTAACCACTGTGCAAGTGATGCCGGGAAGCGCTAACGTCATTGGCGGAGAAATGGTGGTTATCAAAACAGTGGGGCAAACCGTTGATGAAATGGTCGTGAGAAACCCTTCAGGAATGAAGGCGGCTTTTGGTGAAAATCCAAAACGGGTCTATGGAGACAAAGGAAAACTCCCAACAACAAGAATGGGAATTGCCGCTCTGTTTCGCGAACAGTTTATTCAAGCGCAAACGTATCTGCAAAAAGTAGAGAGCGGAAAAGAAGTCGATCGTGATTTAAAAATGGAAAATCTAGCAAAAGTATTAAAAAAAGAAATGCCGCTGCGCGTTCACGCACACCGTGCAGATGACATTATGACGGTGATTCGTTTGGCAAAAGAGTTTGGTTTTGCGTATACGATTGAGCATTGCACCGAAGGTCACCATGTCGCCCGTTACCTCGCAGAAAACGGAATACAGGTGTCCGTCGGTCCAACCATGTCTACCCGTTCAAAAGTTGAGCTTGCCGATAAAGGTTGGCATACACTGCTTGCTTTACGCGATGCCGGAGTGCCTTTTTCGATTACAACAGACCACCCTGTCGTCGGCATTGAACATTTAATGACAAGCGCGATTCTTGCGGTCAAACACGGATTAGAGGAATCCTTTGCCCTGCAGGCGATTACATTAAATGCCGCAAAACATTTAGGAATCGATGATCGCGTTGGTTCGGTGGAAGCCAGGAAAGACGCGGACATTGTTATTTGGAGCGGCGACCCATTCGATTTGCGGCAAAACGTAGAAGTGACGATGATTAACGGACGTATCGTATTTCAAAGAGACTAATCATGTTTATATGAAGTGAATAAGCTTACTCTACACGAACTTTCATAGATGAATAGAAACGGCCCTTGCTGAAGAACCTTTGCAAAAGATTCTTCGGCAAGGGCTTCTTAATTATCTCCCCTGAAACTTCGGCTTCCTTTTTTCTAAAAAAGCGCGCACTCCTTCGCGATGATCTTCCGTTTGCCGCATTTTTTGCTGTTCCTCTGTTTCGAACTGAAGCACTTTTAGCAATTCATCTTTTGTCAAATTGACGTACAGCTTCTTCGTCGCGATCATCGCCTGCAGCGGTTTTGCCTGCCATTCGGCGATTTTTTCCTCAGCTTTAGCTTCATCGTCAACAATTATGTCGACAATGCCGAGTTCATACGCTTCTTCGGCATTCATCAGTTTTCCTTCCCAAATGATATGCTTCGCCTTGACTTGCCCGACTCGCTTCGCCAAAAGAAAATGTCCGCCTCCGTCTGGAATCAGTCCGATGCCGATAAAGTTCATCGCCAGGCGCGCTTCTTTCGTTGCGATGATATAATCGCTCGCTAAAGCAAAGCTTAGCCCCAGCCCTGCCGCTGGCCCATGGACGACAGAAACGACGATTTTCGGCATGCTGTATAACATCATAATAACTTCTTGAATGTTGTTCATGATCTCAGGAAATCTTTCTGGTTCGTCTGCATTTAGCATCGTTTTAATATCGCCGCCAGCGGAAAATCCTCTTCCTTTTCCGCGAATAAGAACGATCAGCGCATCGCTTTGCTCAATTTGGCGCAACGCTTCGAGCAGCTCCTGTAACATTTGTTCATTCATCGCGTTTAACGAATCCGGACGGTTCAGCTCCAATACCGCCACATTTCCCGAAAATGAAAGAACGACTGTTTCCATGACTATCCCCCTGTTTGACCAATTTCCTATATTAAATTTCTCATTTGATCGCAAAACTCCTTTAATTTTTCAAGAAAAAACCGTATCACCCAAAAGGGGATACAGGTTCCCGTTAAAGCGCACCTTGTTCATCTTCCCACTCTTCCAATACGATGTTGCCATTTTGTATGTTGGAAGATGGCTGCAGATAAGAAAAGATAATCATAGAAACAATGCTGGCTGCAATCCCATACATAATCGGATTGGTAGAACTTAATCCTTCCACTGCCAAACCGACAAGCACGACCAGCGAACTAATAATAATCGAATAGAAACCAGCTTTCGCTGTCGCCTTTTTCCAGAAGAAACCGAGAACTACAGGAACAAAAATGGCGCCGGATAAAATCGCATAAGCCACATCCAATGCGACGAGCACATCTTGAATCCAAATGGCAAACGTAATCGCGGTAATTCCAATGGCTAAAGTGATCATTCGTGACAGAAAAACAAACTTTTGATCGCTAATGTCTTTTAGCCAATGCTGCTTCAAAATATCATGGGATAAAAGAGTAGAAGAAGCAAGCAACGTTCCAGAAGCAGTGGACATGAGCGCAGAACATACACTTGCCAAAATGAGCCCTACCAAACCGTGTGGCAAGATCGTCAGCGACATTTTTGCAAATACATTTTGCGGATCGTTAATGGTTGGGAAAACGATGACTGCACACATGCCAATAATGCTTAATGCTGATGCATAGGCAAAGCTGTATAGGCCAGCGTATACTGCACCGCTCCGGGCAATTTTTGTTGTGCGTGCCGTAAACACCCGCTGCCAAATATCCTGTGATACCACCATTCCTAAAGTATATAGCAAAAAGTATTGAAAAATGTTCGCCCATCCCATTGATGTCAGATCAAAATGCGTGGCAGGCAATTGTTCAGAGAGTGATTTCCATCCGCCAACATAGGATAAACTAAGCGGCAGCATAACGAAAAAAATGCCGACTGTCATGACGATAAACTGAATAATATCTGTCATGGTAACGCTCCACATTCCCCCGAGAATTGTATAAAACAGCACGATTCCCCCGCCGACTAACATCGAAACCGTCATATTCCAACCTAGCACAGCATGAATAATAGTGCCCATTCCTATGACTTGCGTAACGGAAACCATCATCGTGTAAATGGCTGCTACAAGCGCGCTAATCAAGCGTGTTTCTTTATTGTACCGGCGTCCAAGCAATTCACTAATCGTAGTAACATTTGCACCATAAATTTGATGAATAAAAAACAAACCGAGCACGGTAATTCCAAGACCAATCATGAATACAAACCATATGCCTGAAAGCCCGAATTGATACCCTAATTTAGCTGTTCCTATCGTCGAGGCGCCGCCAAGAATGACCGCAGACAGACAGCCAAGATAGATAAACAATCCGAGATTTCTGCCGGCAAGCGCATAGTCTTCTACTGTTTTCGCTTTTTTCGCTCCCAAAATCCCTACGATAACTAAAAGAAGAAAATAAAATAGAATAACCCCTGTATCAAGTATGCTCATGAAAATTCCCCCATCCCCTTATTTTTAACAAATGAACTGCTGTTATTTTCCAGCCATTTTCGTCATCATCGGATGTGCGCCAATTTCTATTTCGTATTCTGTCAGTGCCTGATCTAGCATGTTTAATCCTTCGTCAATCTGCTCTTTCGTCACGGTCAACGGCGGAATCATGCGAATGACCTCTCCTTTATTCCCACATAGATAGAAAAGAACTCCTTTTTGCAGGCAGCGGTTCAAAATCTCCATCACTCCCTCTCCATTCGGTTCGCCAGTATGCGGATGAACAATCTCGATACCGATCATAAGCCCGATCGAACGCACTTCTCCAATTACTGGATGCTTTGCTTTTAACACTTCCAGCTTCTCACGGGCGTATTTTCCAACTTTTTTGCAATTTTCCAGTAAATTTTCTTCTTTAAATACTTCTAATGTGGCAAGCGCTGCCGCACATGCGATGGGATTGCCGCCAAATGTCGTGCCATGGCTCCCTAGCGGCCATTGCTGCATCAACTCTTTTGAGGCAACCGTTGCGCTTAGCGGAAGGCCGGAAGCAATTCCTTTGGCGATCGCCATAATGTCTGGGGTGACGCCGAATGTTTGTGCCGCAAACCATTCACCAGTGCGGCCAAACCCCGTCTGCACCTCATCGAAAATGAGTAAAATTCCATAGCGGTCACAAATCTCTCTTATTTTGCGCAGCCAGCCTTTTGGCGGCACAATATACCCTCCTTCCCCAAGCACTGGTTCTAAAATCATGCATGCCACTTCTTCCGGAGTGACTTGGTGAGCAAACAAAGAAGCCGCGTCTTTTTCAAGCTGATTCGCAAAATACATATCCGGGTCTTCCCCATTCGGACAATCTTTTGGATTGGCATACGGAAGCTGATACGTCAATCCGTTTGGCTGCAAATATTTTCGGTATTTGCTTTTGGACGTCGTTACGCTAAGCGCCCCTAAAGAACGGCCATGAAAACATCCCGTAAACGAGACAACATACGGCCTTTTCGTCACATGTTTTGCCAGCTTAATAGCCCCTTCGATCGCCTCCGTTCCGCTGTTCGCAAAAAAGAAACAGTTCAGGCCTTCAGGCATAATATGCGTTAGTTCTTCAGCCAAACGAAGGATCGATTCATACATGATTACTCCGCTTGGCCCATGCATAAGGCGGTCCGCGGCATCTTTGATGGCTTGTACGACTTTCGGATGGCGATGCCCCGTATTGGCAACAGCAATACCGGAAGTAAAATCAAGATATTTTTTTCCATCCAGTCCGTAGTAGTAGCATCCTTCTTCCTTTACCACCGGCAAGTTCGGATGGTCTTTGGCCATCGTTGGCGCAAGTAAATCGGAAATTTTGTGATAGAGATGCATCCAGTTGTTCTCTGTCATGTGCGTTTCTCCCCTTTGGCAAATCAGTTTGTTCATAAAAAAATTATGCAAATATCATACCAATATTTATATAATTCAATATTTTTAAAATTTACACGCATCAGATATCCGATCATACCAATTTTTGCTGTTTCTAGCGTTGTTTTGCTTTCATAAGAACTTGCTTCTCTATAATTGTCTAAAATTTTAGAAAAAAATAGAGAATGAAGAATGGCTAATTCCTCGTTCCATCATTCCGCTTGTGCGTACTCCTCCGTCTTATTTTAAATTACCGGTGTAACTGTCTTTTTAATTCATTTTTGAATTAAAAAATTCATTTCTAAATTAATCATCGATTTCCATTTCTTTTTCTGCTTCATGCATGCAAGCATCTATTCAGTAAAAAAAGAAAAACCGTACCACCAAAAAGGTGATACGGCTCATGATTACCGATTGCGGTTGAAAATAACCAGTTTCAATTCCGTCATCTCTTCAATCGCATAGCGAAGCCCTTCGCGGCCGACTCCGCTCTCTTTCACGCCGCCGTATGGCATATGGTCAACGCGGAACGTCGGGATGTCGTTGATCAGCACGCCGCCGACATGCAGTTTTTCCGCTGCTTCCCAGGCGACATGTATATTATCTGTATATACGCCCGCTTGCAATCCGTACCGCGAATCATTGACGAGCTCGATCGCCTCTTCGATTGAGCGGACGCGGTTAATCAAGACAATTGGCGCAAACACTTCCTGGCATGATACTTTCATCGTCGGCTGTGCGTCTAAAATCACGGTTGGAAGCAGGATGTTTCCGTCCCGTTCACCGCCAAGCGCGACTTTGGCTCCGCCTTGTTTCGCTTCTTCGATCCAGGCGAGCGCCCGATCGACATCTTTTGGCGTGATTAACGCAGAAACATCCGTATTTGGATCCAATGGATCTCCTACTTTTAGTTGTTTCGCAGCGGCAATAAATTTTTCGACAAACTCGTCATACCGCTTTTCATGCACGTAAATGCGCTGGAGCGAAATGCACACTTGCCCTTGGAAGGAAAACGCGCCAAACACGCAGCGCGGAATAATGCGGTCGACGTCTACTTGTTCATCGACAATGACTGCAGAGTTGGAGCCAAGTTCGAGCGTCACCCGCTTTAAGCCCGCTTTGTTGCGGATGCCGATTCCAACTTCCGGGCTGCCGGTAAAGGTGATCATGCTGATGCGCGGATCGGTGACGATTTTATCGCCGACGGTTCTTCCGCTTCCCGTTACGACATTTAATGCTCCTTTTGGCAGCCCCGCATTTTCAAACAGCTCCGCGATAAAGTAGGCGGAAAGCGGCGTTTGGCTTGCCGGCTTTAACACGACCGTATTGCCCGAGGCAACCGCTGGACCGAGTTTATGCGCCACCAGGTTCATTGGGAAGTTAAACGGTGTAATTGCGCCGATGACGCCGATCGGCTCTCTTACAGTAAAGGCGACGCGATTTTCCCCGCCTGGCGCCGCATCAAGCGGAACCGTTTCTCCATGAATCCGTTTCGCTTCTTCGGCGGCAAATTTGTACGTTTGAATCGTCCGCGCCACTTCCCCTTTTGCCGTTGTAATCGGTTTGGCTGCTTCAAGCGCAATGATGCGCGCCGCTTCTTCTGCGCGTTCCTGCAGCTCTGCGACCACTTTTTCTAAAATCTCCGCCCGTTTGTACGCCGGCATGCTGGCCAATTCTTTTCTCGCTTCATACGCTGCGGCAATCGCCCGTTCGACTTCCTCTTCCGTCGCCATAGGAATCTCCGCTAACGCTTCGCCCGAATAAGGAGACGTTAACGTGGTATACGATTTCGCTTCCACCCATTCACCGTTAATATAGAGTTTCTTTTTGTCAAGCGTTGTTTTCATTGTTTCCCCCTCTTTCTTCATAACTTTTTTGCCTCAAAATATCATGCCAATTCACTGATAACTCCCTCCACCACATCCAACGCTTCCGCTAACTGCTCATCGGTAATCACAAGCGGTGTTAATAGGCGAATGACGTTGCTGTATATGCCGGCGCTCATGACAATGACACCGCGCTGATGGCATTCTTGCAAAATTGCCGCGGTCAATTCTTTATTCGGCGCCTTTGTCTCAGAATCCTTCACAAATTCAACTGCCACCATTGCTCCAAGTCCACGCACATCACCAACCGTTTCGTATTTTTCTTGGAGCTGTCTGAATCGGTTCATTACCGTTTGCCCGATGGCATTCGCACGCTCGACTAGCTGTTCTTGTCGCAGCATATCAATGACTTGCAATGCCGCGACACAACCAAGTGGGCTGCCTCCATACGTTCCCCCGATTTCCCCAGGGTTCGGCGCATCCATTACTTCTGCTCTTCCGGTAACCGCACTGATTGGTACACCTGCGCCAATGGATTTCGACATCGTTATTAAATCTGGCACCACAGCAAAATGTTCCATAGCAAACATCTTTCCAGTTCGTCCAAATCCTGTTTGGATTTCGTCTGCTATAAATAGAATACCATATTTTTCACAAATTTGTTTTACTCCTTGCACAAACGTTTTCGACGGCACAATAAAGCCGCCTTCCCCTTGTACTGGCTCCATAATAATCGCTGCTACTTCTTCTGCTGGGACTTCGGATACAAAGAAGTCTTCCAAACGTCTTAAAATCTCTGCATCTAGTTCTTCGTCTGTCATGCCAGATGGCTTGCGGTAATAATATGGATACGGCATTTTGTACGTATCTGGGGCAAATGGGCCAAATCCAAATTTATATGGTTTGACTTTGCTTGTGAGCGACATCGCAAGAAGTGTACGTCCGTGAAATCCTCTTTCAAAGGAGATAATCGCTTTCCTTCCTGTATATTTCCGGGCAATTTTAATAGCGTTTTCGACCGCTTCCGCTCCGCTATTTAAGAAAAAGGTTTTTTTATGATGAGTGCCTGGAGTAATTTCATTTAATTTTTCTGCTAATTGAATATACGGCTCATACATCATCACATGGAAGCAAGGATGAATATATTGGTCAACTTGAGCCTTAATCGCTTCCACCACTTTCGGCGGGCAGTGGCCGACATTGAGGCTTCCAATCGCCCCGGCAAGATCAATAAACGTGTTTCCGTCGACATCCGTTAAGAGCGCCCCTTCCCCTTTGGCCGCAAACGTAGATAATGTATTAAACGGTCCCCGAGGAACATTCTGTTCTTTTTTTCTGAGTAATTCTGTCGCTTTTGGTCCCGGGATCGTTGTTTTTAACTGTATAAATTTTTTTGCTTCCGTCTTCATCTATTTCTCCCTCCATCGCTTTGTATTCACTTGCTTATAGATGCAAAAAACATGCCAAAGGCGTTATGAGAAAGAAAAAGGGATTTTACGTTTTTTTGAATAATTAATAATGTAAGTTCTGATAAACAGCTGGGAGGGAGAGCATGCGAAGTGCAACGGATGTGTTGGAATTAGAGTTAGGTGCCATATTAAAATCTTCTAACGATAATATTGTCATTACAGACGGAAACGGAATGGTTCTCCGCGCCAGCCCCAACTGTCTTTCCATTTATGGAAAAGAAGTTTCTTATCTTATTGGAAAGTCCGTATATCAATTAGAAAAAGAAAATATATTTTCCCCTTCTGTGACAGCCAAAGTGCTAAAGGAGAAAAAAGAAGTTCAAATCATGCAGCGAACACCAACTGGCCGTGTCGTCATGGCAACTGGCGTACCTGTATTCGATAAACAAAACAACATTATCCGCGTGATTAGTTTTTCGCATGATTTAACAGAGTTGGAGCGTCTAAAAGAAGACTATGAAAAACTAAGAATGCAGATGGAACATTATCAAATCGAAATGGAAGAATTAAAACATGAAAACATTATAATCCAAAGCAAGGTCATGCAGCGTATTTGGAAGCTAGTGCATCGGGTTGCTAAATCAGACGCAACGGTTCTTTTTCTTGGCGAGTCCGGAGTCGGAAAAAATGTATTTGCCCGTGCCCTCCATCAAAACAGTCCGAGACGAAACCAGCCATTTATCGAAGTGAATTGCAGCGCGATTCCTGAATCGCTATTTGAATCGGAAATGTTTGGATATGAAAAAGGATCGTTTACCGGTGCACAAAAAACCGGGAAGCCAGGGCTGATCGAATTAGCCGATAAGGGGACTCTTTTTCTTGATGAAATTGGCGAACTCCCACTTTCGATGCAAGCGAAGCTGCTAAAAGTGTTACAAGAGAAAAAAGTAACACGCGTTGGGGGAATTAAAGAAAGAACGATTGACTTTCGCCTTATTGCCTCGACAAATCAGAACTTAGAGGAAATGATGAAGCAGGGGAAATTCCGGCAAGATTTATTTTATCGTTTGCATGTTATTCCGATTTACGTACCTGCTTTGCGTGAGAGAAAAGAAGACATTTTCATGTTAGCACAATATTTTTTAGAAAAATTCAACCAAAAATATCATATGGATAAATATTTTCATCCAGCCATTGTTGACCATCTCGTCGATTATGATTGGCCTGGCAATGTACGAGAATTAGAAAATATGATGGAAAGGTTAGTCATTACCTCCGAAACAAAAGCCATTTATCCTGAATATCTCCCTTTTTCTATCCAAAAGCACCCCCAATCTACACGATCTAATCAATGGTTAGAAAAAGAGAAAGAACCCGCTACACTTAAAGAAGCGATTGAACAGGTAGAACGGCAATGGCTCTTGCGCGCAGCAAAACAATGTAAAACAACTTATGAAATGGCAGATTATCTTGGAATTAGTCAGCCAACCGTGGTGAGAAAACTAAAAAAATACGGCATCAATTCAAAAGTGGATTAAAATCCATTTTTGAATTGATTTTTTATTTTTCATTCACTTTTGAATTCATTCATCGTATTTTTTGGCAAAAACCTCTATTCTTTTTTGGCACACTTTTTGCATTTTATAAACAGCAGAATATTTTTTAAGGAGGTTTTTACATGTATAAGCCAAAAGATTCATCCCAATCTCCCCGCTTTTGCGGAGTTCGAACATTTATGCGTTTAGAAAATATCAAAACAACAGACAACGTTGATTTTGTTATACTCGGTGTGCCATTTGATACTGCCGCTTCCAACCGAACCGGGCAGCGGTATGGCCCGCAACATATTCGAAATTTTTCCGTATTGCTTCGCCCTTACAATCCAGATATGGATATTAATATCTTTGAATATTGTTCTGGAGTAGATTATGGGGATATTGACGTCATTCCAGGAAACGCGCTGCGAACGTACGACAATATCGTAAAAGAGCTGCTGCCATTGCTGAAGAAAAACATCGTTCCGATTATTATGGGCGGCGATCATTCGATTACATTAGGAAACTTGCGGGCATTTTATGAACGCTTTGGTCCAGTGGCGCTTGTTCATTTTGACTCCCACGGAGATACTTGGGATCATTACTATGGTGAAAAATATATGCATGGCACGCCATTCCGCCGTGCTGTCGAAGAAGGATTGCTAGATGTTGATCATTCCATTCAAATCGGCATGCGCGGGCCGCTTTACAGCGCGGATGATATAGAAGATGCGCGGCGGCTTGGTTTTGAAGTGATTACCATGAAGGAAGTTCGGCAAATTGGATTTTCTGAAGTAATGAAACGCATTCACAAACGTGCAGGTGATAAACCTGTTTTCGTTTCCTATGATATCGACTTTGTTGATCCTGCGTTTGCTCCCGGCACCGGCACACCGGAAGTGGGAGGGCCAACCAGCTATGAAGCACTGGAATATGTAAGAGGACTCGATGGGCTAAACATTGTCGGATTTGACCTCGTTGAAGTATTGCCTTCTTACGATAGCGGAGAAATTACAGCAGTGCTAGCATCTGCCATTATATATGAGATGATCACGCTGGTTGCTTTAAAGAAAAGGCGATCGCTGCAAAAAAACTTATCTGCAACAACAACGCAATGAGAGCATCTCACTAAAAGGAGCGTCCTTTTATGTCCAATTACCATGTGTATATAAACGGTACATGGCATATAGGAAACGGAGAAAAAAGATCGATTATCAATCCTTCCAACGAAAAAGTCATCACAGAAATTAATGAAGCGTCCTTGCAACAAACATGGGAAGCGGTCGAAGCCGCCCGTCATGCTTTCCGATACACAAATTGGCCGGCGAATCCAAGTAATCGAATTTCCTTTCTTCGTCAATTAGCAGATCTGCTAGAGAAAAACACGGAAAAATTTGCTTATATAGAGACGATCAATACGGGAAAACCGATCCGTGAGTCACGTCTCGATGTGAGCGATTCTGTACAATGCCTTCGTTATTATGCCGACTTTCTCGAACAACGAACCATTACAGAAAAGAAAATGGCTGATGGAACAACAAGCAAAATCATCGAAGAACCAATCGGAGTTTGCGCACTCATTGTTCCTTGGAATTTCCCGCTTTTATTGGGGATATGGAAAATCGCACCTGCGCTCGCTGCAGGAAATACCATCGTTTTTAAACCATCAGAATTAACCCCATTATCTTTACTAGAACTAACCAAACTTATCGATTCCATCGGTCTTCCGCCGGGAGTGTTTAATCTTGTTCCAGGGGGCGGTTCTCCTGTTGGGGAAACATTGGTGACACATCCTCATGTAGAAAAAATATCCTTTACCGGCGGAACCAAAACAGGGCGATGGATTTACGAACAATGCGCTGGCAGCTTCAAACGGGTTTCCCTGGAACTCGGCGGAAAATCTCCGCTTCTCGTTTTCGAAGATGCTGATCTGGATAACGCTGTAGAGTGGGCGATGTTTGCTTCTTTTTTAAATCAAGGAGAAGTGTGTGTCGCCGCTTCGCGAATTCTTGTCCATGAACATCTTTATGATTCATTGATAGATAAACTGATAAAAAGACTAGATTCCCTTCGCATCGGAGATCCTTTAGACAAAAAAACGGAGATGGGGCCATTAATCAGTTCCTCTCATTTAGAAAAAGTAGAAACATATATCCAACTCGGATTGCAAGAAGGAGCTGTCCTGCTCCGAGGCGGCGAACGCATCAAAAAACAAGGATATTACCTCTCCCCCGCCGTTTTTGTCCATGTTCACCAAGACATGCGCATCGTGCAAGAAGAAATCTTTGGTCCTGTCATTACCGTACAACGCTTCAACAATGATAAAGAAGCAATCGAATTGGCAAATGATACAGTATATGGGCTGGCAGCTGGCATATTCACCCGCAATCTCGAACGGGCAGAACAAATCGCCAGAAAGCTGAGAGCAGGAACGATTTGGATTAACAGTTATCACACCCCTTATGTCGATGCGCCTTGGGGCGGCTTTAAACAAAGCGGAATCGGCAGGGAGCTTGGCCTACAAGGATTCACCGCTTTTACGGAAACAAAACACGTGAATATAAGCGAAAATGGAAAACCACTCGGGTGGTATCAATAACGTTTCGATTTCGTCCTTGCGGCGAAATCGATGTATATTTAAATTATTCTGAATATTATAAATTTTAAGTAAGGAGGAGCTGTTGATGGCAAAATGGACAGAACGTTTTGGGCATGATGATATTCGACCAACACCGATGAACGAACGGAGCATGAATTTTTTTAGCACCTTTACTCTTTGGATTGCTGCAAACGTCGTCATTACTACCGTGATGACAGGCATGATGTTCGTTCCCGATATTTCCTTTTCCAGTGCAATGCTTGCGATTATTGTCGGCTCCGCGATCGGCGCCGTTCCGCTCGCTCTTACCGGAAACATCGGCATTCGAACCGGGCTCCCCACCATGGTTATCACTAGAGCCGCTTTCGGACAAAAAGGAGCAATCCTTCCAGCCCTTGTCAATACGATTATTTTAATTGGCTGGAGCTGGATTCAAGCGTATATGGCTGGCCTTAGCCTTAATTATGCGGTTCATCACGCTACGGGATACAGCAATATTAATTTATTTGTGATTTTAACCGAACTGCTTGTCGTCATTATTACGATTTTCGGCCACCGCGGGGTAGAACGAATCGAAAAATATATATCGATCGCAATGTTGCTTTTATCCTTTCTCGTTTTTTATAAAATTTTTACGACGTATCACATCTCCACACTATTAGAAATGAAAGTAAGCAAACATCCATCGATCACAATGATCGTCGCTTTTGATATCGTCGTTGCGACAGCGTTTTCCTGGATGTCGACCGTTTGCGATTTTAACCGAAACTGCCAATCGGAAAAAAGCGGATTTTGGGGAACCTACTTTGGTTATCTCGTTGCTTCGATTGTAGCGATGGGGCTCGGTGCTGTCGTCAGTGGGTTTAGCATTGCTTCCAACATGGAACGAACATATGACCCTACTATTCTCCTTGCCGCTTACGGATTTGGCTTGATCGCATCCATTGTCGTCTTCTTTTCTGTACTATCTACCAACGTCATGGCATTATATAGTGCGACGATGTCCTTTATGAACGTCTTCCCGCGCGCAGGATTTTGGAAGCCGACATTGATCATGGGAATCATTTGTACCCTCGGCGCCTTGTTAAAAGAAACTCTCATGTCCCATTTCTTTAATTTTATTATGCTCATTGCCACACTGTTCATTCCTGTATTCGCCATTGTTCTCGTCGATTACTTTTTGATCAAAAGAGGAATATATGATGCGGAAGATATTCTTTTTGATACAAAAGGACGGTATCAGTACCAAAAAGGAGTTAATATGGCCGCATATGCGGCGTATATCATCGGTGCCGTTTTCGCCTATTGCTTTACGTACGTTCGTCCGCTTGCGATCGGTTCGACCATGTTAACGTTTTTCTTATCGGGAGCAGGCTATTGGGGATTGATGAAAATCACAAAACAAACATCGAGCAGAGCACATACCGTGGAACTCGAAGCCCCGACTAGCATGGAGGGATAATTTATGGCAATATCGTATGAAATAGCACTGGCACAAATGACGCCGGCAAATGGCCATATTTCTGGCAATCTCGCAAAAATGGAAGCCATCGCAAACGAATGCAAACAAAAATTTCCCGGTGTTCGCCTTCTCCTGTTCCCGGAACTTTGTACCGCTGGTTACGTTTTGTCCAAAACGCTTAAAGACGTTGCCCAAGCATGGGATGGCTTTATATTTCAGCGAATGAGCCGGCTTGCGCAAAAACTTCAATTATATATTGCTTACGGATACGTCGAAAAAGATGACAAGATAAATCTCTATAACTCTCTCATCCTGATTCATCCGAGCGGGCAATGTGTAGGGAATTATCGAAAAGTCCATTTAACCCCGTTAGAAAAAGCGTGGTTTACTCCCGGGTCCAAACCAGTACTAGTAGATACAGAACTCGGCTGCATCGGTTTGATGATTTGCTGGGACTTAGCTTTTCCAGAACTAGCAAGGCATCTGGCGGCTCGCGGAGCCGAGCTTCTTCTTGTTCCATGTGCATGGGAGTCCCCGTTTCACGAACCTTTTCAAAAATTTGCAATGGCACGCGCGATTGATAATACCGTCTATGTCGCCGCATGCAACCAAGTAGGCCGGTCTTTTCCTTTCCATTTCTTTGGTTTATCCTCTATTTATGGGCCAGATGGAAACGAAATCGCCACCGCCAACATGGATGATCAAGAAGAGATCATACGGGCAACCATAGACAAACACTGGCGCCGGGAATTAAAGCAAACCTTTTACACAATGATGAACGAGCGGCGAACAGATATTTTCCAAGGAGTGGAATAGACATGAATATCAAAAAAATCGTGGATCTATCGATGCCCATTACTGCACAAACCCCGGTTTACCCCGGAGATCCAAAACCGCATATCGAACCGGCGGCAACATTCGCACAAAACGGCTACCATGTCAGCCGCCTTGTTCTCGGTTCGCATACCGGCACACATGTGGACGCACCCTTTCATTTCCGCGAAGATGGCCTGCGAATCGATGAGGTTCCGTTGACGTATTTTCTCGGCAAAGGGATTGTCATCGATGTGACGGGAAAAAACGACGGCGAGGCGATTACATTAAGTGATGTCAAACATTACTTGCCGCAACTGGAACCGGGAATGATTGCCCTGTTTCACACTGGTTGGTCCCAATATGCGGGAACGGAGCGTTATTTTCGCCACCCGCACATTGCCATCGACGTCATCCGGGCAATGTTGGAACAAGGAATCCGCACATTTTTTATCGATGCGTTAAACATTGATCCGCCTGACGGCTCTTCCTTCCCGGCACACGAAGCGATTACCGCTGCAAATGGAGTGATCGGGGAAAATTTTACGAACTTCGATAAAATTGACTTTACTGACCCATATATTATTGCGCTCCCCCTTTATTTGCCGGGATGTGACGGCTCGCCGGTAAGAGCGGTGGCAGCGGAATTGGATTTATGATATTAAAGCCGCGAACGTTTTGTTCATTGGTTAAGAAAGTGGGCAAACCTCTCTTGTCTTTCATGATGAGAGGTTCATATTCAATTTGTTGAATGGTGCATCACCCTTACATTAATAAAGAAAAAACACGTTCTTCTTCATCACTAGCGCCGTCCTACACATTTTTGGTCGCACTAGACCTTTTTTATGAACAGACCAAGATCCCTTTATTCTTGTATGACAAATTTAAGTATAATTACCACAAGGAGTGCTAGAGACATGAACATTATCCCTACCCATCTTTTAGACCGCTCGACCGTGCAACAATTTTTTACCGCCCATTGGGGAAGCCCGCAAATGGTCGTTTCGACGGGAATGTATGATTGCAGCGAGCTGGACGGCTTTGCCGCGGTCCAAAGCAGCGGAGAAATAGTTGGTCTTATTACTTATATTATCAACGCGGAAGAATGCGAAATTGTTTCGCTAGACAGCGTGATCGAAAAACAAGGTGTCGGCAGCGCTCTTTTGCAACAAGTGGAAACATTTGCTGCGCAGCATGGATGTGTCATGATCCGCTTAATCACGACAAACGATAATTTGCACGCTCTGCGCTTTTATCAAAAACGGGGTTACCAGATTGTTAAAGTTTTCCCGAATGCTGTGGAAAAAGCAAGACAAATGAAACCAGGCATTCCGCTCGTCAGCTCAGACGGCATTCCGATTCGCGATGAGCTGTTGCTTGTTAAACAACTAATATGTAAATAACGGATGAAAGCAGCGACGCTCTAAATGTCTACATCATCCTTCTTCAACATAAAAATAGATCCAACCCATTTTGAAATAGAATATATATTTTCATGATATTGCGATTTGCGAAGAACACCCGTTTATGTTTGTGTTTTAGTCACAATAACAAAAACCATCCCCTTCTCCCCTTTGAAAGACGGGGATGGTGTATATGTTTAAAATAACAGTCCTTCTTCTATACCAATGTGATACATATAGTATAAGCCATATATGATACTAATCAGCGAAATTACTTTTACAAAGAACTGATAAATCGTTTGCTTCTGTTTCATCCAGATAAACGGCAGCCCTAAGAAAGTAGTGAATAACATCATGCCAACGATCGTTCCCATGCCAAATATCAGTACAAACAACAGCGCCTGCCATCGATGATTAACGGTTGTTAACGTTAAAAGCACCATTCCGGCACTGCCGGCTAGCCCATGGACAATACCAATGAATGTCGATTTTAAATGAAGATGATTTATCTTTACTTCCTTTTTAATAGGAATAGCATAGGCCGAACGAAAACTTGTAATCCCCAAGACTACAATCATAAATCCAACGACTAGTTCCAACCACATTGCTGTGGTTTCTGGTATTTGTTGTTCCATCCCTATCATAACCATGCCAATGACAAATAGAGTTACGGTATGGCCGATCCCCCAAAAAACCCCGGCAAGAGATGAAAGGGAAAGCTTACTCGTTCGGCTCGCAATAGTCGATACAGCGATAACGTGATCCGGCTCTGTTGCGTGCTTGATGCCTAAGGCAAATCCAAAAAGCAAAACCGGCAATACGGCGCTCACCAGCACTTCATCTCCTTATCTTTTTAGTACTTTCGCAGAAAAATAGGTTCCTCTTGAAAACATTCTTCGCGAATAAACTGATGAATCATTTGAAAAACCGTTTCAATCACATACGTTTCGTGGGCTAAAACACGAACAATCAATCCCGGAATCATAGGGGTAGACCAGCCAAGGTGAGCAGAAGCAGGAAAACGTGTTGCCATCCACTCGAATTTGTGCAGAATATCTTTTGTCATAAAAGGGCTAATCACAAATAGAGAACCAAAATGCGTATATCCTTCCATCTGAAGAATTCCTGTCATCCCTGTGCTCGGTTCAAAATAGAGATGATCAAACAACATTAAACTGCCTTCATAATAAAGCTTGAATTTCGAACGGACCCAATCGTAGCGGAACGGCTCTCCGCTTTCTGACCACCCTGGCGTCATAATATCCCCATAAATGAAAGTAGAATTTTCTTTCATATAAACGGTCGTTTCTTGATAAAATTGCGCTTTTTCATAAGCAATGACCGGGTCGGGGAAAAATTCGAGCACACTTTGATCATCCAGGTAAAATGACGTATGTTGTTGTACAGGAGTCTTGACTGTTTTATATATTTTCGTTGCCGATTGCGTGGTGGCAATCAGATGTGCTCCTTCTTGCAGCATGATTTCCGTCTTATATCGATCTCCGTCTACATACCCTCCTCCTACATGAATCAAGTAAATCGTCGGCTCGGAAGGATGAAGGTAGATCGGCCGGGCCAATTTCAATGCTCCCTCATAATAGCAATCGGAAATAACCGTACGGCCGTTTTGCTTCACAGCCGTACACCGTAACAGCCCTGACCAGCTCATTCTTCCAACCCTGCCAACATCACTTGTTGGTGAATCCACTCCACTACTTCCGCTAATCCAATTTCTTCCTTTAAATTGGTGAAAATAACCGGTTTTGTTCCGCGCGCCGCTTTTGCATCCCGCTCCATTACTTCTAAACTTGCTCCTACATAAGGAGCGAGGTCGATTTTATTAATAACCAACAAGTCCGATTTAATCATTCCTTGCCCGCCTTTGCGCGGAATTTTTTCCCCTTGCGCTACATCAATCACATAAATAGAGAAATCAACGAGCTCCGGACTGAATGTGGCGGCCAAATTATCGCCGCCGCTTTCGATAAAAATAATTTCGACATCCGGGTGACGCTCTTTTAACTCGTCAATCGCCGCAAAATTCATCGAAGCATCCTCACGAATGGCGGTATGCGGACATCCTCCTGTCTCGACGCCAATAATCCGGTCTTCCGGCAACACGCTATGTTTCACTAAAAACTGCGCATCCTCTTTTGTATATATATCATTTGTTACGACTGCCAGGCTGAATTCACGATGAAACGCCCGAGTAAGCTTTTCGACAAGCATCGTCTTTCCCGCACCGACCGGCCCGCCGATTCCTATTCTTACTGGTTCCATCTCCATTCCTCCCCTTTTCAAAAAATTAAGACATAAATAAGCGAACGGAAAGCTGTTCATGCTGCATTTGCGCAATTTCCAATCCCGGCGCTGCCGCTCCCAACTCTTCTTCTGTTAATGTATCGATCTTCTGCACCGCTTTGAGCAAATGCGGCCGCATGGAAACAAGCAGCCGTTGCCCATCGGTTTGGCCGAGCGGAATAGCGCGAACCGCATTTTGAACAAGCGCTTGGACAGAAGCATACAAATACGATAAAACCGTCGTCTCTTTCGGAATTTGCAAACGATAGCAAACTATGGAAAAAACAAGAGCAGGATGCATATACCCGCGTTTCTTTTTATCATCATTCCATATGTTAAAAGAATAGATTTCTCTGCAAATTTTCCACATTCGTTCCCCGATCATCCGCGTTCCTTCTCTTGTTTCTCTCGCCAGGCAAAGTGCCGCCAATATCTCATTTAACCGCCATACATCTTCTTTTGATTTCTTCTCTAAAAAATCGTACGTTAACCGGCACGCCAAGCCATCAGTATACGTCAATTGCGTTTGGATATAAACGCAGAGCGCATCGCGAAACGTTTCAACGTTATTGATTTTTTCATTAGAAATATATGTTTCAAATCCGAAAGAGTGGGAAAATGCTCCGGAGGGAAAGTTCGAATCACAGAGCTGCAATAAAGGCAACAGCTTATCCATCATGGCGATGGCCGATGTAACGAAATGCTTGTTTTACTTTTCGTTTTTCCCGCTGATACGGAATATGTAATTGTTTTAGCAGCTCTTCTACTAAGTAGTCATATTGAACGAGCATTTCCTCCCCTTCGAACTGAGCAGGCAGATGGCGATTCCCAAGCTGATGCGCAATTTCCCCCATTTGTTTCATTGACGTGGGCCGAATGACAAGCAAATCATCAGGCAGCACGCTTACAATAATCATATTTTTCTCATCCATCAATAAGATGTCGCCATCGGTTAATTCCTTTGTTTCTTTTAAACGAATTCCTAGTTCTGTTCCGTGATCGGTGACAACGCGCTGAATTCGTTTGACTAAATCATCGCTGCTTAAATATACCCGTTCTATGTGCGGCGGCAATTTGTCTAACATTTTAATATTTCCGATTATTTTTTCGACAATCATTTTTTATCACCTCAAAATAAAAAATATCGTTGCGCCATTGGAACCACTTCGGCTGGTTCACACGTAACAAGGGTTCCGTCGATTTTTACCTCGTACGTTTGCGGGTCGACATCAATCTTTGGCATCGCATTGTTATATACCATATCCTTTTTCGACAAACGGCGAATGTGCTCTACCGGTTGAATGATTTTTTGCAACTTCAATTTCTGCGGGATTCCGAGTTCAAAAGCTGCTTTTGATACAAATGTAATCGAAGTGTTATATAAAGCCTTTCCATAGCTTGCAAACATCGGCCGATACATAACCGGCTGCGGAGTCGGAATGCTGGCGTTTGGGTCTCCCATAACGCTATAGGCAATCATTCCCCCTTTCAAAACAAGTTCTGGTTTTACACCAAAAAATGCAGGATGCCAAACGACTAAATCGGCTAATTTCCCTGCCTCTACCGATCCGACGTACTTCGCAATCCCATGGGTAAGCGCCGGATTAATCGTATATTTGGCAATGTACCGCTTTACGCGAAAATTATCTCCTCTTCTTCCTTTATCTTCTGGCAATTTTCCAAACTGCTTTTTCATCTTATCCGCCGTTTGCCATGTGCGCAAAATCACTTCCCCGACGCGCCCCATTGCCTGCGAATCGGAGCTGATCATGCTAAAAACGCCTAAATCATGGAGAATATCTTCCGCTGCAATCGTTTCTTTGCGAATGCGAGAATCCGCAAAGGCAATATCTTCCGGAACAGACGGATCTAAATGATGGCAAACCATCAACATGTCTAAATGCTCATCTAACGTATTTTTTGTATAAGGCCGCGTTGGATTCGTAGAAGAAGGCAATATATTTGGAAAACTCGCTACTTTAATAATATCTGGCGCATGTCCCCCGCCCGCTCCTTCCGTATGATATGTGTGAATGACGCGTCCGTTAATCGCCCGTAATGTATCTTCGACAAATCCCCCTTCATTCAGCGTATCGGTATGAATCGCCACTTGCACATCATATTCGTCCGCGATTTGCAAACTGGCATCAATGGCCGCTGCTGTTGTCCCCCAATCTTCATGAAGCTTTAAGCCAATGGCTCCTGCGCGAATTTGCTCCGCTAACGGCTCTTTCGCTGATGCGTTTCCCTTCCCTAAAAATCCAAGATTCATCGGAAACGCTTCGGCTGCTTCCAACATACGGTAGATGTTCCATTCCCCAGGGGTACACGTCGTCGCATTTGTTCCTGTCGCCGGTCCGGTTCCGCCGCCGATCATCGTCGTAATCCCCGATGACAAGGCCGTTTCGATTTGCTGCGGACAAATAAAGTGAATATGGGCGTCAATTCCTCCTGCAGTAACAATTTTCCCCTCCGCCGCAATAACTTCTGTCGCCGCTCCGATGATGATATTGACTCCATCCATTAACAACGGATTGCCCGCTTTCCCGATGGCGGCGATTTTCCCGTCTTTAACCCCGATATCGGCTTTATAGATTCCGGTATAGTCTACAATAATCGCGTTCGTCAGCACTAAATCTACCGATTCCGCGCGTGTGGCAAGCGGGTGTTGCCCCATTCCATCACGAATGACTTTTCCGCCGCCAAATTTTACTTCATCGCCATAGACGGTAAAGTCTTGTTCGATCTCAATCCATAAATCGGTATCCGCTAAACGAACACAATCTCCTGTTGTCGGTCCAAACATGTCCGCATATTGTTTTCGTGACATTTGAAAACTCATCCATTTACTCCCCTTTCTTGCCTCGGTCAAGCGGGCCGTTGACCAAATTATTCAATCCATAAACATAACACTTTCCAGAAAAAGGAATAAGTTCCACTTGCTTTGCATCCCCAGGTTCAAAGCGCACTGCTGTTCCTGCTGGAATATTTAAATGCTTCCCGTACGCTGCTTGGCAGTCAAATTCAAGAAACGAGTTGACTTCAAAAAAATGAAAGTGTGAGCCGACTTGAATCGGACGATCCCCGCGATTTTTCACCACGATTTTTGTTATCGGCTTATGTTGATTGCAAACAATTACTTCTTGTTTTAACAAATATTCCCCTGGGATCATAATTCCCCTCCCCTTTTAACGAATCGGATGATGAACCGTAACAAGCTTCGTGCCATCAGGAAATGTCGCTTCCACTTGTATGTCTTTGATCATTTCCGGCACTCCTTCCATCACATCATCACGGGTCAAAATCGTTGTCCCGTATTGCATTAACTCTGCTACCGTACGTCCATCGCGCGCACCTTCTAAAATTTCATAGGTAATTAAAGCGACTGCTTCAGGGTAATTTAACTTTAACCCCCTCTCTTTACGGCGGCGTGCAAGATCCGCTGCTACGACAATAAGCAATTTCTCTTGTTCACGGGCGGTTAATCTCATTGTTCTCTCCTTCCTTTTTATTTTTAAACAGTTAAGAATTGTTGAATGTCATGCATGTTCGTTTCACTGACACGCCCCTGTGCGACAACGGTGCCGCGGTCAAAAATGTAAAAGTAGTCAGCGCATGAAAATGCCAAATCTAAGCTATGCTCGACAAGGACAATCCCAATCATTTTTTCTTTGGCCATTTTGACAATGACATCACGAATAAGCTGTACGATCGATGGCTGAATTCCTTCCATCGGCTCATCAAGCAAAAGCAACTTTGGCTGCCCCATCAGCGCCCGGGCAATGGCCAGCTGTTGCTGCTGCCCGCCGCTTAAGTCTCCCCCTTTTCGATGCAGCATTTCTTTTAATATCGGAAATAACTCGTAAACTTCTGCTAAAATTTGTGACGGATTGGCTTTCTCCGGAAGTGCCTCCAGCCCCAGCAATAAATTTTCTTCCACTGTTAACGTAGGAAAAATTTCCCTTCCTTGCGGAACATAACCAATCCCCTTTCTTACTCTCTCTTCAGGCGGCAATGAGGTAATATCTTGATGCTCCCACTCGATTTTGCCGGCAATTGGTTGGATTAACCCGATGATACTTTTGATAAGCGTCGTTTTTCCGACGCCATTTCGCCCAAGCACCGCCGTTACAGCGCCTTTTTGTGCGTTAATGCTAACATTTTCCAATACAACGCTTTGTTCATATCCGGCCGCAATGTTTTGCACGCTTAACATGCTTTCTCTTCCCTTCCTAAATAAACTTCTATCACTTTTTCATTTCGCTGAATGTCCTCCATTGTCCCCTCACATAACACTTTCCCTTCATGCATGACCGTTACTTGCTTGGAAAAACGGCGGACAAAATCCATATCATGCTCGACGATGACGACGGCACAGTTGCGCGCGATTTCGTGGATCAACTCTCCTGTCCGTTCCCGCTCCGCTTCACTCATCCCAGCAATCGGTTCATCAAGCAACAACAGCTGAGGAAATTGGATAAGCTGCATGCCAATTTCCAGCCACTGCTTTTGGCCGTGTGAAAGAGAACCAGCCTTTTGCCCAGCATAATCGAATAATTGGATGCGTTGCAGCAGCGTGATGATAGCATCCCGCTCTTCCCGCGACAATTTTGCCCGCAAAACCGCAAACAATCCGCGGTCTTGTTTTAAAGCCAGTTCCATATTCTCCCATACGGTCAACTGGCGAAAAATCGATGGACCTTGAAACTTTCGCGCAATCCCAAGCCGTACAATTTTGTGCTCCGGCATTTTCGTAATATCGTGTGAGTAAAATAATACTTTCCCGCTGCACGCTCTTGTTTTGCCGCAGATTACATCTAAGAGCGTCGTCTTTCCCGCCCCGTTTGGCCCGATTAAAAATCGTACTTCGTGCGGATAAACTTCCAAATTTACCCCTTGCAATGCGTGAAATCCGTCAAAATCTACCGACACTTCGCGACACATGAGAACCGGCTTCATGTGTTCTCCCCTCCCATTGTCGTTTTCTTTGCTTAAAAGACTCGTATACGCCTGCAAGTCCGTTTGGCAAAAACATCACCACACCGATAAATAATCCTCCTAAAAATAGCAGCCATATATCAGGATAATTTTCGCTAAAGAAGCTTTTCGCACTGTTCGTCACAATAGCACCTATCACAGCCCCAATTAATGAACTTCTTCCCCCGACAGCAACCCACAATACCATTTCAATCGAAGGAATAATCCCCATCATCGCCGGAGAAATCAGCCCGACTTGCAAAACAAACATTACGCCCGCCAACGCGGCAAAAGCCGCGGAAAGGCTATAGACAAACACCTTGTACGTTGTTGGATTAAAACCTAAAAAGCGAACCCTATTTTCCCCATCCCGAATGGCTACAAGCACCCGGCCGAAACGGCTCACCGTTAACCAACGGGAAAAAAGGAAAATAAGCAAAAGCAAACAAACGGTAAGCCAGTAAAGAACAATTTGGGTAAGAGGAGAAGATAACGAGAAACCGAAAACGGTAGAAAAATTCGTTAATCCATTCGTCCCTCCTGTCCATTCTTGCTTTCCGATGAACAACGTAACAAAAACAACAACGACAGCTTGTGACAATAAAGAAAAATAGACGCCTTTAATCCGGTTTTTAAACGTAAAATAACTCAAAAATGCTGCTAATAGCACCGGAATGATGATGGCGGAAGAAATAGCAAACAGCGGATGCTCAAACGGTTTCCAAAACCACGGGAGCTGGTTTACACCGCTCCACTCCATAAAATCAGGCAATCGTCCAGGCGCAGACTCCAGTTTTAAGTACATTGCCATACAGTAAGCGCCTAAACCAAAATACACGCCATGTCCTAAACTTAAAATCCCGGTATGGCCCCAAAGCAAAGAAAGCCCTATCGCGATCATGGCAAAGCAAAGAAATTTTCCGAGCAGCGATAAACGAAATTCCGTTAAATAAAACGGTGCTGCAAACAAAGCAAGGAAAAACAGCCAATAAAGCCAGCCTTTTTTTATCATCTTTGCCACCCCTTAATCGAGCGATCTTGTTTTCATACTGACAAGCCCCGAAGGCTTCCATTGCAAAAAGGCAACAATAAGCGCAAACATTATCACTTTGGCGATCGTCGCACTTGTCGAATACTCCATCAACGTACTGACCAATCCGATTCCGAACGCTCCCAGCACCGTGCCGATCAGTTTCCCTATTCCTCCCAAAATGACAACCATAAACGCATCGACAATATAATACGTTCCAATCGTTGGACCAATCGGACCGAGCAATGTCAGCGCACAGCCCGCTAAACCGGCAAAGCCGGAACCAATGGCAAAAGCATATGCATCGACTTTCCGAGTAGAAATGCCAAGGCAAGAAGCCATATCTCTGTTCAACGTGACGGCTCTTATTCTGCGGCCGGCTGGCGTTTTCGTTAAATAAACATAAAGGGCAAAAATGGATAAAATGACGAATGCTAAAATAAACAGCCGTTTGTATGGAAAAACCATTCCCGCAACGCGGACCCCTCCATCCAACCATCCAGGAGGAAGCACGGCTACATTTGGCGCGCCAAAAAACGTGCGCGCGATTTGCTGCAAAATCAAGCTGACGCCCCATGTCGCCAACAAACTATCCAGCGGCCGATGATATAAATGCCGGATTAATAGTTGTTCTAACCCCCAGCCAAGGAAAGCCGAAACAAAAAAGGCAGCAGGAATAGCGACGAAAAAGTAATATTCCAGCGCTTGCGGCGCATACTTGGCAAATATTTGTTGAACGACGTACGTCATGTACGCTCCCGCCATGATCAATTCGCCATGAGCCATGTTGATGACGCCCATCAACCCAAAGGTAATCGCCAGCCCTATAGCAACAAAAAGCAAAATCGACCCTAAGCTAAAACCGTTAAAAACTTGCGTAATAACGACAGACAACAAAGCCTCCTCCTTTCTTGGAAATGGAAAGGAGCCTAAACTCCTTTCCACAACGGATGTCTTTCATTTAATTTAAATTTTTCGTCCATGGATAGCTTTTTAAGTAAGGATCTGGCTTGACCGCCTTTCCGGAATTCCATAGTTCCTTAAACTGTCCATTTGCCTGGATTTCTCCTATTCTCACAATCTTCCATGTGTGCTGCGTTTCCCCATCGATTTTTACCGTTCCGCCAGGCGCTTTATACTCAATACCATCGGCCGCTTTTTTCACCTTATCGACATCAAAAGAGCCCGCTTTCTTTACTGCTTCCGCCCATAAATGGACGGCGAAATACGCTGCTTCAATCGGATCATCGGTGACTCGATCCTTACCGTATTTCTTTTTATATTTTTCTACAAATGCTTTATTTTCCGGTGTATCCGTTGACTGGAAATAATTCCACACGGCAAGATGGCCAGCCAGCACATCGCCGCCAATTCCGCGGATTTCTTCTTCTGCGATGCTGACAGACATCACCGTTACATCTTTTGCGGTAATCCCAGCATCTTTTAATTGCTTAAAGAAAGCGACATTACTGTCTCCGTTTAATGTATTAAAGACAACATCCGGCTTCACTTCTTTAATTTTGCTAATAATCGTGCTATAATCCGTATGGCCAAGCGGTGTGTACTCTTCGCCGACCAATTGTCCGCCTTCCGCCTTTAATTGAGCTTTAATGATTTTGTTGGCTGTACGCGGAAACACATAATCCGAGCCAAGCAAGAAAAATTTTTTTCCTCTATTTTTGAGCAGCCAGCTTACCGACGGAACGATTTGCTGATTGGTTGTCGCACCTGTATAAAAAATATTTGGCGAAGACTCCATCCCTTCGTACTGCACAGGATACCAAAGCAAACCATTATTTTGCTCTACGACGGGAAGCATCGCTTTTCGGCTTGCCGATGTCCATCCGCCAAAGATCGCCGCCACTTTGTCTTTCTGCAGCAGTTTTTTCGCCTTTTCTGCAAACGTCGGCCAATCGGACGCCCCATCCTCAATCACTGGTTTAATTTTTTTACCTAAAAGTCCACCAGAATCATTAATCTCCTCAATAGCCATTAACTCCGCATCGCGTAACGATACTTCGCTGATTGCCATCGTGCCGCTCAGCGAATGGAGAATGCCTACCTTGACCGTGTCACCTGTTTCCGATGTGCTTGTTTCTTTTGGCTTTTCTTTCATCTCATCGACTGCCGACGATGCGGCACATCCGTTTAATACAAACATAAGCCCACATAAAAGCAAGATTAACAGTTTAAAAGCTTTCCATTCCAATCTCTTCATGTAAACACTCCTTACAAGATTCTAAATTATGATAGCTAATTAGAATCAGGCATATGCCTGATTTTGTGAAATCTTCACATGGCCTCATGAGAAGCTTTTTCTCCCTCCTTCATTTTATGTAATATTAAATAACATATTATGTAATATTTATATACAAAATTATACATGTTTTTCCCGTTTAAGCAAGATGAAAATCTAAAAATATAATATATTTCGAATTTTTATGTCATAAATTATCACATGAAATTTAACAAAAAAACGCCAGGACTTGTTAAAGCAAGTTCCTGACGTTTTTTCTTCTATTCTCAAACCACTAAGTTCAACAATACAATCAATCCAAACGCGACAACGGAAATAATCGTCTCCATCGCAGTCCATGTCATCAACGTCTCTTTGACGGTCATGCCGAAATACTCTTTGATCATCCAGAAGCCGGAGTCGTTGACGTGCGATAAAATGAGCGATCCTGCTCCTGTCGCTAATACGAGCAATTCCGTGTTCGTACCAGGCATGCTGGCGGCAATTGGGGCGACAATGCCAGCCGCCGTCATCATCGATACCGTCGCAGAACCTGTCGCGATCCGAATGAGCGCGGCAATTCCCCAGCCTAATAGCAGCGGAGACATATGCGAATGTTTGGCCAAGTCGGCGATTTGATCGCCAATGCCAGAATCAAGCAGCACCTTATTGAACGCTCCGCCAGCGCCGATGACAAGCAAAATATTGGCGACAGGACCAAGGCAGTCATTGGCAAATTGCAACACTTTATCGCGATTGAATCCGCGCGCGTAGCCAAGGCTAAAGAACGAATAAATCGTCGCGATCAGCAGCGCGATGATCGGATCTCCGATAAAGCGCAACACTTTCGCTGCTTCCGACGCTTGATCTAGCGCGACATTGGCAATGGAAGCAATCAGCATTAAAATGACCGGAAGCAAAATCGTAAATAACGTGTTGCCAAAGCCTGGAAGATCTTTCTCTTCTTTATGCTGCACAAGCTGCTCGGCGATTTCCCCCGGCACTTTTTTATACATGCGCGACCCGATCCATTTTCCAAACAATGGCCCGGCGATAATGGCTGTCGGTAGCCCGACAATAAGGGAATAAAGAATCGTTGTCCCGACATCGGCTTTAAAAATGCCGACGGCGGCCATCGCTGCTGGATGCGGCGGAACAAGCCCATGCACGACCGACAATCCGGCAACAAGCGGAATACCAATCGTCACTAGCGAAATTCCCGTTTCCATCGCAATCGTAAACACAAGCGGAATTAACAGCACGAATCCTACTTGGAAAAATACTGGGATACCCACTAAAAATGCGACGATCATCATCGCCCAATGGACGCGTTTTTGGCCAAAACGGTCAATCAATGTTTTCGCAATGCGTTCGGCTCCTCCGGACTCCGCCATCATTTTTCCAAGCATCGTCCCAAGCGCCAATACGATCGCTAAAAAGCCAAGCGTATTGCCAAGACCTGTTTTAATGGAATCAATAATTCCCGGCGTTTCCGGCGACGGTGCGATTAGTGGCATGCCCATTGCCAGCCCGACGCCAACGGATGTCAAAATCAAAGCGACAAACGGATGCATTTTCGCCACCGTGATGAGCAGCAATAATACAACAATCGCAGCAATCACAATCGCGATTCCCATTTTCCATGCCCCCTCTGTTGTTCTTAATGTAAACTAAACCGATTTAGTCATGACGCATAACGCTGAATCCTTCCGTTGAAACGAAGCGATAACATCAAACTCATCTTTTAAGCGATCATATAACCGCATATACATATCAAATAGTTCGGAATAAATAAGCGTATTTTTCTCATTTGGCACATGGCGCGATAAAATATGAACCCACGTTTTCACCGTATCTAATGATGGGATGTCGCCAAGCGCGTACAATGCCAATGCCGCAGCGCCTAACGCCGACGCCTCGTGCGTTTCCGGTACTAACAGCTCTTTTCCCATCATATCCGCAAGCATTTGCCGCCAAAACGGGGATTTGGCAAAACCGCCCGACACGCGAATTTCTGACAGCGGCCCCGTGACATCGCGAATCGCCAGAGCGACGGAAAAGACGCTCATACATACCCCTTCCATCACCGCGCGAATAAAATGTTCCCGCTTATGATGAAGGCTGATGCCGAAAAATGTCCCTCTTGCATTCGCGTTCCAGTACGGCGCACGTTCTCCTGACAAAAATGGAAGAAACAGCAATCCTTCCGAACCTGCCGGAACTCTTTCGGCGTATTTTGTCAGCAAATCGTACGGATCAATGCCAAGCTTTTTCGCCACTTCGCGCTCCTGGCTGCCAAATTCGTCACGGAGCCATCGCAGTAAAATGCCGCCGTTGTTCGTCGGCCCACCGACGACCCAATGGTTTGGCGACAACGCATAACAAAACGTCCGCCCTTTTTCATCCGTTTTTTGTACAGGGGAAATCGTACGCACCGCGCCGCTTGTTCCAATCGTAATCGCTGCTTCCCCTGGCAAAATCGCCCCGACGCCGACGTTGGCAAGCACCCCGTCACTAGCTCCGACAACGACAGGGACGTCCGGATGCAAGCCCATTTGCTCGGCCAATTCTTTCTTCATCCCCCGCAATATGTGCGTCGTTGGTACTAAACTTGATAACTGCGCCCTCGTAATGCCGAGAAATTCAAGAACATCTGCATCCCAGTCAAGCGTATCTAAACGAAACAGACCTGTTGCCGAAGCGATCGAATAGTCGACAACATATTGGCCATATAGCCGATACAAGACATATTCTTTAATGGACACGAACTTATGCGCCTGCCGGAATACGTCTAGCTGCTCTTCCTTCAGCCAAAGCAGTTTCGGAAGCGGCGACATCGGATGAATCGGTGTTCCAGTTCGCTTGTAAATATCCAGTCCGTTCCACTCCCGTAAAAGGCGGTCCGCTTGTCCGACACTGCGGTTATCGGCCCAAATGATGCAACGGGTAAGCGGGCGCCCTGATACATCGAGCGCCATTAAAGAATGCATCGCCGCGCTGAATCCGATCGCCTTCACTTGGCTAGAAGCAATATTCAACTTAGAGATGACACCGTTTACAGTTTGGACAACGGCGGAGAAAATCTCTTCCGGATCTTGCTCCGCCCAGCCTGGATGCTGTTGTATAATTGGATAATCCATCGCGTGGGAGGCAAGCGTCCGCCCTTGTTCGCCAAACGCCACCGCTTTTGTGCTCGTCGTTCCGATATCGACGCCAATTACAATTTGTTGTTTTGCTTTCATATCTGTTCCCTCTTTCTATGATGTTTTTTCTTTTACCGACCCTCGTTCGATAAACGTAGGCGAAAAGCGAAAAATTTGCGGTCGATGCTTGTTTTCTTTTGCGATTTGCAAAAACAGGCGCTCTGCCGCTTTTCTCCCCATGGCAAACGTCGGCTGTGCGATTGTCGTTAGCGTCGGAGTATAAACATTGGCAAACGGAACATCATCGATGCTAATGATCGCCAGTTCGTCAGGAACTTTAATATGATTTCCTTTAATAAAATGCAAAACTTCCATCAACGTTAAGTCATTTATCGCAAACAACGCTTCCGGCAAGCGTCCAGATGCACACAACCTTGCTAATTTTTTTTGAATATATGGAATCTCCGTCGTAATAAAATAATCGTCAACAACTGGAAGTCCTTTTTCCGCTAACGCTTGCCGAAATCCTTCAATGCGCTCCATCCTTGGAATGATGTGGGAAACAGGCGGAGGTGCGACGACTCCGATTCGTTCGTAACCACGCTCAGCAAAATACTCGACTGCCAAGGCAGCAGCCTTTTGATTATCAAGCAGAATCGCATCCGCTTTGACCCCCGGAACCATCCGGTCAACGAACACGAGCGGAAACCGTTCTTCGACCATTTTTTGATATACATCAGCATTTTTTCCTGTCGGAAAAATAATCAAGCCATCGACTTGTTTTGCCCGCAGCATCTCAATATATTTCTTTTCTTTCTCCGGATCGTCATCGGAATTAGAAACGATGACATGGAAACCGCGCTGTTGGCACGCTTCCTCAATCGCATGCAGCACCTGCGTCGTAAGCATGTGCAAAATGTTGAAGACAACCACTCCGATTGTCATTGTTGTTTTCTGTTTTAAGCTGCGTGCGATAATATTCGGCTGATATCCTAACTCTTCAATCGCCCGGGCAATTCGCTTTCTCGTTTCCTCGCTCATATATTCATAACGTTTATTTAAATATTGCGACACCGTGCTTTTCGAAACATTCGCCAATTTCGCAACGTCAGCCATCGTAACTTTTTTCAAAGGGATCCCTCTTTCATTACTAAATCGGTTTAGTATTTATAAGCGTTTTCATAAACCGGTTTAGTCCAATTATAAAACAGAATGAAAACGTTTTACAACTATTTTTATTAAAAATTTTTGATTTCAAAAAATTAACATATTTTCGCAAAATATTTATCTTATCGCAAAACGCCGTTAATAAAGCGATTTTATGATCATGATATAGATACATAATCTAATTTACGGATGAAGGAGGATGCAAAATTGAAAAACATCGGCCAAAAAATTATCAGTTTTGCGTTAATCGGCTCGCTCACCGCCGGATCTTTTGCTTTCGCAGCGCGCGAAGAAGAAAAGGAAAAGCAAAAATCCAAACCAATTAAAAATGTGATTATGATGGTAATGGATGGAACAAGCGCGGGAGCGACAACATTGGCAAGATGGTATAAAGGGGAACCGCTCGCTTTGGATGAAATGGCAAGCGGCGCTGTTCGGACGTATTCAGCCGAATCGGCAATCACAGACTCTGCCCCGGCTGCCACCGCGATGGCAACCGGATTTAAATCCAATGACAAGTACATCGGCATTCTCCCAAGTGTAGTGAATTCTCCTAGCGTACCGTCCATTTCGAAAGAACGTGCTATGAAGCCGGTCGCAAATGTGCTCGAAGGCGCCGAATTGATGGGGAAAGCAACGGGAATTATCGCAACATCTGCCATTCAACATGCCACGCCGGCAGGCTTCTCCGCCCATGTCAAGCACCGAAACTTGTTTCCGGATATCGCTGAACAGCAAGTGTATCAAAATATCGAAGTCGTTTTAGGCGGCGGGAAAGAAGCGTTACTTCCGGGCAGCGGAACAAATAACCGAAAAGACAATGAAAATATGCTAGAAGTCATTAAGAAAAAAGGATATGATGTCGTGGAAACGCGAGACGAGCTGCTTCGTTCAACATCCGACAAAATTTGGGGCGTGTTTGCCGATGACGCGCTTGCACAAGATATGAACCGTCCTTATACAAGACCTAATGAGCCAACGTTAGCGGAAATGACGAAAAAAGCAATCGATACACTTTCAAAAGATAAAGACGGATTTTTCTTATTTGTGGAAGGCAGCCAGCCGGATTGGGCGGCCCATGCCAATGATCCTGTAGGAATTATCAGCGAAGTGCTAGCCTTTGACAAAGCGGTCGCAGAAGCGCTTTCCTTTGCGAAAAAACGTAACGACACGCTCGTCATTGCCGTAACCGACCACGGCAACAGCGGCATTACGATCGGTAACCGCAACACCGATCAGTCGTACCCTGAAACCCCTGTTTCCGCATATATCGATCCGCTGAAAAAAGCGAAAATGACGCTAGAAGGAGCCATGAGCCAATTAAAAGCGGACAAATCCAATTTAGAAGAAGTTGCCCGTTTATACGGATTAGACTCATTAACCGCCGATGAGAAGAAAAAATTAAACGAATCCAAGGATCTTCGCAAAACATTGACGGAATTGCTGGCCGCACGCGCGAATCTTGGATTTACTACCAGCGGACATACAGGAGAAGATGTATTTCTCTACACCTACGGCCCGAACCGTCCAATCGGCACATTTGAAAATACGGATTTAGCCCACATCATGGCAAAAGCGATGGGCTTTCAATTGAACGATTTAAATAAACGGCTATTTGTCAACGCGAAAGAAAAATTTGCAGCGATAGGAGCGACCGTAACGATCGACAACACAGATGCACAAAATCCTAAGTTGATCGTGAAAAAAGGAGAGACGGTTGCCGAATTTCCTGCAAACAAAAACATCATGATCGTCAAAAACAAAACGTACGAATTAGAAGGGCTTGTTGTTTACAGTGCAGAACAATTTTGGATTCCAAAACAAGCGGTCAAGCTTTTTAAACAAATCCAATAGCATGGCAAACGGCGCGAAACCATCTAGTTCGCGCCATTTTCTATATTTGCCAAAAATAGATTAGAATAAAATTTTCGAGAGATAGACGCTCATTGTCACCGTCACCGAACTAAACAGCGTTGACATCAATACCGCTTGGGCCGCATAATCTGGATGGTGGCCATATTCCCAAGCGTAAAGCGCCGTGTTTCTGGAGCAAGGATACGAACTTGTGATAAACAATGCTTGGGCGGTCACTCCATTAAGATGCAATGCAAAAATAATCATAGCAGCAACCGCCGGCGAAAGAAGGAGGCGCCCGAAAACGCTAAGAAACAACAGTGATGGGAACCGTTTGAAATCAATATAGGCTACTTGCGCTCCCAGCGTCAGCAACGCAACTGCCAAAAACGCATTGGCGACATTTTGAAAGGGATTCCAAATAAACGATGGAACCGGAATGTGCAACGACCGAAAAAGCAGTCCAAACAAAAGCGCATAAATAATTGGGTTTTTCAAAAATTCCGCCGCCACTTTCCCTTTCTTTTTACCAGCAGATAAAAAATTCCATACACCGTATGTATTTGTAAGGAAATTTTGGAAAATCGTCACGATGATTTGAATCGACAGCCCTAACGGTTGCTGATGAAACACAAGCTGGCTTACCGGAATGCCAAAATTGCCGGAATTGTTGAGAACAATCGTATTTTGAAATGTAGCGGATAGGCTCCGGTCAAGCTTTAGCAGTTTTGCCATGGCCGTACTAATGGCAATTAACGCCCCATTTTGCACCAACAAAAACCCTAACACTTTCATCAACACATCCGCATCAATGTTACTTTCGTAAATGTTGACAAATCCAACGGCCGGCAATAGCGCATATACGTTTAATTTCGATAATGTGTTCATATCGAAATGAAAAATGCGATGCAACAGCGCGCCAAGACCGACAAGCAAAAATACCGGTAACATCACATGAAGCAGAATGAGGCTCAAAACATCCAAGCCGTCTTCCTCCTTATCGTTTTAGCTTGTAAATTCTTTCCGGCCTTCCAACAGAGCCGTATAAAATGTCAGCCGTCACTTGAGAAATGGAAACGAGATATTCTAAATATCTCCTTGATGTCGTCCGGCTCGCGCCAATGAGTTTCCCAACTTCCTCCGCTGTAATGCCATCTTGATATTGTTTCACTACTGCCAGCACTTTCTCCAATGTCAATCGGTGGATTCCTTTTGGCAGTTCCTCTTCTGTATCGCCAGAGATACGTTCACGTCGAATCAACTGATCGATTTCCTCTTGTCCAATCCACTCTTTTTCTTTCATCAGCTCATGCATTTTATGATAATATTTTTTGTATTTTACCAATGTTTCGGTAAAACGATCGAGCATAATCGGCTTGATAATATAATCAAACACTCCGCCATGCATCGCTTGTTTCAATGTATCAATCTCTCTTGCGGCCGTAATCATAATAATATCGATATTTACAAAATGCTCGCGAATCCATTTTAAAAATTGAATCCCGTTCATATCAGGAAAATAAATGTCCAGCAGCACTAAATCAGGTTGCAGCACTTTCACAAGTTCTTTTCCTTCTTGTTCATTTGTGGCAATCCCGACCACTTCATATCCTTCCACTTTTTCGACAAAGCGGCGGTTAATTTCGGCAATGCGTTTATCATCTTCGACAATGAGCACTTGAATAGCGCATTCCATCATAATCCCCCCGTTGCTTCGGAATGATAATGGTAAAAACGGTTCCTTTTTCTCGCTCTGATTGATAAGTAATATGCCCTCCAAGCATCTTTAACGATTTTTTTACTAAATCAAGGCCGTATCCTCTCTGTGCTTTCGCCTTAGTGGAAAATCCCCGTTCAAATATTTGTTCAGCAATCTCCTCCTGAATCCCCATTCCGTTATCTTCCACTTCGATGATTAGATCGTCGCCAAGATCAGTTAAAAATACGGTTACCCGCTTTTCGCCACGCCCATTGTGCAACACTGCCTCCATGGCATTATCGATAATATTGCCGATAATTGTGACAAGATGATCGCGATCTAAATGCTTTGGAATATCTTTAAAACTGCTTTGCCGATCGATATCAAATTGAATTTTCAGCTCATTGGCGCGGTTAAATTTTCCAATTAATAACCCTCCGACAATCGGGTCAGGAATTTCTTTCATCACAAAACGAACGATATCCTGCTGCATGTTTGTTTCTTTTGTAATGAGTTCCAACGCTTCTTCATAAGATTCTAGCTGAATTAATCCAGAGATAAGATATAATTTATTGGAAAACTCGTGCGTCTGCGCCCGCAGTGCATCAGCATAGCTTTTCAGCTGGGAAAGCTCCTTTGTCAGCCGGTACAGTTCTGACTTATTGCGAAATGTCGATACTGCCCCGATGACGCTTCCTTTTTTGTCGAAAATCGGAATACGATTGGTAATTACCGTCTCTTCTCCTAAGATCATTTCGTCATCATATTCGGCTTCGCCTGTTCGAATTACTTCTAACAACCTAGAATGAGGAATAATATGCAAAATATATTTTCCTAGCACATCCTGTTCTTTTTCACACCCTAACAGCGCCATCGCCGTTTTGTTGACCATTGTAATGATTCCTTCATGATTCACGGCAATAACTCCTTCGCGAATCGCTTCCAAAATCGCCTTTTTTTCTTGATACAATGCCCCGATTTCTTTCGGTTCCAATCCATGAATCGATTTTTTCACCGTTTTGGCAATGGCAATTGCTCCAATAATCCCTAACAATAGCGCAAGGATAGAAAATAAAAAAATTTTTGCGGTATATGACCAAACGATGTCCTCAATATCTTCCAGCAAAAAACCTACCGATACGATGCCAATCACATTTCCTTGTTCATCGAAAATCGGCGCTTTTCCGCGTATCGCCGGACCGAGCGAACCAACCGCTTCGGAAATAATCGCTTTTCCCTCAAGCACCTCATCATTATCTCCCCCGACCATCTTCTTCCCAATTCGATCCGGAAGCGGATGGGCGTAACGAATTCCTTGTTTGTTTCCCACGACAACGTACTCCGCACCCGTTTTTCGGCGGATCATTTCTGCAAACGGCTGAATTTGTTGATGCGGGTCCGGCTTCCTAAAAGCGTCCCGAATGTGCGGCGTAGCAGCCACCGTTTCCGCTACGTTCAGCGCCCGCATTCCGATTTGTTCCTTCAACGTTGTCGCAAACATGTGCTGAAATAAAAAAGAAAGAAAAACGATGACAAACAAAAGCAATGAGCAAATAATGATAATCAGCCGCGTTTGCAGTTTCATTTTCCTCTCTCCTTGACGGGAAAATAGAGAAAGACTATCCGCCGAAAGGCAATAGTCTTTTCCTAGCTACATATCTTCGTTTACGATGATCGACTTTCCTTTTAATTTCATGATAAACGGTACAACAATCCACAAAAACGCCATGACAAGCAATACAAGCGAGATTGGTTTTTCGAAAAATACCATAAAATCGCCGTTCGACGAAGTAAGCGCTCTTCTCATGTTATTTTCAATCATTGGACCAAGCACAAGCCCTAATACAAGCGGGGCGAGTGGAAAATCATGCTCCGCAAGCAAATAACCTAACACGCCAAACCCAATGAGTAAAAACACATCAAATGTTGTCACTTGCACCGCATACACGCCAAAAACAGAAATCGCAATAATAAGCGGCAGCAAGTACTTAGTCGGCGTTTCAATGATTTTCGCAAATATCTTGACAAGCGGCATGTTTAAAATCAGCAACATCACATTGCCGATAAACATGCTGGCAATGAGCCCCCAAGCGACATCCGGATGTTCGTCGAAAAGGAGCGGGCCAGGCTGGACGTTATACATAATTAATGCGCCCATTAAAATCGCCGTCGTCCCCGAGCCAGGGATTCCGAGCGTCAACATTGGGATCATCGCCCCTCCTGAAGCGGCATTGTTCGCTGATTCCGGCGCCGCCACGCCGGCAATCGTTCCTTTTCCGAATTTCTCAGGTGTTTTGCTTAATTTCTTTTCCATGATATAAGAGAAAAACGAGGCAAGCGTTGCCCCCGCACCCGGCAATACGCCAACAAAAAAACCTAGCAGCGATCCGCGCGCAATTGGTCCCGCGCTTTCTTTCAGCTCTGCTTTCGACGGAAGGACACGGCCAATTTTTGCGATTTCGCCGTCATTTTTCTCTTTATGAAGAATGGCTTTGAATACTTCTCCTAAGGCAAACAAACCGACCGCCACCGTTAAAAATTCCAAGCCGCCGTATAAGAAAGAGATATTATACGTAAACCGCGCTACGCCTGATACGCTGTCAAGCCCAATCGTCGAAAGCAGCAAGCCGAAAACGGTCATCATCCACGCTTTTGTCATCGAGTTCCCCGCTAATCCGCTCACAGCCGCCAATCCGAGAATCATCAGCGAAAAGTATTCCGCCGGGCCGAATTTCAACGCTAAATTGGAAAGTGGCTCTGCCAACAGCACGAGGGCAATTAAGGAAACAATCCCTGCAACAAACGAACCGATTGCTGCAATCGCTAAGGCTGCCCCCGCCCTTCCCTGCTTTGCCATTTGATATCCGTCCAATGTCGTAACAACAGAGGAAGACTCTCCAGGCGTATTTAACAAAATGGACGTCGTCGAGCCGCCATACATTGCCCCGTAATAGACGCCGGCAAGCAAAATAATCGAACTGGTCGCCGCTTGGGCTGGGTCAAGCCCAGATGTCATCGAAGCGGTTACAGGAATTAACAGCGCTACCCCGCTCATCGGGCCAATCCCTGGCAGCACTCCTACAGCCGTACCGATCAGCACGCCAAGAAAAGCGAAAAACAGATTATGCGGCTGCAGCGCTGTTTGGAAGCCATTAATTAAAAATGTCAGTGCATCCATACTTTCCTTCCTCCTTTACTGCAACCAAATCGGCCAGCTAGGCAGCGTTCCTTGCAACAGCTTGGCGTATAGCACGTACACCCCAAGCGAAAAACAAGCGGCAAGCAACGCCGATTTCCACAGCGCACCTTTTTCCATTGTCTGAAATCCAACAACAAGGAATGCGAAAGTGGTAATCACATAGCCGATCGTTTCTAATAAAGCAGCATAGAGAATAGCGGCAAGCAAAATGATGAAAAATTTTTTATATTGCAGCGGCTGCTTTTGGCTTCCTGAATGTGCATATCTTGTCGTTTCGAATAGCAGCTTAATGCTCAATAGCGCAAGAATAAGTCCTAGCAAAAACGGAAACACGTTTGGTCCAACGGCACTCCCATACGCGCTCTTTGAGATTCGCAGACTTTCCACCATAAACAAGAAGCCAACGGCTAAAAAGGCGACGGCAGCAATGCGATCAAACGTTTTGCTCACTCCCGTACCTCCATTCTTGTTATAAAGATGGGGAAGAATTCTCTTTCCTGTTCGCTTACTTATGCATTCCGAGCGATTTTAACATGTCGCTAATGAGTTGTTCTTGCTCTTGCAAAAATTTTGTAAATTCTTCCGAACTTCTATATTCTGCTTCCCATCCTTGCTTTTTCAGCTCCTCTTTCCATTTTTCATGCTCGGATAATTTTTTGAATGCATTATCCCAAAACTTTTTCGCATCGTCAGACATTTGTTTTGGACCAAAGACGCCGCGCCAAATCGTAAATTCCGCGTCAATGCCAAGCTCTTTCATCGTCGGCACGTCTTTCAAAACACCGCCAAGACGCTCCGGCGCAGAAACAGCAAGCACCCGCACTTTTCCTGCTTTTACATATTCCCCGACAGAAGAAACGTCCGTTGCAATGACATCAGCATTCCCGCCAAGCAGCGCCGCCATTGCTTCCCCGCCGCCGTCGTACGACACGTATTTCACTGTTTTCGGATCAATACCAGATTTATAGATAGGAAGAATCGCAACTAAATGATCCATCGACCCTGGCGCAGATCCACCGGCCACCGTCACCGACTTCGGCTTTTGCTTAATCGCATCCAATAATTGAGACAATGACTGAAATTTTGAATCCGATCTGACCACGATCGCTCCAAAATCTTTGGTTAGCTGGGCAAGCGGTGTTGTATCTTTATAACCGAATGGGCTGTTTCCTTCCGCTTTTAAGTTGTTAATAATGATCGGCGGAGAATTGACAAATAGTTTATAGTCGTTATTTTTATCTTGTGTCGCGTATTCCGCCATAAACACGGCTCCACCTCCGCCCGGTCTATTCTCCACTGTCATCGTCTGTTTGACTAAACCAGTTTTACTTAATACTTTCGTAATCGCCCTAGCTGTCAAATCCCAGCCTCCCCCAGCTCCTGAAGGAGCAACAAACACAATCGGCTTTGTTGGATAATTTGCTTGTTTGTTAGACAGCTTTGTCGTCGCAGTGCAAGCTGCCAACACCAACAAGAGTCCCCCTATAATCAACAAACTCCACCGCTTTTTCATTGCACCTGTCCTCCCATTTTTGATAGCGTTTACATTTTCAGAGGTAATTATAGCAGCAATTTTCTGAATAATGTTTTTTTGGAAATAAAAATAATTATGCACATTTTGTTCATGAAAAAAAACCTGTCCCCGCCAAAATTGCAGCGGACAGGTTAAACGCTTACTTACTTAATTTAGAGAAGCTGTATTTGATTTTTTATAGCCACCACAAGAGGATGATCTTTTTCTAATTGTGAATATTGGAATAAAGCTTCTTCTACTCCTGATTTTTGAATAGTTTGTTGTAATGCGACAGCTTCCTTGTCGTTCTCATAATCAAACAACAATAACGCGGCAATTCCTTTGACTAAACCACGTGGTACTTGGCCGAACAAATCATAATATTGAACAGCCGGTCCGATAAGGCGATCATTCGCTCCAAGCTTGCGGATTGGAGAACGAGCAACCCGGACTACTTCATCAGAAATAGAAGGATTCATAAAGCGTTGAATGATTTTTTGAATATAGGATTCATGTTCGCTCTCATTCCATCCATATTTCTTTACTAACACCGCACCAGATTCATGAAGCGCTTTTTCCACATCCGAACGTATCTCGTCATCATTCATCGCTTCTTGTATCGTTTGTAATTTTTTGTAGTATCCTAAATAGCTGGCAATCGCATGCCCGGTATTTACAGTAAAAAGCTTGCGCTCAATATAAGGCTGTAAATCATCGACAAAATGAGCTCCTTGAATTGACGGAATACCGCCGATGATATTTCGTTTCTCGATCACCCATTCAAAAAACGGCTCAACCACAACGGAAAGAGGCTCGGCGTGTTTTTGATTCGGAACGATACGGTCTACCGCACAATTCAAAAAACCGCAGTACTTTTCAAACAACGGTTTATCTGCTTCGGAAATCATAGCAAAGACATGGCTCTTTAACACATCACTTCCACCGATCATATTTTCACAAGCAATAATATGAAGCGGTGTTTGATTTATCGCCACCCTCTTTTGTAATCCCTCAGCAAGAATCGTGGCGATTGCTGGCAAAATATGCGGTCCAACCGCCGTTGTAACAAGATGGGCCTTTGTGATATAATCAATGACCTTTTCGCGTTCCGTCTGGCTATTAACGGCAGAAACGTTGCGAATCAGCTGCTCTTGTTTATTTTCATCAGCAATGATCACTCGATACTCTTGTTTTTCTTTTAATAAACGGACCACTTCATCATTAATATCTACAAATATGACTTCATAGCCCGATTGAGAAAGCAAACTCCCGATAAATCCTCTCCCAATATTTCCTGCTCCGAAATGAACCGCTAACATCATTAATTCACCTCGTTTAGAAGGCGAAGAATCTCTTCTTCTGTCGCCGCTTTAATCATTGTCTCTACATTTTCCATTTCCGAACAAACAATAGCGATTTTTGAAAGAATATCCAAATGCTCATTATTCTTTCCAGCGATTCCAATCAATAGTTTTGCAATATTGCCATCCCCGAAATCAACGCCATCAGGGATTTGGACAATCGAAATACCAGAATGTTTGACAAATTGTTTCGCATCCTCTGTACCGTGTGGAATAGCGACAAAATTCCCCATATATGTGGATGTTAACGCTTCCCGCTCAAACATTTTGTCAATATAAGCATCTTCCACATAACCGTGATGGACCAAAATTTGACCTGCTAAACGAATAGCTTCCGTTTTATTTTCCACTCGTGCACGCAATACAATATTTTCTTTCTGTAAAATTGGCATTGACAATGTCATTCACTCCTTACGTTGTTATTAAAGATAGTCATAAAAAATTTCTCTAAATGATGGCTTAAAAACGAATGCACCTGTTCGCGATCCCCTTTTGCGAATAATGCTATGCTATCTTCATCTTTAATGACTAATGTGCTGATATGGCTTAATACGGACAGCGTTTCTTGACTAGCTGAATCGGGCGCTAGCAGCAGCAAAATGGTATTCACATCCACCGGCTGATCGTGCATTCCTTTGACTGTTTGGCATTTCGTCAACCTATAAATTGTGAAAGATGGAAAAAGCACCGCAGGGCTTCGAGCATGGTACAAAACAAGCGGCGTTTCCGGTATTCCCAATCCTCCTAGTCTTTCTCTCCGCAACAATTCTGCAAGAACTTTCCCAGAATCGCGAATGATTCCTTTTTGCCATAGCTGATGACACGCTTCCGCTAATACTTCTTTAATGGAATGGCTATTTACTTGTTGTAATGAAAACCCTTCCAAAATACGGAAAATCGTTTCGCTCGTTTTTTGAATGGAAGCCATTTTCTTGATCACATCATTAGATTTTTCTGCCGCGTCATCTACGTCTTCTTTGCAGGAAACCGCATTTCTGTTTTTTAAAAACTGTTTAATCGACGTAACCTCTTCTTCCTGCAGCATTGGACTGACAACAAAATATGGCTGTGCCAAGCCATCGATCGGGACGGTCGAAACGACCAAGTCGTATCGCGTTACATCCTTGTTTCTCAATTCAAAAACAGAGATCTGTTCCATGTGTACAATATCGGGAATTTCTTTTTTCAATCTTGTTGCTAATATTTTTGCCGTCCCGATCCCGCTCGAACAGATCACCAACGCACGCAATCCTTTCTTTTTCCTTAATAACGCCGCCGCAAAGTGGAGAACTAAATAACCAATTTCCTCCTGTGGAACGCTTACATCCGGAAATACTTGTTTCACTCCTTTTTCTAATACCGCAAAAAGTTCTGGATAATCTTGCACAATTTTTTCCAAAAGTGGATTGGCAATCCCCATGTTATGCTGGATGCGATAAAGCGCTGGTTTTAAATGGATAACTAAATCTTCGTATAACGTATAATCGTTCGCGATATCTACATGCAGTTCAGCGCTGACAAACCGAATTAACTCTTGCGCCTTGATGCCTACTTCCAAACTTGCCTCTTCTAGCATATAACCTTGGCGGTCGCGAAGTTTCGCTCCCATTAAATGCATCGTAATATAACCGATTTCTTCCATTGGAATCGTGATGCGAAAAGCTCGTTCTAACGACCGCGCAATTTTTTCTGCGGTTTTGTATTCTTTGGTTGTCTGAATGGTTTCTAAATATCGCTGTTCAAAATTAATCGATTCCCCTTGGCTGATCCGCTCTATTGCTAAAGCAAGGTGGACCACCAGCGCAATATACGAACTGTCGGCAATCGTAAACGGAAGCTCTTCCTTGATCTGTTCAATTTGTTGTTCAATGATGACTAATTTTTTCTTATCAACTAGCCCGAGAAGTTTTTCTGTAACCGTATTCAATGTATTGCTGGACTTTTTTTGAATAGATTCTTTCATTAACGAAAGAAACTCATGTTCATCCACATGACGAAATAGTAGTTCACTTATCATTCTCCGCTTTGCAGACTCAGATCCAGTAATTTCTACTCCATATCCTCTTCTTCGGATTAAGGAAAGTTCATATTTTCCTATCATTTGATCGATTTTATCTAAATCATGACTAATGGTTGCGACGGTAACATTGAGGTCGTTTGCAAGCGATAATAGCTTGACGGGCTCCGTTGCTTCCAGCAAAGCAATCAGAATGATCACTTGGCGTTCCTCTGGTGTATATTCCTTATGAGATAAATGAAATAGATGAAGCGCCAGCTCTTTTTTCTTTTCTGCCTCCCCAATAACGCGAATGCCGACCCCCGCTTTTTTGACAAGCCGCAGACGATAATCTTTTAAAATATGCTCAATCCCTTTTAAATCCCGATGGATGGTACGGTTGCTGACATCTAGTTGCTGGGCAAGTTCTCCTACCGTCATTCCTTCGTCATTAGACAACAAAATATCTAGTATTTTTCGCTCCCGTGCGGATATATACATCGCCCTTCACCCCCCATCTTGCGCAACCATTGTTGACATGATTTAGAAAATAAATAACCTGTTCAATAAAAATTTTAAGTCCCTATCCTTTTTGCTACAATAAATAGATATTGCTTTTTCGTCACCTTTATTGTTGCCATTTTTTAAAAATACATTCTTGCGAAAAAAGGGCAAGCAAGCGCTTACCCTTTATTCTTTAACATTTCGATAAGCTCGTCATATTTAGGACTGTTCAAGAAATTTTCCACTGATACATGGAAAGCGTTTGGCAATTTTTCTTTTGCGCGATCCGTTAAATTTTGATGGGTGATGACGATATCTGCATCTGGCGGAAGTTGGTTAATTGCCGTATTCGTTACTTCAATATTTAATCCAGCTTTTTGCACTTTATTTCTCAGAATAGATGCTCCCATCGCACTAGAACCCATTCCTGCATCACAAGCGAATACGATTTTTCTTACGTTAGCTGGGGCTGCTTTTTCTTCATTTTTCAACACAGCAACAACATCGCTCTTTTTGCCTTTTAATTGTTGCATCTTTTCAGCCGCTTTTGTGATATCTTCTTCTTCAGTATTTTTCGCCGACTTTAAGAAAATAGATGCGACAAAGAATGACACCGCCGCAGCGACAAATACCCCTGCCAATACCCCAAGGTAGTTTCCTTTTGGCGTCATCGCTAATAGTGCAAAAATACTTCCTGGGGATGGAACCGCTACAAGCCCAGCATGGAAGATGGTAAATGTTAATACTCCACTAACTCCACCAGCCATTGCAGCTAAAATTAAAATCGGTTTCATCAAAATATATGGGAAGTAAATTTCATGAATCCCGCCTAAGAAATGAATGATTGCAGCTCCCGGTGCGGATTGTTTTGCCGTTCCTTTTCCAAACAACCAATATGCCAGTAGAATACCAAGACCTGGTCCCGGATTTGTTTCAAGTAGGAATAAAATCGATTTTCCTGTTTTCGCCGCTTGTTCAATACCAAGCGGGCTTAAAATTCCATGGTTAATCGCATTATTTAGGAATAAAACTTTTGCTGGTTCAATAAAAATATTCGCCAATGGCAATAAGTGCCAATCAACAATTTTTTCTACACCTGCTGCTAACGTTTTGCTAATTGCCGAAACAACTGGTCCAATCCCTTTGAATGCAATTAATGTTAATAGCCCGCCAATAATTCCGGCGGAAAAGTTATTGACTAGCATTTCAAAGCCTTGTTTCACTTTCCCTTGAATCAGCTGGTCAAACTTTTTGATTAGGTAACCACCGAGTGGTCCCATAATCATTGCTCCTAGAAACATCGGAATTTCCGAACCGACAATGACTCCCATTGTCGCTGTGGCACCGACGACGCCGCCGCGAACATCGTAAATCATTTTGCCACCCGTATAACCAATTAATAGTGGCAATAAATACGTAATCATTGGACTGACAAGTTTCGCAAACGCTTCATTTGGCAGCCATCCTTCCGGGATAAATAGCGCCGTAATAATTCCCCACGCAATAAATGCCCCAATATTCGGCATAATCATTCCGCTTAAATAGCCACCAAAACGCTGAATCTTCACACGAAAGCTAGACTGATTTTCTGTTGTATAAGCCATGTTTCATTTCCTCCTTTTCTCCTAGGATGTACCTTTATCTTAAAACGCTTACATTATGCATTCAATGAAAAGTAAATATCATTTTGTCCGCCACATTATTGCCATTTTTTAATAATAGTCGTTTTGATTCGACATTTTTAACCAACTAACTCCATTCACTTTTGTCATAATCCTTTGTCTGTTCGACATCTGTTCGGCAAATATCCAAAAATTACATAAACAAAAAGCAATGTATATGCATTTTGAATCTGGGATTTGCTAAAACAAGTTTAAGAAGCATCTAGAGTATTCAAGTAATTTGAAATAGATCTGCAACAATGCCCCCGCTTACATGCTGCTGCACAACAAAAAAAGGACTGAGTCTGTTGATTCAGTCCTTCCTATCTAACTATCACATATTACGGTTTCAATACCTCGCCGTCACCATCTTTTTACGCGTATAAAATTCAACGCCGTCGCGGCCATTTGCATGAAGGTCTCCATAGAAAGAGTTTTTATAACCGGAGAATGGGAAAAACGCCATCGGCGCCGGAACCGCCACGTTGACACCGAGCATGCCGGCATCGATTTCTTCACGGAATTGACGGACTGCTTTCGCGCTGTCGGTGTAAATGCATGCGCCATTGGCGAATTCGGACTTGTTGGCAATTTGAATGGCTTCATCTAAATCCCGAGCCCGAACAACCGACAAGACAGGCGCAAAAATTTCATCTGTCCAAATCGTCATGCCCGGCTTCACATGGTCAAAAATCGTCGGTCCGATAAAATAGCCTTCTCCGCTTGCAGCAGAATCGCGGCGTCCGTCACGGACAAGCTGCGCTCCTTCTTTTTCGCCGATTTCAATATATTTGATGGTCCGTTCTTTATGAGACTGACGAATGACGGGACCTAAAAAGACATCCTTCTGTAAACCATTGCCGATTTTTATCTCATCGGCTGCTTTCTTTAAACGTTCCACAAGCTCATCCGCAATATCGCCTACGGCCACTACTACTGCGCACGCCATGCAGCGTTCCCCTGCCGAGCCAAACGCGGCATTAATAATATTTGTAACGACATAGTCCAAATCAGCATCTGGCATAACAATGGAATGGTTTTTCGCACCTGCCAAAGCTTGCACCCGTTTTCCATAAGCCGCTGCCGTTTTATATACATATTCCGCTACCGGCTGCGAGCCGACAAACGATACAGCTTTAATGTCTTTATGCTCTAAAATGCCATTGACGACATCATGCGCTCCATGAACAATGTTTAGGACCCCTTCTGGAAGACCGGCTTCCGTAAATAGTTCCGCCAAGCGGTTGGCCAACATTGGCGTGCGTTCAGACGGTTTCAGCACAAACGCATTTCCGCAGGCAATCGCCAAAGGAAACATCCAGCATGGGACCATCATCGGAAAATTGAAAGGCGTAATTCCGGCAACGACGCCAAGCGGATAGCGGTACATGCCTGATTCGATTCCCGTGGCGATATCTGGAAGCTGCTGCCCCATCATTAAAGTAGGAACTCCCGCAGCAAACTCTACGCATTCGATCCCACGTTGAACCTCACCGTACGCTTCATCATAGCTCTTGCCGTTTTCTAATGTAACAAGGCGAGCTAACTCTTCCCAATGCTCAACAAGGAGCTGCTGGTAGCGGAAAAGAATGCGGGCGCGGCGCGGTACAGGCACTTTGCTCCATGTTTTAAATGCTTCTTTTGCTGCCGCAACTGCTTGATCTAATTCTTTCCGTGAAGAAATCGGAACATAAGCCAACGCTTCTCCAGTAGCCGGATTAGGAACGAGTTCCATCTTTCCTGAGGAAGATTCTACCCATTGTCCACCTATAAAGTTTTTCAATGTTTGTACAGTAGTCGCTGAAGCCATTATTTCATTCCCCCTTCAATTTTGTTTGTTAAACAAGTCCGGTTAAACTGTACACAGCAATCACAAAGAAACAAGCAATACTCTTAATGATAGTGATCGCAAAAATATCTTGATAAGACTGGCGGTGAGTCAATCCTGTGACAGCAAGAAGTGTAATCACTGCTCCGTTATGCGGGAGGGAATCCATGCCTCCTGAAGCCATCGCCACAACGCGATGCATCACTTCTAGCGGAATATTATAACTTGTTGCCATTTCCACATACTTTTCCCCCATAGCACTAAGAGCAATCCCCATTCCACCAGAAGCAGAACCGGTAATCCCCGCTAAAACGTTCGTCGTTACCGCCCCATTTACCAACGGGTTTGTGAAAGTGTGAGAAATTCCTTCACGAACTATGCTAAAACCTGGCAACGCCGCAATGACACCGCCAAATCCATACTCTGAACCTGTATTCATGGCAGCCAATAAAGCGCCGCCAATGCTGGCATTTACACCGTTTTTAAACCCTTGCGCGATGCCTTTCCAATTATAAGCAATCGTAGCGATAATACCGATCACCAGCGCCAGTTCGACAGACCAGATTCCAACCACATTAGGAAGTTCAACCGTCCCAAATTCTTTTAAACCGATCTTGGTAAAATCAAAACCATTAGGATACCACTTTGGAATATTTACCGTAAAAAACTTATTCATCACACCTACTAAAACAAGAGGCAAAAATGCTAACCATTGACGTGCTTTGCTTGTTGTCCCTTCTATAGGTAAATGGACGGGAAGTGCCTCTGCTTCTGCTGCAGTAGCCATTTCTGAACGCGGATCGCCAAACCCGTAATACCCTTCGCCAGCCGCTTCTGCTTTTTTGCGCCGAAATTCCAAATACATCATTCCAAGAACAAAAATGAAAATGGAACCGATTATCCCTAATGTTGGGGCAGCATAGATATCCGTTTTGAAAAAAGAAGTAGGAATCACGTTTTGAATTTGCGGTGTCCCCGGCAAAGCGTCCATCGTAAACGATAAAGAACCTAAAGCAATCGTTCCGGGAATTAACCGTTTAGGAATATTCGCTTCACGAAAAAGGTTGGCAGCAAACGGATAAACAGCAAACGCGACAACAAACAAGCTGACCCCGCTGTAAGTTAAGATGGCGCACATTAAAACAATAGCTAAAATGGCGCGTTTGGCCCCAACTAATTGAATAATGATTTTGGCAATCGATGATGCTACTCCTGACATTTCGACCAATTTTCCAAAAATAGCCCCTAATAAGAAAACAGGAAAATAAAGTTTAATAAAACCAACCATCTTTTCCATAAAAATATTCGAGAAGAACGGAAGCGCGTAGCTAGGTTCAGTAAGAATGACCGCCAGCAATGCACACAGCGGTGCAAAAAGAATAACAGAAAATCCTCTGTAAGCAATTAACATTAACAATGCTAAAGCAAGAATAATAACAAGAAGATCCATCACCTTTTCTCCCCTTCCCCCTTGACCCCTTCCTTTGACTAAAGCGATATTGAATTCGTTGAACAAAAATCATAATCATAGCAAACATGATAGAGTTGAACAATTTCTTCATGAGTCGGAACTCTTGGGTTATTTCCCGGGCTGCCGCTCGCTAGCGCATCGGCCGCCATTTTATCAACGGCTTTGTCAAACTGTTCTTTTTCAATTCCCCATGTTTTCATATTTGGAATATGGAGATCCCGGCAGAGCTGTTTCACTTCCAAAATAAGCGCATCGGCCGCTTCTTCATCGGAGGCGTTCTTTAATTCCGGCTTGATCAGACGGGAGATCACTGCAAGTTTTTCTATCGCGCTCTTTTTTGTAAATTCCAGCACCCCCGGCAGCAGCATCGCGTTCGACACGCCGTGCGGAACATGAAAAAGTGCGCCGATCGGCCGTGACATCCCGTGGACAAGCGTCACCGATGCGTTGGAAAATGCAGCACCTGCCACCATCGCGCCGATTGCCATCTTCTCGCGCGCATCAATATCGTTGCCATTTTTATACGCCTGGCGCAAATTCCCCATGATCGCTTCGATTGCCGATAGCGCCAATACGTCGGTTACTGGATGGGCGCGCCGCGAAATATATGCTTCGATCGCATGGCATAGCGCGTCTATCCCAGTTGCCGCGGTCACCGGCGGCGGACACGATACGGTTAAAATCGGATCGACAATCGCGACAGCCGGCAATAGTTCGGGCTGGGAAATCATCATTTTGACGTCCGTTTGCGTGTCAATAATGACGGTAACTTTCGTGACCTCGGAACCGGTGCCTGCAGTCGTCGGAACGGCGATAAGCGGAAGCGGTTTGTTCGCAAACGGCTTGGCATTGCCCACATAATCGCTGATCGTTCCTTCGTTTGTCATCATGACCGCCACCGCTTTCGCCGTATCAATGCTGCTCCCTCCGCCAATAGCAACGATGACATCACACCGCTCTTGGCGGCAAACTTCGAGCGCTTCCTTTACATGAATATCGGTCGGCTCCGTATCTACCCCTGTATACTTGGCAAATGGAAGCGCTTTTTTTCGTAAATGTTCTTCACAAAACGCGACATTGCCGAGCTTCTCCATGACAGGATCGCTGATAATAAGCACTTTATTCCCGTGCAGACGCGCTTGATTCCCGATTTCGTTAAAAGCACCGCGCCCATATAAAATCCGGCTTGGCATGAGAAGTTGATGCATTTGTGGCATTGTTCCTCCTCCTTTTGATAACGCTTTCAATATGATAATCATGCAAAAGTCATGCCAAGCCGGAACCCCGCTGTTTTTCCGCTAGTTTAATATTCAGTTTTTTATTATAGCAATGATGCACCGACAATTATCCGACATATTTCCGACATATTTGTACATTATTCCAACGTATTTATAGATTGTATTTTTTTAGTTTTTCATAAAGTGTGGACCGATGCATGCCTAATTTTCTCGCTGCCGCTGCTTTATTTCCCTTTTCCTCAATTAATGCCTGCTTGATTCTTTCGCGTTCATAATAATCAACAATGTCCCGCCAATGAGCATCTGGTTGCTCGATGATATTTTTTCTTTCTTCCACTTCACGGCCGTTTTTCATAAACAGAGCGGAAGAAAGAATATGGGAAGGCAAGTGCTCCTTTTCGATTTTTTGCCCGTCCACCATTCCAACCAACCATTCCACTACATTGACAAGTTCGCGAATATTTCCCGGCCATGAATAATCCATAAGCGCTTGCATCGCCTCTTTTGTGAATTCTTTTTGTTTTAAGCCGAACTGCTCACAAATCCTTTCCATATGGTAGGCAAGCAAATAAGGGATGTCCATTTTCCGCTCCCGCAAGGCAGGAATATGAATGCGAATAATATTGAGGCGGTAGAAAAGATCTTCGCGAAACTGACCTTTTTGCACCATTTCTTCTAAATTTTTATTCGTAGCGGCGATGATGCGAACATCGAGCTCCATTTCCGCTACGCCGCCGACTCGCTCCACTTTTTTCTCTTCTAACACTCGCAGTATTTTCGCTTGCATATATAGCGGCATATCGCCTATTTCATCTAAAAATAACGTCCCTTTATGGGCAAGTTGAAACTTTCCCGGCTTTCCACCTTTTTTCGCTCCGGTAAACGCCCCTTCTTCATAGCCAAACAATTCTGCTTCAAGAAGCGATTCAGGAATTGCTGCACAGTTAACGCTGACAAAATTGCCGTCAACATACGGACTCGATTGGTGAATCGCTTTCGCCAGCACTTCTTTTCCCGTTCCGCTTTCTCCGGTAATTAACACAGTAGATGGCACACGCGCTGCTCTTCTCACCATTTGTTTAATTTTTGCAATCGCTGGGCTGCGGCCGACAATGCTATCCAAACCTGAAATTTGTTTTTTTGGAAAAGCCGCACGTTTTACCTGCTTTTCTTTTTGACTAGCTTGACGCGACAACTCTTGCACTCGCTGAAAAATTTGATACACTTCCGAAACTCCTTGAAAAATGAGCATCCCAATTGCTCCGACCACTTTTCCTTCTCGCCAAATTGGAATGCGATGCACAACCATTGGCTGATCAAAAATTTTCTGAATAAATCCTCTTTCTGGAACACCCGATTCGATGCAAATATGTAATCTTGTATTTTCAATGACTTCTGTCACATGTTTTCCGATCGCATCTTCCCTGCGAATGCCGAGAAACTGACAATATGCCTTGTTTATTTCACGAATAATGCCTTGTGCGTCCACGACAGCAATTCCTTCATATGCCGAATCAAGAACAGTTTTCATCATCTCCACCATGCTATGCGCCTCTTGCAATTCCAGTTTCAGCCTCTGAATCTCGGTGATCAACTCCGAAACGGACGTATGGCTTTTAGGCGGAACATCGGCCGGCTGTTCTTTTGTATGTTCCACTGTCGTTTCCTGCGCGTTCCATAACGACTCTATTGTTTCGTCATCATCCCATTTGTCCGCCAACGCTTTCAGCAGCATCCTGTATGTCAACCGACCCATTTCCCGGCGCTGACGGTCGATTACCGGAATTTCGTTTATTTCATAGCGGATAAATAGCTGCACCGCTTCTTTTAACGTCTGCTCGGCGCGCAACACGATTTCTTCATATCCATATACGCTGCCGCACATGCAAAGTCCCTCCTTCACCTTCCTTTTTATCTATTTTCATATTTTTCGCTGCTGGCATGAGAAATCCTTTGCATCGACCTACCGCCATAAAAAAAGAGGCAATCCTTCCGCTAACGGGTTCGGTTGTTGAGTACAAAATTGAAAAGGCTGTCCCAAAAGGTCGGTAAAACGACCTTTTGAGGACAGCCTCTTTTTATTTTTGTTGAAATATCAATATTTTTTGGCGAAATCCTTTTTAAGGATTTTGGTATTTTATGTTAAACTAAATATATAGATTACTCAGAGAATTAGCAAAGGGGAAAATTAACCCACGAGAGGGGAAGTGTATGAAAAAGTTTTTAATTACATTATTAGTATTAATTGCGTTAGGCATTGGGGGTTATTTTGTTATTGGACTATTTAGTGCTAAACCACCTTTACCAACCATAACCGTTGGAGAAAAAAAGGTAGAAGTGACACAAGGTTCGTATTGTTGGAATGGATTACTTAATTCTGTTTGTGCTGATACAAGTTCTCCGCCAGAACTCATTAAAAATCAAGAACTAAAACCTGTGGTTGTACCACCAAATTCCCAATTGAAAATAGAATTCAAAGACGAGCCTAAAGAAAATACATTAGTAGTAAATAGATGGCTTACAAATGAAAAAACAGAAAATATTCCAATAAATGATAATGTGATACTATTACCAAAAGAAAAAGGTGTATATGTGTATGATGTTTCAGCAAGATGGGAAAAGGGAGATTCAAGTTCTGCATTTGTAATTGAAGTACGGTAGTAACCTTTTAGTAACAGTCTTAATTTAACAAGTCAATATAATTTTAGTTTAAAACGCTTGGAATAAGCCCAAGCGTTTTAATGTGCTTTTTACTTTGTTAAATTTGGTTCGAATTTTGTGCTAATTATGCTGTTATTTGTACTGTTTTTTTTAATTTTGTACTTCTGAACCGAACCCGTTATCCTTTCGCTCTCCTCTTTTTATAAATGTGGATATATCAACGGTTGTAGCCGTTTTAGGAGCGTTTTTTCGACATACTTTCTAACATTGGAGAAAGTGGATAGGATGCACATGGATCTCCGAATGAAGTCTAGAACTTTGTGTCAAAATAAATGGCATAATGCGGCTTTATTTCCCAGATATCTAAGTTCGCTGGACAGGGAGTGGATTTTATACAATTATTGGGACTCGACCGATCTCTGCAACCCTCTTTTATACCTATGCAAGAATTTGCTCGATTTTCTCCAGCACATCTTCCGTTCATTTGACGCCCACGGCCTTGACGTTTTCTTCGACTTGTTCCGGCCGGCTTGTGCCAATTAACGCGCTTGCGACGTTCGGCTGGCGCAATACCCAGGCAAGCGCCAATTGGGTAAAGGTGATGCCGAGTTCGGCGGCTGCTTTTATACGTACAATTCCTTTTCTTTTAAATGCACTTTCTCTTTCACGCCAGGATTCACTAAATATTTAGGATAATATCCCGATAATACATCAGCAACATTCTGAGCGGTTTTTCGTTTTAGTTCCCTTTCGGATTCCTCAGAGTACCAAGCAACATGCGGTGTAATAATCACATTCTCCATTTTGAGAAGAGGATTATCTGGTTGAATGGGCTCATATTCCGTAACATCTAGACCTGCACCTGCAATCTTTCCATCCTGCAAAGCGCGAATTAAAGCAGCTTCATCAATAACAGGGCCTCGAGCTGTATTTACAATAAATAGTTCCTTTTTCGCAAGATCAAATTGTTCGTCGCTTATCATTCCACGTGTATCTTTCGTCAACGGGGCATGAACAGAAATGTAATCGGATTGTTTAAATAGATCGTTTAATTCTGCCAATTTAACATTTAATTGATTGGCTACCTCTTGCGGAATATATGGATCATAAGCAATGATATTTAGGCCAAAAGATTGTGCTTTTTTGGCTAATGCCTGTGGAATTCTTCCTAGTCCTACAAGTCCAAGTGTTCTGCCACGTAATCGATAAATTGGTTTTCCTAAATTAAAATTCCACAATCCATTTTTTACTTCACTATTTAATTTAACAACTTTGCGCACCAATGAAAGCAACAAAGCAAAAGCATGGTCAGATACTTCATCTACTGAATAATCCGTTACGTTGGCAACGATGATGCCCTTTTGGGTAGCAGCATCCACATCGATGGTATTGACACCTACCCCATATCGTGAGATAACTCTACATTTTTCTAAGTTTGCAATTACTTTCGCAGAGACAGGGGCGTATTGATTAATAATCGCATCAGCATCTTTACAGGCAGCAATTACCTCATCTTCAGTACGGCACTGCACGGCGACAAATTCTACATCCAGTGAGGAAAGTGCTTCTTGTTCAGGAGCCAGTGTTTGAAATTCATAATCGGTCACCGCTACTTTAAATTTTTTCATTTTTCTCTCCCCCTAAATTTTTTCTGTACTTTCGTTCATCCATAGTAAAAGATAGGGCGGACAAGTAATAATACTAGTTCTTGCTATAATTGCAACCAATCTAGGTAAATAATATCTGCTTCTTTGGCAATTTCTAATAAAACGGATCTCGCCAGATAATTTAAACTACTAAAATGTTGGGCCAATTCTCCAAATACCAAAATCATGTTGTTTTAAAATTTCCGCTTTCGTTAGTTTTCCAGAAGATGTTAATAGAAGTTCGTTGAAAATTCTTTCTCCTACCGATTCTAGAGACTCCGTTCCTTCAATGATTGTTCCTGCATTAATGTCCATGTTTTCCCTCATTTTTTCAAACATCGGAGTATTGGTAGCAATTTTAATGACAGGGGCAATTGGCGAACCAGTTGGTGTTCCACGTCCGCTTGTAAATAAAACAATTTGCGCCCCACCAGCAACCATTCCCGTCAATTGTTCAATATCATGACCAGGAGTATCCATCCATACCAATCCTTTTTTTGTTGGCCGTTGAGCATAGTCGATTAACTCTTGCAATGGTCTGGTACCAGCCTTGGCAGCCGCTCCCAGTGATTTTTCTTCCAGTGTTGTGAGGCCTCCCTTTCGATTCCCTGGACTCGGATTTCCGGTACGAATATCCACTCCCATCATCATTGCTCGTTTCTCCATCGCTTCAATGACTTGATATACTTTTTTAGCTACTCGGTCATCAACAGCACGGTTTGCTAAAAGATGTTCTGCCCCAATCAGTTCGGTTGTTTCTGCTAAAATCACCGTACCTCCTCTGTCAACAATCATGTCGCTTACATAACCAACTGCTGGGTTGGCTGAGAGCCCTGAACAGGCATCTGATCCTCCACACTCTGTTCCTACAATTAATTCGCTAATATCAAACGGTTCCCGGACTAAAGCAGAAGCATCTTGTACCATTTTCGTTGCAATTCTCGCTGCCTCTGCAATCGCCCCAAGCGTCCCCCCATGATCTTGAATGGATACCAGTTCAACCGGCTTGCCGCTTTTGGCAATTTCTTGGGCAACACTTCTCCCTTGGTGCGTCTCACAACCAAGCCCCATAACGACTACACCATATACGTTTGGATTGGTGCCCATTCCAACGTATGTGCGGAATGTTTGATCATAATCAACGCCTACTTGAGCGCAACCATGCTGGTGAATAAAGGAAACAGTACCATGAACAAGTTCTGTTACCTGCTTTGCTGCCTGCGTAGCGCAAACAATGGTAGGCAATATAAGCACATGATTGCGAACTCCCACTCGACCGTCAGGACGTCTATAGCCCCAAAGCTGTGCTGTTTTCATTTATCTTATCTCCCCTTCCCCTTTTCCCCTCTACATTATGGATATGCACATGCTCACCTACGGCAATATCCTTAGAGGCAACTCCAATAACTTCCCCGTATTTGAATATATCCTCACCTTTCTTAATAGAAATAACAGCAAATTTATGCCCAAACTCAATATTTTCTTTGGTTTCAATTTCGTACTCTTTTCCCTGACACGTTACTTTTACTACACTGCCAGCAGGGATATAGTCTAAAGCAGTGGCGACGTTATCTTTAGGATTCATCATAACAGTGCGGTAAAAAGGAGCCATGTAGCTTCACCCTTTCTCCTCTTCAAACCGTTGTTTTTTTGAACGAGCCGATTACCGGGACACCCAAACCCTCTGCTCCTAATTCAGACATCGCTGCTTCCGGGTAGTATTGTTCAATCATCCGCATCCCTAATGCCGCTCGCCGAACTCTTTCCCGACATAGATCCATATTAACCGACTCCAGATGCCTCCCTGATGGATACACATCAGGATGATTGCGTAACCCAAATTTAATGTAAACAGGTGATAAAATACGAATAATCTCCGGAATTTCATAATGTCTAATAAAACCGCCAAATCCGTCCGGTACCTCTACATATATATCAATTGGAATATCGATTACTTGACGAATAGCCGCCAGTTTAGGCAAAGTCAAAGCGGTAGGGACGTTATACGTATCTGCACCTAATTCCGCCATCAGCTTAATAGACACTGGGTTGGACGCCATCATTTGAACGGATACTTTAACCACAAAATCTTGTGGTAGTATTCCTTGTTTTTTCATTTCCTTCGTTAAAAGCAACAAACCTTCATCAGCAACTAAAGCGCCACGTAATCCTAAACTTGCTCCTCTTTTTAAATCTTCAATGGCATAAACCAGCTGATCGATTCCTTCGTGTCTAAGCCCCGCGACTTTCCCTGAACTTGTAAATGGTTGGGCACTAACATCCCATGTACCCCTAGGGCCGACAAAAAGACTCAACTCCATCCCACGATCCGCACAAATCTGGCACATTTCCCTAATCTCATCATCTGTTAACAGCATAATTCCACTTCCCTGCGATACACGGTGAATGGTTACTCCCAATCGTTCTGCTTCCTCGAGTGTTGCTTGTAAAGCACGTGGACCTTCTACACTCGGGATCTCAATACGGTATTGTGCCCCGTCAGGGAAGCGTTTTGTAGACGTAGGAAGATCATAGAGATCGCTGCTTGGATAGCCTAATGATTGAAGAAATTCTCTCGTTTCTTTCATAGATATGATGCATCCTTTCTCTTAAAAATACGTTGATATGGACTAGTCTAGTGTAGTGATAGAGAGCGACGAATCGATTGGCTTTTTCATTAGTATTCCTATTTGCAATCCGTCACGTTTAGTTTTTAATTGTTGTAGGAAAATAAATTATTTTGTTTGAGAAATAACTGAACCGCCTTTTTTAAGTCGTCACATTCTGCGATAGGCAACCGTGGGCTCGTCTGATGGCCTAAAATAAGCTGATGAACTGCTTCCTTAACCGCCATAAATAAAGGTTGGGAAAGCTCATAAATGGACATAAGCTTGAGGAGGGATTCATTTAGAGTTAGTGCTGTTTGATATTGACCAGCTTTAAAACTCTCAAATAATCGGACAGATAATTCCGGCAAGAAAGTAGCAGTACCATTGATTCCGCCAGCCGCCCCTATTTGAAGCGCAGGAAGGAGAAGATCATCGAAAGCGGCAAAAACAGAAAAATCGGGTCTTTGCTCCGTAATGCCAATTAATTGTCGGATATGCCCTAATCTTTCCGTCGTATCTTTAACTCCAACTATATTCTCTCGATCCATTGCTAACCTTAATATAAGGTTAGGAGATAAATCTTGACCCGTGAGTGAAGGAATATTGTATATAATCAAAGGAATTGTGATACTTTTAGCTACATTTATATAATAGTCATATAATTGGCGTTCTGTATATTTCCAATAAAATGGATTTACCACTAGCACACCATTCGCTCCAATATACTCAGCGTGTTGTGATAAATAAATAGTATCTTGTAATGAGGCAGTGCCTGTACCAATTAAAACAGGGACACGCCCATCTACATATCGAACCATTTTTTCGACAAAAAGTTTTCTTTCTTCAACAGTCAAAGAAGAGAACTCCCCCATGCTTCCCATATAGAGCAATCCGTGAACTCCTTTTTTGATTAAATGATCCGCAAGCACATAATTGGCTTCCCAATCGAACTTGCCATCCTTATTAAATAACGTAACTACAGGTGGGATGATCCCTTTAAACTTATAATCCATTGCTTTCATCCTTCCAAAATAAATTTAAAATACCGTTTAGCAGGAAGCGAAACAGACTTTTGTTTTTGTTAGATCTATTACACGATCAGGCCCCAAAAAATGTTGAATTCCAAAAAGTCCATCCATTATTAAAGTGGAAAGCACATCTAATTCATTGCGGTTCTTCTTCTCTTGATCTTTTCCTAGCATATTCCACCGCCGCTGTATATACTTCTAAAAAAGCAGCTTGATAATCAGTAGCGGCTTTTTTTACATCCTCATATTCTGGTACTTGCCTTATTATTTTTCCATTCTGTATAGCCTGTTTTACACGAATATTTCCATACGGTGTAGGAACACTCACACTATTTCTTCCTAGAATACTTCTTATACATATATTTTTCCTGACACCAAGGGTTGTCGTTTCTTTGATAATAAATTGTTCACATTCCTCGGCACTATTGGGCGAAGCCAAAACAGTAAGAAGGACCCCAGGGCGGTTTTTCTTCATAAAGATGGGTGTATAAAACACATCGAGTGCCCCTTTTTGAAAAAGCCCTTCCATGACATATCCCAACGCTTCCCCCGACATGTCATCTACATGGCACTCTAGAATGTGAATCACCTCTTGCTGCAAAGGCAATGAACATTCATGTTCTAACAAAACATCAACCATTTCGCCTACTACAACACGTAAAACATTCGGCTGATTTGGCAAATCACGTGTTCCTGCACCGTATCCAATTGATGATATTGTCATTGCCGGAATTGGTCCAAATGCAGTCACTTGACTTTTCACAATCCCAGCTCCGGTTGGGGTTGTTAACTCAAACGGCAATTTGCTAGCCTTTATTGGTACGTTTCGAAGTATCTCCAACGTCGCAGGAGCTGGAACAGGGTAGGTCCCATGCGCACAATCGATATATCCACTTCCAACCGGAATAGGAGAAGAAATGATTTGATCAATTTTAAGCTCTTCTAACGCGACAGCTGTGGCGACAATATCAACAATTGAGTCAATTGCACCTATCTCGTGGAAGTGAACATTTTCAATAGGAATGTGATGGATTTTTGCCTCTGCCGTGGCAATAGAATGAAAAATTTGTTGACTACGTTTCTTTACTTCCGGAGGTAATTCTGAGTGATTGATCATATCGACTATGTGAGAATAATGCCTATGTGAATGCGAGGTTGAATGATTTAACGAATCATGATGGCGGGAGTAAGCATCACGGTCTCTGCAGTTATCATCTAGGATTACATCCAACTTTATAGCAGAAATCCCCTTTTTTATGACCTTGCTCCATTGTAATTTATACCCTGAAATCGGAAGCTTTTTTAATTCTGTTTCAATCCGTTCCGGTGATGCCCCCGCATCTACCAAAGCACTAACCATCATATCGCCACTAATTCCCGAAAAACAATCAAGATAGAGAATCTTCATTCCTTTCCTCCTCTTGTTTCATTGCCTTTACGATGGACTGTTCAATGACAGATAGAATAGTAGCAGCATAATATCCAGCCCCAAAGCCGTTATCAATATTGACAACAGAGACTCCGCTAGCACATGAATTTAACATCGCAAGCAAAGCGGAGATCCCTTGGAAATTAGCCCCATATCCCACACTTGTCGGTACAGCAATAACTGGCTTTGACACAAGCCCTCCTACCACACTCGCAAGCGCCCCTTCCATACCTGCAACTACGATCACGACGTGCGCCTGTTCAATAACTGATACTCTATCTAATAAACGATGAATACCAGCAACACCTACATCATATATTCGCTTGACCTCGCAACCTAAAAACTCAGCAGTCACCGCAGCTTCTTCAGCAACAGCAAAATCTGACGTTCCTGCACTGACAACAGCTATGTATCCTTGTTTCTTTGTCTCCACATAGTCTTTAGAAACCCAATAAAAAGCCTTTGCATCACTATGATAATGAAAGCATTCGAGAGGATAGCGATCTTGTAAATTTGTTATCAGATAATCTGCCTTTTCCTTATTAATACGTGTGGCAAGTACTTTTTTATGAAATTTCATTAATCTTTCGAAAATACCGAGTAAATGTTCTTTATTTTTCCCCTCACCAAAAATTATTTCTGGGAAACCCTTCCTTTTTTCGCGGTGAATGTCCACTGTTGCATATCCAATATAATCGTATGTGCGCAATGTTTCGTATGCTTCTTCTACAGAGATATTCCCGTCTTTTAATTGCTTAAGCACTTCTCTAAGCGAATCTTTCATTTTACCATTCCTTTTTTCAAAACTTCATTCATACTTCCTGATCTATATCCTCCCAAATCAAGCGTCACATATAAAAATCCTAATTCTCTTAATTGATTATGGATTTCCTGATGATATTTAATGATACGCGGCATCTCTTCAGGCAAAACCTCAATTCTAGCTATTTCTCCATGATGGCGAACACGAACTTGATAAAAACCAAGCTCCAAGAGAAATTCTTCAGATTTATCAAGCTGATCGATTTTCTCTTTCGTAATTTTCATTCCATAAGGGATACGCGATGATAAGCAGGCAAAGGAAGGCTTATTCCATGTTTCCAGCCCCATTTCCTTTGACAATATCCGGATTTCATCCTTGTAAAGTCCCGCTTCTTGAAGAGGACTCCGCACACCAAGTTGTCGCGCTGCTTTCAATCCCGGGCGGTATTCTCCTAAATCATCCATATTAGAACCGTCAACAATCGTATATATATCTCCATATTTCTTAACCAACTCTTTTAACTGTGTGTACAAATGATTTTTACAATGAAAACAGCGGGCAAAGTCATTTTTGACAAAATCGGCGTTTTCTAATTCATTCATTTGAAGCTTCAAGTGTTTGACACCTATTTGTTTGGCAAGCTTGGAGGCCAACTCTACTTCCCGCGTTGGAAACGTTTCTGAAACTGCAGTAACCGCCATCACGCGATCACCAAGTGCTTGCTTTGCAACCGCTAACAAAAATGTGCTATCTACTCCACCCGAAAAAGCTACTAATACGTTTCCCATATCCCTTAAGAGATGAATAAGCTGCTCTTTTTTTGTCTCCAATAAGTTCTCTTCCAAATTTATATCCCTCCGTGATACAGCTTCGTTTATTTTGCTTAATCAAAAGATGGATACATACCATATTGGTCGCCGCAAATATCTTTAACTAGAGATGTGACAGGATGTTCCCCTCAAAGTAGATGAGGGGAACACGATGATTTATGCCTTAACTAACACTGTTTTAATAGATGTAAAAAACTCTATTGCTGCCTGCCCCTGTTCTCTAGAATGAGAGCTTGATTGTTTCATTCCACCAAAAGGAGCTTGAAACTCCACTCCGGCTGTTTCCGCATTTACTTTTACTAGCCCAGCTTCTATTTCATTAATAAATGAGAGAATATTGCTAATATCTTTTGTATAAATGGAGGCGCTTAATCCGTATTCTGTGTCATTGGCAAGTTCCAATGCTTCCTGAATGTCACGGACTTTGATTAACGCAAGCACAGGTCCAAATATTTCTTCCCGTGCAATGGTCATATTTATGTCTACATTTTCGAAAATAGTTGGTTCTACATAAAAGCCATTGGCAAATTCACCTTCTATACATCTTTTACCGCCGTAAATTAAATTTGCTCCTTCTGCTTTTCCTTTTTCAATATAGGAGAGAACGGTATTTAATTGCGCCTCACTTACACACGGCCCCATCCATGTTCCGCTGTCCATCCCATTTCCTATTTTTAGTTGTTTTACTTTAGCGAGAAGTTTTTCTTTAAATGTTTCATATACTTCGCTTTCAACGAAGACACGGCTTGTAGCAGTGCATTTCTGACCCGTTGAACGCAATCCCCCATTTATCGTTCCTTCGACGGCAAGATCCAAGTCCGCATCTTTAGCGACAATGACAGGATTTTTTCCTCCCATTTCCAATTGATATTTCGCACCGCGTTCAAAAGCTGCTTTTCCTACCTGTTTTCCTACATTATTTGAACCTGTAAATGTAACCCCATTAATATCTGGATGATTCGCGATCCCTTGGCCGATTACAGAACCCGGACCGCATACCATATTGACGACTCCCTTCGGAAAGCCGGCTTCATGGAAACACTCCATCACTTTGGCAGCCGTTACAGCAGCTTCGCTTGCAGGTTTTAAAACAACGGTGTTTCCATATACAAGAGCAGGCGCCATCTTCCATATAGGAATAGCTACAGGGAAATTCCACGGCGAAATGACACCAACTACTCCGAGCGGAACTCGAGTGGTGAACATTAGCGCCTCATTATCGCTTGATGGAATAACATCGCCAATTTTTCTAACCCCTTCTCCGGCATAATAACGTAATATATTGACTCCCCTCAGCGTCTCTGCTTTTGCTTCACCAAACGTCTTTCCCATTTCTCTTGTCATCGTTTCCGCAATTTCTTCGAGACGTCCTTCCAGAATATCCGCCGCTCTGTATAAATACTCTCCTCTCTCTACACCGGATAGTTTCCACCACGATTTTTGCGCCCGTTTCGCCGCGGCCACTGCCTTGTTTAAATCTTCTATAGATGAACGTTGAATATATCCAACAACTTCATTTTTATTAGCCGGGTTTATGCTTGCTTCCACTTCATTCGTTACCGAACTTACCCAATCTCCATTGATATAGTTAAAATATGTTTTTACTTCTGCTTGCACTGTCATCACAACTTCACTCCTATTCCCTATTATTTTGAATATGGAAACCTAAATAGCCTTGCCATCTATAATATAAAGGGAGACTTTGACACTTATTTTGCAACGGTTTTGTTTACTAATGCTTTTACTGGATTTGAAAGCACACCTATCTCTGGAATTTCAATCTCAATACGATCCTGATCTTGCAGGGTGAAATGATTTGGTGGAACTATAGATGTACCTGTTAACAATACAGTTCCATCAAATACTTTGTTATCACGAATTAAGAAAGAAATTAATTCATCATATTTTCTTTTTAATTGCCTTGTATTTGCACTTTCCTCTACTACAAGTTGGTTGTTTCGATATATACGGCACGTTATTTGAAGATCGTACGGATTTTTTACCGTTTCAGAAAGTCGGATTGCTGGACCAATTGAGCATGAATTCTTCCATATTTTAGCCTGCGGTAAATAAAGAGGATTTTCCCCTTCAATATCTCTGCAGCTCATATCATTGCCAATCGTATATCCAACGATTTCCCCTTCTTTGGTTATCACTAAGCCCACTTCAGGTTCGGGAATTTGCCAGTTCGAATCACTCCGCAAATAAACCGGTTCATTAGGACCTATAGTACGGGCAGCGGTAGATTTAAAGAATATCTCAGGTCTTTGTGCGTTATATACCTTGTCGTAACATGTTTCGCCACCGTTTGCTTTATCTGTCGTCTCGTAATTTCTTGCTTCGCGACTTTTTTCGTACGTGACACCTGAAGCCCAAACCTCAGGCGCAACAATTGGCACAAGCAGGTTTAATTCAGATAACTCTTTTTGCAAACTCTCTTGTCCGGTAATGAATCCATAAATGTAATTGAAAGGGGTCAATCCTGCTTTTTTTGCTTCATAAATAATATCTATAAAGTCGTTGAATGGAAGAGGGTATATTTGATTATCATCTGTAACAGCAGCTAATACGGCATCTGAATTTCCGTTTAAATATCGAATGATTCTCATAAATTCGTCTCCTTTTGTTTTATATTAAAAAACTCTGTTTTATTATTTTGATAAAAAATGCGTTTAGATTATATTTTATGGATGTAAACTTCCATGTTTAGAATACCCTAACTCTTTAGAAATAAGATTGGCAGCATTTTTTAATAATTGCACTTCTTCCTTAAGCACCAAATCATTGACTTTCGCAGACGGTTGGGATATGCTCATCGCCGCTATGACATTTCCAGAATGATCCCAAATAGGAACAGCCACACATGCAATACCTGGTTCGTTTTCTTCATTATCAAGCGCATAGCCATTTTTTCTAACTTTATCAAGCTCGGCAAGAAATTGTTCCTCACTAGTGATAGTGTTAGCAGTATGACGCTTATAAACATACCCTTTTAAAAACTCCTTAAGTTCTTTATCATCTTTGAAAGCAATTAACGCTTTTCCTACCGCGCTACTGTGAACAGGAACTCTCCTTCCAATCCTCGAATATAAAACTGTCCCCGAGGTTCCTTCTACCTTGTCAATATAAATTCCTTCTTTCCCATCAAGTATAACAAGATGAACGGTATTGCCAGTTTTTACAGATATATCGATTAAGTACTTTTTGGAAATTGCCCGAATATCAAGATGGCGAATAACTAAATTTCCTCTTTCAAACAATTTCATTCCTAATCTATACTTACCATTTTCCGGATTCTGCTCTATATAATGATGGTGTTGGAGCGTTTTTAACAGTGAATGCACAGTGCTTTTATGAAGTTGCATTTTTTCGCTAATATCCGTAATTTTTAACTCTGTTTCATATTCATCAAATAGATCTAAGATACGGAGAGCACGGTCAACAGATTGAATCAGCGGCATATTCTTCACCCTCTTTAACAATTTATATTGGCGCTATACCTATTTATCTTTTAATAATTATAATATAGAGAGTGAAGAACAATGACGAAAAATTTTTATTAATTGTTATTATGATATTTTTAAATTATTTCCGAAAATTCTCCGCATTCCTTTCTACTTTATTGCTTACTATTTGCTTCCCCGCAAACTAGGGAAGAAAACATCTTTTTTATAATCGTATACTGCTTCCTCGGCTACATAGAAAGGCACTACCCCGTTTGCAGCATCCGTATGCCCAATTAAACGATTGCTGGCTGCAATACGCCGTTGACGTTTGCGCATATTTTCTAGTCTGTTTTTTGCAATCTCTTTTCTTTCCTGTTTAATACTCTCAAATTCAAATAAAAGTTTACCGTCTTGAAAAGCACTTGCATTTAAAAACTGAATTTTCCGTTCCCGAAGGCCAATATATAGAAGATCTCCTGTTTTCAAATAGAGTATGCCTCCACCCTTAATTGCCTCAGGAGTCATGTGACCAATAGCCGCCCCGTATGTTACACCTGAATAGCGTCCATCGCTGATGAGAGTAGCAATACGCTTTAACTGTCTGTTCGCATTAATATGTTGCATTGGTGTAAACATTTCCGGCATACCAAACGCCTCTGGCCCTTGACCGGATATAACGACAGCTATTTTTAGCGCGCCTTCTTTCACCATCGTATCGAATAATTCATCATATTCCTTGTCTTTTAACGAATCAAATAGATGCGGGGAATTATGTTTTAATACAGCGATCAAGCTTTTATCATTAAAACTACGATTTAACTTCAGTTTTTCTAACAGATTAACATCTAGAAGCCCTTCATTTGCATCATCTTCATTTTCATAATATAGAACAAATGCAATTTTCTTATCGAACTCATCAATTTGTCTTGTTGACATTCCGCTCATTTTTACTACTGCGCTTTCAAAAAAATTTCCTGATAAAACATCAACACCGCTAAATGGCCGTTTTGGTTTAGAGAGAATAATTGGATTATTTTTGATATTTTCGGCTGGCAATTGATCTTTCTTCACAGAAAGTCTTTCTCTCCATGTCGTTCCCGTAACCGTCGGCGCATCAATGTCCATTGGAACTCCGTTATTCATCAACTCATGAAATACGGTTTCCATTCCTCTTATTTTCCCACTGCAGCACTGAATGGCTAAAGCGTAGATATCTCTTCCTTGTGTTAAACTGTAGTCAAATAAATCCGGAATCGGCACTTCATGATGAATTTTATCGTATTCCCATAAATCAAATTGATACCCTCCATAAAGCATTGCAGCGACAATATGCATCATAATATTGGTAGATCCGCCAGTGGCACTATGAATTCTAATGGCGTTTTTAATATTCGTAGCCATTATATTAGTAACTCCATATATTGGGTTATTGATCAAATGCACCAAGCTATCCAGTGCAGCGTTTATCTGTTCCTGTGTAGGTGGAGCAGTTAAAAGCTCCAGTGCGGGATGAATCAGTCCCAAACCTGCTATGAGATGTCTGGAACTATTGCCAGTTCCGTTAAATGCGCACACCCCACCCTGACTATCGCAAGTTGCTACTGCTAAACGTTTTTCATAATCTTCATGTTGTTCTATTGTAATAATCCCTTTTTCTCTTGCTCTTTCCAATACACCTTGGAATGCAGTGTTTGATGAACATTGCAAAATATATGAAAGTGCATCGCGCAAATCGTATGCAATATCTTCCTCCCCTATTGACTCGGCATGCCGGGCAACTTCTTCTAATTCAGCATATAAGCGCGGGGGAATGGTTCCTCCTTTTAAAACATGCGCCGGAGCAAAAGTGGCAAAGAAAGGAGCTTCGCCTCTTTCCCTGCGAACACGATCAAGATGTGCCAGAGCGCTGACAACCCCAAGCGGTTGTTTATCGCAACCTTGAATGACAAAAGCCCCATGATAGCTATGTGCTTCCATCTGATTAACAATCATCTGCGCGACAGCATTTCGGCTTTGTAAGGAATAACTCATTCCTTGGTTGCTCTGTGCCGTCCCGTCGCACATTACCGGCGTCGAAAATTGAAACGGAACTCCTCCATTTTGCCAAATGCGAATGGCGGCTCGAGCGATCGTTTGAAAATCCATAATATGGGCAGGGTGATCAGCGGATCCTCCTATAATCGCAATTCTAGGAGCATTATGATGTAATCGGTCATATATTTCTTCCAACGTCCAATCTGGCTGCATTCCTTTTAATTCGGGACCAAGGATCTGTTTAGAACGATCAAGCAGGCCTGCCACACATATAGGTTCGTTTGCTTTTCCCTGCACGTTGTCGTGATACGGATTGACTTTGCTCTTCACATATGGATATTTAACCGCCGGCATAATACTCCCCCTTTCCCGATGAATAGAAACTTGGTTTATGACTATTTGGATTTGATAGTTAACGCTAGACACCTAAATTATATTTTTTCTAAGTGATTGAAAAATCCATTTCGAAAGGTTCCGATAAAATCTCTATATCCTTCATTTGTCTGGCTTCATCTAAGAGGCTCTCAGAAATCCAAATATCCCTAAGTGCCAGCGTATTTTTTATTCTGACCATTCTGACTCTGTTCATATCAAAAGCATTGCAGGTTTTGATCGCTGCTTTCACTGCTAACTCTTCTGTTTCTAAACACATTGGTAGTTTTACTACAGAGACCACCGTGCTTGTTAAAGCATTGGCGTATCCTTTTTCCCATACGATTTGTTCCTTAACTTTATTTGTTGTAATATCAGCGAGGCCAATGCCATTGGCGTTGCCCTGTGTTTTTTCAGATAAACTTAACACTACGATACGTGTCACTTCCGGGCCGCCGGTTGCATAGGGAGTAGCGTACCTGCCTGTAATATTTGGATCCATTCCATCTCCTGAAATATCCTTCCCTATTTCATCTACTACAAGCACATCAATTGGGCTAAACATAATTCTTGGCATCAATGCTTTTGCCTCTAGCAGCAGTTCAGGCTCCACTGTTTCGAAATGCTCGGCTGGGACCGCAACAATTTTGGCAGGGCGATCATACGCATTTTCCAAAACAGCTACACCAAAAATAACCGGTGCCTTGCGAATAACTATTTTTGCCATTTCAACAACATGTTTACTCATATACTTAAAGCTATATTTATGGGCCGCTTCGGCACCTTTTTGCTTACCGAGACCAATTGTTATCATTTTCATTAATCCGCTTTCAACCGGGCCCCGAAAAGCTGTATGTGGTTTAACCCTATTTATGACAATGATTTTATCTGCCTCATATGCAAGTTTATCTGTATAAACTGGAAGGCCATTATCTAACCTTCCTACTTCTACTACCTCCATACTAGAACAAATAGGCGCACCTACAAACTCCTCTGTAACTCCCAAATGTATTAGTACCTCTTTCTGTCCCTCAGCAGTTGCCCCACCGTGACTACCCATTGCCGGTACAATGAAAGGATTTCCACCTACCTGTTTAACAGCGTTCACGACTTCTCGAGTAATCATTGGTATATCTGCCACGCCACGGCTTCCTACAGCAATTGCCACGCGATCGCCAGGGGAAATTCTATGGAGAACATTGGCCTGCTGGATACTCTCATGGATTGCTTTAGGAACATCTGCAATTTCAGGAGCATGAAAATGTTGCCTAATCTTTATCATTTTCGGAATCGGTACACCTTTGAGCAGATCATTAATGATTTCCATTTTTCCTCCCTCTTATTAGCCATAGCTATATCATTATCTGTCTGTATACCTTTTGAAAACAGAGAAAAGACATACTGGACTCTCTAATTCCTATTTACAAATCCTTACACTTCGTTTTTAAAACATGCTTAATAAATGATGATCATTTTCTAATTTTTTCTAATTCATTATACATCTCATTTACAAGATCTTCTCCAAATTCTTTAGCATATTTATCGATCACAGGCTTAATGTCTTCTGCCATCTTTTGCCGTTGTTCATCACTCACTTCATTAATTTTGATACCGGTTTTCTTTAACTCTTCTAATGCCTTTTTATCTTCTTGACGACTAAGCTCCCGTTGATACTTGCCAGCTTCCACAGCTGCATCCCGCAGAATCTTCTGTTCTTCTGGCGATAAGCTATCCCAAAATTTTTTGCTAACTAAGAAAACAAATGGTGTGTAAACATGCTTAGTAAGGCTCAAATAATCTTGTACTTCATAATATTTATTGGATTTAATCGTCGCCAATGGATTTTCCTGACCATCAACTGTTTTGCTTTCAAGGGCTGTGAAAACTTCTGAAAAAGCCATTGGTGTTGGGTTAGCACCAAGTTTTTTAAATGCATCAATATGCACTTGATTTTGCATTGTCCGCAATTTTAAACCTTTAAGATCATCTGTTGTGTTGATTGGATGCTTACTATTTGTTACATGGCGGAATCCATTTTCCCAATAAGCAAGGCCAACCAGTTCATGATCAGGAAGCTTTTCTAGCAATTTTTTGCCTATAGGTCCATCTAAAATCTCGTCTGCTTCTTCTGCAGTATTAAAAAGAAACGGAAAATCCAATATGCCAAACTCTTTAATTATCCCGACTAATGGGGAAGTTGATGGAATCGTAATTTCTTGTGTGCCACCTTGAAGTGCCTCCGTCATTTTTAAATCATCGCCTAAAGATGCGCTAAAATACGTCTGGACTTTCAATTTTCCCCCGCTTTGTTTCTCTACTATTTCCTTGAATTTGAGAAGCCCTTGTCCTTCTGGGTGATCCTCATTTAATCCAATTCCCGCCTTAATAACCCTTTCTTGAATTCCTTTAGGTTTTATTCCTCCTTGGGTTGCATTAGAACTACAAGCACTTAGAAAAAGTAATCCTATTGATAGGAAACCAATGATTACCTTCCTAACCGCAACTATTTTTTTCATGCTTTGTCCTCCCAGTTTTTTGTTCATCCTTCTTTCCTTTTGTTCTATATCCTTTTTATGGCCAGTTGAGCAATTGTGTAATATTTATTGAAGATGCTGTTTTTTAAAAATAAACGTTCTTTTTAATTCAATGCGTACAGGTGAGAAATAATGTATCTTTTTTATACAAAAATTACATGCTCGTAAACCATTGAAGTGGAACAGTAACAATAGACGGAAACAGAATAAGCAATATAAGAACAAGAGTTTCCGCCAGTAAGAAAGGCCATATCCCTTTCATAATGTCCTCCATCCCTATTTTTCCTACCCCACAAGCTACATTTAATACTGTGCCAACTGGAGGAGTCAGTAATCCAATGCAGTTATTGAGTACAAAAAGTACCCCAAAGTACACCGGATCAATTCCAGCTTTTTCGATAATAGGCATTAAAACAGGAGTAAGAATGAGAATAGTAGGTGTCAAATCCATGGCAGTACCAACTAATAGAACTAATGCATTAATCACCAGCAGAAGCAGCAACTTATTCTCGACGAACGGTCCGAGCATATCCGTTACGATTGACGGGATATTGGCAACCGTGATCAACCATGCTGATACCATAGCTGCTGCAACAAGGAACATTACCATACTTGTTGCCTTTGCAGAGGCTACTAGCACCTTAAACAAATCTTGTATTTTCAATTCACGATAAATGAACATACCGACAAATAATGCATAGAACGCGGCCACGACAGCTGCTTCTGTAGGAGTAAAGATCCCCCCACGAAGCCCTCCAACAATAATAGCAGGTAATAGAAGCGCCCAAATGGCTTGACGGGTAGCTGATAGTATTTCTTTTACAGATTTGCGTGGAAAAACTTCTACCTCATCTTTTCTTACCATAAACCACCAACATACTACCAAACATAAGCCAATGAGAAGACCCGGAATGATCCCTGCCATAAATAATTTAGTAATCGATAAACCGCTCGTTACCCCAAAAATAATCATCGGTATGCTCGGAGGAATGATCGGCGCAATAATACCGCCAGCCGCAATAAGACCGGTAGATCGGTTTCGGTCATATCCGGCTTTAACCATCATTGGAATGAGAATCGCACCGAGAGCTGCTGTATCCGCTACTGCTGAACCGGATAAACCTGCAAAAAGAACGCTGGCAATGATCGCTACATACCCCAACCCTCCACGAATATGACCAACGAGAGACAGGGCAAAGTGAATAATTCGATTGGAAATCCCACCGGCATTCATCAATTCTCCCGCAAGAATGAAAAAAGGGATCGCCAGCATAGAAAAATTGTCAGCCCCGTCAATGAGGTTTTGCGCGATAATCTGAGTATCGAAAATATCGAGATAAAACATCAGAGCAACACCACTTACTAAAAGCGCAAAAGCAATAGGCATCCCTAACGCCATGACACCGATTAACGAACCAACAAAAACAGCCAATGCCATCTACCTCTCACCTCCAGCTGCACCCTGTTTTTGACCGTAGTGCGATTCCGTGATTTCTTCATGAACTGCTTGTATGATTTCATCTTCCGATTCCTTCATTCGTGTAAGCTCTTCTAGCGCATTTATTTGAAATAAGGCTCGATAAATATTAAACAATACAATGATTCCCATTCCGATACTCACGATGATTCCAATTCCGTAAACATAAGCTAATGGCAAGCCCGTTGCAGGTGCCGTACTATGCAAGTTACTTATAGTTATCTTCCAACTTCCATCAAGAAGTAACCATAGCACATAAAGAACGATTAAATTACCGAGAATAAAGACAACTCGCTTAGCACCCAACGGCAATTTCTTAAGAAGTATATCCACTCCCAAGTGGTCGTTATCTCTCAGAGCACCAATTGCTCCTAAAAATACCATCCAAATAAATAGAAAACGAGACATTTCTTCAGACCAGGTTATGCCCGAGTTAAATACGTAACGCAAGACAACATTGCCGAATACCAAAATAGACATCATAGCAAGCGTCAATGCCATCAAGACGTTTAAAATACTATTTGTTAGTTTGCCAAGTTTCTTCAATAGATCCACCAGCCCTTCTTTCTGTTCAATTTATTCTGCTTCCGCTTTTATTCTTTCATACAAATCTTTCGCCCAGTCATATTTTTGGAAAAGTTCATCATATAATGGTTGTACAGCTTCTTGCATTTGTTTAGTAAATTCCGAACTTGGTGTTGTAAACTTAATTCCGTGTTGCTCTAAAAATTTTTTGTCTTTTTCATAACTCTTTTCCATAAGCTCAAATTCGTAATTGGCTGATTCTTTTGCAGCTTCCTCAATAATTTTTTGTTGCTCTTTAGTTAAACTATTCCAAAAATTACTGTTAATTATATAAATATTCGGGCTAAACATATGTTTTGACTCCAGCACATCATTTTGAACCTCATACCATCCTGAAGCACGTAATGTAGCAATAGGATTATCCTGTCCATCAACCACTTTTTGCTCCAGTGCCGTAAAAACTTCTGATATTGGCATTGGCGTAACATTTGCTCCGAGCAATTTTCCAATGGTAATGTAGTTAGGGATATTAGGCATTCTAATGCGTAGCCCCTTAAAGTCATCCATCGAGTCTATTGCTTTATTAGCTGAAAACATTCTAAATCCATTTGCACTCCATGCTAACGGGTGAACGCCATGCTGTTTTTCAAGATCTGCCGCAATTTCTTTCCCAATCGGCCCATTTAATACTTTTTTGACGTGTTCGAAGTCTTTAAATAAAAACGGCCACTCTGGTACTCCCATTTTTGGAATATCATTTTGCATAATCAATCCAGGAATCCCCATTTCAATGGTGCCGTTACGAACACCATCATAAAATTCCTTTTCAGCTCCTAGAGTACTATTGGGATAAATCTGTACTTTAAGGGTTCCACCTGACTTTTCTTCAACTATTTTTTTGAATTTTTCCTTCAAAGCAATATTTTGTGGATGATCTTCCGCAAAATAGTTTGCTACTTTAATCACCTTAGCTCCTTTATTTTTTTCGTCTCCCTGTACTGTTTGCTTTTCAGCGCTACAGCCCGATAAAATAACGAAAATTAGGACGGAAAATGCGAAAAGGAGTACGCTAATTTTTTTCATTTTTTTGGAACAGCCCCTCTCTTTTTGGTTTTTACAAATCAAATTTGCTACTTACCCAACCAAAAAAGTTAAGCGTTTTCAAAATATGTTTTAAAAACATCAGAAAAAGTTTTTTTAACTTATAAAACTATGTTTATCAAATATAACCAAGATAAGATAGAAGGAGCACTTTCTTTCCATGAAATAGAGAAGTGGTTTTAATGCATAATTGCTAATGACAAACATTTATTTTGTTTTATATTATAAAACTATGTTTTATAATATAGATAAAAAAATTAAAGTAGAGATAATTTTTGTTTATAATATTATAAATTTTCATAATAGTCAAGTAATTGTTTATCAAAAACAATTTTGTTGAAAGTTTCTCCCTTCAAAAAAATTTCCGTTACGTTTATTCAATTTTCACAAGGATGACAAAATAATTAATGAAAAGAGATCAGCGAAGTTTTAATAGCTTTGTGCGGCAAGTTCCATTTGTATGCAGAAAGCTTTTATGATTTTCCGTATCGGTAATTTTAATCATGTTGCCAACCATTATGGCTCTTCTTGCCTTCTTTAAATATAAATAAAAACCTTTAGATTAAAAAAGAGGCAGACTTCTTTTTCCCCTGCCTCTTTTCTCTTTAATTTGCCTATGCAAGAATTTGCTCGATTTTCTCAAGCACATCTTCCGTTAATTGAACGTCCACGGCTTTGACGTTTTCTTCCACTTGTTCCGGCCGGCTTGCGCCAATTAACGCGCTTGCGACATTCGGTTGGCGCAATACCCACGCGAGCGCCAATTGGGAAAGGGTGATGCCGAGTTCGGCGGCTACCTTTTCCAATTGCTCTACTTTGACGAGAATTTCCTCTTTTAGTAAGTCGTTGATAAACATATTCGATTTCGGATCGCTCGCCCGACTTCCTTCCGGCGCTTTTTGCCCCCGTTTATATTTTCCGGTCAGCACCCCTTGCGCCAGCGGCGAGAAGACGATTTGGCTAATGCCGTTTTGTTCGCAGACCGGAATGATTTCTTTCTCAATGTAACGGTGGAACATGTTATATTGCGGCTGGTTGACGACGATGCGGTCCAGTAAATATTTATCGGCCGTGCCAAGCGCCTCTTGGATTTGCTGGGCCGTCCATTCACTGACGCCGACATACAATACTTTTCCTTGACGGACAAGGTCATCAATCGTGCGCAATGTTTCATCAATTGGCGTTTCCTTATCATAGCGGTGGCAATAATAAATATCGACGTAATCTAACTGTAGACGCTTCAAGCTGGCGTGAAGCTGCTCAAACACATGTTTTCGCGACAAGCCTCGGTCGTTTGGGCCATCCCCCATCGGCCAATACACTTTCGTCGCCAATACATACGATTCGCGCGGATACTTGCGCAATGCTTCGCCGACGATTTTTTCCGCTTCCCCTTTAGCGTACACATTTGCCGTGTCAAACGAGTTGATTCCCAACTCATACGCTTTATCAATGACACGGATCGCCGTTTCTTTTTCAACCGAATTGCCGTATGTAAGCCAGCTGCCTAAACTAATTTCACTCACTTTTAACCCTGTTCTCCCAAGCTTCCGATATTTCATCTTTCTCTCTCCCTTCTTAAAGTGTAAACCATTCCCATAACATGCATCTATTATATTATAATACTCTTTTTATTCATATAAAAGGAAATTTTGTAATAAATTTAAATATCCCACGCGTTATATTGAAGTAAAGAAGGTTTCCGTCGATTTTAGTAGATTTCTGTAGACGGTATTTACAATAAATTTAGAAAAAATAAACTATTTTTTACAAAAAAGGAGGGGGGTTTATTGATTTATTTTCATCAAGTGAACAAATATTATGGAGATTTCCACGTGCTGAAAGATATTAACTTAACCATTCATCAAGGGGAAGTCGTCGTAATTATTGGCCCGTCCGGTTCTGGAAAAAGCACGTTAGTTCGTTGCATCAACCGCTTAGAAACGATTACAAGCGGGGAATTAATCGTCGATAACGTCAAAGTCAACGACAAAAACATCGACATCAACCAGCTGCGGCGCAATATCGGCATGGTATTCCAACATTTTAATTTATACCCTCATATGACCGTATTGCAAAACATTACGCTGGCGCCGATGAAAGTGCTTCGCATTCCGGAGAAAGAAGCGAAAGAAACGGCAATGTACTACTTAGAGAAAGTAGGAATCCCGGACAAAGCCAACGCCTATCCGTCCGAATTGTCAGGCGGTCAGCAGCAGCGCGTCGCGATCGCCAGAGGATTGGCGATGAAGCCGAAAATCATGTTATTTGACGAGCCGACATCGGCGCTTGACCCGGAAACGATCGGCGAAGTGCTCGACGTCATGAAACAATTGGCAAAAGAAGGAATGACAATGGTTGTCGTTACGCACGAAATGGGATTTGCCCGTGAAGTCGCAGATCGCATCGTCTTTATGGATCAAGGGCGCATTTTGGAAGAAGCTCCGCCGGAAGAATTTTTCTCCAACCCGAAAGAAGAGCGGGCCAAAGTATTTTTGCGCCGCATTCTCAACCATTAATAAAAACGTTCGAATCAAACAAAGGGGGTTTTTTTATGAAAAGAAAAACGATTTGGAAAATGTGGATTACGCTCGCGCTTACCGCTCTATTGAGCATTACTGCATTAGCCGGATGCAGCAGCGAATCATCAACGACCAACAATGGGGACGGAACAAAATCGACGGAAACGTCAGCCGGAACGAACACGTTAGAGAAAATAAAAAAACGCGGCAAACTGATTGTCGGTGTCAAATATGACTTAAACTTGTTCGGTCTAAAAAATCCAGAAACCGGAAAAGTGGAAGGGTTTGATATCGATATCGCCAAAGGATTGGCGAAAAAAATTCTTGGTGACGAAAATAAAATTGAATTAAAAGAAGTAACATCCAAAACGCGGATTCCAATGCTGAATAACGGCGAAATCGACGCGATTATCGCGACAATGACCATCACCGAAGAGCGGAAAAAAGAAGTCGATTTCTCCGATGTGTATTTCATGGCCGGCCAATCGTTGCTTGTCAAAAAAGACAGCAAGATCAACAGCGTGAAAGACTTGAAAAAAGGAATGACCGTACTGACGGCAAAAGGTTCTACTTCCGCGCAAAACATCCGCAAAGTAGCGCCGCAAGTAAATGTATTAGAATTTGAAAACTACGCCGAAGCGTTCACGGCGCTAAAAGCAGGGCAAGGCGATGCCCTCACGACAGATAACGCTTTGCTTTGGGGGATGGCAAAACAAGATCCAAACTACCGCGTTCTTGACGAAACGTTTACCGAAGAACCATACGGCATCGCCGTCCGCAAAGGGGACACAGAATTTTTGAAAGTCATTAACGAGTACTTAAAGGAAATTAAAGAAAACGGCGAATATGACAAAATTTATGAAAAATGGATTGGGAAAAAACCGCAACAATAATCACGAAAGAACAGATGAGCGTCTCCTGTTTCGCTCATCTGTTTCATCTTAAGACAGGAAAGAGGTGGAAGCATCATGTTAAGATATTCGATTTTGTTCGATCATTGGGATATGTACATGCAAGGGTTTGCCAATACGTTAAAAGCAAGCGTCCTCGCTCTTATTGGAAGTTTAATTATTGGCATCATTATCGCTATTTTCCGGATTGCCCCGATCCGTCCGCTAAACTGGCTTGGAGCGGCCTATGTCGAATTCATCCGCAACATTCCGCTCGTTTTAATCGTCTTTGTCTTTTTTGTCGGTCTGCCCGCCGTCGGTATCCGCTTTGATCCGTTTACTGCAGGCACGTTAGGCTTGATGGTGTACACCGCCGCATTTATCGCCGAAGTCATCCGATCGGGAATCCTCGCTGTTCCAAAAGGGCAAACGGAGGCAGCGCGCTCATCCGGATTGACATATTTGCAGACAATGCGCTATATCATCTTGCCGCAGGCAATCAAAATGGTTATTCCGCCGCTTGGCAACCAATTTATTAATCTTGTAAAAAACTCGTCCGTTTTAGGCGTCATTGCCGGACTTGACCTCATGTATTTTGGTGATTTAATCTCGTCGGAAACGTTTGTTACATTTGACGTTTACATTTTCGTCGCACTGTTTTACCTTGTACTAACAATACCGCTAAGCCTTGGCGTTGGATATTTGGAACGCCGCTTGGCGAAAAGCCGATAATTCAAGGAGGTAAGGACAGATGGACTTTATCGGCGCATACTCTCCAGCGCATCTCGCCTTTTTGCTACAAGGATTTTTGGTGACATTGGAAGTTGCGTTTATCTCCATTATTTTTAGTTTTATCTTCGGGATTATCATCGGTGTGATACGCTATACAAAAATCCCTGGCATTTCGCAAATTTTCGCTGTCATCGTAGAAACGATTCGCAATCTTCCACTTCTTTTAATTATTTTCTTTACGTATTTCGCGCTGCCAGAAGTAGGATTAAAGCTTGATAAATTTTACGCGGCCATTGTCGCCCTTGTCGTTTTTGAATCGGCGATGCTATCGGAAATCGTCCGAGGCGGATTAAACTCGATTGACAAAGGACAAATCGAAGCGGCGCGCTCATCTGGGCTCACCTATATCCAAACGTTATGGTATATCGTCTTGCCGCAAGCATTGCGTCGCATGGTGCCGCCGATTGTCAGCCAATTTATTTCACTGCTGAAAGACACGTCGTTAGCGATCGTTATCGCTCTCCCGGAATTAATGAATCATGCGCAAATTATTAACGGAAGAAATGTCAATTATGTGATACCGATTTTTATTCTCGTCGCGCTCATGTATTTTGTTGTCAATTATTCATTATCCCTTGTTTCCAGAAGGCTTGAATATAAACAGCGTTAAACGAATTCATATATTCGCGGCAAAAATAAACGATAAATAAAATTCCATCCCAACCTGTTATATAATAAGAAAAGGGGATGGTGAGAAATGTGTGAAAAAAGGGAAAACAATGCGTGAACAGCTTTTGATCGTAGTGTTTCTTATATTGGCTACCGCTTTCTTTGGGGAAATGAAAGTAAATCCGTTTAATAGTTCGTTTCGCTTTTCATTAGGCAGCGCCGTATTTTTTTTCGGGCTCATTTCATTCGCAACGATTTCGCCAATTTTTATCGGTGTTTGCGCAGGATTATTCGTAGCCGGATTTCGTATTGTCCTTGACATGCTGACAGGGCAAACGACGTTGTCCGATAGTCTTCTCGTCCATATACCGGCTGCGTTTTATTACATTAGTTTCGCATTGATTGCCAGAATCATTAACTTCCGCCGTTTTATGGAGTTTCCGATTCGCGCCGGATTGCTTGGCGCCGCTCTTGATTTTACTTCCAATGCAGTCGAACTTTTCTTTCGCCATTTCTTTGGCGAGCCATTCGCGTTGACATACCAAATCATTGCGATGATGTTGTTGTTTGGCATTTTGCGGAGCTTCTGCGTCATTGGCCTATACAATATTTTTATGATAAGGCATCTGCGCACCCTAGGAGAAGCGCGGCAACAGGAACTTGAACGTCTTATGATGATTAATACGGGGCTATATGAGGAAACATTCTACTTGCAAAAATCAATAGCATACATCGAAGAAATCACTCGGAAAAGTTATGATTTGTACTCGCTTCTCGTGGAAGGAAAAAAGGTCGAGCCTCATTCCGCGCTCTATATCGCCGAGCATATCCATGAAGTAAAAAAGGATGTGCAGCGCATTTTTTCAGGCTTATCAAAATTAATCGGACAAGAACCGCTGCGGCGTCGCCTTCCGATCAACGAACTTTGCGGAATGGTCATACGCGCTAACAAAAAATACGCCGAACTATTAGGAAAAAAGATTCAGTTTACTCAAGCGTGCCATGTTGATTTATCGACCGACCACGTTTACGCCCTGCTCTCCGTATTAAACAACTTAGTCGCCAACGCCGTGGAAGCCATTCCGTCATCCGGCTCGATTCATCTGCAAGCAGAATTGGAGCAAAGCGATCTCGTTTTTGAAGTGACGGACTCTGGAATAGGCATTACGAAGGAAGATGCTGACTGGATTTTTCATCCTGGCTTTACGACAAAATACGATCAACACGGAAACCCGTCAACCGGAATCGGTCTCACCCATGCGCGGGACATTGTGCAAAGCCTTCATGGACATATACAGCTTGTCGGCAGCAAGCCCGGACAAACCACATTTCGTCTGGTCATTCCTACCTGTCAGTTGCTGCGAAAGGAGGAACGCCAATAATGCCTCTTCGTTTTTTTCTGATTGAAGACGACGCCGTCGTGCGAAAAATGCTTGAAAAAATTATTACGGAAAACCAGCTCGGGGAAGTCGTTGGACAAGCGGAAGACGGCTTGGACGTATCAGCAGACCAATTATATTCCGTTGACGTAGTGCTCATCGATTTATTAATGCCAGGACGCGATGGAATTCAAACGATGAAAAAATTAAAAGAGGAAGGGTTTACTGGACAGTTTGTCATGATTTCCCAAGTGGAAAATAAAGAAATGGTTGGACAGGCATACCTTCACGGCGTCGATACGTACATTCAAAAGCCGATTAACCGTCACGAAGTGGTAGCGGTATTGAAGCGGGTAGCGGAACATATCTCTATCTCTCACTCCCTTGATTCGATTCGGCAGCTATTGAAGACGTTAGATCAAGCGAATACTCCCCCTTCCCCTTTGCATCAAACCGAACAAACACCATTGGAACAACAAGCGCAGCATCTCCTTCTTCTGTTAGGTATTGCTGGGGAAGCGGGAGCATCAGATTTATTGCTTATCATGCGCTGGCTGGCGGAAAAAGAAAAACAAGGACAGACGATTCACGAACTGCCCCCTTTAAAAGAATTATACACAGAGCTTGTGCGGCAAACGCACGACCCTCTTCGTGATGAATCAGCAATACAAAAGGAAGTTCGCGCTATGGAACAACGCATTCGCCGCATCGTGTTGCAAGCTTTTACCCATTTATCTTCCCTCGGGCTCACGGACTATACAAATCCTACTTTTGAGCACTTCGCTCCCCGGCTTTTTGATTTTGCGGAAATCCGGAGGCGTATGAAAGAGCTCGAAGCGGGAGAAAAAACAACAAAATGCCGAATTAACGTGCGGAAATTTTTAACTGCTTTTTATATGGAAGTCAAAAAATAGCTGAGCCGTTGAAGGCAAGCTTTTGAGGCCGCAAACGTTCTGTCCGTTATACTGCCGCCCGCTTTCCCTTCTTTGAAACTTCAGTAACAAATCCTGCGGCAGATGGTTCCCCACTTATCTTGTCCCTATACATCCCCATCCTTTTCTAATAAAATAAAAAGAAGAGCAACATGCTCTTCTTACACTAAAAGGAAGAAATCGCGGAAGAACGATCAGACATTTCTTCCGCCTCTTCCATCCACCGCTTTCCTTTGAGAAACCGAGTAATCACCATGGAAGTAACATTATCGCCAGTAGCATTCACCATCGTCGCAGGCGGATCGACAATCACGCCAATCATCGATAAAATCGGAAGCGCTTCGATCGGAAAGCCGTAGAGAGTGACAATCACCATTTCCCCAATAAATCCGCCGCCGGGTACACCGCTCATGACCGTTCCAGACAAAATAGCAATCCCGATAGCAGTAAAAAACGTTCCGATTCCAGAAAAATCTTGCTCAAAAATCCCAAACAGAAACGCAATTTTCAAAATGGCGGATAAACATGAGCCATCCATATGTATCGTCGCGCCGATAGGAATCACCGTTTCGCGTATTTCTTTCGGGACACCGACTTTTTTCGCCGCCTCTAAGTTTACCGGAATGGTAGCGACGCTGCTTCCAGTTGCGAGCGCCGTGGCCGCAGGCGATAAAATATGCTGCCAAAAACGTTGTACCCCCGCTCTCCCGCCGGCAATAAACGCATAAACGGTAAACCCGATAAAGAAATACGCTATCGAAACTGGATAATAAAGCAATACAACACGAAGATATGAACCTAAAATTTCCGAACCAAACACTCCAATTAAGGAAGCGAAGTAAGCGCCCAACCCGATCGGAGCATACCACATCACAATCGAAATCAATTTCATAAATACTTCGGAAGCGCTATGGAGAAATAAGGCAAATGGTTTCCCTTTTTCACCCGCAAGAGAAGCGGCCATACCAACTAAAACGGCAAAAATAATAAGCGCCATCATCGATTTTTTTGATAATAATTCCATAAAATCGGGAACGGTCACCGTCTGCACGATTTGCTGCGCTAAAGAGATATCTTCCACATTCTCCGGCTGTTTCAGTTCAATAGACACTCCTTCTGCTGGCGGAAACCATTGAACCGCAACAAGCATCACCACCGAAGCCACAAATCCTGTAGCGATAAACACAATCAACGTAGTCCCCATAATTTGTCCGAATTGGCGAAGATGTTTCATATTGGCCACCGTCGAGGAAATCGAAAAAAATACAAGCGGAACCACAATCATAAACATCATATTTAAAAACACATCGCCAAACGGCTTAAGGATTTCCGCTTTTTTTCCCATCAAAAATCCAACAATGCTTCCAATAAGAATAGCAGCTAACAAAATGATAGGAAACCGATAATTCTTTAATTTTTCTTTCATCTTTGTCCCTTCCTTTGCTTTTTTAATATTTTAACTAAAATTAACCAAAAATAAAAGAATCCACCGTTTATTCGGTGGATACAGACTGCTGACAATGTCGACAATCTTATATTCTATTTGTTATATTCAAGAAATCCTTTTTCTAATCATTCATTTCTTTTAATAATTTTTCAATTTCCTGCTTTAGTACTGGAAATTTTATTGATTACTACATCCCTACGATGCGATAATTAATGGAAAAATAACCATGCATCATCATATCGCGAGAAGAAAAAGCCTTGCTCCTCTTTGCCATACGATAAAGATTCTCTTTCTTCTATCAGCCGTTTTTTACGTTTGTTTTAAAAAACTTCCGATTCATCTTCCACCTTCACTACGTTTAGAGGAATAGAGGCTTCGATGGAAAAATGTTAAAAACCACTGGCATCGGTAGTCATGCGCTTTTATATGACTTGTACAAGGCGAAACCGTTGTCCTCCTCCGACGTACGCAAGGAGAGGAAGATCGTCTTCGATAATTCGTCCAATCACATTGACTTTATCATCTGCCGGAAGATCCGTTAATGTGATTTGCAGTTCGCCAGCATATCTTCCATATCGAATATTATCCATTGTAACACTGCCCTTTGGTCTTTCGATCGTACATGCTGGCACCATCAAATGCTTTGGCCACAAGAAAGATAAACGGGATTCAAGGGAGCGAATGACATCCCTTGCCGCATCGCGCCGATTCGTATGAACCGTTTCGATCATGGAAAGCAGCTCGTGTTGTTGTATAAGCGGCCGATAGCGAAGCGGAATGACGCCATCACGAAACTCCTTCATTCGCGCAAGCGCCTCATCTGTCACGGAACCATCACCAACAAATACTTTATTCACGCCACAATCCCGCACTAATTCCGCGTACGCGCAAAGCGGATCGATGTTCCGATGCGCCTCCAGCGTCGGGAGACCTTGATGAAGCGGACCCCGCTTTTTTTTATTTCCCGGGATGAACGCGGCAATCGTTCGAATCCCTTTTCGGCGCAACATCTTGTTTTTTCGAATGACCGCTTCTTTCGATAGCCCCGTTTCCGGACGCGGATAAAAATTGTGCCACGCTTCGAGATGATTCCAATTGACGCCACAGTCAACAAGCTTGTCACATTCTTCCTCCGTCATCGTGCTCGCATTGAAAACAACCTTGATCTGCTGGGAAAGCTGCGCCGCTTCTTCAACGGAAAACCCGTCATCCAACCGGAGTCCGCTAACTCCCGAGCTAACAAGCAATTTGAGACTGTCGCCATCGGTCCCTATTTTGGCCAAAGAAGCCGGAGTAACGTCAGCGACGATCTCGATTTCGTACCGTTTCGCCAACCTTCCAATTTCCTGTAACCGCTTGCGATAAATGGCAAGATCATCTTCTGGAATGTGAAGCGATGTAAATAGTTCCCGACATCCGAAGCGATTTGCCTGTTTAAACCTTTTTTCAATCTGATCCATCTGTTCTGTGAAGTAAAAAGATAGATAAAACATAGATTCCTCCAGCATTAAATGTTTTCCGCCATTTCTTCTTTAAAGCCGAAGAAATACGTAAAAATGAAGCCAAACACATATGAGATGACCAACCCTAAGAAATAAAGAATATATTTATTGTCAGCGATTAACGGAATAAGCGATAATCCCGATACCCCTATTCCAAGCGCGGCCGTTTTCATCACCGCCTGAAACGCGCCGCCGACCGCTGCGCCGAGGCACGCAGTTAAAAATGGTCTTCCCAATGGCAGCGTGACCCCATACAACAATGGCTCGCCAATTCCTAAAAATCCAACTGGCAACGCCCCTTTAATAATGTTGCGAAGCCGCTTGTTTTTCGTTTTGACGAAAATCGCGATTGCCGCTCCTACTTGGCCTGCCCCTGCCATCGCCAAAATCGGAAGAATGGGAGTAGAACCGATTTTATTAATAAATTCCATATGAATTGGTGTCAAGCCGTGATGCAATCCAACCATCACGAGCGGTAAAAACGTTCCCGCCAATACGGCGCCGGCAACTGCACCGCCAATATCCAATACCGCTTTGATTCCGCTCGTAATCCCTAAAGACAGCCAGCCGGCAAGCGGTTGAACGGCAATAAGCGTAAACAAACATACGACTAACACGGTGACAAGCGGCGTTACAATAATATCCACCGCATTCGGAACAAATTTTCGGACGCGCTTTTCAATGACCGCCATCAGCCACGCTGCCAACATCACCGCAAACAATCCGCCCCGTCCTGGTGTAAGCGCTTCCCCGAATAGTTTCATATCGGCAAGCGCCGGGTTAAATACTAAAATTCCGGCGATTGCTCCTAACACAGGGGTACCGCCAAACTCTTTTGCCGTATTGTATCCGACTAAAATGCCAAGCGAAGCGAAAATGCCGCCGCCAATAACCAATAATAGCTGCAGCCATGTTTCCGTTGGATCAGCACCGGCGTTTTTGGCAAAGTTGGCGATTCCGTTAATGATTCCCGATGCAACAAGCCCAGGTATAAGCGGGATAAAAATGCTGCCGATTTTGCGCAACAACCGTTTAAACGGCGTTTGGTTACGCTTTTGAATCTCGGTTTTTTTCTGCGCTGCAATATCTTCTTCAATCACTTCCCCAAGCTCTAACCCCGTCAATTCGCAAAGCGCGGCCGCTACTTTGTTGACGACGCCAGGACCGACAACGATTTGCAGCGTTTCATCTTCAATGACCCCCATAACACCATCAATGTTTCTAAGTCCTGCGATATCGGCCTTTTGCTGATCGTATAGCGACACTCTCACTCTCGTCATGCAATGAGCGATGCGCGCAATATTTTCTTTTCCTCCAAGTCGTTCTAACATTTTAATAGCCATTTGTTGTTCCCGTTTCATTTCAACCTCTCCCTTTCCTTTTTATTGAAGCGCCTGGCGGACGAATCCATTCGCTTTTTGCAGGCGCTCTGTCGCTTCCTCATAGCTGCATTGCAACAAAATCATGACAATCGCCGTTTTCACATGTCCTTGTGCCGCTTCGTAATACTGCTCTGCCGTTTTGGCATCCACATCGGCAGCCTGCATAATGATTCGTTTGGCTCGTTCTTTTAATTTAACATTTGTTGCCTGCACGTCGACCATTAAATTTTTATATACTTTTCCGATTCCAATCATGGAAGCGGTGGAAATCATATTTAATACCATCTTTTGCGCCGTACCTGCTTTTAGACGGGTGGACCCTGTTAAAACTTCCGGGCCTGTTTCCACTTCCACGCTGATATCAGCATACTTGCTTATTTCCGCTCCTTTATTGCAGGCAATGCTTCCTGTAGTGGCGCCGATGTGTTTGGCGTATCGAAGCCCGCTGATCACATACGGCGTTCGTCCGCTCGCCGCGATGCCAATAACGATATCTTTCTCCGTTAATCCAATCGACTGTAAATCTCTTACCGCAAGTTCTTCATTATCTTCCGCTCCTTCTACCGCGTTTGTGAACGCTTCCAAACCTCCCGCGATCAGCCCTTGTACCATCTCTTTTTCCGTCCCGAATGTCGGCGGGCATTCCACCGCATCTAAAATTCCAAGACGACCGCTCGTGCCAGCTCCCATATAAATGAGCCGGCCACCCTGCCGGAATGATGCAATCACTTTTTGCACAAGCTTTTCGATTTGTGCTAATTCTTTTGAAACGGCAATCGCCACTGTTTTATCTTCTTCATTCATCACTTGTAAAATTTCTTTCGTCGTCATTTCATCTAAATTCCGCGTTTTGTTATTTCGTTGTTCGGTTGTTAAGCGTTCTAGCAATCTCGTCACCTTCTCCATCTTTTTGAAATTTTATTTCTTAATTTAATTATATAATTATGAAACAAAATATCAATCTGTTCTTCCATTTTCAAAAAAATTTTTATATACAAATACAAAAAAAGAGAAACGCGGGCATTGATTGCCCGCTTCCATAAACGTGATTTATCTCCGCAACCGCACCACTTCTTCTCTTGTTTCATGGAATTTATCCAAAACAAGGCTTCCCATTCGGTGGAACGTAATTAAATAAAGCGCGTCAATGATATTCAGTTGCGTCATTCGTGATGCCATGCTTCCGATGCGATGGTCTTGCTCGACATCCGGAAGGCATAGCTTGATATCCGCTTCTTTATACAATGGTGACGACGTATCGAGTTTGGTAATGGCAATCACCGTGGCATCTTGTTTTTTTGCGAATCTCGCAATTTCCAGCACATCTTTTGTTCTTCCCGATGTGGAAATCGCGACAAACACATCCCCTTCCTCTAAATTTGCGACAAGCGGAAGCATCGTATGAAAATCGGGGGACATCACCGACACATAACCTAGCTTCGTAAATTTGTAACACGCATCCATCGCGGAAGCAGCCGAGCCACCGACTCCATAAAATAAAATTTTGCTCGCCTTCACCATTGCTTCCGCCGCTTTTTCCAACTCACGCTTATCAATCGTTGTGGTCGTCGCTTCGACCGCCGCTTTGTTGACATAGGTCACTTTATTGAATAAGTCATACGGAGTATCTTGCTTGTCGATAATCGAAAAATCGTTAATGTTCATATCCGCTATCGTCAATTCGCGAACAAGCGCCAGTTTTAAAGCAGTAAAGCTGCCGATGCCAATCGCTTTGCAAAACCGCACGACACTTGCTTCACTAGCTCCCGCGTTTCTCGACAGTTCCTTCGTCGTCATGTTTGGCACAAGTTCCGCATGTTCCATAATATACGTTGCAATCTTTTTTTCCGCCCGCGAAAATCGTTCCATTTGATTTTCAATTTTTGCTAAAATGCTCAACTGCTTCATCATGATTATTCTTCCTCTCTATCCTGCATCACACTTAATCTAATGTTACCATGCATCCGCTATCAAAAGAAAGCGGCACATGTTGTTCGGCAATACTAAGAAACACCGCTAAAATGAAGATGGAGAAAGGTTGCAATATGCGCGTTTCCACTGCTTCATGATTCCTTTTCGGAACTAGCTCATTCTTAACTCAAAATATTTTTTATCTTAAACAAAAAATATTTGAATTCAAGATATTTTTCGGTTATGATTATATCAAAACAAAAGGAGGAAGAAGAAATAATGGCAAACTTTCAATTGGACAAAATTCATAGTTCCATATCTTTTCAGGTAAAGCATATGATGGTTGCTAAAGCAAGAGGGGAGTTCAGCGAATTTGATATTAAAGTGGAAGGTGACATCCATCAGCTCGAATCAGCAAAAGTGAAAGCAACTATTCAAGCAGCCTCGATTGATACAAAAAACGAAGACAGAGACAACCACCTTCGCTCAGCGGACTTTTTCGATGCGGAAAATTATCCAACGATTACGTTTATCAGCGATTCTGTCAAAAAAGTTTCCGATCATGAGTATGAAGTAACAGGTCGATTAACGATCAAAGACGTGACCAAAACAGAAACGTTCAAAGTCGAATTTAACGGACAGTCGAAAAATCCGATGACTGGAAACATCATCGCCGGTTTTGATGTCGAAGGAAAAATTAACCGCGAAGATTATGGCTTGACATGGAATGCGGCTCTTGAAACAGGCGGGTTCCTAGTTGGAAAAGAAGTAAAAATATTCGGAAGTTTTGAATTTATTATTATCTAACCTCTTTCATGCCAAACGCCCTTAGCCTTTTCAGTCAAGCTAAGGGCGCTAATTGTTTGCCAACTTGGCGTAGGTTCTTCCTTAATTATGATTATGCAATACTCGTCATATTCAATGTTTTGACAAACAGAATGAACACTTCGGCATTCGCCCGTCAGCCGCTACATAGCATTCCCGCAAAAACGTTTTTTATGGCAAAAGACAGCGTTTATTTCTAACAAAACAATTCTTAAGCCCACCACATTTCCGCTAATGTTTCTTTGAAAAGAATTTGTTTTAATAAATTTACCGCTTTGCTTAATCCTTCATCAATAGACGCAAGCATGTCTTCATGTTCGATGGAAAGAACATAATCATACCCTACTGCACGCAAGGCGCTAACAATATCCTTCCAAACCTTCTCATCATGGCCATAGCCTACGGATCGGAATGTCCATGCACGATCTAAAATGTTACTGTAATGTTTTGTATCCAATACGCCATTCACCCGAATATTCGTTTTATCCAAATATGTATCTTTTGCATGAAAATGGAAGATGGCCTTTTCACGTCCTAGCTTTTTAATAGCTTCCACCGGGTCAATGCCCTGCCATACTAAATGACTTGGGTCGAAGTTAGCACCAATGCTAGGTCCTACATGTTCCCTTAACTTTAATAACGTCTCCGGATTATATACGACAAAACCAGGGTGCATTTCAAATGCGATTTGTTTTACTCCATGTAATGCCGCAAATTTTTCCTCTTCTTTCCAATAAGGAATCACTACTTCATTCCATTGCCAATCCAATAGCTCTAAATATTCTGGAGGCCAAGAACATGTCACCCAATTAGGATATTTTGCGTTCGGGCGATCTCCGGGGCATCCGGAAAATCCGTTAACAATAGGCACTTCTAAACGTTCAGCCAACAACACCGTTTTTCTCCACACTTCATGGGATTGAGCAGCAAACTTTTTATTCGGATGAAGCGGATTCCCGTGACAACTCAATGCACTAATTGTTAAGCCCCTGCTTTCGATAGAGGGATCGCCACTTTGGTATAAGAAGTCCATTGATTATTCCAATTACTAAACCCGTTCCTAATCCAGCAGCGATTCCCCCAAATAAACCAAAACCATTCTTGAGCGCTAATGCAGCTGTTAGCGAAGCTAATGCGGTAATGGAACCTACATTAAGCAGTGAGATAGAACAAGAGTTTATAATAACTAATCAACTTTATATGATTTATAAGACAAACATAGAAATACAAAAGCATCTCTAGCTGCCACAGCAATCGCCACCTTCGAATTGCCAACCAAAGAACACGAACAATGTTCTTTTTCCTACATCCTTATGTTCATTTCTATTTATTTCCTCCAGTGGTATAGTGTCTTCGCCCTGCAATCTTTGTTGTCTCAATAAATATTCTATAAATGTAATTATTTTCCTAATTTCTTCCTGCGAAAAGTGAAGGGAGTTGGTCTAACCCCCTCCACTTTCTCTCCTCTTGTTTCTTTTCCTTAAACGTTTGCTTCTTTCACTTTGCCTTCATGAGGAATCCCCTCAATCGGGCACTCCGCAGTGCCAACTGTTGTTCTCGTAATCTTTTCCACATTTTCTCTTGCCTTTTCCGCATCCATCACCCATGTACGGTAGAAATCGAATGGACATTCGGCAACCCCTTTGTCACCTTCGCCAGATTGAATTTTTCCAGTATATCCGCGATGCAAAAGTTTGAAAAGATGGTTTTGCGATTGAGCGTTTTTGCGGAAGTCGCGAATCTGGGAAATCGAAATCTCCGCGTATTGGATTCCGTTTTCCTCTTCGCCGCACTCACCGAGAGTCCGACCATCAAAACCGATGATCGCTGAATGGCCGAAATAAGAATATACTCCGTCAAAACCTGTAGCGTTTGCGATAGCGACATATACATTGTTTGCCCAAGCCATCGTTTTTGCCATCATGATTTGCTGTTCTTTCGCCGGATACATATATCCCTGGCATCTGACAATCAATTCCGCGCCTTTCATCGCGCAATCACGCCAAATCTCCGGATAGTTTCCATCATCGCAAATAATCAAGCTGATTTTAATCCCCTTAGGCCCTTCCGTCACATATGTCGTATCTCCGGGATACCATCCCTCGATCGGGCACCACGGAATGATCTTCCGGTATTTTTGTACAATTTCTCCTTTATTGTTGATTAGAACGAGCGTATTATAAGGGTTTTTATGCGGATGCTCTTCGTGTTGTTCCCCCGTTAATGAGAAAACTCCCCAAGTATTTGCTTTTCTGCACGCTTCAGCAAAGATTTCCGTCTCTTCACCAGGAATGGTTGTCGCTGTTTCAAACATTTCTTTCCTGTCGTACATAATACCCATCGTGCTGTATTCAGGGAAAATGACAAGATCCATTCCCGGCAGTCCCTGCTTCATGCCGATAATCATGTTCGCAATGTTTTTCGCATTTTCAATTACTTCTTTTCTCGTATGCAAGCGCGGCATTTTATAGTTAACGACTGCTACCCCCACCGTATCGTTGCTGCTGGAAATATCCCCGTGTCTCATATTAATTTTCCTCCTTCTTTTTTAGTTTTTTTGATTGGAATGTTGTAATGAATGATGAATCTGCTTCCCCTCTCCTTCGAGCGCACCACCTCCCTTAAACGGTAGCAAGCGATAATGGACATGCTTGAAATGCATAAAAACAACAAATATCACTGTTTCCTTACATTCCGCCGATAATCGAAATGCCTAATGTTACGCTATAAAAGCCTGTCAGGACACCTAGGATCAAATAAAGCTTTTTCTTAAATTTCGCTTTTATAAATCCCCATGAGGCAAAATACGTCATAAAAATTGTCGCCATCAAAACGCCAATAACAAAAAGCAATAGCTGTGCTACAGCAAAAAACAAATTTTGCAAACCAACACTGCTAGAGATCACTATTACTTGTGTCGGAGTTTCCGCACCAATTCCATGAATGACGCCAATCACAAAGGCGCCGAAGATGCCAAATTTGGAAAGTTTGTCCTCCGTCAGCGTTTTTCGCCGAAAAAGCTTATAAATCGTGGCAGATAAAATCTTCCAGCGGCCTTGATACTCGTAGTCGTTTCTTTGCTGAACGACTGAATAAAGGATAAACATCCCCAATAGCAAAAGACTTAGTCCAACAAAAAGTTCCATCACTCGCAAAAAGCCAACTGGCAAATGCGTGCCGGCGAAAATCGCCAACATCCCAATTACGAACACGATCGCTCCGTGCCCAATCGCGTACATGATCCCGAGTTTCAACTGTTGGTTTCTCTGTTTTTCCGCACCGACCATATCGGCAATTGCAGCAATATGATCAGAATCCATCCCGTGTCTTAAGCCGATCAACATGGTATAAAAGGAAAATGATATCCATTCCAAACGAATCGTGCTCCTTTCCAACAAATAAAGTTATTCAAAACGATAATGTAAATGATTCACGTTGCTTAATCCTTTCGATAATTGAAAAAATCCATTTTCTTTAACCTACTTTATGTAGTTATCTTATTAACTTCTTCGTGACGGACAGTTATCGCGGATCTATTACTCTACTTGCTTTGATATCCGCTTTTACTAACAGTAGAACAACACAAGTCTCGTCCCCATATTACTTTCAAAACAAAAACTGCCCTATCCGCAACCTGAACAACATGATGTATTTGCGCCATTTATCGTTGTTCACCGTATTGAAAAATTGTTAAACATGTGTTATCATTTTTTATAAGGCACAAAATGACATCGCCAAACTAGAAACATTGCACATAAAACAGTAAGGATAAACCCGCAAAAACTGTTAGTCGCTCATGCATAAGAAACGATTGTACTTCGTCATAACATTATGAAGATTTGCATTCTAATAAAGATGAAGGCCTATAGAAAGCAGAGTTGATCATAGAAGTGGAACCCACTGTTTTCTATATTAAGACGTGTACACATACGTTGTATTCGTAATCTTTTTTCATATCGACATATTAGAAGGTTACATTTTTTCAACATCACTATCATTGCAAATCTTTTTGCATAGCTAACTTTGTTGCTTTCAACGTTCCGGTCTCTACACCTCGACTGCGTATGAACTTCCCGTTGACGCAGCGATGGCTGATTCTTTCTTCCAGTGGTGTTCCTCCAATCAAATGTTGCCTGATAATCACCGGGGCATCTGCAGGGGTGACGTCCTTATACCAAATTCCTTCCGGATACACGATAATGACGCACGCGTCTTTGCATCTCCCGTTGCACCGGGTCCGACTCGTATGAATCACATCATCCATCCCGGTGGCAGCAATTTCACTCCGGATCGCCTTCGTCACCTCTTCGCCGCCCTTGCGCATGCAACTGCTACCGTTGCATATGAAGACGTGATGCTTCATTCGCGATAAGTCCCAAGTCGCCATTTTCTTTTCCTCCACACACTAAGTTTTTTTGATGTAGGTGCCCTTGTTCATATTTACTATGCGACAGCCTCCACTATAAATTCGGTAAACAGCCTCCCCACTCCTTTTTGAAAGGAGCGAGGAGTTTAATATAGGAAGATCTAGCAACTTTTTCTTATACCTTCTTTCAATTCTTTAGTGCGTTCATCTATTTGTTCTTTTGTTAATATACCATCCTTGATTAACAACTTTTCCAAAGCGGCCAGCCAACTTTCGTAGTAGGTTGGTCGTTCATTCTCAGGAAGGCTGTCCGCAACTGCAATTTCAGCTATTAATCCTTGTCGAAAGTCCTCCCAATCAAAGAATTTTTTGTCATACAAATTGATTGTCATAGCAAAAATCCGGGCTTCCCACGGGGAATTAAAAACCGGCTCATTTTCTGTTCTCCTAGGTTCAGGTAGAATCTCATCCGGTTTTATTTGAAGATTTGATTGAACCATTTTTGTCCCCCCTTATTTTTTAACAGGCGACTTTATCTTGGCCACACCGATCATAGAGTCACGCGTTACAAGTTTAGCCAGTTCCTCTTCCGACCACCCTTCAGTACCTGCAGGTCTTTCTGGAAGAACTAAATATCGAATTTCAGCACTGCTGTCCCAAACCCTAATTTCAACATCATCATCCAGTTCAAGCCCAAACTCTTTAAGTACAGTTCTTGGCTCTGAAACAATTCGAGCCCTGTATGAAGCACTTTTATACCATGAAGGAGGCAAGCCTAGGACAGGCCACGGATAGCAGGAACATAGCGTACAAACTACTACATTATGAACTTTAGGCGTATTTTCGACAACAACCATGTGCTCCCCCTGCAACCCTAAAAAGCCAAGCTCTGCAATAGCCGAAGTCCCATCCCGAAGCAATCTTTCTTTGTAATCAGGATCAACCCAAGCTTTTGCAACAACTTTTGCCCCATTCATAGGCCCAATATCATTTTCATAGGCTTCAATAATCGCATCAAGGGCATCAGTGGAGACCAATCCAGATTCGATCAACAGCGATTCCAAAGCCTTTGTCCGAGTTTGAGCAGGCTTTTCAGGCAGAACGTTGTGATGAACTTTTTGTACACTCATGATTTTTCCTCCTTTACGCGTGAGTTAGATAGCTATCCCATAAGTCGAGATTTAGACTATCTTTTTCGTGAGCCTCGCCTCCCCACAGTTCTCTTGCTTCAAAGCGCACATTGTAAAGCGGTTGCGGAGCCTCGCCATCACCATGAGCGTTAGAGTCTGGGAAAACATGATTCCCATGAAGAAGTTCTACAACTCCTACTTTCCCCATGACATATTGAGGACATCTAGTATGCTTGTTTGTATAAAAGTGTTTTACCCTCACTCTATCTCCAGGACGAAACCGCGGAGATACAGTGCTTTCTCTCCGTTCGGATGATATTTTCGTGCCATAGATCACTTCGGATAACAAAGACTCTTTTAACTCAGGCTTTTCGCTGACAGGTACACTCATGCCATATTCTATTTCCCTAATTCTCTTTCTATACTGTTCACTGTTAATGATATTTTTCTCGGCCAATACGGTTTCTAGTGAAGCAAGCCAATGTTCATAATAGCTTGAAGTAAGGTAATAAACATATCCCATCCGTTCTATACCATGCCTAAATTCATCCCAGTTGATTACTCCTTGTCCAAGTAAAGCAAAATGCATCGCCAGTACTTTTGCTTCCCATTCTTCATGAAAAAGAGGTTCTTGATCATGTTTAATGATTGGGCCAAAATCACGTTTTCCACCTAAATCATGAGGACCGTTCATACCATTCACCTCCACAGACTAGGTATTAATTTAATGTGTACATAAAAGCCAACACTATTTTAACTTCATTGCTCCCCTCCCTTGTCACCACCTCCTTTCATTTTTTAAAAATAATATAAATATTTATAATATTTAAAAAATAGAAATGACACCTTAAACATAATTTACATCTTTATGTGTTATATTTTATTACATATTTATGCAAAATAAATGTAACATAAATTTGATTTATGTAACTTTTTCTGTCCTAAATACATATTAATTTGATCATAATCATGTTGTCAATAGAAAATTTCGATTTTTTTCAATATTCTTTGTAATAAAACTTAACATTTAAATTTTTTCTTGATTTCTGACGGATAACTATCGCCGATCTATCTCTAAACCATATTTTTTTACAAATTACAGACGGTTAGAACAACAGATTATACAAATTTAACTAAGAACTATTTCAGCAAATCCTCTTTTACTCCTACCAAGCTCTAACTATGGCTTTAATTCGAACTGCTTTTCTGGAGAATGGAAAACAAAAACGAACCGTTCCGAGAAACTCTTCTCTCTTCTCATCTAATTAAACGGGAATCGGCCGCCTTCTCTCAAAGCGATCGTGAAAGGTTGCACCAAATAATGACATTCAAGGGGCTGCTCCCGAACTTTTGGGATTGAGCCCCTCTTTCATTTTATTGGCAAAAGACAATTACACGCACATCCTTCGGAAAAAGCGACAGTTTGGCAACTCCATTCTCTCTGGTGAGGGGGAGAAATCGACAAGTGATAGAAATTATACTAAGCTTAAATACATTATTTTAAATTGCCCGGAACAGATTTAGAAAGTCTGCCTGAGTTAGACGCTGTGACTGGAGAAACAGCAGGACGCAAAATCCGCATATCATTCACCTCCTCCCATTATTGTGAAATGTGCTCTCGCCAATCATTAAAACGCTTTGCCCCAATCAGCGCGTCACTGTTGCTTTATTTTAGATTGTTGGGCATGAATTAGGCGCAACACTTGCTTAATTTTTCGTTTTTCATAAGGGCAAGGGCGCTTTCCTTTACGTATGCGATACATTGGACAATGGTTCCCTTGACATGCAGGACGAAAAAAACAAGCTTGGCAATGTTCGTCTTGTTCTTCTCCTGACGTGACCCATAAAGCTAATTTATCAAAATCAACTTCCATCGTTCCATCGTCATGAAGCCGTCCAACATGGTTATATTCCTCGTGAAGGAAACAAGTACATTTATACACTTGACCATTGGCGCCAATGACAAACGAATGTGGCTTAGCTGCATAACAAACTGCCCCAGTAGGCATTAACATCGATTCAATGATCGAACTCATATTTAACCCACGATGAATGCCCATTTCTGTAAACTCCCATATTTTTGTCTCTGCTGTACGATGGTCGCATATCGGTAAATCTTCATCGTTCGCGCCGCCCCATTTTCCAACAGGGCGACAAAAAATTTGAAAGCGCGAGTCTCCCGCGAAATAACCGGCCAACTCTTCTAAAAAACGCGGAATGTGTGAAAGGTTGCCTTCATCAAAATTAATGCGAATGTAAATTTCAAAAGAATCATCTAATGTCTGTATATCGAGCAAATGGTTTATGATCGTCTCATACGTAGGTCCTCGGTTCGCAAGAGCCCGGCGTGCATCGTGCACGTCTTTGCTTCCGTCAAGTGTCACCATAAAGCGATTCACTTTATATTTCAATAAATTTTGGAATGTTTGTTTCGATAAAAAATAGCCGTTCGTGGACATTTCCGCTTGATAGGTTACGCCATGTCGATCGGTCCATTCTACGATCGCTTCGCTTAATTCTTCGATAATGTCATACGCTAATAACGGTTCTCCGCCAAACCAACTGACAGTAAGATGCTCCAGTCTAGGGATTTTATTTTTTAAAAAATGTTTTAGCCCATTAACAACATTGCGGCGCATTTTTCCACGCGAAAAATCTTGATAACAGTATGTACAGCGAAAATTACATGCTTCTGTCGGAAGCACAATAAGGTGCATCACATCCGTTCGATGTAAAGTTTGGTGCAAAAATTGGGCACGTTTTTCCTCGTTTGCTTGCTCCGGAACAAGAAACCCGCATTCGACAAGCGTTTTTTCGATAGGCAATAATTCTCGGTCGATGCCGCTCCGCTTTAATGCTTGCAGCACAACTTTTTTCTCTTCCGCTGTCACAACAACGATCGCGCCTGTGTAACTATTGTAAAGAATGAGTTCTCCGCTTTCTGTTTGTGAAATCGCATTAAATCGAGATGGAAACCATTTCATATTGCTCATTGTTCTACACCCTTTTTGTAAAATTCATATAAAGAAATAAACCTTTTGTCTGTTACATATATCACAATAGTAAATTTGACCATTATGGCCGTATGCAACGCCGCTAAATTTTAGTGTAAGAAAATAAACGGGTATAGACTCATTATGTTTTTGAATGTTATATGAATATTTTTCTAAAAAAATTTGACAGCAAACAAATGAAATGGAGAGCAACAATATACTCCATTTCGTTACAGAGAGAATCTGGCCACCTTCGCACCGAAGAGACCATGAAGGTTCGCCCCAAACAATAAGGGGCTGCCCCCGAACGTTTGGGATGCAGCCCCTTCATTCACCAGCAAAAGAAGCATTACATATACATCTTTCCAAGAAATCATATTTTACGGAACCAGTTTCAAATCCACCCAGTACGGATGTGCCTCAAGACGCCGCTCCATGTCACAGAACGCTTCGAGATAGGCAGCGCAGTTTACTGCAAGCGCCGCCTCCTTCTCCCTAGCCTTGAAAGCCATTATCCCATTAAAACCGATCTTTTTCAGCTGCTTAAACAGCGCGGAATCATCGACGGGTTCGCCCTCGTCCAATGACTCAATCGTCGCAACGTTTCCAAAACCACACCGATTCCGACGGCTCTCGGAGATGTTCACCTGCTTCCAATACGGCGCCACCGCTTCTAACGTACCGGAAAGATTTGTCCCATCGGCAGCGCACCAGTAGAAGCCGCAAAACGCGATCCCTTAAAGATTTGTGAAAATAAAACCTATTTTCGTTGTTCACCGATCCCACTTGCTTCCCATTCTTTCAGCGTGTTTGGACGGATTGCGCGCGCCTTGATATTTTTCCACACTTCAGCCTCTCATGCTGTATGTTCTCGATCTGTTTTAAAAGAAGGGTGATCGTCATTCTTTTTTTCACTTTCATTTGCAACTTGCCTTATTGCTTTTAATTTGGCGGACAGTTCCATAAACCAGTTTTTATCCTTGGTTTGTAAAGCAATATCAATTAACGCCTTAATTTGTTCCTCGTCCTCAAAGGTCGATATAGGGAGTTTTTTCACCCAATGCTTTAGCGTTTCAACGGTCTTTCCAACAATTTCTTTATTATCAGAATCCATCACTTTTATTTTGACGGTTTCTTGTAGTGCATTTGCTGTTTCAATATAGCCGTATATCAATTCCCCGTTTTTCGTTTTTCCTTTTACCCAATCCCCTACTTCTACTCTATCCATCGAATTCACCACCACTTAAAGTGTTTATTAAAAAATTACAACAAAGTGCGCAACAATAAATAGCTCTTCTTCTGTAAAAAAAATTATTACATTTTATTTAAAGAAAATCAAACAATATCTATCATTTGTTTTAAACTAAGTCATTGAGCAGCTTTTTATCTCCACGTGTCCGCAAGCATTTTCTTCCATTATCCCTCCCTGATTTTTTGCGCCATTACCTAACGTTTTTTAATTGAATGTTAAAGCCGAGCTGGCGAGAAGCGAACCAATGCCGCTTCTGTCCCGGCTTAGCAGGCCCGATCTTTCCGATTGCCTTTTTATCGTTTAAAACAGTCACCTTTCGATGAAGTTCCAGAATTGCTGGAAAAAGAAACGGCAAACTGTTGTTTTATTTTCCAGAGATCCAAGTTTGCTGGACCAAGAATAGGATTTTCCCAAATAATTAAGGCTTGGCCACCTTTTCAGCGATTTCTGCAAACATTGAAAAAATAAAGGAATCCGGCCAAAGATGCGTATTCTAAAGCGGGATCCCTTTATTTTTCGTCCAATTCATTATAGAACGCCAAACTGTTCATCGCGTAAATCAGTAATAAACATATGGCCGGGGGCATGGGTGATCATTAATTCCGGCTTTACTTGCATCGCCACTGCCTGTGGCGTCACGCCACACGCCCAAAACACCGGAACTTCCCCCTCTTTTATCGGAACAGGGTCACCAAAATCCGGTTTTTGAAGATCTTGAATGCCAATGGATTCCGGATTCCCAATATGGACAGGAGCCCCATGAACAGCTGGGAAGCGGCTCGTTACTTGAACGGCCCGCACGACATCCTTTTCCAGAATCGGACGCATGCTGACAACCATAGGCCCTTCGAAGCGCCCAGCCTTGACACAAGGAATGTTCGTTCTATACATCGGTACATTGGTACCGCATTCAATATGGCGAACCGGAATTCCGTTATCCAGCAAAGCTTTCTCGAAAGTAAAACTGCATCCAATCAAGAAGGCGACCATATCATCTTCCCAATAAGAAATAATGTTATCGACTTCCTCCACTAATTCTCCATTTCGATAAATTCGGTATTTCGGAAGATCTGTCCGCAAATCGGCATCAGGTGCAACGAGCCGTGGAACCGGAGACCCTGGTTCTGTCACATCGATCACCGGACATGGCTTAGGATTGCGCTGACAAAATAATAAAAATTCAAAAGCCAATTCTTTTTTTAAAATGACTAAATTCGCCTGAGTAAAGCCGTTAGCAAGACCGGATGTAGGCTTTCTCCATTCATTTCTGCGAATATATTCCCGGACTTTAGATGGATGCGCAGTCGATAATTCTTTCATTCTTTCTTCCCCCTTCATGCAGGAAACATTATCAGCAGGCTAAACAATTATAATACTATTTAAAATTGAAATTATTTTCTTAATTTTGTATAGACTTTGAAAAATTGGCCAGTCTCCCGAATTCATCCTCTACTTTTGCCGAAAAATAAGAAGTTTTTACCTGAATGCCGAGTTGCATTTTCGCGCAAATATACCAACAAAATTCCTTTCTCACCGGCAGAGTCCCCTTCCATGTCAGTTCCCTCATTCATCTATTGACCGCTTTTCATGCATTAACCACCGCGAATTGCTTCTGAAGCCGACCTAAGTTTTTTGGCGCAAGCGCAACAATAAACAGAAACTGACGCCGATTTTCATTTTAGCGTCCGCTTCTTCAGCCTTCTCTATCATTATTGTATTGCACATATCGTTTCTATGTAAGCTTATTAATCTGAAAGTTTGCTATGTACGCCAGCTATTTTTTCAAGACAAGCTTTCGATACATGCCGCGCATCATTATATCGGAATCTTCAATTACACAGCATTCATGTTTGATTGCCTTATAAACCTTTTCAAATGAAACGCCTATGTCCGTCCCCAACAGCTTGATGACAGGGCGAATAATTTTTTTCGCAACTGAAAGTTTTTTGTGTTTAGGCGCAAATTTGTCGAATATAATGATTGTTCCTCCTTTTTTTACTACCCTTGCCATCTCTAATATTGCTTTTTCCGGATTTGGCACAACACTGACAATTAAACTCGCGACAATCATATCAAACGAACAATCTGGAAAAGATAAAGATTGGGCATCCATCTGCATAAATTCAATATTGGGATATTTTCTTTTGGCTTTTTTCAGCATTTCGATAGAGTAATCCACCGCGACGACCTTTATCTTATCTAACGGAAAAAACGCTAAATCAGCCCCAGTGCCCACACCGACAAAAAGCACCCTGCTCCCCTCTGCCACATTCACTTGCGCAAATACCCTTTTTCTTGCTGAATAAAACAAGCCTCGATTGAAAAAGAAATCATAAACAGGCGCCCAACATTTATAAATAAAAGCATTCCATCTGTTATTCAACCCCATCACCATTACCTCTCTAAACTAAGAAAATTCCCGCATTTTTCTCTTCAGCTCTGAATCATCTTCAATTGCCGTAGCATGTCAATCCCCTTTGATACCATATTATTTCACATGTGAAACCCCTCCTATTCTATGATGAAACACTGCCTCGGTAAATAAAGAACAGAGCAGCCAGCATAAACACCAGGCCCAGCAAACGGTTGACGTTCATCGGAATTTTTTGCGCGCCGAACAAGCCAAAATGGTCAATGATAATGCTAATGACGATTTGACCAATGATTGCCGCAAAAATGGTTAAAGCCACCCCTACGTTCGGCACAGAAAGAATGACAAAAGTCACAAAAAAAGCCCCTAGCAAGCCGCCAAGCAAATTCCACTTAGGCACTTGAAACACATAGGTGATTTGTCCCTTTCCAAAAAATAAGACCAAAAATGTTAAAAAAAGCGTTCCGATAAAAAAGGAAGTAAATGCTCCTTCAACGCTGCCGATTTTTTTACCGAGGCTTCCGTTGATAGGCGCCTGAATTCCTGCCATCATTCCGCCCAACAAGGCTAAAAGGATGTACAAAAATTTCATTTTACCGCCTCCTAATGAAGTGATTCATTACAATCCTATCATATTCTCATTGCAAAAATTATAAAAAAAGAGGATGAAATTAAAATTTTTGCCACACATCTGCTAAACATCATAAAGGCCGTTTAGAAAAGCGATCGCACCCTAATATTATAAAAAATTTCTCCCCTCCCGTTCAGTGAACTTGAATTACGAGAAAATAGAATCGCTTTTGTCGTTTTCTTTTTACGCAATTTCCTAGAGGTAATCTGAAAAAAATTGCCTACAAAAGGTGCTGGCGCTACAGGACTGAAAAAATAGGTGAAACAATGGTCATTTGTCCGAATATTCTTCTTATATTTATCATTTACTACAATAGATGCGAAAGCATAAATTATCGGAAAGGAAGCGATGTATAATGGCTTGCTTATGTAATGACGGCTTATTTCCACGATTGTTTTTACACAATCTACAACCGATTTACCCGTTCCTATCGTAGCGGCAACCGTTACCGCCACTCCTGTGCTTACTCTTGAACCAATCACTACGCTTAGCGGGGATGAAGGAAGTAAAATTAGATTCAATGGTTGAACTATCACTCGCAGTGGCCGTACTTGGCGTTGGCACTAGAGTAACAGGTATTACTTATCGTCTAGAACGCTCTACAAATGGCGGAGCATTTACACCACTTGCATCACTTGATATTGAATCTTTAATCCCTATTTTAGGTGTTGCTTCCACCACATCTTTATTCCCGAATCTTGCTTGGGTAGACAGACCAGGTGTTGGAACACACGTTTACCGTATCGTTATTGAAACAGATGGAGGAATTTTGACTGGCGTAACTACGATTACGTCGGAAACTCGTGCATTAAATGCCCTTGTCATTCGAGAAGCATAAACAAACAATGGCTGACTCAAGCAGGGCAGAATAGATATTGAGTCAGCCTAATTATAGAAAATATTTACACTGGCTTGATTTTATTCATACATGAATAACGATATTGTTCAAGGCCCAGGTCCCGTTTTGCAGCTGTTTACAATAAAAAACCCTTCCATTCTATAAGACATAAGACGTTTGCGCTTCACTAATAGCAAATTTCAGTTAGAAATTGTAAAAAGCCAATTTCTGCCCAGGCTTAATTTGTGAAACGCGGACAGGCTTTAGCCAAAATTCTCCTCTCTCCTCTACGATTTTATTCGCATTTTCATCAATATATTGCCACGGCTTCATCACCAATGGATTCAGGCTCTCTTGGTTACTAAAATCTACAAACATCTACAAAACATAATCAAACCAAAAACAACGCTACGAAAGACAGCCAGTGGCTCGCTGTTCAGCTGCAGCGTCTGTCGGGCAGGCTCCGTCCCCCACAATCCTTGCAAGCCAACGATTTTAGTAACCAGCTTTGTGCCTCCTTGTAAAAAATAAATACTCCTTCTCTTTATATGTATTGGAAAAAAGAGGAGTAAATCCCCTCTTTTCGAAATGGAATTTTTACATAACCGGAAAGACGGATGGACATTGCGGCGGAAATACATTCACTGGGCCTTCTTCTTCGCAAATAATTTCTGGACGAGGTTGGCAAAATCTCGCTGCAACTTCTAAAATGACTTCATATGTGACGACAATACTTTGGCAAATTCTTACTAAAACTGTCGCAGTAATGGTATCTCCAGTTTGTGTAAATGCCCCTACTCGGCAAATGTTGAAGGCGTTTTGTGTAGAATTGCAACATACTGTTGTACCTTCTGGTGCGCAAAGAATCACTTCTTCACTTGTTGTAATCAGCACTGGATTACTTAATACAGTCACTTGTGCGCCAGCTGCATTGGTTCCAATTACCTCCAAGTTGAACTTGAAAAAGAAAAAGAGATGATGGAGGAAAAAATACGGTCGTTGGAAAGGGAACTCTCTTCTCAACGGTCTATTATGAATGAGTATCTTTCGTTTCAATCAGAATTACAATCATTCACATCTTGGATAGAAAGGATCAAGACGATGGAAAAAGATTATGTTTTTTTAAAAGAAAACAGCGATAAGGTTTTCAAAGAGTCTGAAGAACTAAAAAAAGTTTTATTTACACAAAAACAGGAAACAGAAAATTTAAAAGAAGAAGTCCGCACGTTAACAAAAAAATTCCGCGCCATCGAAGAAATCGTATCAGAATTGGACAACGAGAAACAAAAGGATTTGGCAATTTTACAAAAACGCGTCTTACATCAACAGGTTGAAATAGAAGCTATTCTAGAAAAAAGCATTCTGTTTGCGAAAGAAATAGAGAAAATATCGAAGCAACTTTCCGATTTAACGGAAAAAACGGATCAAAAAAGAGAGGATTCATCGCCAAACCCAGAAATAAACGAAATAAAAGAAATGTTGTCGCAATTAGTACAACAATTAACAGCGCAGCATGAAACTGCCCACATAGAAGAAAGCCAAATAGAAACTCCGCAAACCAATCCAGTGATAAAGAAAAATACGGAAAACGGAACATCGCCTCCAAACAGTTTTCTCCAATTACATGAATTCATTGATGAAACTCAGCAATCGATTGTCGTATCCCCAGTTAAAAAGAAAGGGTAAACTCATCCACAAACGTTCAACGTATATCCTCAAAAATTCAGCCAGATCAAAAATGTACGAATTGAAACTAAGCCTATCCAAAACGCCCAACAACCATATTTCCATAAACAGCCGGGAGAGGATGATGATAAATCACCCAATCTAGTAACGGCAACGCCATTATACACAAACGCGCAAGATGATCTTTCAGACACGCAGATCCCCGTCCCCCATCTGCCTGAATCAACCGCCGAACTGAACACTAAAGCAAAAGGAAAGCCAATGACATCGGAACATTCGGAACATATGAAAGAAAAACTATCTGAACAATTGAAAGCACATCTGAATGCGCCCGAACAAACAGAAAAAGAAGCTCATGGAGATATGATTCCCATCGCATATGAAGATCACGCTGATATGCAAGAAGAAAAACTTGGCTATGAAAGTCTTGAAGTGATAAAATCTGGAAATCCTAAATCAGAAGGAGAACATTTCATGAACAACAGCAAAACAAACATACGATCTCTAAGCGAAAGTGCCGATGTTTCCATCATGGTGAAAAATGCACAAGAAACATGGGAGACAGATAGCAAAAAAATTCAAGCAGCCGCTCTCCAGCCAGCAGAACTAACCTTTCATGAAGAACCGGCAAACCGATCCTTTAAAATCCATGACAAGTCTCCAGAAAACGAAACACCCTTTCGCAAATCGGATAATGAATCTGTCGAAGAAGATTTAACGAACAATAAGCGAGGATTTTTCTCATTATTTAAGAAAAAATATTCAAATAATGTGAAGATGCGGGACTAATCTCCGTATTCTTGTGCATCCTATTCTCCGTTCAAGACTATATGGAATGAAAACATATTCCTTCATTTTTTCCGCCTTTTCTTCTTCCATGAAGCAAGAGGAAGGAAATAGCAAAGGCGATGGAGAATCGATCGATAAAAAGGCATATCTTCAGACATCCAAAAGAGGGTTTCGGAGTGCAGTCTGATCTTGGGTTCGCCGCTTCTATGCACTCCGAAAATCCATCTATGTTTATTTCTTTCCGTAATTTTAATCGCTTTTCCAATTCTGCCTTTTTCTCTCTATTCCAGTTTGCCATATTTTGCAGTTACGTTATATTGTCAGCGATGTTTCGACGTGGAAAAAGTCTTTCCTGTTTGACGACACAGCTATACACAGAAAAAAATCGCATCAGGCGTAGCTATGACAGACCGCGCCAAATTATTTTTGCTGTTGGTAAGGATGATGGTTAATGGAAACATTTTTTGTCGTTTCTGTTATTTCTTTGGAAAATTCCATAGTCGCTAAGCTCGGCATTCTCGTTTGTCGGTTCATCAAACTGTTGATGCTGTTCAGCGCACGCTGAATCGGCTTTGCCATCATATACTGAGCACCGCTTCTTCTTCTCATGCTGAAAATGGCCGTTGCGGCAATTCCCAATCCTACACTTAATATAGTCCATATGGCATTGTTGTTTCGGCGTCCTGTTAATCGCGACAGTTGGCCCCACATTCCTCTATTACGTCCAAAATTAAATAGACGTAAACGATTCATGATCTCTACACTCCTCTTCTCCAATTTCCCGTTCGTCCGAAAAAAAGATCTTTTTTCGAACATTTATAATGTGCGTTAGAGAAGCAAGATCATGCATGGAAAACACTTTACTTAATGACAACACAGATTAAATCCCGAAAAATTGTGTAAAAAAACCAGCAAAAAGCGATTTGATTTTCTGTTGATCCAATTTCACCGGACGGAGAGAAAATTTTTATGCCATATTAGGACTTGGCCGCAACGCATATTCCTTATTCCAATGGGAAATATTAATAACTGTTTCAAGCATTCCTTGTCAGGGAATAAAAATGCCAACGCCTTTCCCTCCCTGACAAGCAAAAAATTGATGGATAAGCCTTCTCATCCACCACTGGAAATCGGTGACCATTACTAGAATGAACATGTTTGTAATGATCGCAACTTTCGGTCACTTTTATTGTTTATTTCGCCACTTTTTCGTTTAACGGTTCAGCAGGGAGCAAAATATCATTCTTTTTCACTTCATATAACCCGAAAGGGACAAGACGAAGACCCGGCAAGAAATCACATGTTAAAAACAACAAGGTGTATAAAATGTCATGAAAAGGAAATCCTCTTTCTTGAAGAGCCAGTAACAATTGGTTATGGTATTGAACTGCTGTTTCAAAGGAAGAATCCGTTGTCATCATTCCGGTAAACGGCAGAGGAATTTCAACGACAATTTCACTTCCATCTACAACGACAACGCCGCCGCCCATGTCATACACTTTTTTCGCCGCAATTGCCATTGCTTTTGGATCTCTGCCAATCACAAGCAATTCGGTCGTCGTATTGTAGGTTGATGCCATTCCGTCTAAATTCAGCGCAAACCGTTCCAAAATCGCTTTCGACACCCATTTGCCATTTCGATCAATCAAGGAAGCATATAACAGCCCTTCTTTGTTGGAAATGTCGGCGAATCCATCAACAGATGAAAGCATCACATTTTTTCTTGTTGTAATGACATTGCTTTTAAAATAAGCAACTGGAACTGCCTCGCTAATCACAGTATGAGGATAACGATACACATTGAAATCATCTAACAATTCTTTTGGGAATGCAAAAGGCTTTCTTACTACATATTTATTCCAATCCATTTCTGGTGTAGAAACGAGCAGTTTTCCTTGTTCAGCGACTACTTCTCCCTTAGAGATAACCAGCTCTGGGCGAAATTCTACAAGATCAGGAAGCAAAAGAATATCGGCCAATCTTCCCGGGGCAATACCTCCGATATCATCATCAAGGCGCAAATAGGTAGCAGCATTGATCGTCACCATTTGCAAAGCAGTCATCGCAGGGACGCCAAGCGCCACCGCTTTCCGAACAAGGCCGTCCACAAAACCTTCTTCTTCTATGAAACCAGGGTGGGGGCCGTCCGTTGTCATCGTAATTCTGTTTGTGCTTGCCTGACCTTCAGTGATTATTTTAATAATTTCTGGCAAATCCGGACGAAGGGAGCTGTTGCGAAGTATAGCCCACATTCCCAGCCTGAGACGGTCAAACGCTTCTTTTGCAGTAATCGCTTCATGACACGCACTGACTCCACTTGCAGCGATGGAATTTAATTTTTCATAAGAACATCCAGCCGTATGTCCGTCAACCACTTTTCCCATTTTTTTCGCAATCTCAATCGTGCCAATTAAAAAAGGATCTCCTTGATACAACAGAGGCCATCTTGTCACTTCAGCAGTTCCGACAACTTCATCCAATTCCAAAAGCTCTTGTACATCCTTTGGATTGAACCATTCCCTTTCTCCGGGAAATTCCGCTTGCGAAACAAGGCGAACAAGCCAAAGAAAGTTTCCCGGCAAATCTTTTAAGTCATTTACCATTTCTTTGAATCCTTTTGCCCCCATGTATAAGTAAAAAAATAAATTATCGTTAACCGTCGTCGTCGTTCCGAGAGGCAATACTTTTTTTGTCATACTAACCGGATTGTAAAATACCCACGGGTGAGCATGGGGTTCGATAAAACCAGGCGAGACATACATTCCTTCCGCATCGATCACTTTTGTATTTTCATCGACCAGTACATCATTCTCCCCAACGTACGCAATACAATCTTTATAAACGGCTACATTTTGTCGTAAAAATTCCCCTGAATATACATTAATGACAGTTCCACCTTTAATGAACAGATCAGCCGGCCGACGACCTTGTGCGACTTCCATCAATTCCGCCTTTTTTGCTTTTCTTTTCAATTTTTTCACTCCCATATCGCAATTTTATGCATGTAACCACGGATTCGTTTGCTTACAAATTCCCAGCCCTTCCTCTTCCAGTATTTGTCTTACATCATTTGGAATCGGAACAGCAAATATATTGCCATTTTCCTCCTTAACCCATCCCCTAAGTTCAAAACCATGTCCGGTTCTCACTTCACCGCGAAACACTTCATGCTTCAGCTTTAACGTTTTATGATTCACTTCCATAACAGTCGTTTTGATTGTAATGATGTCATCGTAATATAACGGATGCTCAAATGTGCAACCTACATCCAGAAGGGGAAGAATGATATTTTGTTCCCTCATCAGTCTTGAGGGCGGGAGCCCAATGCTCCTGAAAAATTGATGGCCGGCAATATCGAACCATTTGAAATAATTTGGATAATAGACAATCCCTGCCGCATCAGTATCACCAAAATTAACGCGAAGCTGAAATTCATTCCTTTTCAACCCGATTTTCCCCTTTCATTATTCCTTTCTATAAGGCTGAATTAACGATGCACTACATTTGTTTTCAATAATTCTCGCAGTTTGAAACGTTGAATTTTTCCCGTGGCTGTTTTAGGAAGTGTATCAATAAATTCGATCATCCGTGGGGATTTGTAGTGGGCTAAATGTTGCTTTGCGAAATTTTTTAACTCTTCTTCCTTTTCTTTGGAGCCTTCAATCCCATCTTTTAAAACAACGAATGCTTTTGGAATGACGAGATTTTGCTCATTCTTAGCGCCGACTACGGCTACTTCTAATACATCATCATGCTGGAGAAGGCAGTTTTCTATTTCAATCGGAGAAACCCAAATTCCCCCGACTTTCAGCATATCGTCGGAACGCCCGCAATACCAATAATATCCTTCTTCATCTTTATAGTATTTATCACCGATATGCAGCCATTCTCCGACAAATTTTTTCTTATTCTGTTCATGAAGATTCCAGTATCCGTGGGCAACACAATCCCCGCGAACCACCAAATCACCCACTTCATTCGGAGGTAACTCTGTCCCTTGTTTATCAATAATTTTTACGTCAAATCCCGGAACGACTTTTCCTGAGCTTCCTTCTTTCACATCACCAATGCGGTTCGATATAAAAATATGAAGAGCTTCTGTTGAACCGATTCCATCTAAAATATCTATATTGTACAACTCCTTCCACTTCCGATAAAACGCTGGAGGAAGGGCTTCACCAGCAGAAACGCAAACTCGCAGTGAGCTGAGATCAAAGCGTTCTCCCGTTTTCAGCGCATAGTCAATCATCGCTCCATACAAAGTCGGAACGCCGAAGAAGATGGTTGGTTTATATGTTTCAATCGCTTGAAACATTGTTTCAGGTGATGGACGTTCTTTCACCAGTACAGTAGACGCACCGACGCCTAAAGGAAAATACATGCCTCCGCCAAGACCGTAAGCAAAATAAAGTTTCGATGCGGAAAGACAACGATCCTCTTCCGTGATAAGAAGTACTTGCTTCGCATAAGTGTCTAGCGCATATTCCATATCATGCTGCAAATGGATGACTCCTTTTGGATCACCGGTACTGCCGGAACTAAACAACCAAAACGCTGAATCATCTCTGTTTGTAGGTGCAGCTTCAAGCTCCTTGCTTGAATGATTGAGCAAACGATGAAAATCCAAGACTTGATCCGGTAATTGATGCACGCTTTCATTTATAACGATGATATGTTCCAAAAATAAAAACCGATCCTTTACATTTTGCATGCTTTCCCAAATATCTTCATGGATAATCAATCCTTTCGCGCGGCTGTTGTTTAAAAAATATTCATAATCAGATGGCTGCATCATAGTGTTTACAGGAATTGGAACAGCTCCAATTTTAATTGCACCGAAAAAAGCATAAATGAACTCTGGCGTATCATGGCAAACCATTAAAATCCGATCTTCCATTTTGTATCCGAGTTCCCGCAACATATTTCCCGCTTGATTTACTTTTTCTTGCAAATCTTGATAACGTATCAACTGATCACGATAATAGATTGCAACTTTCTTTCCCAATCCCCTATTAACATTTTCATCGATAAACAGATCGGCAGCATTGTAAAGCAAACCTAATCCGCGCAGTTCCATCTTCCACCATCCTACTTTTTATAAATTTAAAAATAATCGACACGGAAGCCGCCTGAAATGAATCCATTTCAGAAGGCTTCTGTGTACAAAACATGAAACGACTATTCTTAAGTTAAATTCCTTGCCAATTTGGTTTTCGTTTTTCCAAAAATGCACTCAATCCTTCTTTCGCATCTTCCGAACGGAACAATAAGTTTTGCAGTTCCCCCTCATAGCGGATCGCCACGTTTAACGGCATTTCTTTTCCGTTCATTATCGCAAGTTTGATGTTCGATACCGCATACGTCGCGCTGTTGGCGATCTTTCTCGCATATTCCAACGTTTTCTCTCTCGTTTCCGCTTGCGGAAACACTTTGTTGACAAGCCCGATCTCCAACGCTTCCTGCGGCGTAATCGTTTCCCCGGTAATGTTCATATCCAGCGCTCTCGAATAGCCGATTAGACGGGCCAAACGCTGCGTCCCTCCCGTCCCTGCCAGCACGCCAAGGGATACTTCCGGCAAGCCGATTTTTCCCGCTTCATCCCCCATGAACCGAAGGTCGCAAGCCAATGCCATTTCTAATCCGCCTCCCACGGTATGCCCTTCTAAACAAGCAATATACACTTGCGGAGAGCGGGCGATTTTATCCAATGTTTCATTGCAGAACAAACAAAACTGCGTTTTAAAGCGCGGATCTGCCGTTTTTAAAAAGTTGATGTCCGCCCCCGCGGAGAAAAACTTCGGAACATCGCTCATGAGCACCACGACTTTAATGTCCGGATCAAAGCGAATGTCATCAATCACCGCGTTGAATTCTTGATAAAATTCAAGGCTGTAAGCGTTCGTTTTATTGATGTGAAGATGGATCTCGGCAATCCCGTTCTCTTTTACCACCGTTAAGTTTTTCTTTTTTGCAATTGTTTCAACTGACATAAACATTCTCCTTTCAAATTTTTAATTCATTGGAATAATCATGTTTGCGCTTTTCTTGAAATGCAGCCAATCCTTCCAATCGGTCCGGATGGTGAATCGTTTTTTTATAACACTCCCATTCAACTTGAAGTCCTTTTTCGATTTGTGTTTGCTCAAAAAACTACCAACAGCTCGTTTTGCTAGCCGAACGGAATGCAATAAATTTTCCGCAATAAGCCCGCTATTTTAAGCGCTTTCAATTATGCATGACCACTTTCACAAATTTCTTCCACTAGTCCGATTTCATATGCTTTTTTCCATTTAACTTTTCTGCCGTAAAGATCAATTGTTTCGCCTTTCCGGCGCCAACTAATTGAGACAACCTCTGGGTGCCGCCAGCCCCCGGCACAATTCCCCATGACACTTCCGTCAGACCAATGATCGCATCTTCTTCCATTACCCGGAAATTGCAGGCAAGTGCCAGCTCGCCCCCCTCCTAAAGCCGTCACTTTAATCGCTGCAATGGTCGGCACCGGCATTGAAGCAATTTCTGCAAATGTTTTGCTCCAAAATATTGACGTATTCTATAACCTCATCTTTGCTCATCGTCTACCTTTCCTTTAAATCCTCACCTCCCGTCAAGATGACCGCACTGAGACAAGTATCATCTTTTAATTTGTTTATTGTATCAGCCAAATTTTGCACTAAAAATTGCTTAGTGCATTGGCACGTTTCGGATTATTTAAACGAACCATTTCAATGGTGTGCCGAGCTTCAAATATTGCCTCTGATTCAGGCACAGTAATCACTCACTTCGTATGAACAAGATGTTCGTTATTTAATTCCTTCCATTGTTCTTTAAATTTCTCCGTTAACTTCACGTCTTTCGGCAAGTATCCTTCCATTTGCAATTCTTGTTTTTTTTCAATTTCTGCAAGCCATGCATATGCTTCATCAACAACCCCGTTCAATGATTCTCTAAATCTGTGAGGAACGATCCCTTGATCATGGAGAAGCTGTTTAGCCCAATTTTTTGCGTATATAATATGATCTTTCTGTTCTCGAATAAGCTTTTGAACTCTTGAGGCGGCTTTGGAGTGGTTGGATTCAAGCGCGGATTGCAATACGATATGAATCGCGGTATTGACAGTGTATAATGCGGCGATGAGCGAAATCCAGTTGTGAACGTTTACAACTCCTCTAAATGCTTTTCCTGTTTGCCTGAGAATATCAGCTTTTTTTCCTTTCACTCCTCTTAAGTCAAAGCACCAATTGTACAATAGCCTTGCATGGCCTAATTCTCCTTGTGCCATGGCAACAGCAGCCAATGTTGCTTCCAAATTCGGTCCACTCACACCGATTTCCACCAAACGGTCGCCAAGTACATATTTGTTATCAGCAATGGTTTCCAGTAACTCGATAAAGGAATGCACACCTAACTTCATTTTGCTCATAATAATCTATCTCCTTTTTCGGCAAATAACCATTCTGGTTTTCTTACCCACACTAACTGTTCTCTGTCGACGACAACCATCTCCGACCAATCTTCTTCATCGTAAGTAAAAGAGGCATATATTTTCGCCAGTTCTTTATTTTCCGCTTCTACGGTGCCGATGTACATTAAATGATCTCCCCTCTTGGCGCGGGCAAAAACATCAAAGATAGACCTTTGTTCTTTTTCGATGATCATCTTGCGCTTACCCCCCAATATCTCAATTTTTCCCGTCCTTCAGGGCTTAATCGGTCAACCGTCCAAGGAGGATCCCAAACAACACGGATGTTGACAGTTTTTATTTCCTCTTCTTCTAGCAGCCTTTTTTTGATATCGCTTTCAATCCATTCCATACAGGCGCAGGAAACAGCAGTATATGTCATCGTAATGTCGATTTCGCCGCCGTTCTTTTTAATATCATAAATCAAGCCCATATCCACGATGCTAATTGGAAATTCAGGATCCATCACTTCCTTGAGCGCTTCCCAATATTTCTGCATGTCCGTGCTTACCTTTTCCATCACACCACCTCTTTTCTTAACTGTTCTAATTCTTTTACTCCTCTTTGCACTCTTTCAACAAATTGTTTATTTTTTGGTCCCCGCTGTTTGAAGCGTTTAATCACATTTTCCCATGTATCGGGCTGATCAAATAGCCATTTTTTGTTTACAGGGTCAAATTTGCAAGGAAACGGTACATCAAGTACATATTTTTGCTGCTGTTCATCATAATGGGCCGGTACTTTCACGCCGATCGATTCACAGAAAGGCACAGCCGTCGACAGCCATTTTTGGCGAAGTTCATCATTCGTTCTTCCTTTCAAGCGATATTCAAGCTGCGTCGAGCGGCTTTTCAAACGATCCTCAACCCCAAAGAACTCCAGCGCCATTAAAAACATCCAGTCGACAGCTTTTTGCACTTCCTCACGCAATTTGGGATCTTGCATCGCTGTTCTCATGATGATTTCACCATTTCGCAGATGGAACAATTCTTCTTTATCCACTTTTACTAACGCCCGTTTCCACGGACCATATGAAGTATGTTCAAAAGCGTCTCCAAGCAGCGTATACCCAGCCCGGTCGAAGAAGGCATTGAACACGCCAAATTCAATCCAATTGGAAAGTTCAAAGTCAAAAGCATACGGATTTTTCCAACGGTGCGGCTCTCTATTATACAGCAAATCGTCCACATCTTCGCCTAAATCTTTTAACAAACGATAAGCGATATGGGCATGGCCAATTTCGTCCTGCATAATCGCTAATGCAGTAATTTTGCTGTTCAATGTAGGGGCTTGATCATAAACCGTTAGTAAAGGAGGGATGCTTAACAATTCTGTATCTCCAACAATGATTAACGTTTGTTTTAGTGCGTTCAAATATTCCTCATTCATGTCTTCCAGCCCTTCAACGATAAACCCGTTTTGAATCTTTTCTTTTAAAAGAGCTGTCTTATCCATTTTTTCACCTCTCTATATTATGTTTTTTTATTTATCGTCTATTTAACATAATATTAATCCATTCGAAATAATTTTGTCAACGAAAAATAAGAAAATTTATTTTTATCATTATTTTCTAAAAATTGCCTAGAAATATAAAGAACTTCAAATGATTCACTAAAGTTAAAAAATATCAGCAGCATCTTCAATAATATTACACTTATAAAACGGTCGTATAATTTACATACAATAAATAAGTATAGAAATTATCGCTACACTCCCGAAAAAATCTAACGATATGTATGTGAATTTTTGACGCTTGACTTATGCGTTTTGTACACCGCATTAATTCGCAAGAATCCCTAGATCACTGGTTATGTACGCAATATTATGCATAAGTCCGTCCACCTTGGAAAGAGCCAACAGTAGCACAAGTTTGCTGAAAGCAAAAGCCAATGAAAAGAGCACAAAGCTTAAGCTATGCGCCCTTTTCATTGGCTTGTTGATAAAATACAATTCCGTTTCGTTCCATTTTGATTAATTGACCGATAGACACAAGATATTCCAAATGAGCCAATGTTTCAGCAATGGCAAACCGCCATTGATGGGGAGACAGCTCTTTATGCCGAAACACTTTACTGGCAATTTCATAAGCAGTTTGACCGTCTTTTGCAAGCGAAAACATTTGATTCAGCCTTTTTTCATGGTGTCGGCGAATTTCTGAAATTCTTTTTTGAAGTTGATGAATAACTGCTCCATGAGCTGGAAGGGCCAATTGGATGTCCAACTCATCTATTTTGCTTAATGATGAAAAATAATTTTTAAGGGGATTAGGGCTGCATCCCGGCCATAAACTAATGTTTGGCGTAATTTTATCTAGCACATGATCGGCAGCAAGAAGCAATTGCTGTTCTGGCTGATAAAAATTTACAAGTCCGTCACTATGCCCTGGTACCGGAATAACTCTCCAGGATTTCCCGCCCAACGTTACCTCTTTTTCCTCTAAAACAGTAAGAGAAGGAAGGGGCGTTACATGTTTGGATAGTTTCTTCATATTTTCTTCAATTTGAATAGCTAGGATGTCTGGGACGCCATTTTGTCTGCAAACAGCACCGACCAGGCTAGCCTGCCGGCTGTTTTGTCCCCAAACACGCTCAACCATTAAATAGTCTTCTTTGCTGATAAATGTTCTTGCTCCCGTTAATTCCTGCATCCATCCAGCCAAACCAAAATGATCGGGATGAAAATGCGTTAAATAGATAGAACGGACATGTTTCGGATTCACGCTTAATTGTTTAAACACTTGTTTCCACGCATCTACCGCATCAGGATAATGAAACCCCACATCCACTAAATTCCACCCATCCACTTCTTGAAACAAATAACAATAAACATATTTCATTGGAAATGGCACCGGGATGGGAATACGAAATAGATTTTCTTCAATTTGCTCAATATTTAACATAAAAATCCACCTACTTAGTTTAAATAATGTCCATAAAAGGATTTATCGCCTTGTCCCGATTAGCAATGAATTCACAATCGGGCGCTTTTTCAAATAATGTCTCAAAATATCTTATGGCAGGCACGGATAAAAGCTGGTGAACATTGAAAAAGAGTTCTCTTGCTCTTGTTCCGCTCCAATCAGGTGGCAAAAGATCGTTTGGAAAACTTGGATCAATAAAGAAAAATTTACGATATTCATGAACAAGCTTCGTTCTTTCAATAAAACATTCCTTGTCAGTCAATTCGTTGTTCCACGCGCGCTCTTTGAAATCATCAAATTTTTTTTGATATTTTTCTATGAAAATATCATATTCTTTCGCAATTTCATCGAAATTCCAGCCTCTTTGAATCAATTCTTGATTATCATGGGAAACAATTGAGCTTGAAGTAAAAAGAATGACATATGGTTCCAAGTGATAGTCTTTAATGAATTCCATCACTTGTTGTTCCACAGGATTCGGGCTTGCCCATGTACCATGGGAAATCAAACCAAATCCCATTAAGCTTAACTCCTTTCGAATCTGGCTGCGAAGCTCCCTTTTTTCTTCGGGGACCGAGTATGTTAAAATTCGCCAGTAGCCGTCCCATTTGTAGTTTCTCATCGAATAGACGCGGGTAAATCCGTCCATCATCGTTCTCTTCCCTTTGCTTGTCAGAGAATAATAACTGTTATGGCCAATTTTTCTAACTTTGAAAAAATCTTGCTGCACCATTCTTAAAGCGGCTCCCCGAATGGAAGATTCGGAAATGCCAAAATGGGACATCATATTAATTAAACTTCCGATCCACACCTCGTTGCCGTAATGTTGAATATACTCACCGAATAAGGTAAACATTAAAGCCCTTGGCTTCATAGCTACTCACACCCGTCTTTTCTTGAATTTTCCCTCTTTTTTTACTATTTTTATTATGCTTGATGAAATTTCGTTTTTACAAGTTGTTTCTTATAAAAACTTGCCGACTGGCCAATTTTTTGCTGACGCTGTTTTATTTACCTTAAAAGCTGAAATTATTGTCATTCTACGAAAAAACATATCGGTCAAAGCGACCGATATGTTTTCACATTGATTAGATTCCTTGCCAATTTGGTTTTCGTTTTTCCAAAAATGCACTCAATCCTTCTTTCGCATCTTCCGAACGGAACAATAAGTTTTGCAGTTCCCCCTCATAGCGGATCGCCACGTTTAACGGCATGTCTTTTCCGTTCATTATCGCAAGTTTGATGTTCGATACCGCATACGTCGCGCTGTTGGCGATCTTTCTCGCATACTCCAACGTTTTTTCTCTCGTTTCCGCTTGCGGAAACACTTTGTTGACAAGCCCGATCTCCAACGCTTCCTGCGGCGTAATCGTTTCCCCGGTAATGTTCATATCCAGCGCTCTCGAATAGCCGATTAGACGGGCCAAACGCTGCGTCCCTCCCGTCCCTGCCAGCACGCCAAGGGATACTTCCGGCAAGCCGATTTTTCCCGCTTCATCCCCCATGAACCGAAGGTCGCAAGCCAATGCCATTTCTAATCCGCCTCCCACGGTATGCCCTTCTAAACAAGCAATATACACTTGCGGAGAGCGGGCGATTTTATCCAATGTTTCATTGCAGAACAAACAAAACTGCGTTTTAAAGTGCGGATCTGCCGCTTTTAAAAAGTTGATGTCCGCCCCCACGGAGAAAAACTTCGGAACATCGCTCATGAGCACCACGACTTTAATGTCCGGATCAAAGCGAATGTCATCAATCACCGCGTTGAATTCTTGATAAAATTCAAGGCTGTAAGCGTTCGTTTTATTGATGTGAAGATGGATCTCGGCAATCCCGTTCTCTTTTATCACCGTTAAGTTTTTCTTTTCCACTGCCACCGCTTCTGGCATAAAAATTCCTTCTTAAATTTTATGTTTTAAAAACTTTCGTCTACTAAATATAATATAATTAATTTTCTGATATTTTACAATATTTTAGACGATATTTAAAAAAACATAATATTAAATTCCCAATAAATTTAACGGTTTGTTTCCAATATAGGACGAATGAACGCCTGATACAGCGGAAGTGACAAAACGAGCCATCGGTCTGAATCCTAATTGTTCCGCTTTTGTTCTTTCCATGATTAAAATCGCCGATGCCCCATCATTAATTCCCGACGAATTCCCTACCGTAACAGTCCCTCCTTCCACAAAATCAGGCTTCCACAAAAGAAGGATCGATTAGATTTCTAATAAGCAACGGTTCCTACAAATGTTTTAATTTTCATAACGGAAATGCCCTTCACCAACCTTTCTCCCCACCTTCCCCGATTGCATCATGCGCTGCTGCAAATAGTGAGGACGAAACCGCCCTCCTCAAAGAACCCTTGATAGACCGATGCGGTTGTTGAAAAGTTAACGTCAATCCCAATCAAATCTTGTAGTTCAAAGGGTCCCATCTTAAAATTTCCAGCTTTTTCATAATCCGATCCATTTGTTCGATCGTCGCTAAACGTTCGCCGGCGATTTTTAGCGCTTCGTTATAAAAGGGGCGGGCAATTCTGTTGGCGATAAATCCTGGCGTGTCTTCACACGCGACCGGTTCTTTTTGCAGCGATGCAGCAATTGATAGAGAACGTTTACGATTTTTTCGCTTGTCCTCATTCCTCGTACCACTTCGACAAGAGACATTAGCGGGACAGGATTAAAAAAGTGCAAACCAGCAATCTGCTCTGGCGTGTTGGTAACGCTTGCAATATCTGTTACGGAAAAAGAGGACGTGTTTGTGACGAGAATCGCGTTTCCAGAGCAAATTTCATCCAATTTTAAAAAAATCTTTTTTTAAGATTTAATTTTTCCGGCACCGCTTCCATCACGAGATCACATCGCTTCATTTCCGATAAGTTAGTTCTGTACACGTTTCGATCCGATCCATTGATGCTTTAAACTCTTTTTCTACTAATCTTTGCAGACGTTTAGTTGTTCTGTCTAATGGTCTAATGACTTTTGAACGATCGTATCATTTATATCATAAAGAAGGGCGTAAAATCCGTTTTGCGCACAAGTTTGGGCAATTCCCGAACCCATTGTTCACGAGCCGACAATCCCCACAGTTTTAATCGCCAGCATCCATTTACACCTCCTTGTTTTCCTCTTTTTCTTTTTGCCAGCGTATAAACTCGAAAACACTTTTACATTGATTGCAGTAATATTGAGAAACCAACTGGGCAGTACCAAAAATGGACAATTTCATCACATCTGTTGAATCACAAAACGAACAGTGTACGGCCTCCTGACTTGGCACGATGGACACCTCTTTTTTTTGTTATGTTTTTATTACTATCGTATATTTAACATAATATTAATAAAAAATTATTTATTCTGTCAACGATTTAAACAGAAAAATTAAAATATTCAGTTGATTTTGGTTGTTATAAATCATCTTTCATTAGATTGGAAAAATACTGGCCTGCAAACTGCTCCAATTGTTCCGTTTTAAAATAGGCCCCATCTTCGACAAGAATATAGCGTTGGTCTGCGAGTGCTTCTTCCACGGGGCCATCATGTCGAAGGCCAATCGTTTCGATCGCATCCATCGGTAGTTCCAGTTCTGAATACGCTACGTGAAGTTTCACACCCGAGCGTTTTCTGTGGCAAGCTTCCCAGGAAAACGCGTTTGTCTAACCGTCATCGTGGTGGAAGCCACGACGACGAAATACTTTGGAAATCTAAGGGATCGATGGGTTTGGCGATTGCATTTGGAAAAAAGACGTTTTATCACTTCATATAGAACGTTCTTGGCTTTATTGGCAACAGTCGAATGATCGATGGCAAGAACCCTATAAGAAGCGCCACATCCGCTCCATGTCGGAAGCTTTTCCATTCATTCGCCGCTGCTGACACAAAACCATTGCCACATATTACAATCACCGAAATTAAATACCTTCTTGCAACAGTGGCGCAATAAACTCCGGGGAGTTGGCAGTCGTTTCATCATTTATTCAATATTTTCTTTTTATTATGAAACAAATAGCCAACAGACTGTTTGACTGAAACTTGAACATCGTTTTGCGATGTCAAATACGTATACAACGCTCCCATAAATAAGGCGCCACCGACAATATTGCCCAATGTAACAGGAATAATATTATGCACCACTCCGGCTATGTTGATTGTCGCTGGATGCGGAACCGCTAATGCAATCGAAAAGAGGACGAAATTGGCAATGGAGTGTTCGTATCCAGAGGCAAAAAAGATAAAAACGATAAGAATCATCGAAAATATTTTTGCCATATCCTCTTTCATTTGCATTGGAATAAAAATCGCTAAACAAACAAGCCAGTTACAGAGAATCCCTTTAAAAAAAAGCTGCACCGTTGTTGCGTGCATTTTTTTCTCCGCCACCACAAATAATAAATGATCTTGTGAAATATGATCAAAAACGCCGGATTGCGAAATAAGAAAAGCAAAAAACACAGCGCCTAATAAGTTGCCGCTATAGCATGCAAGCCAATTTCGCAACATATCTTTGATTGTCGTTTCTTTTTGCAAGGTGCTGATTGTAAAATACATCGTATTGCCAGTAAACAGTTCTGCCTCACCGTACATAATTAATACTAAGGCGATTCCGAAAAAAATGCCGCTGACTAAATAAGTCGCAGGAGAATTCGCTTCACGAAAAAATTCCCCTACGCGAAAACAAAGAACAAGCGCAAATCCGATGTACACCCCTGCCAAAGCAGCCCGCATCATATATTGAATAAGAGATCGCTCTAGAATGGTACGCTTTTTTAAAGCTAACTCTTTACATTTTTGAACTGCTTCCATCTTTTCATCCCTTCTCTTTCATTCTATTTGTGATTCTTTTCACATTCTTTGCGATATATAACATACGTCTTTTTCATCTATTTTTCAACATATCAATGGAAAAGTTAAAACAAATGTCAACATTTTTATTTGTAATCGTTTACTAAAAAAATAACCGTTGCAATTTCAGAAATAGTTGTTCTAATATAATCAAACAACCGGTCAATAACACCGCTTGACTCATTTCTTTCATTTCCACCCTCGCTAAAAGAAACTGCTATTTATTCTTTTCGTTCATGCGGCAACAAAGCCCCATCGAATGGTTCCGATGGGGCATGGTTTCTTTCACTCACTCGATTTTCTATATTCAGTCTGCCTGGAAAAATTTTTTATATGGTTAAAACGCTCATTTCTCCTTTTCATGAAAAAACTTTACAGAGTGACTGAATTTCGTCCAAATCCGCTATGAATTGTTTTATTTCTTCCTGTGACAATTTCACAGGCATTTGATCGTAAAGAATGAGAATCTGCCCTTCCTCGTCATTTTGATGATTTTTCAAATAATCTGACAAATGCTGCAGCTGACGTGGCTCGAGTACAGATTCAATGAAAAATTGTTTTAACTTTTGAATGGTGAAGACGTTCATTTCCCTATCATATTCACCGGAAATAATGCTCCCTTCGATCCATGACATCCTTGCTTTATCCTCCCGTGTTTGTTTTCATTAGTATTTCCCAAAAAGCGATTTTTTTATCAACATCTCTGATCGGAAAAAGGAAGAAAAAAAATAGACGGCCATCTAGACCACCTTCACCAGATGAAAAACCAAAAAAGAGGGTGTCCAACAGTGATGGGACACCCTTTCCATGCTACAGTAGTAGAAACCTATTTCTGTGTGTTCAAACAACTTTTTCAATCAGCCTCTTTTTCGGTTGTTATGACGCAAGACAAATCATCCTGCCAAAAGCGATGTTTATATGACAAATAACAAATCCGGTTCGCTTAAATATTTTTTCAGTTCGTTTAACGCTTTTTGCGCCAAAACGCCGTCGATCAACCGATGGTCGTAGCTGAGCGATAAAGCCATCATCGCGGCGATTTCAATGGAATCATTGATGACAACAGGTTTTTTCTCCACTCTGCCGATGCCTAAAATACATGATTCTGGATGATTAATAATCGGCGTAAACCAGGAACCATCCGCTGATCCGATGTTCGATATCGTACATGTGGATCCCGTCATTTCATCCGCTTTGATGGAACCGTCTCTTGCTTTTTTCGCAAGTTCTTGAATTTCTTTGGCGATTTGAAATAACGATTTTTGATCCGCATGTTTAATCACCGGAACAACCAGACCGCGGTCAGTGTCGGCGGCAAAACCGACATGATATTCATCCTTTAAGATAATTTCCTCTCGTTCGTCATCCAACGAGGCATTTAACATCGGGTATTTTTTCAATACAGCTGTTAACGCTTTGACTACATATGCTAAATAGGTGAGCTTAATTCCCTTTTCATCCGCAAACAGTTTCACTCTTTGGCGGTGGGACACAAGCTTTGTTACATTTGCCTCATCAAAATGAGTTACATGCGGAATTACCGATTTCGAATGAACCATGGCGTTCGCAATCGCTTTTCGAATGCCGGTAAGCGGAATTCTTCGTTGGCTTTGCGGGATATCTCGTGTTGTTTCCTTGGCAGCTGCCGCTTCTTTTTTTGCTTCTGTTTGTGCTGATTTTCGTTTGGCGATGACAGCTTCGACATCGCTTTTTAATATTCTTCCGTTCGGCCCGGTCGGGGTCACTTCATCAAGGCCCACATTGTGTTCTCTTGCGAATTTGCGCACGGATGGCGCTGCTTTGACAAACCGGTTTGGCTGTTTTTCGTTTTCGCTTTGTTTTGCCGCGTTTCGGACGTCTTCTTCCGTGACTTTGCCATTAGGCCCAGTCGGAGTGACAAGGCGCCAATCCACACCAAGTTCTTTGGCTAATTTTTTTACACGCGGCGTCGCCTTTTTCTCACCCGGAATCTCCTGAGCCTGAACTGCTGTTTCCTCAGGAATCTCCTGTTCTGTTTTTTCCTGTTCCTCTGGGGAATCTGCCGTTTCAGCGGCTGTTTCAATAACAGCTAATACCTCCCCGACCGCGGCAGTTTCGCCTCTTTTTTTTCTGATTTCTTTGACAACGCCCGACTCCGGGGCTTCAATTTCCGAAACTGCTTTTTCTGTCTGCACTTCCACGAGCGTATCGCCTTTTTCCACTGCATCATCTTCTGAGACGTGCCAGAAGGTGATCAAACTTTCATCATGCGTATCGGATAGTCGGGGTAATTTCACTTCGATTAACATGGCTACCTCCTGTGTTGGAAATGGATTTTATTCGTTGACTAGTTTCATTGCTTCGTGAAAAATTTTGTCGGCATTTGGCAAGACAAATTGTTCAAGCGGACGGCTGTATGGAATTGGCACATCCGGAACAGCCAATCTTCTGACCGGCGCATCCAAATCATATAAACCTTCTTCAGCTGCAATCGCGGCGATTTCTGCCGTCATGCCGTATGATAAGTAATCTTCATCGACTACCAGCAAACGGTGCGTCTTTTTAATCGATTGAAGGATCGTTTCGCGGTCTAAAGGAACGAGTGAACGCAAATCGATGACTTCCGCTTGAATCCCGTGCTGTTCCAGCTTTTTCGCAGCTTCTAAAGCGTGATGGGTCGTCATTTGGATGCCCACAATTGTAATATCCGTTCCTTCTCTCACCACTTTCGCCTTGCCGATTGGCACGGTATATGCTTCTTCCGGAACATGTCCGACGGATGCATCCAGTTGGTCCATCCATCCTAATCCTTGTAATGTCTTATGAAACATAAAGACGACTGGATTGTCATCCCGGATGGCGGAAATCATCATTCCTTTTAAATCATACGGAGTGGATGGCGCTACCACTTTCATTCCCGGGAGATGGGCAAAAGTGGCGTATAATGTTTGCGAATGCTGGGCGGCATCGCTGTATCCCCCACCAACGGCAGTCATTAACACGATCGGCAGCTTAACTCGTCCGCCCGACATATATGGAATTTTTGCCATATGGTTATAAATTTGGTCCATACAGACGCCGAAGAAATCAACGAACATTAATTCGACAATCGGCCGCATTCCTTCTGCAGCGGCTCCAATAGCAGCTCCAATAAAAGCCGTTTCGGAAATCGGTGTATCGATCACCCTTTCAGGACCGAATTGTTGAAATAATCCTTCCGTCGCCCCGAATATGCCTCCGTATACACCAACATCCTCCCCCATGACAAACACGTTCGGATCTCTTTCCATTTCTAATCGAATCGCTTCGGCGATCGCTTTATTTCCCGTTAATAAGCGTTGCTTTGTTTTTTGCATTTGGATGACCCCTTTCTATCGTGTTTTAAACAAAAAGATCTTTTAAAGCATCTTCCGGTTTAGGATAATCGCTTTCGCGCGCGAACTGATAGGCGGCTTCGACTTCCTGCTTTGCCTTATTTTCCAATTCAATCAGTCGCTGTTCTTCTATTCCATGTTCTTTCATTAAAATCTGGCGCATGCGGACAATTGGGTCTTTTTCTCTTAACAAAGTCACTTCGTTTTTATCGCGGTACACTTCCGGATCTCCTTGGAAATGCCCTAAATAACGGTAAGTTTCGATTTCAATAATGGATGGCCCTTCTCCCTTTCTCGCCCGTTCCACCGCTTCTTTTGAAACATGGTACATTTCGATCGGGTCATTATCTTTCACATAATATCCTTTCATTCCATAAGCAACCGCTCTTATATCATTGGATGGAACGGACGTGGATGCGGATTTAGGGACAGAAATTCCGTATTGATTGTTCTCAATCACGACAATCAGAGGCAAATTCCAAAGTGCTGCCATATTTAAAGATTCATGGAAAGCACCTTGGTTGGCCGCCCCTTCCCCAATAAAAGCGACAGCTACCCAATCCGTTCCTTTTTTCTTTGCCGCGAGTGCTGCGCCAAGCGCATGGGGAATGCCAGCTCCGACAATTCCGCCGCAAGAGAATTTGACATCTGGATCAAATAAGTGCATATGCCCGCCTTTGCCTTTTCCAAGTCCAGTCACTTTTCCAAAGATTTCGGCGGTCATTCTGTTTAAGTCAACGCCTTTTGCGATCGCATGATGGTGCGGACGGTGCGGAGACGTGACCGTATCTTCTTTCTTTAGATGAACACATATGCCGACGGCAGCCGGTTCCTGCCCTGTTGCCAGATGCATTTCACCCGGTACAGGCCCCGCACCGATATTAAAGACAGGATTTTTTCCTTCGGCATAAGCTTCTGCCATTTTGTCTTCGTAATAGCGAATTTTGTACATGGTTTCGTACATCCAAATAAGATGATCGATAGAAATCGCCAACTTGCTCTCCTCCTTTATTTTTAAAAATAAAGCGTTTTCATTTATATAAAAATGCAAAAAACGTGCCAATATAGAAGGATGCATGAAGAAATTTACCGTAAATCATTCATCATTCTATTTAAAAAATTGAAAGATTTTCTTTGTGAGATCATCAACTTTATAATAAAAAGCAACAAAATGTCCCATTTTGGAACACTTTGTTGCTACATATTGATACAATTTGATACAAAATGAAACAATATTAATACAGCTTAATAAGCGATGTTAAATTTTCTCATTTGCCGATAAAAAGTGCTTCTGGAAATTCCTAAATGCTTGGCCGCTTTGGAAATATTCCCGTTGCATAAACGTAATGCCTGAATAATGGACTGTTTTTTAATATCGTCTCTATGCACCGACATCTCCTCTTTTTTCAAACTTGGAAACATTTGAAACATTTCTTCCGGCAAATCGTTTGCGGATAAAATGGAGTTCGTATTTCGGTTTAACGTTCTTTCTAGTATATTTTGCAATTCCCGAATATTCCCGGGCCAGTCGTACTGCATGAGAGCTTGGAGAAAGTCTGGTCGGATTTCTGGAAACGGCTTATTTAGCTTTTTGCAAAGTTTGCTGATAAAGTGATGGACAAGAAGCGGTATATCTTCCTTTCTTTCCCGCAAAGGCGGCAAAGTGATCGGCATAACATGGAGGCGAAAGAACAGATCTTCCCTGAAGCTTCCTTTTTGCACTTCCTCGCGGAGGTTTTTGTTCGTCGCCGCAATAATGCGGACATCTACCGGTATCACTTTATGGCCGCCGATCCGCATCACTTCTTTTTCCTGAATGACACGCAAAAGAAGGACCTGCATTTCCAAAGACATTTCGCCAATTTCATCTAAAAAGAGAGTGCCGCCATCAGCAAGTTCGAATTTCCCCGCGCTTCCGCCTTTTTTGGCTCCGGTAAAGGCGCCTTCGACATAGCCAAACAGTTCGCTGCCGAGAAGATCGCGAGGGATTCCGCCGCAATTGATGGCAATAAACGGTTTGTTTCTTCTCTTGCTTGCATTATGAATCGCTTGCGCAAGCATTTCTTTTCCCGTTCCGCTTTCCCCCATGATCAAAACATTGGAGTCGGTCGCTGCTGCCAGTTTGGCTTCATTCAGTTTTTGAATAAAATGAGGATGCTGCCCGATAATATCATTAAACGTTATTTTTGCTTGGTTCCCTGATAAGTGATTGACGAATTGGCGCACTTTTTCAATTTCTCTCAGCATAATCATCGAACCGATCCAATGGTTGTCTTTATAGATGGGGATTTTATCGACCATGACATGATGGATGTTTCTTGATGGTTTCACTTTTAAATGGAGTTCCTTGTTTTGCAGATAGACAGGCCTATTGGAAGCAATCGATTGATTTGCAAAAATTTCGTTGATCCTTTTTCCTTCGAGATGCGGCTGATCAAGACAAAGAAGCCTCTTCAGCTGATCGTTCGCCTTTATAATGTTTCCTTCTGTGTCAATAATGAGGATGCCTTCTTTCATATTATTGGTTGTCGCTTCAAGAAACCTTTGCATCATAATATTTTTTTCCGTGTTTTCATTCAATTTCAATTGATATTCGATGGCTTTGACCGCGGACACCACCATGCCCAACGTATGAGGATGCACTTTTTCATATGGTCCGGATACATTTAACACTCCGATGATGCTGCCTTTGGAATCATGAATCGGGGCTGCGGAACAAGTCCATGATTGGCATATTTGCGAATAATGTTCCTCAGCAAATATTTGTACAGGCTGATCAATCGCAATGGACGTGCCAATCGCGTTGGTGCCCATGGTTTGTTCGCTCCAATCCGCCCCCTCGACAAAGCCGATTTGCGCGGCCATTTCCAGTGTATCCAGATCGCCGATTGATTTTAACAGCTGTCCTTTTTCATTGCAAAGAATAACTAAAAATCCAGATCCCTTTACGATGGAATAAAGCCCTTCCATTAACGGTATCGATAAATCAATAAGGTATTGATATTGTTCCATTTCTATTGTTTTTATACAGCCATATGGCCGGAAAGGATCTACCTTCCATTTTTTTGAGCGAATCCATGAGTCTTTGACAATGGGGGAAAGCCTTTCGTCTAGTTCATTTTTAAAAATAAAGCGCTTCCACATTTCTTTGACATCCTCACGCCGACTGTTCACGTCACAACACCTCCGCAGCATATGAACGGTTTGGTGGTTTCCACAGCAAAATAAACAAAAATTTCGCTGGCGTTCGAAACGCATAGTCAGTCCATCCGGCTGCTTTTTCTATTATTTTAGCATTAAACATCGCCAACTGGTCATCAAAAAATTGTGGCAATTAGCTATTCAGCTGTTTCTACGGCTCTAAATTCTTCTTTTGCTTTGCGGCAAACAAAAGAAATCCGATCCAAATTACCTATACATCGATGCACTCCTCATCATATGATATATGGAAAATGAAAAAATGAAAGGAGAAAAACAATGGAGGTACCTGTCAGCGGATATTTGGTTCATTCTGATGATTCAAGCTCATATCACTCGCATAACCTGTATATTACTACTTGGGATGGAAGGCCTGTCCATGTTCACAAATTTTCTGGGGTTACTTCTTATGACGTGGGCCATAGCCATAAATATGTTGGCGTGACAGAACCTGCGCCAAGCGGTGTTCCACATACACACCGTTACTTTACCTTTACCTCCTTCAATGATGGGCACAGGCATGAGATAAGGGGCGTCACCGGACCAGCTATTCCGCTTCCGGGCGGTGGACATTATCACGAATTTTCCGGTGTTACAACAACTAACGGACGAATTCCCCATTCTCATCGGTACAGCGGGAAAACGAGCGGATGAATAAAACTCGGGTGAACCACGTATCAGTAGTTGCTCCAAAAGGTATAGAGAAGCGAGCCTCTGTATACTTCCATCCAACCAAATCTGGTTCTACAGTTCGAAAAGACACTAACGGAATAAACATGTTCATTGAATGATAAAAGCCAAACAGCCGTGTTCCTCCATCTGTTTTTCAGCAAGACCATGGGTAGCTGCAGTATCAGGCACAATAATTCTTGCAGCTTCCTGTAGTATAATGGAAAAAAGAGTTTTGTTGAAAATCAGTATGGAAGGAGACGAAATAAACTTGAATGCAAAGAATGAATTATTTTCCATAGAAGAAATCAATCATTTCGTAAACCATCACCATTTAGCATTTTTATACATCTCGCAAACAAATTGCAGTGTTTGTCATGCGCTGCTGCCAAAAGTGAAAAAAGTCTTGGCGGAATTCCCAAAGATTCAAATGGCCTTTGTCAACGCCGATAATGTCCCGAACATAGCAGGGCACCTTTCCGTATTTACCGCACCTGTTTTGATTTTATATGTCGATGGAAAAGAAGTTTTACGAGAAGCAAGATTTGTTCATGTTGAACAGTTTAAAGAAAAAATGAAGAAGATTTATTTTTTAGCGGAGCAATCGTAATTTGTTTGTGTGGTGATAGACACCCTTTTGGCTGAGATTCTTCTCACAAGCGGAAATGCTAACGAATGTATTCAATGAGTGGAGTCTCCGATATCGGAATATGAATATGATCAATCGAGTAGAAGGGGGGCTAATCCCCGCCCCCTTACACCACTGTGCGTACTGTTCGATATATGGCGGTTCCATTAAGTATCACTTCTCAAATAGGCCTCTTAACCCTCGGCTACTCCAATAGTCGAGGGTTTTGCGTAGAACGGGGCCGCCGGCAAGCTGATAGTATTTCTTGCGTGTGTTCCCCAAATAAAGCGCATCTCCTTCGTCCATTGCCTAAACGATGAACCAATACGGTCGCGCTCTAAAATCCCGAAATTCTCAACCCCTAATTGCTTTAATAATATCCCCATTCCAATCCCAGCAGGACCCGCTCCAACGATAAGAAAAAAAGGTTTCATTTCTTTCTCACCCCTTGATAATAGTTATCATTACGTTTTATTGGTTATTTGATATTTAATGTTTGATAATAGTAATCATTACGCTTTATAAACTATACTATATGAAAGAAAAACTGTGAGCTAGGAACATCCTTTCTCAGTATAAAAATTGTACACACCGGTTTAGGTTTCTGAAAGATTCAATAATTACAACGGCTGTTTGTAGAAACTTTTCTTCTGCTTTTTGACGGCCATTTGGTGCATTGTCCAAGCCATTCTTTTTTTGTGAAGGACTTCCTAACCCCATCCATCCGTTCAATATTCGGCTTGTGGTATTCCAATTCCAATATAAATACATATTTTGGCCACGAAGCATAAGAATCCCTTCTTTCCTTACCTGTGTTCTTTTTAGAAACCAAAAAAATTCCCGATTCATCTTTCTCCTTTTATTCGTTTCAAGGAAGGGAGACTTCTCGAGAAAATGTTAAAAAATTTCTCATGGCTATTTCATACACAAAAAATCCCGCAGCCGACCGCCGCGGGAAAAGAAAGCAAAAATCTATTCCGATTTATAGATCCCATATTTCACAATTTTAAGATATTCATTCAATTCCCTTAACATGAACTCCGTACTATTCATGATATCAATTTGCTTATTTTTATATAGAGCCAAATATTTATTAGACAGCTGATCAACGATACACATGGTCATGCGGATCACGGTATCCACGGAAATATCTTCTCTAAGTTTTTCCGTTTGGATAAGGTCTTTAATATAAACATGCTCTAGCAAAAAATCTCCTTGGTAAGTTTCGTAGTATTTCTTAATGATTTCTTCCATTTCCTCCTTTACTGCCACAGGAGGATTGAGGAAGGCGTCTGTAATAAACTGAGTCTCTTGGAGATACTGAACCGTTATTTTTTGTTTCAACAGGACGATTTCTTTGATCCTTTCAAAGAAATCGTCAGATTGAATTTTTTTCAACTCTTCCATTGCTATTTCCGTCAAAAAGTCCTTCACATAATTCACTAAATAAAGGTATAGGTTTTTCTTGCTCTTAAAATAATGGAAAAGAATTCCTTTGGAAATCCCCGCCCGCCTCGTAATAACATCTGTAGAGGCCTTTTCATAACCATTCTTCACAAATTCCTCGATGGCCACTTTGATGATCAGATCCTTCTTTTCTTGCGGCTGCTTTTCAAAAGCTGGATACAATTTTAACACCTCTAATTTCATTAGACTGCAATATCTTTCTTTCTATATACCATATATGCAGCGAATATACTAATCAAAATGACCGCAGCCATAATAAAGATATACAGAAGCTTAATCTCGTTATCATTAATAATGGTGGCGGCGTCCACATATTTAAACGGGCTGAAATATTTTAGGAACTCTAAGTCTTCCGATATCCCTGCCATCACATTCATAAAGTAGGCCGCTAGGACAACCCCCAGTGAGATGGAAAGGATATTCCGTGTTTTTTTCATGAGCGATGACAACATAAACGCAATAGCACCGAAAGTCAAATGAAGCAAAATCGTTGCGACGATTAGCAAACTAAACGTGTCTGTCGGGACATCCGGATCTTTTGCAAATTGAAATCCTATAATACTTGCTATCGTCGAAACCCCGTTAAAGATCAAAATATTTACCAAAACAGCCAGAAGTTTTTCTGTTACGATTCGGCTTCTTGACACAGGCTTTGACAACAAAAATTCAATCGTTTTTTCATTTTCTTCCTTGGCAAGAATATTGGAGGCAAGAATTGCCGAGTATATGCTTCCCAAAAGGGTGGTCATCATATAAATTTCTACCCCGTAAAAACCAAGCAAATCTCCCATATTTAGCTCATTCATTCCAAACGCTTTTTTAATCGATTCCGGATAGCTCTCAAGCAGTTTTGTCATTTCTTTTTGCTGCTCGGCAAACTGAGGATAAATGCTTAACGTCAATAAAATAAGCCCGCTGAGTACGATGCTCCAAATAATCAATGATTTTAAATTCCGTTTCAACTCTCTCTTAAAAATCATTGTCAACCCCGCCCTTCTCATAATAATGCATAAATACTTCCTCAAGAGTCGGCTCTTCAATTAATAAATCCTTCATCGGCAGGGCATTCAATCTATTTAAAAGCGCCTTTATATCCCCGCTGTAAAGCAACGTCATTTCATTTCCGTTTGCTTCTTTCTTCACGATTCCTTCCAGTTCAAGATTAATTTGCTCCGCTTGTTGTTCAAACGCAATCGTGATATATTTCAAATTTTTCTTCGTCAAATTTTCAATCGTTTCTACTTTAACAAGCTTCCCTTCCTTAATGATGGCAACCCGATCACACATCTTTTGCACTTCCGAAAGAATATGGGAGGAGAAAAAGATCGTTGTTCCCTTCTTTCTTTCCTCTGCAAGAAGTTCAAAAAAGGTGTTTTGCATCAGCGGGTCGAGTCCGCCTGTCGGTTCGTCCAAAATAAGAAGTTTTGGCTCATGCAACAACGCCTGGACAATTCCCACCTTTTTTCGATTGCCAAATGAAAGATCTTCGATTTTTTTATGGAGATCCAAGTCAAGTCTTTCCGCCAATTCTTTCATTCTCTTCAAATTAAATTTTTTGTAAAAGCCAGCGGAGTATTTTAATAAATCGATCACCTTCATATCATCATAATAGTGGACTTCAGACGGCAGATAGCCTACATTTTGTCTTATTTCTTTTGAGTGCTTGATGATATCTTTTCCGAAAATCGTCGCACTCCCACTAGTCGGATAAATAAAATTTAACAGCGTTCGAATAGTTGTGCTCTTGCCTGCTCCATTCGGACCGATAAACCCGAAAATTTCTCCTTCTTCAATGGAAAATGTAAGGTCAATAATTCCCCGGTTCTTTTTATAAGTCTTGGTCAAATTCTTGATATCTACAACTTTCATACCTTTCCCTCCTTGGGCGGCTTTGCATTAATTGACTTACCAGTCAATCCGATTATAAAAAAATATTGACTCACAAGTCAATACATTTCAAAAAGAGGGATGCATGGTGGAAGGCAATCCCTATAAAGACCACGACATAAACCATTTGCTTTCAGACCTCAATGTCCTGACACGCCGCATTCTGTGACTAAACAGATTATGCTTCTATATCCATTACACAAAGTGGATTTCCCCATGATCGGATGCTGTTGTTTTTGTGAACGACACCGACACTAGAAGCGGCTAGCTTTTCGCTTTATCCGACGCAGTAAACCTCCATTTATCCACCAAGGAACGTTCCATGCCGGATAGATTTTAAAACGTTTCTCGCGGTGTTTACGTCTCAATCAGCAGTACAGCCGCAAGAACATTTTGATGGGTTCTATCATTGAGAGTCTTTTTCACCATCTGACCGCATTTTGAACAAGCTTGCGAAGTGTTATAGGGGCACCAATACCATTTTCTTACCATCGGAGTGGATGATTGAACATTCAGTCTCCTCCCCCTCCACCGTCTCCGCCACCATCCCCGCCAAAATCGCAGTAATCGTTGTAATCATTGCTGGACAAAGTACCATGGTAAAACGGCGGAAGCACTTCGCTACCGCTTCTTTTATTTCGCTTATGCGTTTTCGTTGTATTTGACAGAAAACCGAAGAAAAAAAGAGCAGCGAATATGCCTAAAACAAAAAACAGCAAAAATTTCATTCCTCTCACCTCGTTTTCTTCAAACGCTCGTCATTTTTCAAAAACAATGACCATGTACGTTAGCAGCAGTCACAGATTCATAAGCTTGACGATTTTGTTGAATCTCTAGGTTAGATTGGTAGTAGTACGGAAGTGGCTTCTCCTTATAAGTTATTTTCTCAACATATATCATAAAAAAACGATTTTGTCGTTTGACAAAACCGTTTTTCAACAGTCTGAAACGCCGCACTTTTGACGGCGTTTGCATCTTCTTACTTTAACATACGAAACACTTGCTCGACATCTTTATCGCCACGCCCGGAAATATTGACAATCATAATTTGATCTTTATTTAATGTTGGAGCCAATTTCACTGCATAAGCAACCGCATGGGCACTCTCAAGCGCTGGAATAATACCTTCCGTTTTTGATAAGAGTTGGAATGCTTCAAGAACTTCCTCATTTGTCACCGCATAATATTCGGCACGTCCAGACACTTTCAGATGGCTATGCTCAGGACCGATTCCCGGATAGTCAAGACCAGCGGCAATCGAATAAGTCGGCTGAGAATTTCCTTCTTCATCTAGCAATACTAAGCATTTAAACCCATGAAGCACGGATGGGACACCTTTGGTAAGCGTTGCTGCTTTTTCCGGCTCGACGCCGATCAGACGTACGCTCGGTTCATCAATATAATGAGCAAACGCGCTAATCGCGTTGCTTCCGCCGCCAACGCAAGCGATAACGACATCAGGCAAACGTCCTTCTTTTTCTAAAATTTGCCGTTTACTTTCTTCGCTTATGACAGCCTGAAAATGTTTAACGATGCTTGGATACGGATGTAGTCCAACCGCTGAACCAAGCAAATAAAACGTGTCCTTGTAGTTTTGCATAAAGTCATTCAACGCTTCATCGACTGCATCCTTTAATCTTCCTTGTCCTTTTGATACCGGAACCACTTTTGCGCCTAAAAGCTCCATGCGAAACACGTTTAATGCCTGGCGTCTTGTATCTTCCTCGCCCATATAATGCCAAACATCGCGCAAGCCGTCGCGGTGGCGACACCATGCTGCCCTGCTCCCGTTTCAGCGATGATACGTTTTGCTCCCATTCGTTTCGCAAGCAAAATTTGTCCGATGACGTTATTGATTTTATGTGAACCTGTATGGTTTAAATCTTCGCGCTTTAGATAGATTTTCGCCCCGCCTAAACGCTCGGTAAGCCGGGCAGCAAACGTAAGCGGATTCTCCCCGCCCGACATACTCTTTTAATTGAACTACTCCCACCTACGCTTTGCTAAGAGATGGGAGATTCCTACGAACACTGCCCTGATGGGCAGTTATTTAGTAGGCGATCCCCGCCGTCCCGGCGGTTAAGCGCAATGCCTCCTTGCGCAAATTCATACTTGCGTTTCTGTCCCGATCATGATGCATTCCACATTGCAGGCATGTCCATTCAGGCAAGCGTAAATCTTTCACTTCTTTGTTTTGATAACCACACGAGGAACAAAGCTGGCTGGAAAGAAAGTTTTTCGCTGCTTTCACCAATTGTTTGCCATACCATTTGCATTTGTATTCCAGCACCGAAATGAACTCTGACCAGTTTACTTCACTGATAGCTTTGGCTAATTTACGATTTTTTAACATATTCTTCACTTGCAAATCCTCTACCCCAATAATGTCGTGGTTTTTGACAATATAGGTGGAGAGTTGATGCAAGTAATCTCTGCGGGCATTGACGATTTTTTCATGGATGCGGACAACTTTTATCCGCTGCTTATTCCAATTAGAGCCGCTGCCCTTACGTATGGATAATTTTCGCTATTCACGAATCAGTTTTTTCTCTAGTGTTTTCAGCCATTTAGGGTTTTCCCATACTTCTCCATTGGAAAGAACGGCAAAGTGTTTCAATCCCATGTCAATCCCGACAAAAGAATTCGTTTTTTCCAATGGCTGCACATCCATTTCCGTCAAAATAGAAACAAAATATTTACCACTTGGATTCCGTCTGATCGTTGCACTTAAAATACGCCCTTCCACTTCACGGCTTTTGGCAAAACGAACAAATCCCAGTTTTGGTAATTTCATTTTATTGCCGGCAACAGCAATATTTCCGTTCGTATACTTTGTGGTATACGATTGGACTTTATTCTTTTTTGTTTTAAAACGAGGATAGTTATTTTTTCCTTTAAAGAAACGGGTAAATGCATCTGCCAAATGTTTCAATGAGGCTTGAATCGCAATGCTATCCACTTCTTTGAGCCATGGAAACTCTTTTTTTAGTTGAGGCAATTGAGAAGAACAAGAGTTGTACGTTAACCCTTTCCCTGTTTTTCTGTAAGTATCCGTCCATTTAGAGAGAAAATAATGAAATACAAAACGGCAACATCCAAATGTTTTATGAATGAGAATTTCTTGTTCTTTCGTTGGATAGATACGAAATTGATAAGCCTTTTTCACCTCCTTTTTATATTAGAGAGGTGCTGAAACATGGAACGTATTCCAAAACTAATCAAATTTCCTGCTGAGTTAGTGAAGGAAATTAAAAAAAATATCAAAAAGAGAATTATCTTTCTAATTTTGCGAGCGCAGTATATGAATGAATCCGTAAAGGATTGAACCAATCCGACAAGCAAAAAAGTTAAATCGAGACTTAAGCTGCTCCATCTCCCACTTATAGAAGTGAGAGTCTTCTCGGTTAAAAACCCCTTCTTTGCTGAACGAAACTCATCAACTCATCTCTCCTCTGCTTTTCAAACTTTATAATTAGGATATTTGCCGATGAAAACCAATAAATTTTCTGTATTTTCTTATAAATAGTTTATTTTTTGCTTCCTCCAAGCCAGCAGGACAAGCGGGAAAAGAAGACAATTCTAATCAATACAGCGGCATTCGGATATCTTAACCAAATGTTGCGAACAGCTCAATGACAAAGATTTTTGAACGAAGTCTAGTTTTCAATAAAAAATGGCTGATTCGATTTTGTGGCCAGCCATTTTGAGAAAATAGGGGTGTCCCGGTCATTCTGAATCATTTGGATTCACGATAGCGAAGTGCAAATGATCTTCCCATCTTCCGTTAATCTTCACGCTCTTCTTGGAAAGCCCCTCCTTATGGAACCCAGCCTTCTCCAAAACTCGAATCGACCCGATGTTATGTGGCATGACTCCTGCTTCAATTCTGTGTAACTTGAGAACCTCAAAGGCATAGCTAACGACCAGGCGCACAGCTTCAGTAGTATAGCCGCGTCCGTTGTGCGACTGATCTACATAATAGCCTAACCAACATGTCTGTAAAGGACCACGGACCACTTCCGTCAATTCAATGATGCCAATCAGTTCATCCGTACTGATGAGGAAAATGCCGAACGTGTATTGCTCGTCCCTTTCCATCTTCGCCAAGCTGGTTTGGATTCGATTTAACTGATATTCCTCCGTATAGAACTCCTCGGGCCTATCTGGTGTATACCGTTGCCAAAATTCCCGGTTTCGACGGTGCATCTCTGCCAATGGTCCCACATCTGTATCCTTTAAAAATCGCAAATAGATTTTGTGTCCTACCAAATTCATCTTTCCTCATTCCTTATTTACATATAAGCACTACAGGAATCCTGTGATGGATGGAGTATCGCGACTGGCCTTAGAAATGACACTTGAATTGGCAGGTAATTGACACTCCCTTCAACTCTTATCTTCGAGATAGTTCACACTTTCTCCTGCCAAAGTAAATAACTTTATTGGAAAAACCTTGTAAGGACCAGACAAATGGATGCCGAACCGATTGCAAATTCGCCCGCGATGTTGTGTGTCAAATGCTTGTTTTGCAACCTCAAAGCGGAACTCGTTACTGTTATTCACCTTTTCCAATTTTTCTTTATCATTATCTCTAAAGGCAGAAATAACTAACAAACTATTACAGAGGGATGAGTTTTTTTACAGCTCTTCTCCATGCGTGCTGAATCTTCTAGCGTTGTCACACGCTCGTTTTTTCAGTCATATATTTGTGTAAAACTTTCATTTATGATGGCTTGCCAAAGCACGAACCGCTTCTTTGTTGACAAAACTAGAGGCGATGTAGATCATGCTCCTTTGTTTTTCAAACAACCGTCCACGCGCTTTCCAGCTTAACTTGTGTATAAGGCGTGTTCTTCCATTCGCTTGGTGGAAGTTCCATCGATGCACATAAAACAGCAAATTGATTTTCTGAAAGGAACGTTGCCAATATATGTTTGTCTTGTTTTATCACGTTTGAAAGGATTTGTTTTTCTTTTATTCTGTTCGAATGGACAACATACATCATTTTGCTTTTTTGCAACACTTCGGTCATACTAATATGCCGAAATTCAATATCTTGTTTTACTTTAACAATATCCACTGAGATGCTGTGATACGTCCCTTTTTTGCCTGCTTCGCTCAAAAATTTCGTCATGTTTCTCACTCATAAAAGATTGATAAAAATCAAGATTTTCCCAAAACGCCAATATACATGCTTCTTGCGGCTTGGCAACATTCCAGCCGCCTATCTGTCCGAGAAAACCGGAACATCCTTTCAAATCGCGCCATTTTTCTTGCGCGGCGGAAAACGTGGCTCTTTTCTCTTTATCCACTTCGCATCGAATCCATTTCAAAAGCATTGCTTTCCCCTCTTACTCTGCGTTGATCATTTCATTTTCTCGTAAACCTCATCATATTTTTTCGCTAGTTCGAAATCGAGCTTCGTGAGTCCTTTCGCTCGCCAAGATGAAATTTTTACCGTGATTAACTTGTAATCAACGGAAATGAACGGATGATGGTTTGCTTCTTCCGAAATTGCCGCGATTCGCCGCACAAATTCGATTCCTTGCAAATAGTCTTGGAAGCGATACTTTTTCGCAATCCACCGCTCCTCGACCAACTCCCAACCTTCCATCCCGCGTAAAAGGGATTGCACTTCTTCCTCTGTTAACCGCATTACTATTTCCTCCTTGATTTTTGTATCAAAAACGGACAACCAACATCGTATATCATTGTAAAAATATTACCATATATAGAAAAACCTTTCTATAACTTCGAAACATCATTGAAAAAATTTTATTCATAATAGCTTCCTCCCCTTTGAACGTAAAGAAGTGAACAAAAATGTAAGATTTATGTTCGCTTCCTTATCTTTGTATACTACTACTATTTATGGTTCTTGAAACAGCTCTTTCCGCGAAAACATACAGTTAATAATAGCAAACATTCGGGACGCCATCGCAACGAGTGCTTTTTTCTGTTTCTTCGTACCATCTCGTTTCTAAGATTATCCTGAAAGAGCCAACGATACCTCACATACCGCGTTCGATGTACGGATTCCCCTTCGTAGTTCGGTTGCTTTTCTATTTTCCTGCACTTTCATGATTTCCGAATCGGCTTCAGCCCGTCTAGAAAAAACAAAGTTTAAGTTGATTTTTTGAACAAAGTATAATAAAATTACTAACAAATATTAATCATATTAAACATATAGGAATTAATTAATTTAAAAATGTTTATTTACTGCCTAAAATATCCGTTCGCTTCTTAAAAACAACGAAAGGTAGGTTAGGCGATTGAAAAATCCAGTAATCATTCAAGTGGAGAATTTAAGTAAAAGTTTCCCGAATAAAGGAAGACCAGAACCAGTTCTCCAACAAATCTCCTTTCGTATAGAAAAAGGAGAAATCATTTCGATCCTCGGCCAGAGCGGCTGCGGAAAAAGTACACTTTTAAACATCATCGGCGGTTTTGAAAAACCGGACCAAGGTCATGTCATTTTGGATGGAAACATAGTGGAAAAACCTAGCCGACGATGTGTAATGTTATTCCAACATTATGGCCTCCTGCCTTGGCGTTCCGTCCTTAAAAATGTCGAGTTGGGTCTCGAAGGGCTGAACTTAACTTCCAAACAACGGCGAAACCGGGCTTTCGATTATCTAAAACTAGTTGGTTTACATGACTATGCTGAACGCTTTCCCCATGAATTGTCAGGCGGAATGCAGCAGCGAGTCGCGATTGCCCGGGCGCTTGCGATTCAGCCAGAGGTAATACTGATGGACGAACCGTTTGCCGCATTGGATACTTTTAACCGTTATTATTTACAAGACGAACTCTTGCGCCTTCAAGACAAAGAAAAGACCACTATCATTCTTGTGACCCATGATATTGACGAAGCGGTATATTTATCAGACCGGGTATTAATCATGAGCGCAAATCCCGGCCGAATCCATAGAGAACTAAAAATTGACACCCCAAGGCCTAGAGACCGGAGTCACGGAGACTTCCAATATTACCGAAAGATTATTCTTGAAGAATTTCATTTTCATCGTCCTACCCCTACGATGGATTATAATATTTAATCCACCTTAACCAAGGATGTGCATAAACCCTTATACACACAAAATTGCCCGAATCTTTAGATAGTGTAGCTATACAACGTAATAAAAAAGGAGGTATATACCATGACGAAAAAATTAAGGACATTTATGATTTCTGTATTCATCATGACAGTAGTTTTTAGCCTAACCGCTTGTAATTCCAATAATGCGCAGTCCAACGTAAACGGAAAGCGGACCATTAAAATAGGATACTTGCCGATTACCCATGCCATACCCCTATATATAGAAAAAGAACTAGAAAAAGGCCAGTCCCAACCTTTTAATCTGGAACTTATCAAATTCGGTTCATGGCCTGAACTAATGGATGCGCTGAACACAGGACGGATCGATGGAGCAAGCGTGCTTGTGGAATTGGCGATGAAAGCAAAAGAACAGGGCGTTGATTTAAAAGCGGTGGCGTTAGGACACAGAGATGGAAATGTCGTTGTGACTTCCCATGATATTCACAGCGTAAAAGATTTAAAAGGGAAAAACTTTGCGATTCCTCACAAATTTTCTACACATAACCTATTACTCTATCAAATGTTGAAGCAGGAAGGTCTTACATATAAAGATGTGAATATCGTCGAACTGCCTCCTGCTGAAATGCCAGCAGCCCTTTCCGAAGGCAGAGTATCCGGCTATGCAGTGGCAGAACCTTTTGGCGCTCTATCTGTGGCAATGAATAAAGGTAAGGTGTTATTTCAATCTAAAGACCTTTGGAAACATTCTGTGTGCTGCGCACTCGTTTTAAGAAATGACTTTATCCGCAACGAAAAGAAACTCGCGCAAGAATTTGTGAGTGAATATGTCAAAGCCGGGAAAAAAGCAGAATTAAAAGACGAGTACACCTATGAAGCCGCCTCCAAATACATGAATGTAAATAAAGATGTGCTCAATCTATCGTTAAAGTGGATTTCATTTAACGATTTAAGAATAGATAAAAGCGCGTATGAAGAACTAAGGCAGTACATGATCGAAACGGGATTGTCCAAGAATCCTCCGGCCTACGAGGAATTTGTCGATAATTCATTAATAGATGAAGCGAAGTGATCGTATGAACACGGCAAAGAAATTAACCAATGTCATAATAGGATTTTCGATATTAATTGCGATATGGCAAACCGTGATTATGATTGGAAATTATGAAGAGGCTCTCTTTCCTTCTCCTTTGAAAGTAGGAAAAGGAATTTGGCTGCTGATTACCAACGGCACTCTATTGGTGCATCTAAAAGTGAGCTTCATCCGGTTTTTGATTGGTTATCTCTCGGCAGTGATTATTGCCGTTATATTAGGGCTCATTTTAGGGCGCCTAGCAAAATTATGGAATATTATTGATCCAATTGTTCAAGTTTTAAGGCCTATCTCCCCGATTGCTTGGTCACCCTTTATTGTTTTGTGGTTTGGCATCGGGGACATTCCTGCAATTGTGATTATATTTATCGCAGCGTTTTTCCCTGTATTGCTTTCCACTGTTTCCGCGGTAAAAAAAGTGGACCGCACATATTTAAAAGTGGCGGAAAATTTTGAGATCAAGCAGCCGCATTTAATGACAAAAATTATTTTTCCTGCTGCTTTTCCGTTTATCGCCAATGGACTTCACATTGCAATCGGCACAGCTTGGATTTTTCTCGTTGCCGGTGAAATGGTCGGCGCCCAGTCCGGATTAGGGTATTTAATCGTCGATGCGAGAAATTCATTACGTTTGGATCTTGTTTTAGCCGGAATCATCTTTATCGGCATCTTGGGGCTTATTCTTGACAAAGCAATCCAATTATTCGAAAGATGGGTAGAAAAGCAATGGGGAATGCTGCCGAATAAATAATCTATAAAAAAAAGACAGAAAGTAGGATGCTTTCTGTCTTTTTTATTAGCCACTGTCACAGTTTTTCGGGAATAGCTTCAGAATGGACTTCGACAACGGCCAAGTCCTCCACGTTTGTTTTACATTGTGGACAATAATAGGAAATTTCCACCTCATGCCCACAAGATTTGTGCACCAATTTTTTGTAACATTTTTTTAAATGTTTCCTTCCCCACAGGATGAGGGCGTTGAACACCATTTCCAAATCTTTTCCGCTTTTTGTCAACATGTATTTGTATCTTGGCGGGTGTTCGGAATATAAAGTAGAAGTAACCAATCCAGTTTCTTCCAAATATTTTAAACGATCCGACAAAAGATTGGAAGATATCCCTTTTAATGCTTTTCTTATTTCATTAAACGTCGTATGCCCCAATAAAATTTCATGAATAATCAACAATGTCCAGCGATCACCGATGATGTTCAAGGATTGGGCGATATTGCAAGGCAAGTCATATCTCTCTTTCATAAAAAAACCTCCTGTTCTTGTTTCGGTTCAATTATAACTTACCTTTTCTAAAATAAAAATTTCATTCACCACTATTCGTATAAATTTTTAGCTTTTTATCAAAGGATCATATTCAACCGTTAGTGACTTGCCTTCGACAGTCGAAAAACTTCTTATTCTACGAGAAGCCGAACCTTCAAATTAAACTTATCTCTTCTTGGTATAGTGCATGTTCATGACCAAAACCATGTGATATGGAGGCATACTTGCCAAGTTTGTGTAACAAAAGCAATAAATGCAACATAATTATTTTTAAGGTTGATTTTTTGAACTAACTATAATAAAATTACCATAAAATCATATTAATTTCATAAGAATTTGAGGTTATAATGATAAAGGAGGCAATAAAAATGGCGCTTTACTTAGTGGAATCGATTTTAAACGGGGTAGTAAAAGCCAAAGAGGTGTTTGAAAAGAAAGTTTCCGAGATTCAGGAAGACCTAAGTAAAAACAGCGCAAATCTTATTGAAGTCCAAGTTTCCAAAGATTTTTCAAGAGCATTTTTCATTTTTGAAAGCGAAGGACGAAATATTATTAATGATCGCTTAAGAGAGTTAGGCATTCCTGTTACTCTTATTAAACCGGTCCGTTTAGTTGGAAAAGATATCGAAGAAGTCAAAAAAGAAGCGGATACCGTAAACTACGTAGTGGAATGGAACCTTCCTGAAAATCTCACCATGGAAGAATATTTAGACAGAAAGAAAAAGAATTCCGTGCACTATGCAGAAGTACCGGAAGTCACTTTCTCTAGAACGTATGTATGCGAAGATATGACAAAATGCCTTTGCTTTTATCATGCTCCGGATGAACAAGCCGTCAAAAGAGCCCGTGAAGCAGTGAAAGCACCGATTGATACGGTCACAGAAATTTTGCCAAATAAATAACATTCCCTAACCTCAGCGGAATTTTCATATTCCCGCTGGGGTTTGACTATCATTAAATGATACTAGATAATCGATAACACTTTTCTTGCTGATGGAAGAAAACAAAACGTTTAGAGTCATTGAACCGGTGTTCCTCACGGTAATTATTATGTAAAATCCTATTTCTCATCCCGGTGAACTTGGATCTCCAAAAAATTGCTTTTTACACAATTTCCGGGCCCTAATTTTCTTTACTTACAAAGAAATACATAATTCGGATAGGAGGTGGAGATAAGTGGCCATTATGGAATCAGAAGCAAAAAACGTTTTAAAAGATTTACTTTACAACCAACTAAAACCTTTAGTAAGAAAAATTGATACAAAAGCCTATTATCCCCGTGAATTTTTAGAAAATATCGGGAAATACGGTTTCCTTTTGTCAGCTGGGCTTTCGAAAAAAGAGGTTCTTTCCCGCGAAATACAATTAGTCGAGGAAACAGCAAAAATATGCATGACAACCGCTTTTACCCTTTGGTGCCATTTAGCAGCGCTCACATACTTGCGCACATGCGAAAACTCTTACCTTAAAAATGAGGTTTTGCCGCTGCTTGAAAATGGAAAAACGCTTGGAGGAACCGGATTGTCAAATCCGATGAAATATTACGATGGACTTGAATCTCTCCATTTGAAAGCAGAACGGACCCAGAAAGGATATATCATTAATGGCCATCTGCCGTCTGTCTCAAACTTAGGGCCAAATCACTGGTTCGGCATTATCGCATCCGTTAATGAAAAACAGCGGATCATGGCGTTTGTCCCATGCCATGCTCAAGGATTGGCGTTAAAAGAGAAGCTAGACTATTTGGGGATGAATGGAAGCGCAACGTATGCATGCACATTCAATGACGTGTTCATTCCAGATCAATGGATGATTTCTGAACATGCGGATGACTTTGTGCGAAAAATACGTCCGATATTTCTTATTTATCAAATCCCGCTGGGATTGGGAGTCACAGCCGCTTCTATCCAGTCAATGAAAAAAATACAAAACAAACAAAACGGATGCAATCGATATTTAAGCATTCAACCGGAGGAACTAGAAAACGAACTAATATCCATCCGCAAAGAAATATATCGTCTTGTTCAATCGCCTGATTTGACGCAATATTGCGAAGATTTATTAAGAATCCGTTTAAACGTTACTTATCTCACTTTAAAAGCGGTCCATGGCTCAATGTTACATCATGGAGGAGCCGGTTACTTGCAACAAAGCGATCCATCCCGCAGATTAAGAGAATCATACTTCCTCGCCAACTTAACGCCTACGGTGAAACATTTGGAAAAACTATTAAATAAATAGACGATCCATAAGAAATACCGGCAAAACGATAGCAGAAAAGCTCTCTTGTTATATGAAACCTTTGATTAACGGCTTCCACATTTTTACAGATTCATTTATTTCGCGCTAAATTTAAGCAATTTAGCTAACTAAAAACATTGCACAAAACCATACATCTTCATTATTTTTTATAATATTTGTGGTCAATTTGGTGGTCACGTGGTCAATAAGGTCGGAGTCTTACTCCGCCTTCTTTTTGCAAAAAGGAGTCTACTCAAAACTAGTAGACTTCATTAATGCCATTCATTCGGGTCAATATTGATATTGTTAGTTGTCTTTAAAAAAGTTCTTATATACATTTTGTTTTAAATAATTGTATTGTCTTTCATTCGTATCAGAGAAAGCTTCTTCCCTATTAGAAGGAATATCCATATATTCAATAGCTTCCGAGAATTGGGATTCTGTCAAATCATAACGCCGACCATTTATTTTATTGTAAAAATGCCAACCTTCAGGAGTCGGTGTTTTCAGTATTTCTCCACCAAATATATCGTTTACCACTAACGCAGTAACTCCACATTGTCCTTTTGCTGGATTCTCAGGAGTCCATTTAGAGCTTGATTCGATTGACCAGACTTTCATTAAAACATTTTTAAGTTCAAGTATTTTCTCTTCTAAATTATGCATTGATTACCCCCTCCTTTTTAAACCAAAAATTAACCAATGTGCATATAAAATTTCATTTTTTTAATTATTATTACAATTATGACTGATCAAGAAGGCCGGAGTCTTACTCTAAGTAGTTCAGATACTGTGGGGAAAATGTCAAAAAACAGTTTAAATAACAAATAACATACGAATTACAATGGGATTCGCACTCTAAATAACAGTATAATTAGCACACAATAACTCCTGAATTTTATTCCAAGCGTTGTTTTTCATTTACTTGAATAAAAGCTATGTTTTTCTTTTTTGTTCATCAATTTCATTATAATTTAAAACCTTTTTCTTTCTTTTTCATTGTAGTTAGCACTAGCTCTACGATTTCCAAAGGTAATTGCTGTAATTGTTTGATTTGCCATTCTCTTTCTTCGTTTATTGATTTACCTGCATGCTTCACAGCTTTCAAAGCATACAATGCTGCACCTAGTGAATGGTCTGCCATATGAGCAGTAGCAACGGCTTGTCCAATGGATCGAGCTACCGCTATGGAAATCGGATTAGAAGATTCTCTTGCCGCAGCATGAGCATCTAATGAAGCCTTCATAGCATCACCTGTTGATACATTATCATTTTCCCATTCTTTTGCTACATTTAAAGCATGAATTAACCGCTTATCAATTTTTTCGTCAATGAGTGGTAATACATGTTCCGAACATTCTCTAGCCCATCTCATTAGTCCGCGATGATTATCTTTAGTGAGGTATCCTCCACGGTGTACTGCAACAAAACGTTTATTTCGCATATTCTACCTCCTTAATATTATTCATCACACAAATACCATTCCTTTATTACAACTATACTGTTCATTAGTTTAAGAACAATCCTTCACAACTCGATATTTATTTTAACATAAAATTACAATTACCTATTGAATACAACATTAATTTGGACGTTAACAATAACTATTGACATTTTATAATTTAGGGTGTGATCTGCTATGCGATTTCATATGTTAAAATCCAATAATCTTTGATAAAAAAAGACCAAATCATTATGAGATTCGGTCTAATAATTGGGCTGTTCCCCTTTGACAATATTAATGAAGCGAACTGGCATATCCTTATCATTTAGTACATGCCCTCCCGAAAGAATTCAACGTTAATACGCTGTTTAAATATCTCCTTTAGGTTTTTAAACATTGCGATTCCTCCCTTTTATATGATATGTATGTACGCAAAGATTTGGAAAAATTTTCATCAAAAGTATAGCATGGATAGGAAAAGGGTTCTATAGAAAATAAAAAACCCCCTATTAAAAACATTCCCACATATTGACGCAATTTTCTAAATGGCTTATACTGGGTGTAGTCATTTATACAATCAACGTTTTTTGAGTTGTATCTTAACTATGAGGGATTGAAACTGGTTCGGTTTTGGTACTGTGTTTACTTCATCGAATACGTTTGTATCTTACCTATAAGGAATTGAAATTGTTTGACAAAGGTAAATCGTTGTTCCTTTTTGTCAGTTTTTATCTTACCTATGAGGAATTGAAACGCTTCGATCAGATCCACTAAGTCATAAGGATCTGGACCAAGTTTTAAGGAATTGAACAAAAGCCCTTCTCAAACGAGAGGGGCTTTTTACATGGAGTCCTTATCGTCGTCCTCATTGAAAAAGGATATTTAAAAATCATTTTCTCAAAGTAGCTCTCGGTCTTTGATAGGAAGGTTTGCTTCTCCTATTTAAAATCATTCAATAATTCCAGGTATTATTGCTGGGTCATGATTTGCAATCACTCGGATACAATCTTTTCTTTTTGAAAAGTCCTTCAACCATTTCAATGATAGGTAAGCAGCTTTTTTATCTGTTGTTACACCAGGTAATATCATTTCTTCCCATGATTTTTCTGAATAACCAACATCACTGGCTAATACCAACCATCCATTTCGCATTTTCACTAATATCGAAACCATTCCATCACTATGACCAGGAGTATGAACAAGGTACAGAGATTCATCTCCAAATAAATCATACCCTTTTTTATAAGGACCATATGGTATGTCTGTTAAACTAAAGGTATCAATAGAAACACCATTCCACATTGATTTTATGTAACCAATTCTTTTATGTGCAGCCTTCCATTCTATTTCGTTTGTAAGAATCTTTTTAGCATCTTGTACATGTTTCAAACCGCTAACATGGTCTGAATGCAAATGTGTAAGTATAACAAAATCTAAATCCTTACTTTTTATTCCCAAAGAATCAAGTTTTTCAGCTATTGAATCTCCTTCTGGAAGGTCACCCTTAAACATAGAGTAAGCTAAACTTCCTAGATGTTTTTTTTGATTAAACCTAATCTCTTCATGCCAACCAGTATCCACTAAAATGAGTCCCTTTGGATGCTCGATTAAATAAGAAGACACAGGAACCCACATCTTTTTAGTCTTACCCCTTAGCCACCCTGTAAATGGGATAGGATGCAAAGTTTTTTCCTTATAAGCCAACGCTCGGTCAATGTAAACCTTACCTGTGTGCAAAACATGCACTTTCATTTATAAACACTCCCCCAACAATTAAATGACATGTCATCTATTGATTTTATTTTAAAAAAAACAGAAAATTTTTGTATTTCTTATCGAATTAACCTACCCCGTTAGCCAACCATGAAGCAAGCTTTACCATAGATGATGGAATAAATTTTATTCTTCCATAGGAGTATAAAGGTCCCTTTTTTTTTAAAACAATTCATTGAAAAAAATATAGTTCATGAACATTTTTTGGAATGAACCTTCATCCTTGATCGGGAGTCCCTTTGAGGATTGGTAATAGCATTTCTGGTGGATAACGGTGTTAATGATATCGAGGAACACTTTCTCGTCCATTTGGACCGGCTCCGAACAAATAGGACAACGTAACCGACCGACGATTTCGAACACAGAATCACCTCCTCAATACTTCATTCCACAAAAATAAAAAAAGCCCTGCCAGAAGGCAGGATTATAGCTTGTCGACAAAATTGACAAGCTGAAAAGAACCTATAGGCTCTTTAAAGATGGTGTTGAGTAAACCATCAATTGATCATTTATTCAGTTTGCGAATCGAGAAAAATGGATCCACATGATGAACCAAAATTTTTAGAAAACGCGCCGTCTTCCAAATCTTAAAAGAAAAAGAGCAGCGATTAAGAAAAATGGGATAAATCTTCTCCCAAAGCCGGTGCGAAGAAACATTCCCCCTGGTGGCGGATCTCCGTCTATCACTCCTCTATGAACTCTTCCATAACGATCTATAACCTCAACCGGTTCTCCCTGATATCTGCGAACTAAATGTTCCACTTTATCCCTCCTTTCTTACACAGGAGATTTTGGAATAGGAGGGTCATGAACAAGTCTCATCCATTTTTTTGTGAATAAGGTACTCTATTAGGAGCTGCAGAATACAATGATTTTAACGTTTTAATCGATATACTTAGACGATAGGCTTACTTCCCATAATGTTTGTCCCAATAGATACTTTGAAAAAGGACAGATCATTAACAATCTGCCCTTTTCCTTTTCAATAAACGAAACCACCTATTCCGATTAAAAAAAGAATTTAAGGGGAGTGTTTAATGTCAGCCTTGTGGGGATTAATAACCGCCTAGACCTGTACAAGAACATCCTACAATGATAAGTAAGATGAATAGGACAACAACTAAGGTAAAAGCTCTACTAATTCCATCACTCATATCTAACACCTCCTATTGAGTATTGTGGGATAGCTAATTGCCATCCCTACTTCTAAGATATGTTCTAAGAAAAAGTTGGATTGAACAAACTCATCAACTGATAAGAAAATTCCACTTCTATCTAAATTCTAATTTATATACATTAAAAGAGCTCAGATCTAAAACAGATCTGAGCCAATCTTGTCAGCTTTTGTAGACAAGCTGAATCCCTACCACGAACAGCCGGAGCGGTTACACAATAATTGCTGGATATCCTTTCTTTTTGAGTTCTTCAGCTAGTTTTTCAGCGTTGTTGCGATCGGCAAATGCCCCGACTTGCACGCGATACAATTTTCCGTCTTGTTGTGGTTGCGATGGTGTTGAGTTTGCTTTTTTCTTCAAGCCAAACGCCTTCACGATACCTTGAACATGGCCATATGCGATTTGTTGCAGGGACTGCTCTGATTTCAATTTTGCCGCATCATTCGCATTGTCGATAAACAGATTTTCTGTGAGAATCGCTGACATCTTCGTTTCACGCAACACCGCATAGTTCGCACGTTTTTTTCCTCGGTCAGTCACATTGATCGCTTTCATGATCTCGACTAGGTTTTACATAAGACTAAAGATTTTTCGCCCAGAAGATATTAGTCCATTAATAATTTCAAGAAAATTAGGCATTTTTCTCCGCGAAAAGCCGTTCCCTTCAACACATCAAGTTGTGGGCCGCTTTCGCTGCATTGTTGTCGACTCCCGACTTCTAAAGAAGCAAAACGAGAAGCCTTCTTTCATGAGTTGTGTCACATATTAAGGCACGTTGGTATACAGAGTATGATGCCGGAAGCTTTTCGGGAGCTGCAAGAACGGGACGCAAACCATTTTACTAAATATGCTGCTATTCCCTTTCACATGTTAAGATTCATTGACTGGCGCGAGCCATACATAGTTGAGCATATGTCCAATATGTTTAAAGTAACACCAGAGTTATGCGAAGAACGCTTAACACAGATTAGAAATCGTATATTAGTCAAACAATCGAGCAATGGAGCAAAATTAGCACATCCAAAGGTAAAACATCATAAATTGTACCAAAAATTCTCCCGAAATCTCCTTAAGATAACAGTATGAATGATTGTGCAAAAAGGGGATGGCGATGGCCTATTTTCGAAAAGTAAAAGCGAAAAACAAAAAAGAATATACATGGTCTTTTACGATAGATATCGGAAGGGATCCGGAAACAGGAAAACGAAAACAAATCACACGCCGCGGCTTTGAGTCAAAAAAAGATGCAGAAAATGCAGCTGCTCAACTTCTACTGGAAATCGAAAAGGGCGAATATATCCAACCCAAACCAATCACTTTAAAAGAATTTATGATTGATTGGTTGGAAAATGTAGCAAAGCAAAACGTAAAACCTTCCACATTTGCTGTTTATAAAAGAATCATCCCAAAGTTTGGTCACATGAAACTCGAACAAATAAAACCTGTGATGATTACGAAATACTATCATTCGCTTATTTAATGAAGGATTATCTGCAGAATATGTTGAATATATTCATTCTATCTTGAAACAAGCTTTTGATACAGCTGTCAAATGGGAATATATCAAAAACAATATCATTCATAAAGTGGACAAGCCAAAACGAAAAAGAAAACAGGTAAATACTTGGACGATTGAAGAATGCAATCGCTTTTTAGAATATGCGAAAAAGGATAGCAAACCACATTTCTATATTTTGTATCTTTTAGCGATTTATACGGGGATGCGCCGCGGCGAAATCCTTGGATTAAAATGGACCGATGTGAATTTCGAGCAGAAGAAAATTAGTGTAAGTAGAACGCTTTATTATACGAAAGAAAATGGGATTTTTGAACAATCCACTAAAACGAAGGATCCGTCAGAGTCATTTCGATTTCTGACTTTGTGATTAACGAATTGAAAAGGCATCGCATTTGGCAAATGGAGAGAAAATTAAAGTTTGGAATTCCTTATTCAGAAGATGGATACATTACAGCAAATTCAAAAGGTGAGCCGTTAAATCCCAATTATGTGTATAACCACTTCACCAAGATGATTGAAAAGGCAGGAGTAAAGAAAATTCGTTTTCATGATTTGCGCCACACTCACGCAACAATTATGCTTCAATTAGGAGAACATCCGAAAATCGTCTCTGAACGTCTTGGTCATTCATCCATCGAGATGACCATGAACACCTATTCTCATGTTACCCCTGATATGCAGCAAGAATCATCCGACCGTTTTGAAAGAGCACTGAAAAAACTCCACAAAGTCAAATAATGTGGTCAAATGACAAAAAATGCAGCGCAACTCCTTGATAGAACAAGGGTGTTGCGCTTATGTGTTTACATGAAACCACTAAACACACTTTGATGGTTGGATTTATCTGACCCGTCCGTTTTGGAAACGACATGCCACGTTAGACATAAAAGCTAGAACATTGCCCCGCGCAGCGCGATCAGAAAGCGGGGCAGCCGCTCCCTCCCAAAAATTATCCACAGCCTTACCTTTTTTGAAAGCGTCAGGTGTTTATTTTTGTAATTTGTCCCCTTTCCGATTTGTAAGATCACTCCCGTGTAGATTTGGACGGCGCATTTTCGCTTTTCCAATACGCGTTTCCTCTCCCAAGCTTAAAATATCACGATTCCATATCCTTGTTGATCTTCTAATTATGGTTGAGCCGCGTCTATCCACTTTTTTACATAACTATGAGTTTTACGGCGCAATCTTGACAATAAAAAGACAATATTATATTTTAAAAACATATTATTTTATACTTAACTGCATAAAAGCGTAAAAGCTTAAAAGCATAAAAGTTTAAAAGTGTTTAAGCAAAAAGGGATGGATTCATGAGGAAGCTATTTTGATGCGCCCTAATTATTATACTTTTCCCTCCTCCAGCCAATAAATTTGGATCACGGGGGAAAACAAATACTTTTTACATTATTTTCAGGACTCAATTGTTGATTTTGCCTTTGCAACCTTTCATCATCATTTTGCTTTCTCTAACTTTTTTATCATTATTTGCAATCCATCATCATGATAATATTGTGACAGAAAGGCAGGAACAACATGAAAAACAATCATCAAAATTTAAAGAAAGGTTTGCTGCCTAGGCACGTTCAGCTTATTGCTTTGGCAGGCATGATTGGAACGGGCATTTTTAAGGGAAGCTCAGATACGCTAAATATAGCGGGGCCAAGCGTCGTTTTCGCTTACTTATTAGGCGGCCTACTACTATTTATTGTGATGTCGGCATTAGCGGAGATGGCCATTGTCTATCCCAACTTAAACGTCCAGCACCTTGTATATAAAGCGTTTGGATTCCATATCTCCTTTATCGTAGGATGGCTTTATTGGATCAATTGGACGATTGTCACCATTGTCGAAATTTTAGCGGCAGGAAGCTTCCTAAAATATTGGTTTCCATCCGTACCGTTATGGCTTTTAAGTTTCTTTTGCACCGTCTTGATCATCGGAATGAACTTGTTTCATGTAAAATACTATGGGGAGATTGAGTTTTGGTTCGCAGGGATTAAAATTGCCGCGTTAACCGCTTTTATTATTTTAGGATTTGCCATTTTATCAGGAATCATTCCAAGCGCTATTGATGATCCTTTGTCCAACTACACGGAACACGGCGGGTTCTTTCCGCATGGAATCGGAGGAATGTTGAGCGCCCTTTTAGTCGTCATGTTTTCATATGGCGGTGCAGAATTAATTGGCGTCGCTGTGACGGAAACGAAAGACGCCGAGAAGGTGCTGCCAAAAATCATTAAAGGAACCGTATGGAGAGTCCTTCTTTTTTATATTCTTCCTATTCTTATTATATGCGGATTAATGCCATGGAATAACGTTTCAGGGGAAGACAGCCCGTTTGTTCAGGTATTGAGCATTACAGGGCTGCCCGGAGCAGCGCATATTATGAATTTTGTTCTTTTAACCGCCGTTTTATCCGCGGCAAACACGGGGATATACGCAACTTCCAGAATGTTATATTCCATGGCGCAAAACGGGGAAGCGCCAAACAGGTTATTAAAGGTTTCCAAACACGGAATACCGATAAACGGCATTACCATCGTCACCATATGCATATTGATCGGGGTATTTTTCGCTTATATCGCTCCCGATCGGGTCATCAGCTATTTCATGACGATCCCCGGTTTTACCGTTCTTTTAGTATGGATAAGCATTTGCTCGGCTCAACTAAAGCTTCGTTCCCAATATACGAAACAACCGTTTTTCCAAGTAAAATGGTTCCCGTACGCAACGATATTGGCCATCGTATCTTTGTCGACCATCTTCATCTCTTTTATATTCAACAAAAATAATATAATTGGTTCTGCCGTTTGCCTCGCCATCGTATTTCTGCTTGCCGCGTTTTCCTTCGTGACCGGCAACAAAAGAGAAAAAAACGATGAGGTCTAAAAGTTTTCAGGCAAAATCTATATTGTTTCATTTATCTATTTCTTGGGCATCATACTAGCTTCCTTATAAAGCAAAAAAGAGGCGGTTCAATGGAACCGCCTTTTGCATTGTTGTTTAGATTATATGATCAAAACGGTTTGCACTTGATTTTGTTTTACTGTTACTGCAAAGCGTCTGTGCGAATCATACGCAATAGCGTCGATCGGCTTTTCATTTAAATTGGTGCGGTAAATATGGGAGAGCGGACAATTCCACTGAAATTGCGCTATTTTCTCCCCTTGTGTAGGATTATAGAAACGAACGATAATGCCGCTGTTATCTTCACTTCGCTTTACTGTACTTACAACAATGTCCGAATCCGTTTGCGCAAATAAGCTGTAATGGTATGGGACATGGAAATCAACCGGATTTAATTTCATCGCATCATACGGCATCTTATTATACGCATACAATGGCGTTAAAAATTGCTTAGCGATTTTTGCCACGTTCGCCTGTTCGGTCGTTCCTTTATGCGTTGTCAATGCGATATGCACACGATTTGTTCCGATCATTTGCGAATCAGGAGTTTCCAGCTTAATCCCCGAAGGGCGCCCCGGTCTTCTGATTAGCTCTTCTTTTCCGAGATATCCTACGCTTCGGAATAGCGTCACCGCAATCGTGTCATGACGTTCCCCGACAATTTCATATTCCCTCGTGCTGTTGGTTAATACGGCTACGCCGCCATCCTCGTTGGATAGCCCCACATAGGTTAACATTGGATAAATGGCATCCGGCCGCTCATCCCATTGTTCTTTTTCCCATACTTCTATAGCTGGATCGACGGCCGGTCTTTTGATCGTGCCAAATTGGTTATCCGCGATGGAATGGGTCGATGGAATTCCGGTTGGAACATACACTCTTACTCTATGATCTTTCGCCGCGTTCTTTACTTCTATTTGAATATCAATAAGCGGCTGGTTCATCGGAATTGTCAAACGGATCGCCACATCGATAAAGCTGTCGCAGCGTTTTGCCTTGCGGCTCTCGATGTCCGCCGGCACCGGCAGGCGGTATTCGATATCAGCGTAGGCGAAATATTGATTTTGCCGTAACGAGTACTTCGCTTTTACATCTTTGCTATGCACGACGAAATCGTCTAATAAAGGAGAATAATCGTATTCATCGCCGTCGTCCGCCATATCTTCTATCAATAACACGTCTCTGAAGGTTCGATGCAATTGTTTATCATAAATATTCAGCGTGCCGTTTTCGTTTACCGTGATCGTATAAAAATTCGTATCAATTTGCGGCACCGGTTCAGGCTGTTTCTCTATCATGTGCTCTGTTTCTTGAACGAAATACGCTTTATAGCCCATTGCCGGAATTCGGTCCTGAAATTGAATGGTATAGCGGACAAACGGATCATAGTTTCCGTAATGAACGATTTGCCGATCAATTAAGCCCGGATCCACTATTTTTTTATCTACTACTTCAAAATAAATTTCTTTTCCCGTTTCGTCGACTAGCGCAAAGTTTTTCCATTTTGTCGTAACTTCTGCTTGAATCGGCTCATTTCTTTCATAAGGAAGCGTATTGTATACCACCAGCTTGTCAATCGACCGATCGGACGGCATCGCATCGGCGATTTTTCTCATATAGAAGGAAATCAAACGATCTGTCTTCTCCTCCGCGATGAAAAATCTCGACATAATTTCGCGGTGGACTTTATCGGAACAGCAGCACCCGATGCTATCGTGCGCATGGTTTTTCATCATTTCTTTCCAAATGAGTTCAATCAATTGATGATGATAAGGAAACCCTAGCGTCGATGCAATCGCAGCTAACGGTTCTAAAATATTGGTTATCTTATTTTCTATTCTCGCGTTTGCTGCTTTAATATCCATGCGTGTCGAGTAAATGCTGCGGTGCACGCGCATATATTTGCCGTCTAAAAATTCTCCTTTAATTGTTGCGAGATCTTCCTGTTTTTCTAACTCCGCAAAAACATGCTCATAGCGGCTTAAGAAAAATTTTCTTTCCGGATACAACTTGCGCAGCTGCTCTATGACTTCGAAAATATTTTTTTGAATCGGCATTTGGTCATGCCCGTTCGGAATAATAATATGGTCGGTTGTCGCTCTCTTATCTAATACGGAAAAATACTTGTCCATCCGTTCTTTTAATTTTGCTTCGTCCGTCGGGAGATACTTTCCGATCGCATAGCCTAATGGAAATACTTGCACAAGCACTTTGGAGCCGTCGTCGCTCATCCAATAAAACTCTGTCCGGTCTGTGCCGTGTCGTTCAGAAATTCCCCGCCAGAAGATGGCCCGATGAATGCCAAAGCCGTTGAGTATTTGCGGGAGCTGGGCAGACTGCCCGAACGAATCCGGAAGATAGCCGATTTTCATCGGCTCACCGAATTCCTGGCAATCTTTCAGTCCGTATAACAAGTTGCGGACAATCGATTCTCCGCCGACGACCATTTCATCCGTCTGCGTATACCAAGGACCGATGATTAGCTTTCCTTGCCGGACTAATCTGCGGATTCGTTCCTTATATTCCGGTTTTACAGCAAGATAATCTTCTAAAACCACCGTCTGCCCGTCCAAGACGTAATACGGGTAATCTGGATTCGTTTCAAGCATCTCTAATATTTCTTCCATGTTATTGACAAGCAAAATGCGTGACTCCTCTGTGGAAAAGTACCATTCGCGGTCCCAATGCATGTGAGGGACAATGTGAACATATTGTCTCAAAATATCCACCTCTCTAGCTTAACCCTTGTTGTTTCTTCAATTTATGAATGCGAGTAACCACTAAAAGTATCATGGAAATCAATGCGCCGATAAGCGCTGCGCCTAGCCAAATCATTCCGGCTTTCCATAAAGGCGCGCCTTGCAGCACAAACAAGGAGAAAATTCCTGCTCCCGGAACGTTTAGGCCGATATGGGACGCGGTTACGATCGCTCCTGTAACAGCAGAACCGATGCAAAGGGACGGGATCACCCGGATAGGATCATTAATCATAAACGGAATGGCTCCTTCAGTAATCCCGGCCAAGCCGAGAATCCAAGTCGATTTGCCAACTTCGCGCTCATATTCTGCAAAATAGCGTTTAAATAACAATGTCGCTGCTGTTACAGAGAAAGCGGAAACCATTTTGACCGAGGCAAAAGCGGCGTACGGAATAAAATTGCCGCTGGCCATCGCACCGATGCAAAACGTATAAGCAGCTTTATTGACAGGCCCCCCTAAATCGAAGGAAACCATGATTCCCAAAATCGCGCCAAGAATAACGGCATTGCTTCCTGAAAGGTTGTCCAACCAATGAAGCAATAAATTGTTTAACCCCGCAACCGGTTTGCCAAGCACAAACAACATCAATATTCCGACAACAAGAGAGCCTACAACTGGATATACCCAAAAGCTGATAAATCCAGAAAATGTTCCTTTCGGCGGCAACTGTTTCTTCAATAGTTTCATAAAATAACCCGCCAAAAATCCGCCGAGCATTCCTCCTAAAAATCCACTGTTAATCATACTTGCGGCAATCCCTGCGGCAAAACCTGGTCCTAATGCCGGTTTATCGGCGATAGCGTAAGCCATGTATGCAGATAAGACAGGGATCATCAGCGTTCCGAGCATATTTCCGCCTAATTTCCGAAGCATCCATAACCATGAATTTTCTGTATCATACAACTGTTGCAAATGGAACGCTTGTGCTACCAAAACGGTAAAAGCTAAAATCATCCCTCCCGCCACAATGATCGGAATAATATGGGAAATACCTGTCAAAATAGAATTTTTGACCTCGGTTTTCCATGATACCGTTTCCGATGGACGTTCGCTTTTTTGCGGCTTGTATTCTGTTTTCTCTTTCGTTTTTGCTGCTTCTAGCGCCTTTTGAATCACTTCTTTGGCATCTTTTAACGGTGCCGCCACCGTTGTGCGGTAGATTGGAAGATGGGAGAACCTCTCCTCATTTTTTACTGCTACATCCGCGGCGAAAATGGCTGCATCTGCTTTTTGCAGCTGTTCATCGGTGTGGCGGTCTTCAATGCCATTTGCCCCCTGCTTTTCCACATAAACAGTAACGCCAAGTTCTTGCCCTGCTTTTTGCAATGCCTCTGCTGCCATATACGTGTGGGCAATTCCTGCCGGACACGCCGTCACCGCAACGATGGTTTGGGCAGATGGAGCCATTTTGTGCTCATTTTTCTCCTCTACATCATCTAATGCATCATATAGTTCTTCGGCGCTTGTGCAATTTTGTAATCGTTTTCGATATTCGGCACGAGAAAGCCTTTTTGCCAGCTCCGCAAGCAGCTCAATGTGAGTCGATCCCGCTTCCTCTTCTGGAATCGCTAACAAAAAGACAAGACTGACTTTATTGTGTTCAGCGATGCTCTCCCAGTTTTCAATTGGCTTCTTCAACTTGGCAACAGCAAAGGAAGCGGATTTTACTGCACGCGACTTTCCGTGTGGAATCGCCAGCCCTGCTTCCAGTCCGGTTGGAGATAAGGCCTCGCGTTTTAATACATCTCGGTAAAACTCTTCGGCAGAATGTAGTTTTCCTTCCTGCGCCAACTTCTCCGTCAAATACCAAATTACTTCTTCCTTCGTTGATAGCGCTACGCCAACATCAATTAAATGAACATTCGTCAAATTCTTCAGTTCCATTCCTTTCACACCCTTTCCTAATCCCCCTTTATCGGCTTTTATTATAAAATAAAAAAAATAAGAAGACGGAAATCTTCTTATTTTTTCACAACATTACTTGCGGAAACCATATTGTTTGTGTATTTATACACATCATCCATACATTTGCCAATAACGTTCACTTACTTTTCTTAACACAATCAATAATGAAGTTCGATCCGTAATATCATACTTATTCAAAAATTGTTTAGGGGCCCAACAATAAAGACGCAGATCTGCCAAGTTGGCAAGCGAATTTTCGCTTAAATGCGTCATGCTGATGATAAAAACTCCTCTTTGTTTCGCAATTGTTACCGCTTCCAGAACTTGTTTTGTTTCTCCGGATAAACTAATAACAAAAAGAAGATCTTTCTGGTCGCAGCGGTCCGCACTATAAATCATGTCATGCCGCTGTGTAAAAAACTCCGCCTGTTTGCCGACGCATCGTAAATTTTTTGCCATCATTTCACAAAAATATGCCGAATCTCCTATTCCGTAGAATAAAACCCGCTTCGATTCATGCATTTTCCGCACTGCCATATCCATCGTATCGATATCCATCATCTCGTATGTTTTCAATATATGTAACGGCACTTCCGTCATCTGCACCATTTCCGCCTGATTTTCTAATACTAATGCCGCTTTTAATTCTGAAAACCCTTTATATCCTAGTTTTTTTGCAAGGCGGACAATCGTATTGGGGACCGTATACAAATGTTCTGCTAATTTTTGAATGGACATGCTAGTAACTTCGTGACGGTGCTGCAAAATATACTCGACAATTTGATCTTCTGTATCATTTAGCTTATCGGCATAAAATCGCGCTCTTTCTTCAAACTTCATTGTCCTTATCCCCCATTGCCATAATCTCTTCATTAATGTATTTAACAATAACATAGGCAATATAGCAAAGGTCCCCATCACACAGCAATAAGGATTACTTTCAATCAACCGCAAAGCAGCCATATCCTCAATATTCCATTAGCAAATGCCGGCTCTTTCCCCCTATTTTCACGTCGGAAGCGATCCAAATTTCTTTTCATAGTGACTTAACGTTAACAACGGAAATACATGACGGTAACTGTGGTAGCGAATATAAAATCCGCCAGCCATCCCCTGCCCTGTCGGATACGAAGCCGTCCAATCTTCTTTTTTGATAGATTGAAGCAGGAATTGAATCCCGACTTGAATTTCCGGAATCGGCTGATCAAAGGCGGCAATCAAGGCATCTAGCGCCCATGCGGTATGAATGGCAGTGCTGGCCCGCAATGGTACGTACGTTTTCGCGCTGTCGCTTTTACACGACTCTCCCCACCCGCCATCGCGGTTTTGAATGCTTAATAGCCATTTCGCCGCCTTTTGGATGGCATGATGCGTCGGGGGGACACCGGCAGCAATCATTCCGGTCACCGCCGCCCATGTACCGTATATATAACAAATCCCCCATCGGCCATACCACGACCCGTTTTTTTCTTGATGGTCAATCAACCACTTGATCCCGCGCGCAATAGCCGGATGATCTTTCGTCAAATTCGCAAATGCACCAAAAAATTCTAGCGTCCTTCCCGTTAAGTCCGCTGTCGATGGATCTGTCAATAAAAATTCCGCTCCTTGAATGGGAAGATAATGAAATAGCCGTTTATTGACGTTTTTCTCAAATGCTCCGTATCCCCCATCATCATTTTGCATGGAAAGCAGCCAACGAAGCCCTCTGTCCCATGCGTGGCGAAACAAAGTGTTTTTGGACGCCTGTCTGTAAATCGCCCGCAACGAAGCAGTTGTATCATCCACATCAGGATTGATCGTATTGATGTCGGAAAAACCCCATCCCCCTGGCAAACTGTAAGGATTGTGCACAGCCCAATCTCCATATCGGTTATGCTGGCGGGAAAGAAGGTAGCGGTTCGCCTTTTCGATGGCGGCATCGGACGGTGGCACGCCCGCCTCCTGCAGAGCGTAACTGGCTAAAGCAGTATTCCAAACCGTTGCCGTTGTATATTGCATATGCGTATGTCCATTGATGGAACAACGAAACGTTTTGAGCCCATCGACCGCTTTGACAATGATTGGATGGTCCTTCGGATATCCCAGCGACAATAACGCAAAAATCATCAGAAACGTCGAGCTAAAATAACTATAAAACGTTCCATCTGCTTCCAAATGCTGCAGCATATATTGGACGGCGCGCTGTTTCGCAACGGTGTGAATCTGCTTTGGCAGCCCGATGAGCGATTGTTTGAGGTACGAAAGAAACGAACGATCCGCCCGCAGCCCCCATTTTTCGCCGCTATCGGCCCGCGATCGAAACAAATCGGAAAGGTCAGGGCTTTTTCGTGTTTTTCGATAATATTTGTTATCGGTCAAGATGAGCAACGGTGTGAGATTGGCCCGTCCTTGCACGGAAATATCAAAAAAATGAAGCGGGAATGAAGGCGGAAGCAGCAAAAATTCAGCGGGAATCGGAAAAAACTTCGGCCAGCGATATTGTCCCGTCATGGCCAACATAAACTTCGCGAACATATGTACATTTTCGATGCCTCCCATTTCTAAAATTCGCTGTTTCGCCGCTTGCATACGTGGATCGGTCTTCTTTCGATACCCAGAATATAAAAGCGCATAATACGCCTCCACCGTCGTGGTGACGTTCCCTTCCCCTTCATCATAAAAAAGCTTCCACGCCCCATTGTCCTCCTGCCTGCTTTCAATCCGTTCCGCCAGCTTCCGAATCAGATCTTCATCATTTCTTTCCAACGTGCGTAATAAGATGATCATATAAGCATCAGTAGAAATACCCGTTTCAAATGGGTAGCGCCACGATCCATCGGGAGCTTGTTCCCGTTTCACTGTCGCCACAAGTCTGCTCATTTCGCTTGGCATGCTGTATGTCACACTCGCCATCCCTTCCTAATAGTATATAATCTTCTCCCTCTAATACTTATTCCCGCACCGGCAAAACGATTCACAGAAGGAGTGGCACGCATGTTTTGGACAAAAAAGAAAACTCCTTCCCTCTCCCCATTTCTTCTTGAGATCAAAAATGAGCTAAAGAAAAAAAGGAAAGGGATGAGCAATATTGTAAAAGAGGCCAATCTAACAATGGAAGAAAAACGGCTTGTGCAGCAAATAGCAGCCCGGACGAAAGAGAAAAACGAAAACAACGTCACAAGAACAGCGGCATACCTGGATTTTTACAAGCGCCACCCGGAAATTCACTGGGCTTTTTTAGGACATATGGTATCAAGAAACGGCGGCTGGAATATGACAGATTTAAAAGGAGAACTGCTGCTGTATTTGTTGACTGAGAAAGAACGGCAATCTTTTTTCACCTTTTTGGAACGAGGAAACTGGCTTATTTTTCAAGATATCTATCCGCAATTTTTGCTGTATGAGGAAAGTAAAAAACGGCGAAAACCGCTGTTTTATCTTCTCCCAATGTTTCATGTATCGACCTTCATGGAAACGATTTGGAACCATTTTTGGTGCTATGGCGATCCTTTTATTCTCGCCATCGCCTTGGTCATTAACGAGCAAAATTATTTGGAAAAACGGGTTATTCAAAATCCCGTTTTTCAAAAAACCGTTCTCCATACAATCGAATTCAAACTGCAAGATTTCCTTAGCTTAAATCATATTTTGTTTCCGTACGAAGATCAACAAGGAAACACTGTTCTCATCGGTCAAACGCTCCATCAGTTCCATTCGCTGCATGACCGAATTTTACTAGGAAAGCGGCTGTACTCGCTGCTGTTTCAAAACAACGACACATTGGAAAGGGTGGTTCACTGGGCCTTGCTTCATCCCCATACTGGGACACGGAAAGATTATTGGCCTCATCTGTTCAATGATGTTTGTGAATCGGCACCTAGGCAACCGTACCGCCGGCGGATTAAAGATTGTCAAATACAGCCGGGGGTGCCCCGGATTTACAGTCCGCGACTCCTATACGCATGGAAAAACGTTGTCCATGAAGAAGCGGAGCGCGGCGATTGGTTTGATGATTGGAATGTGGTGGAATACCTTACGAAATCAAACGAACAAATAAATGGGGAGATTACCAATGCCTATTGTGAAACGCTCGAAAAAATGGAACTGGCGATCATCGCCAAAAACACTTTCTTTCATTCGCGTTAAACGCGCGCCGGCCTATATTTCTACGCTTTTCTTTGCCTCATGGATTGGAACATATTTAGACCTTTATTTTGTCGGAAATGGATTATATCATTTTCCACACAGGCCGTTCCCAGCTATTTTTTCGATTGACCTTTCCTTCACCTTAATCGGCCTGCCGCTCTTTGTCGCTTTTTTTCTTTGCATAATGGCAAAGCTGCGCGCGTGGCAACGGGGATGTTTTCTCATCACAGCGAGCCTGCTAATGACATGGATCGAAAAACAAGCAGAGACAATAGGATGGTTTGTCCACAGCTCCGAATGGAAGCATATGTATTCGTTTGTTGGGTATTCGCTGTTTATGGCGGTGGTCTGGAAGTTTTATCGCTGGATGAGTCCGCTCTAGAGAAGATGGATATCAAAAAGGATTGCCGCACTTCGCAGGCAATCCTTTGTTAAGAAAAAACGAGGACATTTTACGATACTGTTAACTTGCCCCTACTAAAACAGGAATTCTTTCTTTGTATTTTGCAATTAATCTGTTGTTATGTTCATCCGCCCCTTCCATATTGCCGCTTAAAAAGATCGGTGGTTCCAAACCGTTTTCCGCCATGAAGACAATAGCTTCAGCAAAGATAGCATTTAAAATCGCGCTTCCTACAACAGTAGAGGTAGGAGAAAATGGAACGGAAACATTTTCGTGGGATAAAATTGCGTCACCTTTCACGGAATAATTATTAATAACAAGATCAGCTACTTCGTATAACAACTTGCCACTTTTATGTCGTGAGGGCTGGCTTTTTGCATATTCCAAGGATGTAATGGCGATCGTATAAGCCCCCCTCTCTTTAGCCGTCAGCGCAACGTCAATCGGAACTGGGTTGCGCCCCGATGTGGACAAAACAAAAAATACGTCTTCAGGACGGATATCCTCATGATCGATAAAATTTTGTGCGAAATCATTCATTCTCTCCAACATGGACGAACGGACCGCACCTTCATGGAGCATAAGAGGTTCAAAAAATATTGGTTTAATTGGTACAAGCCCTCCAGCACGGTAAAACACTTCTTCCGTTAAAATGTGGGAGTGACCGCATCCGAACAGTTGAATAATTCCACCTTTCTGAATGGCTTCACTTACTACATAAGCAGCTTTTTTTAGATTGTCCTTTTCATGTTTTAAAACGAGTCCCAGACGTTCGTTGACCTTTTGAAAATAATGTTCGATCACGAGCTGATCACCCCTTTTAGTTGTAGAAAAATTTCTTTGACTTTGCTTGGATCTGACTCTCCCTTGCCTTGCAATACGTCACCAAATACGTGCGGCATAAATAATTCCAGATTTATTTTTCTGATCTCTTTGTATAAAACGGGCAGATGGTGAACTTTAATGCCGCCCGCTGGCTCAATGGCTCTTATTCCTCTTTTGGCTGCTTCTTTGGCAATGAAAAGAAGCTCTTCTAGGTGATCGAGTCCTTTCATTGGCATGACTTTTATGGATTCCACTCCACAAGCAGCAGCCAATTCCAATAATGGCTCTACTCTTATCTTTTTTCCTGTTGTCATTTTGGCAAAACCGACCTCCCCAGATGGAGAGATAAGAGCAGTAACAATAGGAAAACATTGATTTGCTGCTAAAAATCCTTTGGCAAAAAGGGCTCTTTCCAATGGCTGATTGATATGTTCAGGGTTGCTCCTGACGGCTATATCAACCACTCGTTTCCACTCATCAAACTTTCCGCCACCACCAAGGCCGATACTGACAACCGGCGATGATTGCTTAATACTTTTCACCGCCCCAACGGCTTCTTCAATTGTGGCAAAATCCGCCGCTGCAATCCCTGGCACACAAAAGCCATCCGATGCTTCCAAAAGATCAGCGGCATTTTTTCCGTCCTTCGCTAAAACATTGAGCAGCAGCTGATCTTGAAATCGCTTTATATTAAATAGCTTCATTTTGTTCGCTCCTTAACATATATGCCATTTTGTCCAAAGCTGTTTCTACAATTATTCTTCCTTTTTCTTTTGTTGCTTTCGTCGCATCCCCTAACACCGCCGTTTGAGTAAATTCCTTCCATGGCGTTGGACTCACGTCCGCTTCCTCATCTATACTCGGAATATCACAAATGGCTTTGCTCATGTCTACATATTCTTCAGCTAAATAAAGCATAATCGATGTTTCAATTTCACAAGCATGGAAATAGACGGAATGAATCGCCTCCGTTTCCCGTATTTCATTAGCGACTTTGTTCATGCCGGGATAGAAAAAATAAAAGGTTTTAAAATCGGGAAATTGATCATATAATATTCTTGCTGCTTCTTTTAACGCTGTTTGATTGCCAAGATGACCGTTGACCATTGCCCAAATCCGAAATCCTTGTTTATATAAACTTGTTCCAATTTCCACCAACAAACGAATTAACGTCTCATTGGAAACAGATATACTACCGGGAAAATCGCGTAAACTCCATACTTGTCCATATGGAATGGCAGGGAGAACAAATCCTCCAACCTTTTCTGCCAACCGCCAGGCAAGACGTTCTGCCAAAATGGTGTCGGTACATAACGGGAGGTGCGGGCCATGGGCTTCCACTGCACCTATAGGCATGATGGCAATGCTTGATTTCGTAATTTTCTTACCTATCTCGAATGAATTTTCCAAAGCAAAGTTCATCGATTTCACCTACTTTTTAAATGTAAAGCAGCGGGAAGGGTTTTCTACAAAAAATAGATAAATTAGTTTTTCTCCGTCAAAACCGGCACGATTGGCTTCATCGATAAATCTTGGAACCCATTTAGAAATGATATACTCTAAACCAAGCCCGTAATCATAATGTTTGTAATATGATTTTCTCGCCGTATCTCCACTCACTAGTATCTGTTCTTCGTATCCTTTGCGGACAAGTTCTAAAATACAATGGATTCTTGTACTTTCCGGAGCATACTTTATCTTTCCAATGCCGTCAAAACAAAGGTAAGCACCAGTTTTAGCTATTTGTTCATGGTAATAAGGATCGGGGTTCCGGTCCATATGACCGAAACTTACATTAGACAAATCAACCCCTTCGCTTCGCAAAATTTCGATTTGCTCAAGAGCCATCGTACCTGCTTCCGTATGGGAATGAATCGGTGCTTTTGTTGCGTGATGTGCTCTGGCGACGGCACGTATTGTTTTTTCTTCTAAAGGACTAATTCGGTTGTAACCTGTTCCGAATTTCACTTGCCCTCCTTTATAAGATGTTCCTTCAAGCCCTTCCTCTACTTCTTGGATGACAAATTCCGCCAGTTCATTTATAGTTGCGGTTTCTATCCACTCATAATAGGTAGCATAAGGACCTACTATTTTTTGTATTTTTTCTTCCAATTTAGCTCCCCATAAAAAGCTTTTATTAAAACCGGCTGTGCCAATAATATGGATTTTTGCTTTTTTTGCAATGTCTGCAACAGCTTCTACATCTCTTCCATAATCTACTGCAGTAGCATCCACAATCGCATTACCGCCATGTTTAACAAAGTCTAGAACGTCTTTCAATGATTTTTCCTTATCATCCAACAATAAATCGTCCTCTCCTTTTTCTTTCCAATACGGCGGGCGGCAAACAATGTGCTCATGGGAATAAGTAAATCCTAACTGTTCAGGATGAATATCTCCATGCAATGTACGAATAAAACTCATTTTTCAACACCTCCAGCACAAATCCTCTGCTGCGGCAGATAAAACTAGATTCCATCACTTTGAACGGTGTTTTTGCCCAGCCCGCCTTCCTTAACAAAATCTAGAAGAATAATTGGGCAAGCATTTTAATAACAGGCCCGAGAATAAACATATCCGAGTCAGCTGCCCACATAGCGGTGTCAGGGATTGTACTCGATATTAAAAATTTCACCATAATATACTGTCCCCATGCCACCACTGTTGCGGTCATAAATCCGCCTAACAAGGCTCCTCTTACACCACCTGTCGCATTGCCAAACACTCCCGCTGTCGCGGCATGGAAGAATAGAACAATCATCGTTGGTACAAATACATAACCAACAGTATTTCCGATAATAACAAGCCAAATTAATGCTCCTGCGAACGCACCTAAAAATCCTAATATTACCGCGTTTGGAGCATAAGGAAAAACAACCGGACAATCGAGAGCCGGCTTCGCTCCCGGCACAAGCTTGGTCGCAATGCCGTTAAAAGCTGGAACAATTTCGCCAATAAACATCCGAACTCCCATTAGCACAACAGCAATCCCTGCGGCAAACGTAAAGGATTGGACAATCGAATAGATAATAAAGTTTTGGCTTCCTGCTTTCTTAATTAATTCCTCTGCTCCTGGAGTTCCTTTTAGAGAAACAATGATAGCACCTACTAAAAATAACGTTCCCATCGTCAGCGCAGTAATGACATTAGAATCCCTTAAAAACTCTAATCCTTTTGGAAGTTTGATCTTTTCTGAATCATTTTCCTTGTTCCCAAGCACTTTACCGGACAGTGCCCCAATCAACGCAACCGATGCAGAAGTATGACCTAAAGCAATATTATCGTTTCCCATAATTTTCCTCATAAATGGTTGTGTAAGCGCTGGCTGTAACGTCCAATAGAGCCCCATAATAATAGACAGAAAGATAACAAGTTTCCAAAATGACACATCTCCGACGGCATGAATAACAATGCCGGCAAAAACGGTCGTTGTCCAAAACATCATATGTCCAGTCAGATAAATGTATTTAAATTTGGTCAATCTGGCGAGGAAAACGTTAATTAAAAAACCTATTGTCATGGCTAAAGTTACCGCACTACCGTATTTCGCGTTAAATCCTTCCTGCCCTATAAACTTACCTAACGATTCCGACTTTAAATTAAATACTTCTTTCCACATAGGTTCAAAAACAGTCAAAGAATCTACGATAACGCCAGCACCAGCGCCAATAATTAGGAACCCGATGACAGCCTTAAATGTGCCGCTGATAACTTGATTAGTTTTTTTCTTCTGCAATAGCAAACCAATAAATACAATGAAACCGAGCAATATAGCCGGCGTTCCAAACACATTGTCAGCAATCCACTTAATGATTTCCATTGGCCATCTCTCCTAATATGAAGATTTATTATTCTAAGTTCTCCTTTAAGGCATTTTTAATTTCCACTCGATCAAAATAGTTATTCACAATAATGATTTTCGCGTTTACACCTGCTAAAGAATCAGCCAATTCCCTGTTGGTCACGATAAAATCCACATCCATGCTTGATGCACTAGAAACATCCGTATGTTCTACATCTGCCATAATTCCTAGTTCGGACAAAACTTGTTCCACATTCATTCTTAAAATTAAACTCGTTCCCTGTCCGAGGCCACAAACGCATAATAACTTCATGCTTCCACTCCTCTAATCAAAATTTCAATTTCCTCATATGTCTTTGCATGGATCATCTTTTCGATCGTCTCTTTATTTCCTAACAATGCCATTAACTTTTTTAAAATTGCCAAGTGTTCATTATTATTAGAAGCTCCAAGAGCTAACACAAGCTTGACAGGATCGTTTAGTTTATTTCCGAATTCGATCGGTTCTGCCAACTGCACGAGCGATACTGACGCTTCTTTTACTCCATCTTCCGGCCTTGCATGCGGTAAAGCTACTTGCGGCGCTAAAACAAAATATGGTCCATTATTTCTATACGATTCCACCATCGCCTCTATATAAGAATGATCGACATGATTTTGATCAGCGAGTAATTGTCCCGCTTTCCTAATAGCCTCTTCAGGTGTATTAGCTTTTACATTCAATGCTACTAGGTTTGGTTCTAAAAACTTCATGACTAATCTCCTTTTTGCTCTTTGTTATCCTCGTCCATTTTCTTTTTCAAATACGACCATATTTCTTCAGGCGTATAACATCGAATTAACTCTTGGACAAATTCAGATGACTGAAAGCATTCCGACAATGTTGATAATGCATGAAGATGAATGTCTGGATCTACTGATGCCAAAACAAAGATTAATTGAACATCATGTTCTTTTTTTTCCGAAAAAGAAACCGGCTCTTTCAGCACCAATAAACTAATCCCTGGCTTCTTCACCCCTTCGTCCGGCTTTCCATGAGGAAGCGCTACTTTCGGCGCGATGATGATGTACGGTCCCAAATTTTTAATGTGATTGATCATCGCAACAACATATTGCTGCGTTATTCTACCGGTGCGTAAAAGCGGTTTAGAGGCGAGCTCTATTGCATGCTCCCAATTTTCCACTTTCGCCGCAATTTGAATATATTCTAGTGAAAGTAGATCAAGTAAACCCGGTTTGCTCGTCCAATTTTTTGGAATAAAAGGCTTATAAAAGTATTCCTTTAATGCGGTCATTAGTGCTTGTTCATCTTTTATATCAGCGTATTGTTTAACGATTCCTAAAATCGCTTCTGGGGAGTATTTTGTGTTCTGTGATGCGCTTTCGCCAAATAAAACATGAACTTTTTTTAACAGCGCTTCTTTTTCTTGATCCGTTAAAATCGGATTCACAACGAATACAGGATGCTTTTTCTTGGAAACTGGAACAGTCGAGACAGCAAAATCAATGTCATGAAAATCTCTTTGCTCGTAATCCCTTAAAGAAATGGTCTCCACAAAGTCAACGGCTGAAAATAATCCTTCCAACTGTTGTCGTAAAATGGTTGAAGTGCCGATGCCGCTTGCGCAAATAAGAATGGCGCGTTTCCGTTCTTTTGGCTGAATTCCTTCTTTACGCAGCCATCCTCCAAAATGTATAGCAATTAACGCGACCTCCTCATCGCTAACTTTCTTGCCGATAGCGGTTTCAAAATGATGAATCACCTTTTTTGTAATGAAGAAAAGGTCTTTATATTTTGTCTTAATTAGCTCAATCAGCGGATTTTCCACTTGTAAGCCATATTTAATTCTGTAATAGGCAGGCTTTAAATGTAAAAGCAAGTTTTCCTCAACTGCTTTCCTGTTTGGAAACGTAATACATGTGAGGGCTTGAAATTCTGTAACCATTTTTTGCACAATATTTGTTAGATTCTTATAATCATCATGACTTTGCAGAGAATTCCCAGAATATTGGACTTTGCTGCTTAATAAATGAGTAGCTAAATAGTAAACTTCATCATCCGGAATAGAAGTTTGAAAGATGGATTCCAACTTGCTTCTTGCTGTTTGTGCCGCTTCAAATTCTTTCGTTTGTCGGATCACTTCTTTTTCCACCGGATCAAAATCAATTTTTTTGCCTTGGACGATTCGCTTTCCAAATAGCCAAAAGCGCAGAGCTAAGTGGTACAAAACATCATCTGCAAATTGTATATTTAAATTCTTTTCACATTCATTTAAGACATCAAGTATACTTCTTAACTCGCTTAAGACTGTAGTTGACTCATCCTCATCATGAATCAACAGGCGTTTTAAATTACCTAAAACCGTTTGCCAATCTTGTTGGTGTGGGACAACAAGGGATAAGTAATATACGATCGCCCTTCGTTTATCTTCTTCCTTTCCCTTTATTACATAGCCAGTATAGCGGGTAAAACAAAGAGTTAATTGGAAACTGTTCAACTGTGCACATAATTTCTTTAAATCTTTAATAGTCGTATTTCTGCTCACTTTTGTTTTTTCTGATAAATCTTTCAGGAAAAGAGGTGGTTCCTCTACTAATAAATGGATTGCAAGCCATGCTAACCTTTCTTTCTCGGAATATGCGTAATTCCATACCTCTAAGTTTTTTAATTTTTCGGGAATAGCTTGCCTCGTCCGTTCTGTTACATAAAAACCGGAAGTCCGAACATATTTCACCTCATCAAGATGATTGCTCTTTAACCAATAGTTAATCTTTTCTATATCGTAATAAACCGTTCGTCTGGATATATTAAACTTTTTGATCAACTCCTTTACTGATAAATAACCATCGCGCCTTACCAACTCATGTAATATCGCAGTACTGCGTTCATCAAGCGACATTGTCAGACCCCCCTGCACAATTGTGCAAAATCGGATTGGTCTTAAAAATATTTAGCCATTGCTTAATTTCATTTTATTAGAAAGCGCTCCCGCTTATAAGGCCAAATTTCCCACACTATGTTTGTGCAAAACTGTACTAAAAATCATCCTAAATGATTGTCATCATCGTTTGATGGAAAACAGTTTTGTGCCTTTGGAGGATATTCGGAATTTGCGGGATTTGTCCCATTGCGTAACAAATGGCTCAGGCAATAGATCACGGAAAAAACGCATCCAGAAAGTGTGAGAGAAGTTTAAGTTTCGTCATTTCCGGTGTGTTCGGGGATTTCTGGGCGCAAGCCGCTCAAACGTTTGGTGGATAAGAATATATCGGAGGCACAAGCGATCGAGTCTTGTCTTCATGGAAGGATGCAACAAAATCAGAAAGAAAAGAAAACGCATCAAACAAACAAAATAAGGGTTGACGTAAAACATCACCCGAAGGCGACGTTTTGCGTCAACCCCTTCTTATATAAAATTTAGGGGTGAACGGCCGGAATCCACGCAATCAGTATAAAGATCTTTACTTTTTCTTATAAAAGAAGCGTTATTTTTTATGAATTCTTTATACAGCTAATCTTGCTCTGTAACCCTCTTCCATAGCTTCGAATGCCCTTCTTACTTTTAAAGCGTCTCCTACAGTAATGATTTTTTCCACCTTACCTTGCAGTTTCTCCGCAAGCGTATTTTCAGGAAGATAAAGAAATCTCCTATTGACAAAGCTTCGTTTTATTTTGTTGCAATTTCACTTGTCTTAAATCGCTTAATCATATCTTGAAGATTGTCAGCCAAGCGTTTTAGCTCTGAATTTTGCTGTTTTAAATAATCAATCGTATTGTTTTGTTGAGCAGCAGAAGCAGAAATTTCTTGAGTCGCAGCCACTCCTTGCTCTGAAATTGCCGCAATTTCTTGAATGGATGTTAAAATTTCATCGGATGCACGATGCAGATCTCCTGTACTTTTAGTAATCGTATCAATACCTTTTGCCAGTTGCTCTACTGATTCAAAAATAGAATTAAATAATCGGCCATTATCTTCAACAATCTCAACACCTTTTACAATATCTTCAAAATCTTGTTGGTTCAGATTTAGCACGATATTAGCCTGTTCATTGATTTCACGTATCGCTTCAGATATTGTTTTAATGGATTCATCCGTTTGGCCGGCAAGCTTTTGGACTTCTTGGGCAACAACCGAAAATCCTTTGCCGGCTTCTCCAGCACGAGCCGCTTCAATAGAAGCATTTAAAGAAAGAAGATGGATTTGAGACGCAATGTCTTGGATGATCTTAATGATTTCATTAATATCTTCCAACTTTTTGCCTAGATTAAATAAGTTTTCTTTGCTCACCATACCATTTTGTTTTATTTTGTTCATTTGTTCGGTAATCATTCGAACTTGAACATTTCCTTTTTCAGCTTGCTGGCTTGTTTGGTCAGTAAGGTTTTTTATCAACTTCGTTTGTTCATCCACGTTGGATATCGCTATTGACATTTCAGACATCATATTTGAAATTCGGTCGATATGATTGGCTCTTTCTTCGGATCCTTTTGCCTCTTCATCTGTACTCATTGCAATCTGCTTAGAAGCTTGAGCCAATTCTTCAAAGGATGCCAAAAGAGTTTGGCCAGTATGATGAATTGCTTCCGATTTCTCTCTTACATTATCGATGATGCGACTTAAATTTTTCCTCATTTCTTCAAAGCTATTTGCTAAAACCCCTATCTCATCTTCCCGCTGGATATTCACCGATTGGCTAAGATCTCCGGTAGAAAAGGTTTTCGCATATTGTACTAGATGATTAAGAGGTTTAGATATTCTATTTCCAACGAATAAAGCCAATAAGACTCCAATAACAACCATGACAGCTGTTACAATAAGCGAAACAGTCGATGTCCATTTTTCTAATTGATCAATGAATTTGGCGCTCATATCTATTCCAACGATGGCATCCGCACCATCTACAGGAATGAAAAATGATTTATGGACGCCCCATTTATCTCTATAAATAGAACTCAGCACAGGCTTTTTGTTTTCATATGATAATTTTTGCTCATTCGTAAACGGAGATTCAACCATAAATTTGTCGCTGCCATTTAAAGCCACAATGACATCCTTGCCATTTTTTCTAGACAATACATATACATACTCGATTCCTTTTTTTCGTTCAATAAACGAATCTAAATCCCGCTTAAGTGCCGGACCATACGTCTTTGGAAACTCGATTGTATTTTTAATGGAATTAGGATCAAGCATCTCTGCTAGTAATCGTCCATTTTCTGTTAGACGTTCATCAAACTGCGGAATAACATGTTCTTGAATAATGTAATCTGATACATATCGGACAAATCCAAAAAGAATCAGTGAAAATACAAGAAATGGAAATAAAAAGCTAATGACTAATTGGATTTTGATTGATTTTTTCCACGTGATATTTCTCATTTTCTACCTCTCCCTCGAATGTTCGATTTCCTTTAATGTGATAAATGGACGTAAATCCATTCGCAGTAATCGATAAAGTTCTTCCATTGTTTCGCTTCTAAAAAAGACAATGGCAAATGTTCTATCATTTGTTGCTTGTATTTCTCTGTACTCTAAAATTTGTTGAAATTGCTTTTTAAACGATTGATGGTTAATGGATTTTATAAGATTTTGTGAAATATCCATCGGGATTTCCGCGCAGAAGAAACTATAGATACTTTCATCCATGTTGTGAAGCACTTCTTCCCAGTCTGGGCTTGTGCCTTGAAAATAATGCTTATACACATTGCATCCATAAGCATAATATCCAAGATCTGTTGTTCCCGCCCCAGCAAATCTGAGCGGATTCATTTCAATAGGAATGATGGTATGATTACTTTTTCTCACTTCAAAGTGAATTGGGAAATTCTTCACTGGGACAATTTTCCTAAAATTATGCATAAAAGTTAATATGTCATCGTAAATTTCATTGATGACTTGTTTGGATGTATAGTAGATTCGATCCGACGTATCATATTCGTCTTTAAACAAACGTTTAAAAATATTTAAAATCACAGGATTGCCATCGTGATCGTAATAACTGTCAACGGCATATTCTTCTCCGAATATCCACTTTTCAATTAAAATGCTCTCTCCATTAATTACTTCTTTGTCATAAATGTTTTTTATAAGAAGTAGATCCGTATTTAATTTATGTAAAGTCTCTTCCCATTGATCTGCACTTTTTACTTTATACACTCCCACGCTGGAATATCCTTTGCTTGGCTTAATCACAACAGGGAAAGGGATATCCTTTACCGAAATTTTATTAAGTTCGTCCAGGCTGACTACCTTATAAAAGTAATCAGGGTACATACTAGAAAGAATTTGGCGGAACGCTCCTTTATCTTTTAATTGTTTTGCCCAACGATTTTGAACGCTATCAGGAACGTAAGATTCAAGCAATGCTAAGCAGCTTTCTGAATTCGTCAATAACTTTTGCTGCTCATTAATAAGAGGGAAAAACTCCTCAGCTTCCATTCCCTTTAATGCTTTTAACATTTCGGAACGGTTGCCTTGTTTGAAAACAGGTACATTAAGTTCTTGCAACGATTTGACCAGAATAGGGGAAATGATTTGATCATTGATGATAATCACCTTGATGCACCTTCCTAAAGTAGAGATTTTGTTTCTTTATATAAATCTGAAATGTTCCATCCATTACCTAAAAATAAGAAAAACTAGAAAGAAAGCTCCTTCCCCGCTCGCTCTGTGTACATACAGAAAATTCCATATAGCGCCTCATCCAATTGCTGAACCAGCTGTGGCGAACATAAATCCGATTTTGGAGGCCAACTGCTCATGACAGAAAAGCAGCGACATCATTTCCCTTGCTCACATTTTGTTTCGCTGGATGATTCCAACACTCTTTTTATCGTCAAAACATGAAAAGTTTTAACGTTTTAAATGTTTTTTTACTTTTTAAAAAATTTATCCTTTCTTAGAAAATAAAAAAATCAGGAACCGATTAAGGGATGATGTATAAAAATTTTGTGTCAAGTTTGGGCTAGGACAAAAAAACGGTAAGAAATTTCATCATCTTTCAAAATAAACTTACCCGTCTCATTATTCATTTTGCTTGATAAGAGTTCTACTTCTAAAATATTACCGTAATCTACTAGTGCATTTGGGATAGCCTTAAACTTTTCGCAAATGCTTCATCATATGCTATTCTAATGATGGAAAAAGAAAAAATAGAAAAGGTGTTTTTCATGAAATCATACATAGTCGTTGGAGGCGGAATTTTGGGAGCGTCTACCGCTTATCACTTGGCAAAAGAAGGAGCTGCTGTAACGTTAATTGACAGGGGTGATAAAGGCCAAGCAACAGATGCGGCAGCCGGGATTGTTTGCCCATGGGTTTCCCAGCGCCGGAATAAGCTTTGGTATCGTTTAGCGAAAGGCGGAGCGAAATTTTATCCTGCTTTAATCGAAGAACTGAAATCCTATGGCGAAACGGAAACGGGATATGCGCGTGTAGGAGCAATCTGTCTCCATACAGATGAAGAAAAGCTTCAAAAGATCGAGGAAAGAGCATTACAACGTCGTGAAGACGCACCAGAAATGGGCGAAATTACCCGACTGTCTCCTAAGGAAACAAAAGCACTATTTCCACCATTAGCAGAGAAGTATAGCTCCATTCACGTCAGTGGCGCCGCCCGCGTTAACGGAAGAGCACTTCGCGATTCCTTAATTCGGGCAGCGCAAAAGCTTGGGGCTACTTATATCAGAGGAAACGCAAAACTTATCCATCAAGGTGCCCAAGTAATCGGTGCCGAAGTTGAAGGAAGACAATATATAGGAGATGCCGTCATTGCAACGGCTGGTGCGTGGTCAAAAGAGCTGCTTCTGCCATTAGGCATTGAATTTTTAGTAACGCCGCAAAGAGCACAAATCGTTCACCTTGAAAGGCCAGAACAGGATACAGACAACTGGCCCGTTGTCATGCCGCCAAACAACCAATATCTTCTTGCCTTTACAGATGGCCGCATCGTTGTCGGAGCAACGCATGAAGATGGGGTCGGCTTCGATTACAGAATAACGGCTGGCGGATTGCACGAAGTATTAGACAAAGCTTTAGCCATGGCTCCAGGGCTGGCAAATTGCACTCATCTTGAAACAAGAGTTGGATTTCGTCCATACACTCCTGGGTTTCTTCCGGTCTTTGGAGCGCTTCCGGGTTTCGAAGGCATCTATGTGGCCAACGGACTAGGCGCATCTGGACTGACAGCTGGCCCTTACTTAGGTTCCGAACTGGCAAAGCTCGTGCTCGGAAAACCAACAGAATTAAACCCTTTTGACTATGATGTCGCTGGCGCCATTAAAAAAATAGAATAAAACACCCAGAGTCAATAAGGAGAACACCATCGTAATTCGCTTTCGACTTGACCAAATGGCTGCTTAGGCATAAGATCCATTTTCAAGGCGAACCATTGCCAAGGCACTGTTCGCCTCGATGGTGTGAAGCGATATGGCGAAAAAGTAAAACTTTCCATTGCGAATCGATCCCGCTCTTTACAAAATGATTAAACGACAGGCACAAGACGAGATTCGCGGCGTCCATGGCCATGCCCACAGCGAATTTTTGTTGCGTGCTGCCAAATGGGGAGAACAATTAAAAATGAGAAAGAGGGCTGATCTTTTCGCTCAGCCCTCCCGTTTTGAGGAAATGGGAAAAAGCAGACACACGGTCGTTCCTTTTCCTTCTTCACTATGAATGTTCATTTTGCCACCATGCGCTTCCACAATTTTAAAGCTCACCATTAACCCTAATCCTGTCCCTTTTTCTTTTGTACTGTAGAACGGTTCACCGAGCTTGGCCATTCGCTCTTTCGGAATGCCGCAGCCTTCGTCTGCGATGCAAATGAGAATCGAATCTAGTCGTTGTTTCGCTTCGATCCGTAATATTCCGCCATTTGGCATCGCTTCAATTGCGTTTTTGATGATGTTGATGAACACTTGTTTCAATTGATTTTCATCACAATAAAGCGGCGGAAGCTGTTCATCAACGAAACATTGAACCGTCACATGATGCAACAGCGCTTGTCCTTCCAGAAGCTTCATCACATGTTGCAACATTTCCGATACGTGACTGTATGCTTTTTTTATTGTTGCATTCGGCTTTCCAAGCAGCAAAAACCCGTCGACAATTTCATTTAATCGCTCTAATTCCGCTTCAATAATATCGAAATACGTCTGATTGCGTTCTCCCTCTTTTAAGAGCTGAATAAACCCTTTCAGCGATGTTAATGGATTGCGGATTTCATGGGCAACCCCCGCCGCCAATTCACCGACAACCGCTAATTTTTCCGATTTCCGCAACAGTTCTTCCGACTGTTGAATAGAATCAATCATGTAATTGAAACGCTTAGCGAGCAAACCAATTTCCGTTTGATCGGTTTCGTCTGCGCGAACATGTTTTTTCCCTTTTGCGACCGCTTCTGCCACCTCACACAACCGGCGAAGCGGATGAACAATTTGCTGGGCGTAGAGCGCTGTTAAAAGCGATAAAATGAAAAATGCTGCAATAGAAGCAAACCACAGCGCCTTTTCAAACAACGCATAAGGTTTATAAATTTCCGAAACAGGCACTTGCGCAACCACCCCCCATTGTAAAATCGGAATGTGCGCATAGGAAGCAAACATCGCCACTCCTTCCGTATTGACGACTTCTTCATAGCCTGATTGTCCCCGGAGCAATTTTTGTACAACGGCATTTTCAGCGATATTATCGCCAATTCGTTTTTTCGATGGATGAGAAATAATGTTCCCATTGCGATCGACGATGAATGTATAGCCGTGTTCCCCAATTTGAAAACTTTGAACAATGGATCGAAATAGATGATTTTGTACAATTCGCATCGATAAGTTGACGACTCTCTCCACTTCATTCCGTTCATTTAAAACAGGGACAGAAATGACGAGCAAATAACGTCCTGTATCAGCGGAGACGACATCGCTGAAGTAAGCTTTTTTCGTTCGCAACGCTTGTTGGAAGTATTCGCGCTTACTTAAGTTATAGTTTAATAGATGGCCCAAGTCATTAGGGTAAACCCCTTTCACATATCCGTTCGAATCTAATACAGTAGCGCTATCAATGTAAGGAGAAATTTTAATAATATGTTCAAGCCCTTCTGACCATTTCTTGGCATCGTTCATCCGGAAATGCGGATCATTTTGCACGTATTGCTCCAACTTATGTAAATCCTCCCCAATTTGCACAATTTGTTCTTTCATTCGCAAAACGGTTTTATCCGTTATGTACCGATACTGCTCTTTTGTAATTTCAGGCAAAGACATCCGAGCGATTATAAACATTAAAGCTAGCAAAGCAAAAATAACAACTAAATTAATAATATAAATTTTCCAAAAAATACGTGACTGTATCCAATTCATTTTTCTACGACTCCCTACGTCATTCGTTGCAGATTTTTATTATACCATTTATGCCATGAAAATGATGACAGATTTCATCATGTACAAAAAAATTCATTTATGTCAATAAATCATGTTGATTCTCTATAATATTTTAATTTTCGGAAAAAAATAATTTAACTAATCTCATGTTATAATTGTCAAGTACTTATAACAAAAACATTTGTCTTTTTGAGGTGAACAAAATGGGGCATGCTGAACTAAAAAAAGTATTGGCTTTATCGCTGCAACATCTTTAGTCATCGGCACGGTCATTGGTTCCGGTATTTTCATGAAACCAGGCGTTGTTATCGCCGCTGCTGGTGATTCGACAATGGCCCTATGGGCATGGGCCATCGGTGGCATCATTACATTAGCGAGCGGTTTAACGATCGCAGAAGTGAGCGCAAAAATTCCGAAAACCGGAGGGTTGTATGCTTATATCGAAGAGGTGTACGGAAAGTTTTGGAGCTTTTTATGCGGATGGGTGCAAACAATCATCTACGGCCCAGCGGTGATCGGAGCGCTCGGATTATACTTTGGTTCGTTATTTGCAGGGGTGTTCGGTTTTCCAAAACAGGCGGAAACATGGATCGGCATTTTAGCTGTTCTTTTTCTTGCACTCATTAACATACTAGGAACACAATATGGCGGAGCAGTTCAAAGCTTGTTAACATTAGCAAAACTGCTTCCGATCTTCCTAATTATCGTGTTTGGAATGGTTCAAGGAGATGTGCCTGTGCTTGGAATGGAAAGTGAAAACAACCGAACAATCAGCATGGGCGCTGCTGTGTTAGCAACGCTTTGGGCATACGACGGCTGGATGAACGTCGGATTTGTGGCAGGCGAAATGAAAAATCCAGCAAAAACGTTACCAAAAGCTATTATTACTGGAATTGTCATTGTCACACTCTGCTACTTAGCTGTCAATATCGCTATCCTTCACGTGCTTCCTGCTAGTAAAATTGTTGAGCTTGGCCCGAACGCCGCAAAAGAAGCCGCGACGTTACTATTTGGCGATGTAGGCGGAAAAATGATTGCGATCGGCATTTTAATTTCTATCTTTGGTTGTTTAAATGGAAAAATTTTGACATTCCCTCGTATGCCGTTTGCGATGGCAGAAGATGGGCTGTTCCCTGGCGCTCGTTTCTTGACACGCGTTCACCCGACGTTTCACACTCCTGTTCAAGCAATCGTTTTACAAGTAGCGATCGCTGTGACTATGATGTTAATGACCAGCCCTGATCGCTTGAGTGATATTGCTATTTTTAGTGTTTTCTCCTTTTACGGCTTAGCATTTTACGCTGTATTTTTATTGCGGAAAAATCAAAAGCCTGATCATTCGTTATATAAAGTGCCTTTATATCCTGTAACGCCTGTTGTTGCGATCGCAGGAGCAATTTACATTATTGGAAGCACCGTCATCCATCAGCCGCTCGATGCTTTTCTTTCTGTGTTAATCACATTGTCGGGAATTCCTATTTATTGGAGTCTTACAACCAAACACAAAAATAAAACGGCGAAAAAAGCAAGCTAAACGAATACATACCTTCAAAACGCATTGGTTCACCTAAACAGCATTGACAACACAACGATCGAAAAAATGCAAAACCGCTAAACGGCCGCCGTTTAGCGGTTTTCTTCTTCAAAACAATGCAAATACTCCCCGTATCCTTCTTTATTTTAAGTTTCGGAATCCCTACTCTCGCAATACTCTCTGCCGCTCATACGTCAACGACCGGCCTGCCCTTTGGCCCATTTGGCCACTCGAAAACGACAACTTGTACTAGGCAAACAGCTGCAAAATGGCTTGGTCCGTCTGTTTCGTCAACTTGCGCTTTCCCGCGCCATTCAATGGACGTTCGTTGGTGATGACTTGCCGCATCCGGCGTTGGAATACTCGGTACACGACGAGCGCTAACAAAAACAGATAACCCAACGCCAGCACCCGTTTCGGTTTCTTTACGTAAATTTTATCTGTAAAAAACAGATCCTTTAACGTTCACTTGCCCCTCATAGAGGGCTAAAATCTCCTTTCTGTCCATGGTTTTGCCCTGCCACTCAGCCGGAACGGCCATAACGGAGGCAAAACGGGAAGCACGGCGTGCATGAATTTTACTAAAGAGCGCAAACGGAATCGTTCATGATGAAAGAAGTTCGAGCATAGGCAAGAGGAATTTGATCTTTCTCGCCAAGAAAAACAGACATTATTTTATCATAGCGGAGAACATGTTTCATTTGTGAGACTAATTTGAAAACGTAATCTCACTTTATTATTTGATATAGCTGTTAGATTGAAAATAGAAAAACCTTGAAAGGCATAAAGCCAATCAAGGTTTTTTGATTTATCTTTACTCATTTGATTTATTTTTTAGTCTTGTTAAAAATTATTTCTTAATTTTAATTCTCTCATCTTAGAATCATCAATTTTATTATCTTCCTCAACTCTCTAAATCTGCCCCAATATACGTTACTCCACAACTTGTTAAGTGTATTATTTTGAGTGCTTGCATTTCATGATTCCAAAAATAACTTTTAACCAAAGTAACTCATCATTTTATAGTACAGGAATTTCTATTCAGCTTTTCTCCATAGCGGTCGAGCCAATGAATCAGTTCGTCTGTAAGCTCGCGGATGGTGGCGGAACCGATTCCGGGAATCTCTATCACGAGAGAGGGGAGTTCCCAGGAAAGCGAGGTTCTCGCACGCTGACAGGCGTCTTCCGCATCGGGGACATGCTCAGCTACAGTTTCCAGCTCTTCCGGATTGACTCAAATCGTCGTCATTGCAGCTTCTCTTATCTTGTGCCAATTTGGGGAATTTTCCTGCTTCGCTATTAAAAAGGATCATTCGTAATGATGGACGTATACGTTACTTCAATGTGTAATATTATTACATTATCTTATTAAAGCGGTTAAGCAAATAAAAATCCCAGACGAGTAATTACTCGTTTGGGATGGGCTATAGGAGTATCAATCATCGCCGTACATAAGGTCATCTAACAACTCATTTTGAGCTTGAATTTCTTTAAATCTGTTTAACCTGTTCATTAAATACTTAATAGAAACTTCCTTATCACTCGATATTTCCTCTTCGTAAATTTTTATCTTCACTCCATTATTTGTTAAATCAGTAATGAGTTTCTCAAGTTTAGCGTCATCATCCTCATTTTTGAATAAGTCACATTCAAAAATGGGACTACTATTCTCTATTCTATTTTTTATATCACCAAGACCTAAGTTAGTATATTTTTTTACCATCGCCAAATGCTTTGTTTGAACAGTATTTTTGTCTAGTAATACTAGTATTTTTGACAATTAAATAACCTCCTTTCAATATCAACGATTAAAAATCATTTGGAATTGAATCGTTTATTGGTCTCCCAGGAAGACTATCTCGATAATTACCACCATGCCAACGATACAAGTGTTCTCTAAAAGTAACTGGATAAATAATTTCCCCTTTGTCAGCTATTTGTGGATACTTAGAAGCACTATATGCATGATGACCAATTATAGGCTTTCCATTGTGTTTTGGTATATTTCCATTCAAAATGTCTTTGATTTGTTCTGGCGTCCAATTTCTAGTCGGATTACCGTTCATTACCCGAACTTTTTCTTGTTCCCAAAAATTATCTACACCCCTATCCCTTCTTCTTTTAAACCTCTTGTTCCATTCCAATTGTTTCCATTCTTCTCGTGTTATTGTTCTATTTTTGACCTTTTCATTTAATATCTTCATTTTCTTACTACCCATAATCTTGTACGGTGTTTCCCTTGGGGTTAAATCCAAATTTTTTGCTCTTTCTGCTATAATATCGGCCTCATTTTTTACTACCTTATCGCCTACAGCATTTCCCTTATCCACCACACCATCCACCGCTTGACTCATCGAAAAGCGCACCGAGCTGGCGGATTCTTCAGCGATTCCTATCACCCGTCCACTTGGCACCACTCCAACTCCATCGGCGGCTAGCCGCGGTCCCTGCAGGACAGAGCCAACATTTTCGTGAAAGTTCTCCCATTGCTGTTTGAATGACCGGATTGTTTCGGTGATTGGTCCTTTGATGACTTGGTGATAGATCGTTTGGAAGAACGGTTTGATTTTATTATAATTGAGGACGTTTTTTGTTTGCGAGACCAATTTGGAAACATCCACCGCTGTTTCCGCCGCTTTCGCTCCTTTGATCACGGCTTTACCGGCGACACCCGCTCCTTTGGCTGGAGGAATGACGGACAACAATAACATTCCTCCCGCAACCAGGCGGTCCCATCCTGAAATCCGTTCTCCAGTCACTGGATCGTATTCTCCAAATAATCGCTGCAAGTCATACCAGCCAAGAAGCTCTAAGCCGAATTCTTTTATGTTGTCGGCAAGCGTTTGGTCTGCCTGTCTGATGGACGCGGCCGTCTGATACAGCAGTTCCTCCGCTTCATTCAGCTTTTCTCCATAGCGGTCGAGCCAATGAATCAGTTCGTCTGTAAGCTCGCGGATGGCGGCAGAGCCGATGCCGGGAATCTCCATGGCTAAAGAAGGCAGTGTCCAAGAAAGAGAGGTCCGCGCACGACGGCAGGCTTCTTCTGCATCGGGGATATGCTTTGCTACTATTTCCAGCTCTTCTGGTTTGACTCGAATCGTCGTCATTGCCGTTCCTCTATCTTTCGACGAATTTGGGCGATTTCCCTGCTTATTTCATAAAGAAGACCATCTGCCGTTGCATCAATCATTTGCCGCAAGTTCCCGGATATCGGCTCATGCGCTTTCCCCGGCTCTCCTTGCCAATGCGGGACATTCTCGGCACTTGCGTGATAAAATGCATGAGTCCCATGTCGAAATTCCCCGATTGCTTCTTCGACCTGCCCCTGATAAGACTTAAGATAATCCATCATCGCCTCATAGGCCCTGCGTTTCACTTCTTGTTCGATCGATTCCGATAAAGACGCCATCTTGATTTCCTCCCCCCATTTACATGCCATTTAAATGGTAACATAGGGAAAATAAGGATAAATCATGATATATTCCTGTTTTTCCAGATGACAACAGGGACTTTTTTCTTATCTATCTGACATGTTAAACATGCCAAAGTTCCTTCGAAAACAACCTGTTTACGGAACAAACTTTTTCATGCGTGGAACGATTATCGTGAAGAGGAGGAACAGAAAGCCGAAAATGAAAAAGCCGGACAGCCATGACAGAAACGGATGGTATTTTTCGACTCATCCACGGTTGACGAGATGGAATAGATTGGATTGAAGTGTAAAAAACGACTGTAGTTTTTCCGCTTTGGCGTCCTTCCGCGTTGCCTGACGGTGCACAAAATAAGATTTGACTTTTATTTCCGATGTAATTATAATGGTTACAACTAGAGGTTGAAACACATAAAAAGTTAGCAATCACTTCTCCAACATAGTCTATATCTTGAAAATCGGCTCTTTGAAGAGCTAATTTTTTCATGTCAGTTGTAACCGATTTGGTTATAACAATGCCTATTTTTGTGCGCGTTGTAACCAATTTGGTTATAACAGCATTTAGTGCCCGTTGTTATCAAGATTTACTCTCAAAAATTTATGAAAAGAAGGGGAAGATGTTTATGTCAATTGCGGTTACTGGCGCTACTGGTCAACTCGGAGGTCTTGTGATTCAACATTTGCTCAAAAAAGTGCCAGCAAGTCAAATCATTGCCATTGCCCGTAATGTGGAAAAAGCCTCCTCTCTTGCCGATCTAGGAATTGAAGTTCGCCAAGGGGATTATCTGGAACCAGAATCTCTGCAAAAAGCTTTTGCTGGCGCTTCCAAGCTGCTCTTTATCTCCAGTCCAGACACTGATGATACGCTGCGTATCGTTCAACATGCAAATGTCGTAAAAGCAGCCAGAGATGCAGGGGTAAAACATATTGCTTATACCGGATATGCTTTTGCTGAAGAGGCAATATTACCGCTTGCCCATGTTCATTTAGCTACGGAATATGCCATTCGCACCACTAACATTCCGTATACTTTCTTACGCAATGCCTTATATACGGAACTTTTTATAAACGAAGGGCTGCGCGCATCCGTAGAGTCTGGAGCAGTGGTGACGAATACAGGAAGTGGAAGAATTAATTCGGTAACCCGCAATGATCTTGCCTTGGCTGCCGCGGCGGTTCTTACAGAGGAAGGACATGAAAACAAAACGTATAACCTGGTTTCCAATCAACCGTGGAACTTTGACGATCTAGCGCAAATTCTCTCTGAAGTTTCCGGCAAAAAAGTTGTGCACCAGTCCGTTTCATTTGAAGAAGAGAAAAATATTCTCGTAAACGCTGGCGTTCCTGAACCTTTTGCTGAACTTACGGCAGCGATTTATGACGCGGTTTCTAAAGGCGAAACGTCTAAAACGTCAGATGATCTGCAAAAACTTATCGGATCCTTAACACCTCTTAAAGAAACCGTAAAACAAGCTTTGCAAATGTAAAGATACTTGTACTGCAATAAGTGGAAGAAAAACAGGTCACCTAGCGGTATATCCAACATGTGACCTGTTTTTTACTTGTTCTGGGTGAATAAATTAAAAGGAAAATACATTTTGTTTCTTTCAGCTTTCCTAAATCTACTAAAAATTACTCAAAAGTCATCAAACTTTTCAATTACTTCTGCTATCGTTAGCTCATGCAGAATTTCATTCATTATAGGATCTTTCATCGGAGAAAATGCTATTGGCTGTACACTCGTTTATGGCTTCCGATTTGTCTGCTGGCATAGTTGAGCAGCAATCTTTCCTCCGTGTCGTGAATTCCTTCTGCTAGTTTCCTCCCGCTCACATAGTTGGTATACACATGTGATTGAATATCTTCCTATCATCGATCCCTACAAATTATAATGAAGGAAACTAATTGCCAAAAAACAATATGCTCCCTATCCTAAAAAACCCCCACTTTTTTAACGAAGCGGGGGAGTTCCTATGTGCTTATGAAAACAGTTTGATTAAATATCCTAACAAAATCCCAACAATTCCAAAATCCGAATCTCCGAACGTCGTCCCTTCAAATCCGAGCGAGCCAAGAACTGGGAGCAAAAGTGCCGGCAAGAAGGAAATTAAAATTCCGTTGGCAAATGCCCCGAAAATGGCGCCCCTTCTACCACCTGTAGCGTTGCCGAATACGCCGGCAGCTGCTCCTGTGAAAAAGTGCGGAATTAGCCCAGGAACAATGACTTTTAAGCCGACGAGCGGCAAAATAAACATCGAAATAATCCCCGCGGCAAAGCTGGATAAAAAACCGACGATGACGGCATTTGGGGCGTAAGGAAATACAGCCGGACAGTCGAGCGCTGGCTTGGCGTCTTGCACCACTTTATCCGCAATCCCCTTAAACGCCGGGACAATTTCAGCTATGAGCATCCGTACTCCCGCCAATACGACGTATACCCCTGCGGCAAATGTAATTCCTTGCATCAGGGAGAAGACAAGGAAGTTCACGCCGCCGCTTAACTCTTTCTCTATAAATTGCTTTCCAGCAAATGGAGCGACAATGAAGAATAAGATGACCATTGTCAGGGACATCGCAACCGATGTATCGCGAAGGAATCCTAATGATTTCGGCACTTTAATATCTTCCGTGGATTGCGCTTTGTTTCCAAGACGCTTTCCGATCCACGCCGAAGTAAAATAACCGATGGAGCCGAAATGGCCTAAAGCGATTTGGTCCGTTCCCGTAACTTCCCGCATGTAAGGTTGAAGAATCGCCGGCATCAACACCATCAAACTTCCAAGAATAATTGAACCAACGATGACAAGCGGAACTCCAGTGACTCCACCAGTAGCAAATACAGCGGAAATTAAGCAAGCCATGAATAACGTATGATGCCCAGTTAAGAAAATATATTTAAAACGAGTAAATCGCGCAATGAGAATATTGACAATCATTCCAAATAACATAATCATCGCAGTTTCTTTACCGAACGTTTGTTGGGCAATGGCAACAATCGCCTCGTTATTCGGAATCACTCCTTTAATATGGAAGGCTTTTTCAAACATTTTCCCAAAAACGTTTAACGAGCCGATTAAAATGTTGGCACCGCCGCTGAGAATAACAAATCCCATAATTGTTTTTAGCGTGCCGGAGACGATATCAGGAAAGCTTTTCTTTTGCAGCAACAGACCAAGGAACGCAAACAATCCGACTAAAATCGCCGGCGAGCCTAATATATCCTTCATAATGAAATCAAACATCACTCATTTGCCTCCTCTTTATTTTCAGAAGTTTTAGGAATGTTACTTTTTTATCTAAAAATCTCTTTCTTGTTTTCTCATTCTTTCGTATACTTTTAAAAGGGAAAGTTTTTTCTTTCTTTTATGCAGGCGAGCCGCCTGCCTTTTTTATTACTCACAAATGTTTTTTTAGTGCCTCTCTTAATTCATCAAGATCAAGAATGTTTGTCAGTTTGGCCACATTGCGCGTGCCGTCATCAAGTGCCTCGACTAAATCTTTTGCCCCTAAATACAGATCTGCTTTTTCTGTTTTGCTCGTTGCTAAATCAGTATGGGAAACTTCAGCTTCAATTCCCATCTCTTTCAACACGTTTTTGACATTCATTTCGATGATAAAACTGCTTCCCAGCCCATTTCCGCAAACAACGAGAATTTTTTTCATTTTTTTGTACCTCCTTGCTTTTATCTCTTATTTAATGAGAATATGCTTCGATTAATGTGAGTACTTCTTCTATCGAAGTGGCCGAGAACAATACACGCATATTTTCTTTATCGGATAATAATTTTGTCAGCTGCGATAGCGCTTTTAAATGTGTTTCATTATCGATGGCAGCTAAAACGATTAAAATATATACCCGATGCTCTTCTTTTTCGGAGAATAGGCAGCCATTTTTGATTCTAAGAAAGCTCATGCCAATTTTCTTTACTCCCTGTTCCGGCCGGGCATGTGGCAAAGCCACTCCTGGTGTAATCACGATATAAGGCCCCAATTTCTTCACATTGTCAATCATCGCTTGAATGTATGCGTTTGTAATATAACCGCCATCCAATAACGGTTTCGCAGCAAGCGCAATCGCTTCTTTCCAATCACCTACCTCTTCTACAAACTGAATGCATTGTTTTGTAAGCAAATCTTTCAGCATCGGTTTTTTCAAAATCTCCTTTCTTTTGCTTTGACTAATATATTCATGCAGCTCTTGAATTAATGCTTTTTCATTGATGATCGTTGCATGTTTTTTAACGATTTCCAATAATGCTTCGACCGATAGAGTTTTCGTTTCAGACAGTCCATTTGTTTCCCTTAAAAGCAACATTTTATCCGCAGCGGTTAAAATAGGGCGAACGATATAAACGGGAACATCCCGCGGTCCTAACGGAATGGTTGTAACAACAAAATCAACATGTTCCAGAGAATAAGCCTGGTATTCTCTTGCCGAAATGATGTCAATGACATCAACGGTTGGTAATAGTTCTTCAATTTGTTTTTGTAAAATTCGCGATGTGCCAATGCCGCTTTCACACACAATGAGCGCTTTTTTCCGATTCGGAACAGATACCCCTTCTCTGTCAAGCCATCCACCGAAATGCATTGCGATATAAGCGATTTCATCGTCGCCTATGGATTGGCCGACAACGTTTTCGACATGATGAACAACTTTTTTCGTTAAAGTGAAAATGTCATGATAATTTGCTTTAACAGATTGGGTTAATTCATTTTGCAAATGAAGTCCATATTTCAGTCGGTAATAGGCTGGCTTCATATGAATCAATAAATTTTTTTCCAACTCTTCACGATGTTTGAATTGTACACAAGCATACTTTTGAAAATCATCGACCATGTTTTTGATTATTTGTTTCAAAGTGGCAATTTCATTATTTTGATCGATTTGCTTATCATCTGTGACTCTTGAACCTAAAAGATAAGTTGTTAGATAACAAATTTCATCTTGAGGAACATCAACTCGGAAAACGTTTTCAATTTGAGTAATGATATGATGAGCCGTTTTGTATTCCCTAGTCGACTGCAGCACTTCTTTTTCCTGCTCATCCATTTGAATATATTTACCACGAATCCATCGCTTCAGAAAAATAGAAAGATAAACCGTTAATGTGTGAATAACATCATTCGTATAACGAATGGCAGAAAATGTTTCTGATTGGCGAATAATATTCTTGATCGGTAATATGTGTCCACCAAGCAACTCAGAACATAGACGTTCATAGCCAACAGTTGCCAAAAGCTGTGCGGCATGATGCACGATCGCCTTCCGTTTTTGCTTCTCTTCGCCAATAACGAAATATCCTTGCTTACGATGGAATGCTAATTCCAATTGAAACAGCTGCCATTCCGATTTGAGTTTCTTGACATCATTCAATAAAGTACTTCGGCTCACTTGCAGTTTCTCTAACAAGTCGTGTAAAAAAATTGGACCGCTGCGGATAAAAATCAGTAATCCAATCCATGCTTTTCTTTCGTCCGAAGAATACTCGTAATGTCGAATTGGCTGCATTGTTTGCAATGCTGCACTAATTTTCTTTTTGGCTTGATCGTCCAAGTAAAAACCGAGATCGCGCACATGTTTCAGCGGCGAAAAGCCTTGGCTTCGCAGCCAATCATTTATTTTTTGCATATCGTAGTAAACCGTTCGCTTTGAAACTTGCATGGACTGAGCGAGCTTGTCTGTAGTGACGTGAGTGGAAGAACTAAGCAACATATTTAAAATTTGGACACAACGGGCATTGAGTATCATGCTGGAGCGCTCCTTCATTCCATCGTGCAAACCATCATATACTCTAATAGAAGAATCTAGACCCTTCTTACTGTTCATTATATTGAATTTTCGACAAAAGATAAGCCCGAATGTTGTGAGCAGAACTGTGCAAAACATGGACTGATGGACAATAAAAAACTACATTCGCTAACAGATTTACAAACCATTTTTCGTACTATATTGATCAATCTCGAGGGATCTGCAACCGAGTTAAAAGTAATTTTCTTTTCTGTCGTTTCGTGGTGCGGTTGAACCTAAGAATAGAAAAAGTCATTGACAAAATAAAAACCACTTGCTACCATATATCCAAGTAATCCTATCTGAATTTTAATATTTTTTTATGAAAATCCATAAGAAGGAGGATGGGAATGAGCAACAAATTGGTATATAAAAAGCACATACTTACTAGAGGAATTTCGATAATCAGCATCACCTTAATATTAATCGTTTGGACAGTAAGTACAAATTTAAAATGGGTGGATCCTGTTTTTCTCCCAACTCCCCAGTCTGTTTGGAAAGCATTTTTAGAGTTAATAAGAGATGGATATAAAGGTGCTTCGTTAAGCACTCATATACTAAATAGTTTGTACAGATTGTTTTTAGCCCTAATTTTAGCAGTTTTCACGGCCGTGCCATTGGGGATTTTTTGCGGAATTTCAAAATATATACTTGCTATTTTTGATCCGATTATTGAATTTTACCGACCACTTCCTCCATTAGCCTACTACGCCTTACTTGTTTTATGGTTAGGAATTGATGATAAATCGAAAGTTGCGCTTTTATTTTTAAGTGCTTTTGCTCCCTTGTTTATTTCCACTGTATCTAGTGTACAGCGCGTCCCACAAGAGCGTATAAATGGAGCATTGTCTTTAGGGGCTTCAAAACCGAAAGTCCTATTATACATAATCCTCCCATCTTGCTTGCCGGACATCATAACAGGATTTCGTACAGCCATCGGCGTTACGTATGCTACATTAGTTGCTGCTGAAATGGTAGCGGCTACCTCAGGGATTGGCTGGATGGTATTAGATGCGAGTAAATATTTGAGAAGCGATATTGTTTTTGTAGGAATCATTCTAATGGGAGGAATCGCCATTCTTATGGATGGCATCATTAGATTGTATCAGCATATTCAATTCTCTTGGGTTGGAAAACAAGATTAACAAAGTGTATCAATTATAAACAATGGAGTGAAAAAGATGGTATTTAAAAAAAGCGAAATAAATGCAATATTGATTATTTTGCTACTCCTTATATTTAGTGTAATAACTGGCTGTTCCAGCCCAAAAACATCTACTGCAAAAAATGGTGAACCGCCAGTTTCTTCATCTAGCAGTGCGCCAAAAGAGATTAGATTAGGATACCAAGTTTCCCCAAATGGAGAACTCTTAGCAAAAGCATTAGGTTTGCTAGAGAAAAAGTACCCCCGTATTAAAATTAATTGGATTAAATTTGATTCCGGACGGGATGTTAATAACGCAATGGCAAGTGGAAGCATTGATTTTGGTCTTGTTGGTACTCCTCCCGGCTCAATAGGTATCGCAAACAAACTGCCTTATCAAGTGTATTACCTTCATGATATTATCGGCGAAAGTGAAGCGTTAGTCGTAAAAAAAGATTCTGGCATTCAATCTTTAAAGGATTTGAAAGGTAAGAAAATCGCTACTACATTTAGTTCGACCTCTCATTTCAGTTTACTAGGGGCCTTAAAGGCAGAAAACATCAACCCTGAAAAAGATAGGATAACGCTTCTTGATATGCAGCCCCCTGATATTTATGCCGCTTGGAAACGTGACGATATAGACGGCGCTTATATTTGGCAACCTACACAGACAAAGTTAATCAATGAGGGAGGCCGCGTTATTGTTACATCAAAGGATTTGTCTAAAAAAGGCATTGTAACTGGAGAATTCGGAATTGTGAATAAAGAGTTTGCGAGAAAATACCCTGAAATTGTTAAAGGTTATATCTCTGTTTTAGATAAGGCGGTGCATTATTATCGGAATAAACCAAAAGAAGCATCCCAACTTCTTTCTAAAGAATTAGGATTATCTCCTGAGGAAAGCTTAAAAACAATGAAACAAATTATATGGCTGGACGCTTCCCAACAAAAAGATTTTTTTGGGGAACCAGAGAAACCGGGAAAGTTAGCCAAAATATTAAAAGACACAGGAGATTTTATGGCTCAACAGAAAAACATATCATCTTCCCCTGACCTAGCCACTTATCAACAAGCTTTATTAAGCGACCTTTACAAATAAGCGTGATAGTGAGGGAAGTTTATGTACGTAAGCACACCTGTCCAAGCGCGTTCAGAGATATTTAATAATCGCGCATTAATAGAATTAAAGAATATTAGCTTACATTATTCAAACGAAAATAACGGTCTTCCTATATTGGACAATATAAATCTTCAATTAGATGCCAATGATTTTGTGTGTCTATTAGGTCCGTCAGGTTGCGGTAAATCTTCTTTATTAAATATATTAGCCGGTTTTCAAAAACCAACTACGGGTGAAGTAGTGCTTAACAATCAACCGCATACCGGTCCAAGTCCTGATGTGGGGGTAGTATTTCAACATCATAACCTTTTTCCATGGATGACGATCGAAAAAAATATTGAATTTGGTTTAAAGATGAAATCTATAGCAAAATCAGAAAGAAAAAGAATCGTTTCCTACTATTTAAATCTTGTAGGGCTCGAATCCTCTGCTAAAATGTTGCCCTACCAGCTCTCTGGAGGGATGAAGCAAAGAGCATCCATTGCAAGAACATTAGCTACCGATCCGCAAGTCATTTTAATGGATGAACCTTTTAGTGCATTAGATGCCTTAACGCGGGAAAACATGCAGATCCATCTTCTTGAACTTTGGAAAAAAACAAGAAAGTGCATATTTTTTATTACTCATGATGTAGAAGAAGCCCTATTGCTAGGAAAGAGAATTTTAGTTATGCATTCGAAACCGGGAAGAATCGTAGTAGATTTGCAAAACCCGTTATCACAGCACAATCAATCCGTCCAAGAAATCAAACATTCTAAAGAATTTAATGATCTGCGATATTATTTAATTTCCACTATCAGAAATAGTAAAGCAAATAATACAGGGTTTGGAATTAACCATTAATTATTCGAATAATCCATTAATTAAAATATTTTAAAAATACAGATTTATTTTTCGATACACCAGTCATTCGGCCGTTGTTTCAACCAACTTAAACGCCTCGTCGATGTTGGTTTTTGAATTTGAAATTATATAACTGTTGAAAGGAGCATGTGTATGTCTCAAATGAATACCCATTATTCTCGACCACTCAAGTTTGAAAACCGTGAAGATTATGTAGGTCCGCGTATTTTGCGGCGTCTACCCGAAGGTATGGAGGAGCGACCTTATTTATTATTTGAAGTCAAACCACTAAGTCCGATCATAGGCGCTGAGATCATTGGAGTGGACTTGAGAGAACCAATTACCCCTGAGCTACAAGCAGAGTTGAACCGTGCACTATTAGAGTGGAAAGTTCTCTTCTTTCGTAACCAAAAGATCACTAGTGAACAGCAGCGAGCCTTTGCCCGGCTGTGGGGTGAGTTGGAAGTTCACCCATTTTATCCGATTGAAGAAGGCCAATCAAAAGAAATTGTCCGCTTTTCTAGGGATCATAAGCAAGGTGGTTTCGAGAACATCTGGCATGCCGATGTGACCTTTCGCGCCAATCCTGCTAAAGCAGCTGTATTAAGGCTGATTGAAGTTCCTCCTGTTGGTGGAGACACGCTATGGGCTGATATGGGCGCCGCTTATGACAATTTACCTGACGAGATTAAAGAACGTATCGATAACCTCACTGCTATTCACGATTTCACTCCTTCTTTCAGCCATTTAATGACACCAGAAGAGTTAGCTATTAAACAAAAAGAATTTCCACCTGTTGAACACCCGGTGGTTCGAACGCACCCAGAAACAGGCCGGAAAACTCTGTTTGTGAATCCAGCTTTTACTACGCGAATCGTCGGTCTCGAGCCAGAGGAGAGCGAGAAACTGCTTCAGTACCTGTTTCGCCAAGCTCATATTCCTGAGTACCAGGTCCGTTTTCACTGGGAGAAGGACACAGTCGCTTTCTGGGATAACCGTGCAACTCAACATTATGCCGTTTCCGACTATTACCCGCATCCTCGCAAGGCTGAACGGGTGGCAATTGTCGGAGATCGTCCATTTTAAAATATTGAAAATGAGTGGAACCTTAAAGAGGTTCCACTTATTGTGTTTGTATAATTATTGAATATGAAACTATGTATTCTCACAACAAAATTTTACAATACCACCAAGGGAGGATATCCAATGAGTTGGTTTTTCCTTTTACTAGGGATTGTCTCGGAAGTTTTAGGCACAACCTCTATGAAGATGTCAGAAGGATTTACAAAGTTAATCCCTTCCATTTTAATGTTTATTTTTTATGGAACAAGTCTTACTTTAGTAACATTAGCACTCAAAGAGATTGAGGTAAGCATTGCTTATTCAATATGGTCCGGATTAGGTACAGCTATTATTGCAACAATAGGAATTTTATTCTTCAAAGAACACTTTTCCTTATTCAAGATGCTGGCAATACTAATGATTATTGTCGGTGTTATTATGTTGAATATCAGTGGAGAAGCACATGAAAAAGAAGCATCTTCGTCGTACCTGCAAACAGAAAGGAATGGAAATTGCGAACAGTGACAGGTACTGTTCGCCTATTCATCTTAAAAATCATCTTTCGGCTTTAACATTGTCCCAAAACTTGTTGCATTAATCTTTAGAAGACTTTTTACTGGAACCACAAGTGGTGTCAAATGGGTGCCAAAAAGGTGTTGCTGGGTCAAGTGGTCAAATCGTCTCATAATGGCCGTTGAGGAAGTGCCACAAGTGTTTTCCACTTTCTTAAATAATCTTACCCATATGCATCGATAAACACAGCTTGATTCTAATTCAATAGGTGTCCGTTAATACTTGTCTACAAAGGAGCTTTCTTCTGAAGATCGTTTCCTACATAACATGCCGACGGCGTTTATATCAAATTGTCATACGCTCAAACCACTTAAGATATCGAACTTGTGCCTACTGAAATCATATTTCATATTCGTTTTTCAACGACGAAGTTTTCGTTCATTTTCACATAAAGAACTTATTTTCTCATCAGAAATTCATTCGGAAAATCTGTTATCAGCGCCGATACTTCTGCATCGCGCAGCAGCGATGTTACCTTTGCGTCATTCACCGTATAAACGCGCAATTTCAGCCCTTGGGCCACCGCTTTTCTTCCTTCTGAAGATAAAACAAACGGCAAATCTCCATGTATCGCTTGGGCATTCACTACCTTTGCCTTTAGAATTGCGCTTTCATGAATTCCTTCAAACAATGTGCCGATTTCGATCGACGGATGAAGCCGCCGCGCTTTTAACATGCTGCATATGTTGAATGAAGATAATACCACCTGCTTTTCCAACTGAAATTGCCCAATCATTTTTAGCAGCTTTTCTTCTAAATGCGGATAATCGATGGCGTTATTTTTCAGCTCAATATTAATCATTATCTCTTTATCTAAATCTTGAACCCACTCCAGCACCTCCATCAAGGCGGGAATACGTTGGCGGGCAAAGCGCTCATGAAACCAGCCGCCTGCATCAAGCAAACGAATCTGTTTATAAAGAAAGTCTTTTACATAACCAATTCCATCGGTCGTTCGGTCGACTCGTTCATCATGAATGACGACAATTTCTCCATCTTTTGTCATTTGCACATCTAATTCGATCCCGCCAGCTCCTACATCATACGCTTTTTGAAACGCCAGCATGGTGTTTTCGGGATATTTTCCGCTAAATCCTCGATGAGCATAAACCTCCATTCCTCTCGGTCCCCCATTCATGCGTAAACTAAAGAAACTGACCCATGAGCGTCTGATATCGCATAAAATTGTGAGTCCTGATACTTTGCGTTCAAGCCAGCCCCGTTGATTTCCAACTTATTTCTTATTCGCTGCTTCAAGAGCCCGGTTCGTTTCCTCCGCTGCACGATCCAGCGCTTCTTTCGGATCAACACCTTGGTATATGCTTTCCATTGCTTTTACGACTTTTTGACGGGATTCTGGAAAAACAGTGATGAGCGCCCCTTGTGTCGCAGGTATTGGTTTCGTTTGTTTCAATTGATCGACGGTGACTTTTAATTGAGGGTACTTTTCCCACTCCGCTTTCACGATCTCTTCGTCATAAGCGGCTGGATTAATCGCAAAATATCCTGTTTTCACATGCCACTTCGCTTGAACTTCAGGTGTTGCTAAATATTTCATGAACTCCCATGCCGCTTTTTGCTGCTTTTCACTAATATCTTTGGCCATCCATAGCGACGCTCCGCCAATGATCACCCCTTGACGCTCGATACCATCTGGAACTGGCAAGTAAGAAACTCCTACCTCAAACGGCGCATTGTCGATAATCGTTTTCACTCCTGCAGAAGAGTCTAAATACATCGCGATTTTCTTGGATTGAAACGCCGCGCGCATATCATCCCAGTTTTGTCCTACGTTGTAGAACGTTCCTTCTTTATACATGTCACGAATTAAATCGAATACACGCAATCCTTCTTCCCCATTAAAAACCGCTTTCGTGGCGTTCCCGGTGCGGCCGTTTTCATTATTGACGTACAGCCCGCCTTGCACCGCGAGCATTTCTTCAAAAAACCAGCCGTAATTTAAAATGGAAAAACCATATTGAGTCGTTTGCCCCCCTCGTTTTTTTGTCAATTTTTTTGCCGCTTCTTTTAACTCGCTATACGTCATCGGCGGCTTTTCAGGGTCCAAGCCCGCTTCTTTGAACGCATCTTTGTTATAAATCAGCACAGGCGTGGAGGAGTTGAACGGCATGGAGTAAATTTTTCCATCCACCGTGTAATAATTAACGATATTTTTTTCCCATTGCGATGTATCATAATTTCCTTCATCAATAAATTTTTGCACAGGCTGGATTTTGCCGCTATCAATCATATACTTTGTTCCAACTTCAAATGTTTGCATAATCGTTGGCGCGTCTTTCGTGCCAGCCACCGCATTGAATTTCGCCAGCGCCTCTTCATATGTGCCTTGAAAAATCGGCTTGACCTCAATAGAAGGATGGGACTGGTTAAATTCGTCCACAATCTCTTTTAATACCGTTTCTAAATCTCCGCTCATCGCATGCCAAAAAATGACCTCTGTTTTCCCGTCTTTGTTTTCAGATGGAGTGGCCGCTGCTTCGTTGCTTTGGCTTGAACAAGCGGTCAGTGTCATAAAAATGAACAAGAACAAAGCGAAAATGCCCTTTTTCATGACCATTTTTTCTCCTCCTTATTTAATGGCTCCCTGCATAAGCCCTTTCTGAAGATGCTTTTGCCCGACAAACAACAGCAATAATGTTGGTAAAACGACCACGATCACTGCCGCCATCACCACCCCCCATTCCGTCGAAATTTCTTGCGATTGCATTTGCTTTAATCCGATTTGGACGGTGCGAACATGGTCGTTATTGGTAACAAGCAAAGGCCATAAATACATATTCCAAGTCGTTAAAAAGCTGTAAACTCCTAATGTAATTAAACTCGTTCTTGATAACGGAAGAACAATATTCCAAAAGAAACGAAAGCGGCCAACGCCTGATACTTGCGCCGCCTCATACAATTCCAATGGAATCGTTTTAAAGTGCTGGCGCAAAAGGAATATGCCAAAAGCTAGAGCAAAAAATGGAACTGTCAATCCTAAATAGCTATTCAGCCAGCCTAGCTTTTGCACGGTCCAAAAATTCGGAATCATCGTTGCCTCCCAAGGGATTAGCATCGTTGCGATACATAGAAAAAAGAGAACATCTCTCCCTTTAAAGTTCAGAAACACGAAGGCAAACGCCGCTAAGCTCGAAACAATTAACTGCCCCAACATGACAAGCAACGAAACAATAAAGCTGTTTAACAAATACTCTAGCAACGGAACTTTCTGAAACGCCGCAACATAGTTTTCTATCGTGAACTTCTGCGGCCATATATGCCCTTGCAGCACTTCCGCTCCGTCCATAAAGCTGATGAGGAACGCGTAAACAATTGGAAACAGCACAACAGCAGAACAAATGATGAGAAGGACATACAACAGAAACGTCCGTAAAACGTTCATTGATAATGAACCTTCCTCTCTCCGAATTTAAATTGCAAAAAGGTAACTGCCAACACCGCGAAAAAGAGAAGGACCGCTTGGGCACTGGCGGAACCGAAGTTGTAATTAATGAAAGCATCTTTATAAATCGAGTAAACAATGACATTCGTTGCATCCATCGGTCCGCCCTTCGTTAACATATCGATTTGGCCAAACGTTTGGAACGAATGAATGAGCGAAACCGTTGTCACAAAAAAGAGTGTCGGCGACAGCAATGGCAATGTCACTTTGCGAAACTGATACCAGTAGCCCACCCCCGCAATGCTCGCACTTTCATATAAAGAGGAATCGAGATTTTGCAATCCTCCGAGCAAAACCAGAAAGGTAAATCCTGTATTCATCCAAATCGTTGAAATGGCGACAGAAATGAGCGCAATGTTCGGGTCAAGCAGCCACTGAACATCTGAAATTCCAAATAAAGATAGCACTTTATTGATAATCCCAATGGAAGGGTTGTACATAAACATCCAAATCACAGAAGAGGCCGCGACACTCATGCCCATCGTTGAAGAAAAAAACGTGCGAAACAAACCGATTCCTTTCAGCTTTTCATTGGCCATAAGCGCTAGACATAACGCTAGAATAACACTGGCCGGAACGGTGTAGCAAACAAACAACAATGTCGCTTTTGCACTTTGCAGAAAGTTTGCATCCTTTAACAAATAAACAAAATTCTCGATCCCGACAAATTGAACAGGATTGCCTTGATGATCTGTTGCGTAGAAACTTAAATACAATGTTCTGAGCATTGGGTAAAAAAGAAAAATAGAAAACAAAATAAGAGATGGAAACAAGTATGCAATTCCTTCCAACATCGCCCATATCGCTTGTTTGCGGCGAACCGAAGCGGAGGGAGAAGATTTTACAGAAAGCGGTGTATTCATTGGCGTTCCCCCTGGCCGGCCGCATAAGATGGGATTGAGTGATTCAACCGCTGGCCGTTTTCATGAAAGAAAAGGAAAGCTGTTTCATCAATCGTTAGAGGCACTTTCTCACCGGCATGAATGTTCCATTGCCCGTTCCATCGCGCGATCCAATGCTCGTTTTTCGTTAGTTCAAATGTGATGAACGTTTCCGTCCCCAAAACTTCGACATTGACGACTTTCGCTATAAAATGGTCATCGCCTGGCTTAGCAAGGCGGATATGTTCCGGCCGGACGCCAACGATGATTTGCTGGGTGGAAGGAGGCAAATGGTGGTGAAGACGCAGCGCCCGCCCGCTGTCAAAAAGCAGCAAACTTTCCAGCACCTTTGCTTCCGCCAAATTCATTGGCGGCGAGCCGATGAAAGAAGCAACAAACGTATTGGAAGGATGGTTATAAATATCAAGCGGCTTTCCGATTTGCTGCGGCCGCCCTTCGTGCAAAATCATCATTCGATCCGCCATCGTCATCGCTTCTACTTGATCATGTGTCACATAAACCATGGTGATCCCTAGCCGTCTTTGCAGCTGACGAATTTCGGAGCGCATTTTCGCCCGCAATTTTGCATCTAAATTCGATAAAGGCTCATCCATCAAACAAATAGGCGCATGAGTGACAATCGCTCTTGCCAGCGCTACACGCTGGCGCTGCCCACCGGATAATTGGCGCGGTTTATGTTTAAGAAAACCGGTCAAACCAAGCAATTCTGCTGCTTCTAAACAGCGTTTCTTTTGTTCTTGTTTCGAAATTTTCTTTTTATATAGTCCAAATGTAATGTTTTGTTCGACGGTTAAATGCGGATACAGCGCATAATTTTGAAATACCATCGATAAGTTGCGTTCGCTCGGCGGCAGATCATTGGCCTCTATCCCGCCGATGAGCAAAGTCCCGGATGTAATCGTTTCTAACCCGGCTATCATCCGTAAAATCGTGCTTTTGCCACAGCCAGACGGACCGACAAGAACGAAAAATTCTCCCGGTTCAATGGAAACACTTAAATCGTGAATAACATTGTCTTTTCCATTGTAAGACTTACAAACATGAACTAATTCAATTTGCTCCACGCGCATGCACCTCTTCCCTGTTTATACTTCCCCATTTTTTCCACAACCATGGACGTCCCGTCGAGACAGAAACCGCTCCGCTTTGCAGCGCGGCTTCGATATGTTTCTCATGTTGAATCAGCCCGCCGGTAATAATGGGAACGTGCGTCTGTTTCCGGATCGTCTCAATCATTTCAGGAATCAGCCCTGGCATAATCTCTAATGCATCCGGCTGGACATCATGAATATTTTTTACTCCGTTTTCCACCGCATCGGTATCCACTAAAAACAAGCGCTGAACGGTCATCAGCCCTTCTTTTTTCGCTAATTGAACGAGAGAGCTTTTTGTCGTCACAATCCCATGCGGCTTTATAAATTTCGCCAAAAACTTCAATCCCTCCCGATCATAACTAATTCCTGGGATCTTTTCGACATGAAGAAAAACAAATCGTTGCTGTTCCTTTAATAAATCGACATATCGTTTAATCACACTAATGTTTCCCGTTTGCAAAAAGGCGACTTGCAATTCGGTTTGGAGGAACATTTCCAGATGCTTTGGGCTTTTAATTGCGGCAATGATCCGGTCGCTTCGGATGCACTCCAACCATCGTTCTCTCACAACAATCCCCCTTTCGCAAAGTAAAAGAAAAAGAAACCATGAAAACATATAGGAGCGTTTAGTAAAATCGCTTCCTTTTTGCATTCACGGTTTCTCATCCTCTCCACCTACCCATTCACTTTTAATTCCATCATAGGCCATTTTTATAAATGGCATGTTAAAAGAGGATGGTTTTTTTGTAAAATTCGGATATTTTATAAACTTAGTCAAATTTTTGTGGAAGCTTTTATGAACTAGGCAAGCACGAAAACTAAAGCCCGGACTCTTCATTTCAAGTCCGGGCTTCGCGTGATGATCCGACTTGGCTCGGAGTGCACGGCCTCCACCTTATCAAGGTGAAACAGGAGATCTTCTGAGTTTTATTTAAAATACTAAGCCTCATATTTCTTTTTGAATACATCCATCCCCTTCTGGTTTCTATTAAAAATCAAAATTATCCGGGTCTGGACCGACTCGATGATTTTGATTCAGGCCATCAATCCGCTTCATATCTTCTTCCGTTAACTCAAAATCAAATACCGATGCATTTTCAATAATGCGATGTTCTTTTGTCGTTTTTGGAATGGTTACAACGCCGTTTTGTAAATGTTCACTCAACAATTACGCGAGTTAGAAAAGGATAGAATCATTAATCGTATTGTTTATAACCAAATTCCGCCAAAGGTGGGATATGAACTTAGTGAATATGGGTGGAGTTTAAAAGACATTTTAGACTCTTTATGTGCATGGGGAGAAAAACATATCACCAAGGTACTGTGTTAGAAGAGAGCGTTTTAAATGATAAACTAAGGATAGATGGAACTCTTTAAAATCTTATTAAAACATTGGCTTAGCTTGATAAAGTTTTACCATCATCGTATTGGTGTAATCAACGGTGATAAAATTGGTTCTCCCACAATTTTGGTGAAGCCCTCTCGTGGTCATTATATTAGTAAACTATTACCACAGGAGGGTTTACTTTGTATCTTGTCAAGGTTAGGGGGACTCCTCTTCCATCACGAAACAACTTAATCAAATCCCCCAACAAAATTCCAACAATCCCAAAATCCGATCTCCGCACGTCGTCCCTGCAAATCCGAGCGAGCCAACGACTGGGAGTAAGCACGCTGGTAAAAGAAAAGGAAAATTCCGCTGGCAAATGTTCCAAAAATGGCGCCTCGTCTATCACCCGCGGCGTTACCGATTCACCTCCCGCTTACTTCATGGAAACAGGAGTCTTCTCGATTTATTCATAGTAGAAAAAATAAAAAACCACATCCGCAAATAGATGTGGCAACAACCGAATTTACAACAACTTCACAAACATTTCGCCCGTTTTTTATTTTTCTCTCCTGTAACGATTCAGCCTATTACCAGCTAACGGGTGAGAAAGCAACACAAAGAAGGCGGTTTCCCCCTTTGAAAATATCCTTTTTTACGGGATGTAGCAAACAAGCCTAACGCCTTCTCTTCCATCAGTTTCGCGAGAGCCGCCAACATTCCCTGCTTCTGCTTTTTGATGGTGGATATGATGCTACAAGGGGATGAACGCCTTCTTCGCTCCGAAACGTGCCGATATATTCGCTAAAGCAAGTCCCATACTGTAGTATGCCCACTCACATTTTTTATTCAAACACTTTCCAAATGGGCATGCAAGCTTGTTCTTCTGTCGATGAATCTTTCATTGTGATGACCTGCAGTCTGATTTCATCCTCTCGCTTCTTAAAGATGTATATCCTTCTACTTCAAAAGTATCGGGATTTAAAATGACCCCAAATATTTCTTTTGCTTGGGCTATAGTGAAATATCCATTTTTTACATCGTTGGCTACTTTTTCAGCTGGACGGTCGAGAGGGTTTCCATAACCGCCGCCTGTTGCCGTCATTAACTTGACAACATCTCCTTTATTGAGCGGATACCTCGGATAAATTCCATAAGGACCGTCTACTTCTCCATTTACCTTTTGAATAATAAATTCATTCGCAGATCCTGAATGACCGCCATTGATTCCCCAAGGCAAAAATTTGTTGCGCCCAAATGTGACAGATACCATTTGATGATCTGTTAAAGCACGGTAGGAGCGAATGACACCTGAACCGCCAATATATTCCCCTGCGCCAGCTCCGTCTGTTCTTAAAGCATACTCTTCGACCATGACACCATAACGGGTTTCAGCAACTTCAACTGGTACATTGTACGTTTCACCGTCGCCAATACAGAACTGCCCTCGAGCGCCATCTTGCCCTTCTGCTGCTCCCCATCCACCAACAGAAGGTTCCACAATTAAAAATGGCTCATTCGTATCTGGATGTTTTCCTGCTAGCACTACCGAACACACCGACAATAAGTGTCCTGCAGGCAAACGATGCGGCACGACCGGAGCTAAGGCTTTCCAAATTAAGTCCGCACCGGCTAACATACTTTCCCAATATATCGATACAGGGGCTGGACGCTCCGCCGATAAAACCGATTGCGGATCCGTAATTACTTTCAGCGGCCGGAAAACTCCGTCATTTACATCTTGAGATGGGTTCGTAACAGCTAAAAATATCGTTCGTACGGCAGATACTAGCGCTGTATATGAGCAGTTAATCGGGCCCGGTACTTGCGGATGACTTCCGCGAAAATCGCAAATGAATTCATCATCCGTAATTGTTACTTTCACTTTGATTTTAAATGGTCCGTTACCCAAACCGTCATCATCAATATAATCTTCCGCTTCAAAAGTCCCCTTTGGAAGTTTTTGTAGCTCCTTCCGTGCCAATTGTTCACCGTGATCCAATAAATGCTCGATAGATGCTAACACAATATCGTTTCCGTACTTGCCACACAATTCGCGAACACGTTTTTCGCCTGTTCGCAAAGCTGCGACTTGCGCCCACATATCGCCTAGTGATAAATCAGGAAATCTAACATTCGATCGGATGATATCAACAAGCGCCTGATTGATTTTTCCTTCTTCAAACAATTTTACGCAAGGGAATTGCAGTCCTTCTTGGAATATTTCCACTGCGTCATTGCTAAACGAACCGGGATCTTTTCCGCCTACCTCTGTCCAATGTGCTTTATTGGCAGAGAAAGCGATCAGTTCACCATCGTAAAAAATCGGCATGACAAGCCCAACATCGGATAGATGGGACCCTCCCCCACCATAAGGATCATTGATAATAATAATATCACCTGGTCTTAAGCCCTCTTTTCCAAACTTTTGCAATGTTTCTTTTACCATAAACGACAACATTCCGATAAAGCCGGTAACACCATTTCCTTGCGTAAGCAATTGGCCTTTTGCATCCGTTAAACCGCTCGCGTAGTCTAATACTTCGTAAATAATAGGACTCATGGAAGTTCGAGCCAGGGCATAAAACATTTCTTCTCCAATAGCAATTAATGAATCTTTTACAATTTCAAGGGTAAACGGGTCCGTTTTTGACTTGGTATTTGCCATCGATTACTCCACCCCCGTATCAATGATTAAGTTGCCGTATTGATCAACGGTTAATAATTGGCCCGGATATAGCACAGTTGAAGCAGATGGCTCTTCGACTATAGCTGGACCTGTAATTTCCATATCTGGTTCTAATAAGTTGCGGTAATAAACTTCCGTGTTAAGCCAGCCTTTGTCTTCGTAAAATACAGGGCGAATTTCTTTTAAAACATTTTCTATTTTACTTCCGGTTTTTTGAATCTTTTTCAAAACTGTTTTTTTTACTTTTCCAAACGCTGTTAAATGAAGATTGACAATTTCAGTAGGCGTATCTTCAAGCTTAAATGTGTAGTGTTGTTCATGCAGTTGATGGAATCGATGAGTGATCTCTTCTAGAATGCCGCTTGTCCATTTTCCATTTGGAACAGGTACTTTAACGGTATGTTCTTGCCCCAAATATCTCATATCTGCAAATCTCGTAAATAACACATTTTCTTCTGTGATTCCCTCTTCGTTATATTGGAAAAAGGCTCTTGATTCTAAGTTAGCCCATTCCTTGTTGATTTCTGTCAAATCAATATTCGCTAATCTCTTAATATACGTTTGGATATAATCGTGGCGAAGATCCGTCATTAACATTCCCCAAGCGGAGAAAACAGAGGATGCGACAGGCACAATAACTTTTTTCACGCCTAATTCTTTAGCAAGAGCAGGAGCATGCATAGGGCCTCCGCCACCGAATGCAATCAGTGCAAATTCTCTCGGATCATAACCTTTTCGAATAGAAATGAGCTTTAGCGCATTAAGCATGTTAGAATTCGCAATTCTTATGATTCCTAATGCCGCTTCCTCTACAGAAATTCCGTAATAATCAGCCACTTTTTCTTTAATCGCTCTGCGCACATTCTCTAAATCTACTTGATAATCAAAATTTTCCGGAGATAGACGCCCAGTTACTAGATTCGCATCTGTTGTTGTCGGCTCTGTTCCCCCTAATCCGTAAGCAACAGGGCCTGGCAACGCTCCGGCTGATTGCGGTCCTACCTTCAAAGAACCTGCCTCATCAATCCAAGCAATGGATCCACCGCCATTACCAATTTCGACAATATCTACGACCGGCACTTTAATCGGGTAACCGGCACTCCGCTCATTTTTTTCGATATAGTAATCAGTCGTTACTTTCACTTCGCCATTGTTAATGAGTGAACATTTTGCCGTCGTTCCTCCGATATCAAAGGCAATAATATTCTTTTCCCCTATCATCTCTCCTAGAACTTTTGCGCCGTAAATCCCGGCGACGGGCCCAGATTCCACCATATGAATCGGGGTCTGTTTAGCTTGGCTAAACGTAGTTGTTCCACCATTGGATTGCATAATAAAATTCTGACTATTGGTTTGATTTTCAATGAGTTCCGCCTGTAAGCGGTCAATATAAGAAGCGGCAATCGGTTTTACGCAGGAGTTCAAAACAGCGGTGTTCGTTCTTTCATATTCACGCCATTCCTTTGTCACTTCATGGGAAGCTGTCACAGCGACATCCGGCCAAAGGGCTTTAATGATTTCTACTGTTTCTTGTTCATGGACTGGATTTACGTATGAATGAAGGTAAGAAACGGCAATCGCCTCGACTTTTTCTTTTTTGAAATAAGAGACAATTTCTTTAATTTGTTCCTTATTTAGCGGAACAATGATTTCTCCTTTATAATTAAGTCTCTCCTCCACTTCTTGGCGGAGATAGCGTTCTACGAAAGGTTCTGGTTTTTTGTAACGAAGATTGAAGAGATCCGGACGATTCCCTCTGGCAATCTCTAAAACGTCTCTAAACCCTTTTGTCGTGATAAGCCCGGTTTTGGCACCTTTTCTTTCTGTTAAAGCATTGATAATAACTGTCGTTCCATGAATAAATGTCCGAATCGCTTGCGGATTAATCCCGCTTTTTTGAATAACATTGATAACTCCTTGCTCAAAATTTGGAGGTGTCGTATGGCTTTTGGCTACCCCAAAATTTCCGTCATCATCAACATAAACTAAGTCCGTAAAAGTCCCGCCAATATCTGTTGCAACTCTCATTGTGTTCCACCTTTCCTAGAAAAATTATTGATAAACCAGTTAAAAAATAACTGGTGTCAATACACAGAGAAGAACGGTTTCTTCATCAAGCACATTTTCTACAAAATGAGGGCAAGTCGAAGGAAAATGCAGACTATCCCCCTGACGGATCAAATACTCTTCGTTATCCACATTAAATAGCGCTGCTCCTTTTAACACGTAATAAAACTCTTCACCAGGATGATGGAAAGTCTGCGTGCGCATTTGTCCGGGCGCCAAAGTAACAAGCATCGGCTCAAGTACTCTTCCGCTAAATTCGCCGCTTAAACGTACATAGGTAAAATCAGATCCCTCAATTTTAAAAGGCTTTTGCTGTTCTACTTTTACGAGATAATTATCGTTTGATTCAGTTTCGAAGAACTCTGTGATCTTAACGTTTAATGCATCTGCAATCTTTTTTAAAGATGTAATTGCCAAAGACGATGTTCCTCTTTCAACTTGGGATAAAAAGCTTATGGATAAGTCGGTTTTTTCACTAAGCTCCTTAAGTGTTAAACCATTTCTTAATCGTATAGCCTTTATTTTCTTATGAATTTCATCCATCCTAAACTTCCTCTCATACTACATTAGTTATTTTAGAAATACTTAATTTTATTTAAGTAATACTGTATTTTCTTAATACTAGCATATATTTAACAAAATTTAAATAATATTAAGAAAAATAAAAATAGATTTTTTATATCAAATCTATTATGGAATGTTTTTGTCCAATCAGCGAATCTCCTCTCTTTTTCTTTTGAACTAGCAATGCTTCGCTAAAATTTTAGGCATCATTGTTGTTCTAATAATGAATTGCAAGTTTTTTTGAATATTATTCCATTACGTATGTTGTAATCCAAAAAACGCACGGAGTATAAAATAAAAATCATTACAGGCTGTTTCTGACTCATCCATATATAAAAAGGGTTCAGACGTTTGTCTGAACCCTTTTTTGTCAACAGTCTTGCCCGAACAGCAGATTTACTTTTGCCCTCCAGAATATCCCCCTAAAGGAATGTTATCTTTCCGCGCCACGCCGGTGCGGTATGCTGCTTCCATTACCGCTTGTCGTACTCGTTCCACTACTTTGCTGTTAAATACACTTGGAATGATATACGTTTCGTTTAGTTCGTCTTCCGTTACGACGGAAGCGATCGCTTTCGCAGCGGCGAGTTTCATATCTTCGTTAATTTCTTTTGCCCGGCAATCGAGTGCGCCGCGGAAAATGCCAGGGAAGCAAAGAACGTTGTTAATTTGGTTTGGATAATCGGAACGTCCTGTCGCCATCACGCGGACATATGGCTCCGCGAGTTCCGGATCGATTTCTGGCACTGGGTTGGCCATTGCAAACACGATTGGGTCGCGCGCCATTTTTTTCACATCTTCCACCTTCAAAATGCCCGGAGCGGAAACGCCAATAAATACGTCTGCACCGGCAATGACATCGGACAAGCTTCCTTTTTCGTTATCTGGGTTGGTGATTTGCGCGTATTCCTGCCAATACGGGTTATCGTATGTTTCGCCGCGATGAATTGCACCGTGGCGGTCGACACCAATGATATTGCGCACACCGGCCGCCAGCAAAATTTTCGTGCAGGCGATTCCGGCGGCGCCGATTCCCGTTAAGACGACTTTAATGTCTTCCAGCTTTTTACCAACAATTTTTAATGCGTTTAACAGGCCTGCGAGCAACACTACCGCCGTTCCGTGCTGGTCGTCGTGAAATACGGGGATATCTAATTCCTCTTTTAGCCGTCTTTCAATTTCAAAGCAGCGCGGCGCCGAAATATCCTCCAAGTTAATGCCGCCGAACGCCGGCGCAATCGCTTTCACAATCTGAACAATTTCTTCGGTATCTTTTGTATCCAAGCAAATCGGAAATGCGTCGACGCCCGCGAATTGCTTAAACAGCATCGCTTTTCCTTCCATCACTGGCATTGCCGCGTACGGCCCGATATCGCCAAGCCCAAGGACAGCCGTGCCATCGGAAACCACCGCCACCGTATTGCGCTTAATGGTTAAGGAATACGCTTTTCTTGGATCTTCCGCAATGGCCGTGCATACCCGCGCCACCCCCGGCGTATAAACCCGCGATAAATCATCGCGCGTCTTTACTGGAATTTTTGAGTTCGTTTCAATTTTCCCGCCGATATGCATCAAAAACGTGCGGTCTGATACATTGATGATTTTGACGCCCTTGATTTTTTTCAGCGCTTCAATAACTAAATCGCATTGTTTCGTATCCAACGCACTAACGGTAATATCGCGCACGGTATGTACTTTGCTCGATGAAATAACGTCAATCCCGACGATATCTCCGCCCGCTTTACCGATCGCAGCGGCGATATCGCCGAATGTGACGCGGTCTTTTTCAAATTGAAGACGAATCGTAATGTTCATCGTTGCGCCACTCGGTAATGCCATCGCCATCTACCTTTCTCTTATATTTTTTATCTACCTAAAATCTCTACTGTACACATGTTATCTCAATAATAGACAAAAGACAATTTTTTATTCTGCGCAATATTTGCCCACCGCGGCGTCAACATCCATCGATTGCGCAAGACATTCCTTCCCTGAAATCGCGGAATGATTGTTTCTTGATTTCGTCTTCGCTGACCTTTTCCAATGTTTCTTTCGGGCGAATCCCAGTAAGAACCCGCCAATCGCAAACGTCGGAACAGCGGCGATGTGTGCTTCTTCATACGCATTCTTGCAATGGCTTTTCTGCTAAAAACAGAACGGACACGCATAATCCGAGTATACTTTTATCGTTTATGCCGTCGCCATCACTTCCTTTATTCATTTACTAATGTACCGAATGCATTTATCATAATATTATCACATCTGTTTCGTATATTATAATAAAAAATTTCGCATTTCACACTATTAAAATCTTTTTTATTGTCAATATGTAGAGAATGCGCAAAAAGCCGAGAATTGCCCAAACAATGATTTTGCTTTCGGCGATTCATGCTCACTGGCCGAGAGTGGAATTGTCCGCGATCATCAAACTGCAAACATAAGAACATGGAGTAAAAGAGATAAGTCAGGAGAGATGGAGATGAGAGAAAAAATTTTTTTAGTGCTCGCCAACTTATTTTGGGCAGGTAATTACATATTTGGAAAATACGTCACTGCAGAGATCAGCCCTTTATGGCTTACGTTCATTCGTTGGGCCGTCGCGTTTTTATTTCTTCTTCCTATCTCCTATCTGTTGGAACGGCCGCGTTACGGAGAAATCATGAAGCAATTTTGGTTGCCATTAAGCATCGCCGGTGTTCTTGGTATTATTGGCTACAACTTGCTTCTTTACGGGGCGTTGGAATATACATCGCCGATGAACGCGGCGATTGTCAACTCGTTGAATCCGGCAATTATTGTCCTTTTGTCGTTTTTTCTTTTAAAAGAGCGCATCACGTTTGTCAATGCGGCCGGCTTTATCATTTCGCTCATCGGTGTATTGTTTATTTTAACAAACGGACATTTAGAGTGGATTTTGCAAACGAGCTATAACCGCGGTGATTTGATGATGCTGCTGGCAGGTGTAGTGTGGGCGCTTTATTCGATTATCGGAAAAAAATTAACTGTTCCTCCGATTACTGCGACTACTTGTTCTGTATTTTTCAGCATTCTTTTATTGTTTCCATTTCTTTTTTCGCAGCCGTTGCCGCTCTCTGAGCTAAGCGGGAAAGGATGGATTGGCGTCGGCTATATTTGTTTGTTTCCATCCGTTTTTTCGTTCTTGTTTTGGAACATGTCTGTCAAAAAAGTGGGACCGAGCTACGCGGGTATTTATTTAAACTTAATCGCCGTATTTACCGCAATAATCACGTTTTTGTTAGGTGGAGACATTTCCGCATCACAACTGATCGGCGGCGCATTCGTGTTGACTGGGGTTTATTTGGCAACCAACGTGCGAAACACGGAAGCATCCGCGGCAAAAGAGGTCAAATCCTAATGATTGTATAAAATTTTGTTTTCCCTGACTTAATCGCAAAAAAAAAAACGCAACCACATAAACATAAATCAATCCCCTCAAGCTGCCTTGAGGGGATTTAAGCATTATTTTTGAAGCAAGCGGAGAAATTCACGCATAAAGGCAGGAAGATCCGGCCATGCATGAGCAGAAACAAGATTTTGGTCGACATGTATCGTGCTGTCAGACACATACGTTGCCCCTAGCGCTTCCACGCCTGGCTTGCAGGCGATGTAAGCAGTCAGGCTGCGGCCTTTCAACAGATCCGGCATCGTTTCAAAAATGAGCGACGCATGGCAGATCGCAGCGATCGGTTTGTTCGCTTCAAAGAAATGTCTAACAATGCGTTGAAGGTCTGCGTCAAGACGAATATATTCCGGCGCGCGTCCTCCCGGAATGACAATGGCATCATATTGCGTTGGGTCGATATCGGCAAATGCCGCGTGCGCCTCGATGAGGTATGCTTGCTTTTCCTCGTACGTATCCCAGCCAGTAAAATCATGCACTACCGTCTGCAATTTCTTTTTCTTCGGCGCGGCGATTGTGACGTCATGTCCTTCTTCCAATAAACGATAATACGGATAATACACTTCCAGCGCTTCGACGGCATCTCCCGTTACAATCAACACTTTTTTGCTCATCGTCATGCCTCCTTACCTATTTTTTCTTTGCATCTTTATCATAGCGAAAGATGGAAAAAAGAGAAAGCGAAATGCTTGCCGAAATACAAAATAAGAAAATTGTTCATTTTTATAATAAAATAAAAATGCCAAAACTATGTGCAAAGGAGAGAAAAAGCATGATTTCCTCATGGCTTGCATCCGCCTGCCATGCCGTCGTTCTAACCGGAGCGGGCATGTCGACGGAAAGCGGACTCCCCGATTTTCGTTCGGCTAAAACAGGGTTATGGAATCGCTTTAATCCACAGCAATTAGCGAGCACCTACGCGCTTGAACATCAGCGCCAATCATTTGTCGAATTTTACCAATACCGTATCCGCACCCTCCGATCGTGCGAACCGCACAAAGGGCACACCATTTTGGCTGACTGGGAACGGCGTGGGCTGATTAAACAAATTATCACGCAAAATGTGGATGGCTTTCACCAGCAAGCAGGCAGCCGCCGTGTCATTGAACTGCACGGCTCGCTGCGGACGGTCCGTTGCCAGCGGTGCGGCAACACGCTAAATAGCGAAGCATATCTTCGCAACCAACTCAACTGCGAATGCGGCGGCTTTTTGCGCCCTTCCGTTGTCCTGTTTGGAGAGATGCTTCCGGAAGACGCCATTGAAAAAGCATGGCAGGCGGCGCAAAGGGCCGATTTATTGATCGTGCTTGGTTCTTCACTTCAAGTTTCCCCCGCAAATCAGCTGCCGGTCATTGCCAAACGGAATGGCGCGAAAGTCGTCATTGTAAACTGGGAGCCGACCGAATTAGATGACATTGCAGATATCGCCATTCATGAACGGAAAATCGGCGACGTTCTTCGCGAAATTGATCGTGAACTGAAGGAGAGTGGTGAATGATGAGTACAGAAACGATCTTACGAGAAGCTTTGCAGCATATTGGCGATTCGACTCCTATACAACAATATCGCCGCGTACACGGCGGGGACATCAACGATTCTTTTTACGTCCAAAGCGGCAAACAGCAATACTTTATTAAAATCCGCCACTTTCTTCCCCCGCGTTTTTTCGAATGTGAAAAGATGGGGCTTGAGACGCTTCGCAACGCAGGCGCCATCCGCGTTCCGTTTGTTTACGGAGTGCAAGAAACAAACGATTATGGATTTCTGATTTTAGAATGGATTGAAGGGAAAGAAACGAACAAAACGGCCGAACAGCTCGGCCACGCCATCGCCCGTCTTCACCAATGTTACGGGCCTTCGTTTGGTTTTGCTGAAGACAACTATATTGGACTGCTGCCACAAAAAAACGGATGGTATGAAAACTGGATCGACTATTTTCGGGAATGCCGCCTGCTTCCACAAATCGAGTTGGCGGAACAAAAAGGGCGAATGCCTGCACAGCGGCGAAATAAGCTCGAAAAGCTGCTTTCCTCCTTGGAACGCTGGCTGCCAAAAGATTGCTCTCCGTCCTTATTGCACGGCGATCTTTGGGGCGGAAACTGGATCGTCGGTGCAAACGGCGTTCCGTATTTGATTGATCCCGCCGTATTTTACGGACATTATGAATTTGAAATCGCTTTTACTGAACTGTTTGGCGGATTCCCTAGCCGCTTTTACGAATCGTACAACGAACGGATGCCGCTCTCTTCCGACTATCATGAAAGGAAACAATTGTACCAGCTTTTCTATTTGCTTGTGCATTTGAACTTATTTGGGGAATCGTATGGCGGCGCGGTCGACCGCGTTTTGCGTTGGTATGTTGGCGGCAACTAACTGCTTTTTTCTAGCAATTGCAAACATCCTTTCCCCGTTAAATCAGGAAAGGATGTATCCAATGAAAGTCTTTTTATTTCAACGACACATCATCCTAAAATCCAGATAAACATGCAACGCCTACTTACTGGTTTGTTCCGCATCATACTGGCTGGCAATGGGCGTCCGCCATGTTGTTTCATCCTTTTGAAACACTTGTTGTCTAAACGCTGTCACCATCTTGCATTAGCGCAGGAACAATGTCTTTACTTCCTTCTTTTATGGCATCTGGGACAATTCTTTCCAGAAATGCCACAAATCAAGCCATTATTAAAATTCCACTTTAAGTCCAGTGACTTGGATCATTCGGAAAACAAAATCGCTTTTTCTGTCTGGGACTTAATTAGCTAACTATTGTGAAAAACAAAACCCACTCTGAAACAGAATGAGTTTTGTCTTCATCTCTAGAGTTATAGTTACATAACGTTAGCGGTTATTTTTTAGTTCTTGAAGTGCTGGCAGCGCTTGTGTTAATTCTTCGGCAACATTCGGACTGGAAGCGCCTCCCTCATCGTTGCCAAAAACCACAAAGGTAAAGCAAGCTTCTCATAGGAACATCTCTCATCAGTAAAGCAAGTATTTCTTTCTGACCTTCATAAATGCTTCTATCTCTTTCTCCCATTTTTGTTTCATTTCATCCACTGGCATTCCGTCTTCTATTGCCTGGCGCATCCAGCCATTGCCGATGAGCTGATCAAAATACGAAACGCCTTGGCTGTTTTCTTGGCTAAAGGCAAATTGATCTGGATATAAATCATGAATGGTTTTGACAATGGATAAACCGGTTTCTACTGGTTCAAACACATGACGATCCGTCACATGAATTTGGATGCCATGTGTTAATTTTCCGCTATATTTGGAAAAGGTCGGCGTAAAGCTTGCCGGGCGGAAAATAACCCCTGGCAGATGCAGAGCGTTTAGTTTCTCCGCTAATCCGATGCTGTCGATAAACGGAGCGCCGATCAGTTCAAACGGCTTTGTCGTTCCTCTTCCTTCCGATACGTTTGTTCCTTCGATGAGAGCTGCTCCCGGGTACACCAGCGCCGTATCAAGCGTCGGCATATTCGGTGATGGCAATACCCATTGCAGCCCTGTATTATCGTAATACATGGAACGCTTCCAGCCTTTCATTTTCACGACCTTCACATCGGCTCCGATGCCAAACTCTTTGTTAAATAATAAGGCTAATTCGCCAACTGTCATCCCATGGCGCAACGGAATCGGATACATGCCGACAAACGATGAATACTTGGGATCGAGCACAGGTCCTTCTACTTTGGTGCCGCCCAACGGATTCGGACGGTCTAAAACGATAAATGGAATGTTGTTTTCCTTCGCCGCTTCCATTGCGTAAGCCATCGTATAAATGTACGTATAGCAGCGGGTGCCGACGTCTTGAATATCAAAAAGAAGCACATCAACTCCTTTTAACATCTCCGGTGTTGGCTTTTTCGTTGGTCCGTATAAGCTATATACCGGAAGCCCCGTTTTTTCATCGATATAAAAAGGAACATATTCGCCGGCTTGCTCACTGCCGCGCACCCCGTGTTCCGGGCCGTATAAAGCGACAAGCTGGACGTCAGGGTCATTGTAAAGGAGATCCACCACACTGTTTAGGCGTTGGTCAACACCTGTTGGATTCGTAATGAGCCCAACCCGTTTTCCTTTAATTAAGTACTTCTTCTCCTTTAATAGCACTTCTATGCCAAGCTCTAGTTTTTGGTTCTTTTTCTCTTCTGATGGCCCTTTTGCCAATACACCCGTAAACAGCGACAAACTCAAGATCACTGCCGAAAAAACAATCCACCATCGGTTCCGCATGAAATCGCCCCCTTTTTAATAAGTGAGGCCATGGCCGTATTCATACAGCACGCCGCCATCATAACTTGGAATCGTTACCGGAAGTTTGCCAGTCGGTGTATTTACTCCGAAAATTGCATCTACTGCCGCTTGGAAACTTGCCTGCTGAAAACCGTATTGCGCAAGATAGGCATTTACGTTCGGATAGGACATCACATCATACGGATTGCGAATTCCGATTGCGATGACAGGAGCTTCGGTGCTGTCGATGATTTGCTGCACCATTTTCATTTGCGGGCTCGATGGCAATCTTCCTGAGACGTCCGCAGTATACGTGCCAACAATGACCGCGTCTGCTTCTTTCACTTTTTGCAGCTGCGCTTCATCTAAAAGAGCCGCCGCTTGGATGACAGTCGCATTTGGAACATAGGTCTGTACTGCTTTCTCTAATGATTCCATCATCGTATTTCCCACAACAACAAGGTTGCTCACTTCATTTGCTTGAATCGGCAATGCATCGTCGTTTTTCACAAGTGTAACCGATTTTGCCGCTGCTTCAGCTTCAACTTGTTTATGCTCCTTCGAACCGACAACGCGCAAAGCTTGGTTGACGATTTCTTGCGTATCAGGCGGTGTTTCTTGCTTGAAAATGCCGCGTTTCACTTTTAGCGTTAATATTCGTTTTACGGAGGCGTTGATGCGTTTTTGCGAAATGTCACCGTTTTGCACTGCTTTCTTTAACCCGTTTGCCACTTCTTCCAGCCCCACCGGCATCAGCACGATATCAGCACCGGCTTGAACCGCTCTTACCGCCGCATCCACTGGCCCAAAATGATCGCTAATCGCCTTCATATTCATTGCATCGGTAATAATGACACCATTAAAGCCCATTTCTTCGCGCATTAACTCGGTCAGCACTTTATACGACAAAGTGGCAGGAAGCGAAATTTCCGTTCCGTCTTTTTGCGAAATCACCTTTGTATCATCGACTTTCGGGAACGTGACATGGGCAGTCATAATCGCGTCAATTCCCGCTTCCATCGCTTTTTGAAACGGATACAATTCGACTTTTTGGAGACGGTCGCGGTCGTGCGGCACTTCCGGCAGGCCAAGGTGGGAATCGACAGCGGTATCTCCATGTCCTGGGAAATGCTTGGCGGTAGCGGCAACCCCACTGTCTTGCAATCCTTTGATATAAGACATCCCTAGCTCCGCGACAAGCTCTGGATTTTCGCCAAACGAACGCCGATCACCGGATTGTCCGGATTATTGTTGACATCCAAAACAGGTGCTAAATTCATGTTAATGCCTAGCGCATATAATTCCTCGCCAATCGCATGCCCCACTTTGTAAGCAAGTTGTTCGGAACGCGTTGCCCCCAGCGCCATATTCCCTGGCATATTTGTCCCTGACTGCAGCCGCGTCACGACGCCGCCTTCCTGGTCTATCGACATAAGCAAACCGAACTTTTCAGCCTCCTGCTGATAGTCCGCGACGAGCTTTGCCGTCTGCTCCGTCGTCACTACATTTTCCCGGAATAAGATGACGCCGCCAATATGATATGTTTGTATCAGTTCCTTGATTTCCGGAAGCATAGCAGTGACAGGCTTCCCATTGAAATTGCGGAAATCCGGCATCAGCATTTGCCCGATTTTTTCTTCCAACGTTAAGCTGTTTACTGCTTTCTCAATGATGTTGTAGCGGCTTCCCTTTTCTTTGGCAACGGCCACTTTCACGTTCTGTTTGCTGTTTTTGTTCGCTGCAGGAGCGGTTTTGGCAGCAAAAGCGATACGGTCTTTCCGTGCCCCATCTGTCACCGTAATCAACGTTCTTCCGTTTTTTCCGAAAAAAGTAACAACACCATGATCATCAACGGTAGCTACCTTTTTATTGGATGACTTCCACCTTAGCCCTTCTGTTACTTCGGTGAAATATCCTTCCCGATGAACATGGAGCGCCCGCAACGAAATCGTATTTCCATTGACTTTCACATCTACTTCCGGAATGTTTTGATAAATGATTAAGTCGGGCTTCGATTTTTCTGTATGCGCTTGCGGCGAAGTCCATGGAACGAAGAGCATCATCACCGTTACCAAAATAACAGTTATTTTTTTATAAAATGACAACATCCTTGCTCCTCCTCTATATCAAAATGAACGCTGTTCCCACTCGCTGCTCTCCCATATTGCCTTCCTCTTTTTACCGCTTTCATCCATAAGACAAATATTCGTTACATACCAGCCACGCCCGTTGACAGAAGCATCGGTATGATAGCGAAAACGAATCGAGACAGTATGTGCCGGAATTGTCACGGTCTTTGTCACCCAATCTCCACTGCTGCCTGTCAGCCATTCTCCGACTTGCGTCCAATGAATGCCGTCTTGTGATACTTCCACTACACCAAAATCAGCGTTCGGTTCGACTCGATACCACGTATCAAACGTTAATGTTGCCCGTTCGTTTAATGTTACATTTGTCGATAGCACTGCATTCAAACCGTCACCGTACCCTGCGAACCAGGCTCGTTTTTTACTAGGCATTGCCACTGGAATCGCATCGGCCGTTAAACGGGCAATTTGTCTGCGCAGCGGATTTGTAGACACGGTATTCCGCGTAGGATGCACACGATTCGTCAATAAAATAGCAATAACATGATTATTCGGGCTTACGACCATCGATGTGCCTGTATACCCAGTATGCCCCAGCGTCGTACTTTCCGACAGCGCATCCATGTACCACCCTTGAGCAAGTTCCCATCCTAGTCCATGGTCATTGCCAGGGAATTGCGGAATTTGGTTTTCCATTAATAGCCGGACGGTTTCAGGCTGCAGGATGCGCTTACCGCCATACTTTCCGTTTTGTAAAAACATCGAAGCAAAAATGGCTAAATCGTGAGCAGTCGAAAACACTCCTGCATGACCGGCCACCCCGTCCAGCGCCCACGCGTTTTCATCATGGACTTCCCCCCAGACAAGCCCTCTTCCGGTCCACGGCTGATATTCTGTAGCTGCAATTCTCTCCTTTAATTGTGGGGAAGGATTATACATCGTATCATTCATGCCAAGCGGTTTCGTAATATATTTATACACAAACTGATCAAGGCGCAAACCGGACAACCGCTCCACTAGCGCTCCTAATGTCATCATGTTCAAATCACTGTATATATACGTTGTCCCTGGCGGATGTTCAAGCGGCTGGGCAAACACGAATTGCAAACGGTCTTCGCGATTGTCTCCCATTTGATACAACGGAATCCACGCCGCAAGCCCGGAAGTATGGGTCATCAACTGCCGGATCGTCACCTTTTCCTTTCCATTTTTCGCAAACTCAGGAATGTATTTGGCAACAGGGTCATCTAACGAAAATTTTCCTTGCTCATATAGTTTCATCGCCGCAGTCGTCGTAAACAGCTTGCTGATGGAAGCTAAATCAAAAATAGTATCTTCCCGCATCGGTATCGGCTGTTTGGATTCGGTAAACGCATCATCCTCATATCGCTTTGCGTATCCATACGCCTCATGTTTGACAATGATTCCTCTCCGAACAATATAAACAACCGCCCCTGGGATAACATGGTCACGCATCGCCTGTTCGATTACTTGATCGATTTTCCGCAAAGGTTCTTCCCTCATGCCAGCCGCTTTAGGCGATCCATGGTGTATAACGGCAAAAACGGGGCCTGGACGATCCCAAGAAAAAGGCGTTTGCATTTTTGACCGAGTTGTTCGATATGCTTTCTTTTCCATTTGCTCGATCGTAGGAGATGGATGTTTATGAAATGTTGCTAAAACAGATGGGGATGAAGAAAAGATAGTTGAACTTAGCATTATAGACGACAAAACAACGGAAATAGACCGATTGTTCATGAGCAACCTCCTTTTCATCGAAATAACTAATTAAAGAAAGCATATTTCTTCTGGTGCATTGTCTTGGGGCAAAGAAAGAAGGGATCAATGTCAATGTGGAAGCAGAGATGTTGGAAGGGGTTTCATTTTTAATAATAGAATAGCAATTTATGGTATAGGCGTATATACCACTTTGCTCCTGATTTGATCAAGACGTTTTTCCTAATCTCCAATCAAAAATAATTCACGCGTCAGTTCCCTTTTTGAATTAGCTTTATCAAACTATAAAAGGATCCGTCATTCGCCGCTGATGTTTTCGAGCAGCGCATCTCCATCCTCACTAACATGCACATAGGCAAAGAAGGTCTTCTCCTGACATTTCGTTCCTTCTCCTTCCGGAATAAATATGATTCAATTCCATACACGAACCGTATTGCCATAAAACGTTCCATTGATGATTACATCGCCGCCTTGCGGAACGTACTCCTCATGTTGTTGCCTGTTTATCGCATAGATATCCGCAAAGCGATGCACGCCGTCTTGGCCCTTTCGCAGCACTATTTGTACTTTTCTATTCCTATTAAAGACTGGATCGTCAAACTATCATAAAACAACTGCATATCATCTCCCTGCAAAAACGTTAGCCAATAATAAGTAGCGCGATACTAATGACAGAAACCGCTTCATACTTCGTAATCCACGCCAACGCCGCCGTTGGAACAAGCTAAATGATAAACAGCCAATAGTTGTCAGCATGGGAGTTATAAATCTGCCCGATCAGAGCGAGCGTAATGCCAAACGCCAACGCCTCACAGACAAACATCCATCTGCCTAAAAAATCATGGCATAGACAAAAACCGTTCTCAACCCGTAAAGCAATTCCATTAAGCCGATGTTCAATCTTGTATTTGTAAAACGATCTAATATTTTCTAATTAGATACAAAAAAATAATGTCAGCCAATATCAACACTATACCTAATAAATATCCTGCGTATTTCTATCTTTTCATTCCCTTAAAATAAATCATATACCTCCATGTTTACCACATTTTATACAAAAAGAAGAAAGTCTAGATGAAAAGACCAAGCTCAAGCTTTTTTTCTTCTATATTTGAGAAAAACTCTTTGAAGAAAGCGGTAATGTGAAAAATGTATAGTTGGAGGTGCTTTTTTGATGTATAATGCTCTATAAACAAAAATATACGTTCTTAAACACTATTGAACCCTTCATATTTCGACTGAACGAGAGGATTCCCCCTCACTTCGCTTCGAGATGGAGGACAATTTAACATTCACAAAAACTAGAAAATTCAAGACGTTAGCCTTCGATTCACGAGTTAAATAATTGCAACAGCTACTGATCGATTGCATGGATCACTTCTGTCGCCACCGTAGCCCATATGAAAAGAAAAAGAAAAAAACACGTGCAGATACAGATAGAAGGAATTTGTTCATGCTCGTGTTCCTTGCTTTTATTATGAATAATTTATCTAAATTATAACTCAACTGTGGTCATTTCCCCATCTGCTTCATTTGCTCAGCATCCCCTTCGGCAGAAAGAAATTTGTTTTATTGTGCAAAAATTTACCAATAATACCTAGCCTCCTATGAAGTTCATGTTCCTCAGTCCGAAAGTTTGCCGCCCGCTCCCTTCCGATTCCATGTCGCCACGAACACCCTTACGCTAGATTAGCAGCTGCTTTTGCCTTCACGGATTGGGACCATCCTCCTATAGACTGCTCCTATACCGGGCATACAAAAAGCCCCCATTCAGGCGCGTTTCTTTTACAAATAAGCGCTGATTGAATGGATTTCTCAAAATTCAAATAGGTATTTTTTATCATATTTTTATGAATAAAATGATTCAAAATCCTTAATTTTCCTGTTTCATATTTCCTGGAAAACAAACACTGTGTAAAATATATAATGAATTCCATATTTTCTATAAACAGTAGTTATTTTGAAGGAAGATGAATATGACGGAGAAAGAATACATCATTCACCAATTATATAATGATATTTCTAATCTTGAAAACCAATTGCGCGGTAATCACGAAAAAATTGCACGGTTAAAAAAAGCTGAAAGCGGCATATCCAATGAACTTAGTGAATTGGTTGATCACAAACCACTTGTATTTGACCCCGAGCTCACTCCCTATACATGGCAGGGCAAATATGCCGATATGTTTTTAGATATAAGAAACGACACCAATTACGCATACACTGGCATTATTCAGCAAACCGAAGACCTTCTAAATGATATTTCCAAAAAGATATCGGAACTAGAAGTGATGAATACAAGCATTTCCAACACCATCTCTTCAAAACGAAGCCAGCTGGCTCATCTAAAGGCTCAGTAAACAGGTGGGATCACAATGACAGAAATTAAAGTCCATTTACAGGAAGTTGAAGCGTCCTTAGACGGGCTAAAACGTAAAATCGGCGAATTAAACACTAACCATTCACATCCATCGTTCCCTGTTTCCTCTCTTGATTTCATCACAAAAATAAAAGCAATTGAAGACCTTTACTATCAAATCGTTGCCGATTATAAAAATACGCTGTTAAACATTGAAAGCGATGTTCGCAGACATATTGAGAATCTTGCGGAGACAGACCGAAATATTGCCAAAAAGATGACCATATAACGGGGAGTCAAGATGATGAAGGCATTAAAAGTATCGGAAGTTTCGCATGAAACCAATCAATTGATCCGTCAAAAACAGCAAGAAAAAGAACAAATTCTTGCTGTTCGCGATGCTGTAAACAAAATAATCCATTTAGACGATGCTTTAAAGGGGGAAGGCGGTGAAGCGATTAAAGAACACTTTGCCACTTTGCATATTCCTGCCATTCTCCTGCTGCATCAATTTCTTTATCAGTATTTAGACATTCTAAAAGACATTTTAACTAGGATCGAACATTTTGAAACAAATAGCGGTTTTATAAGCGAAGAATTTATCGAAACAGAAGTAAAAACAGGCCTTAATCAGTTAGAAAACTTCACTGAGGAAACAGTCAATAGCATCAATCAATATTTTTTCGACGTGGCAGATTTGGTTCATGGCACTCCCGTTCAAATTCTTCATTTTCAGCATCAAATCGCATCGGCAAAAAGTCACGCTCAAAAAACTGTCCATGAACTGGCGAAGTTTGATGAAGAAATCTCTCGCGAACTGTCATCCTTGCAAGAGCAGCTTGCTCAAATTCGTTCATTCACCCAGAAACTGCGCGAATGGACAAAAGGCGGCGTTTTCTTAAGCAAAGAACAAATAAAAGAAATCGAAAATTACATTTCCGAAACAGATACGTTCAAAAAAATGATTGATGAGGCGATTGAACTGTCTGTACAAGAGGGAGATTCCACTTTTGTGGGTGCCGTCGCCGAATGGCTGGATTCCCTTGGCAAATTCAACGGCGGGCTTAGTGTTGCAAAAGGATTACTTGCAGTTCATGTTCTCAATTCAGGCTTATTAACTTTATCGAAAGATGCGAAAGGAAATTTTATTATTAAAGCATCGCCAACGTGGATACAAGGAGCAAATAAAAAATATGAGTCAAAAATTGCAGAAACAATCTATGAATTATTAAAAAAAGGAGATAAAAACTCTGCTAATGTAATTAAAAGATTTTTAGCAAAATATAATCGTGCGCCAAGCGGTGTTTTACGTGACCTTATTGGTTTGCATGCGAAAACAAATAGAATCAGTTTTGGAAAAATCATCGCACAACAACACAAAATCCTTGTCTTTGATGAAAGCCTATTAAAACAATATAAAGCAAAAGTGGATATTAAAAGCACCATTCGGCAATTTACAGATGTTAAATCTGTATCAAAACTTATTAAAAGGTTGCCATATGCAGGAATAGCGTTCTCGGTCACGACAAATATAGGTGAATTTTGGAGTGACAACAACCAATATAAATCTTCGTTTGAAAATTTCGGGAGGTTTTCGGCAGGTATTGGACTTGATATTGGCGTTGTTGCTACAACGTCTGCAGGGGCATATATAGGTTCATTAATAGCACCAGGTCCGGGAACAATTATTGGCGGAGCTATTGGCGCCGGAGTTGGTATTGTTGGGTCATGGTTAATAGAGGATGTTGCAAAAGACTTTGGCGAAAAAGTCGGACGAGAATTTGGAGAAGGTGTGCAGAAAATCAAGGAAGGTGTAGAAAAGGTAGGAAAAGAAATTGAGGAAGGTATTGAAAACGTTACAGAAATGGTAAGGGATTCTTTAACAAGCGCGGAAAAGTTTATTGTGGATTTTTTTAATTAGTGTAATAAAAATTGAGATTATACCAAATTACTTTAACAAAGGAGATATTTATATTATGAAAGTATTATTTCCAAGCTCTGAATTGAAGCAACAAGTTCGCACATTTCCATTAAAAAAAAAGAATAAAAAAAATTTTTCCATTAAAAGAGGAGCAGCCTTTTTTTTAGAGAGTAATCTCTTTGTCCTTCTCCTTCTCGCTATACTTCTCATCAATAAAAATGACTGGGATGAAGACGGTTCAATTATTGTTTTCATTTTTATTTCCGGTTTTGAACTTCTGTTTATGTTGCTTTTTATTCCCGCTTGCTTTTTCTATGAACCGGTCCGTATAAAACGAATCATTCAATCAATCTTCAAAAAAAGAGAAAAAAATGAATGGATAGGAATGGCTTTAGCTTTTTGTGTAATAACCCTTTTTTCTTTAGGCTTTATTTTCATACCTTATCCAAGCAACTATCTTCCATTATGGTTTACAGTTAGCTGGATATGCGCTTTTGTATCCATATTTATTCAGCGTGTTGTTATTGCTTATTATTATTCTAACGCGAACATAGACAATAACCAGAAAAGTATATCAAATTATTTTTTTAAATATGTTACGTTATTTATTATGGGCTTTAACCATTATATTCAATTACTTCTATCCAAAATGCCGTTTTTGCTCAATAAACTATTTGCGATTTTAACTTTCCTTGTACTAATTTTGCAATCTTTTGTGCTTCTTGGCGTATATGATTGATATAGCTATAAGTGAATACTTTGAAGGAGATGCGATCACATGAGTACAAATGGAACCGTTGCTTTATCGATGAACGAATTAGTTTCTGCTCTGGCTTTATGCGGATACAGCGAAATAGCCAGCCAAATATTAAACGACGCTACTTTAGTAGAAAATGAAGAAGAAGAACAACGTTTTATCCGTGAAGTCGAGCAGCTGCTGCATCAGAAAGGTTATTTAGATGTGACAAGAGAATCTTTATTAGTTCCGGGATTAGAAAATTTGATTCATCTGTTAGTACAGTCCAGAGAAAAAGTTCGATGCGTGGATATGAAAAAAAGACACGTATTGTTGCTGCACCGTGTCCATGATTCCAAAACTTTAGTTCAACATGTGAAAGGAAACGAACATTCCTTTTCATTTCATGATCCTCAAAAAGGATTTTTTAATTTGCTTGGTCACTTTTTTGCTTCAAATACTAGAAGAAAGAAGCCCGAAGATATCCTGCCTATGGAAATAAACAGTAAGCTGTTTGATGAGCTTCATACATCAGAACCGGAAGTGCTTGTTGAAGCGATGCAAGATGAAAAAGTCCCGTCCACTATGCGTTTATTTTTACAAGATTTTTTGGATAATGGGCAGGAATTAAACAATTTCGCTTTTATGGAATCCGATTATGTGAAAAATAGATCTGTTTTGGACCAAGTGGCCTTTTTTCTTCCAAGCAAATCGTTTATTTGGCATATTGACTATGAAAAGATTGAGAAGAATAAAATCTTTATTGTTCCTGTGTCTTTTCAAGAATATTTCCAAAAAATAGAAGAGACGATAAAGGAATTTTTTCATCTATCCTAATGTCATATTCTCAACGTTTTTCCTCCCGCTATGTATTGGGCGGGAATTTTTTTTGTGTGATAAATGCAGATGATGTAATCACTGCATTGGTTAAAACAGATATGTACGATTTGACTGTCTAACACTTTTATTTCTTTTCTGCCGTCGTGATCAGATACACTAATCTCTTCCACGTCAATCCCTTTGTCTAGAGTATGCCTGTTTTAGTTTACTTTGATCCTCTACACGACCAAAATCGACAACTAGAGAGTTTTTTCTACACCTGCGTGCAGGCGCTCACTTCTTGTTCCGTTAAGTATCATAGGCAAAAATCTCATTGGTGTTTAGCAACCTGTCGCTCAATTCAAAACCGTTTTTCACCTCATCCTGACGACTCAAGTCTCAGGCTTTCGTGGTTATATACCTTTTACAAGCTGTACTTGGTGAGTGCTTCGGATTCAATCAGGAGCTTCATATAGTTGGCGCCATGAACGGAAGCACGGTGACCTGATGTTTCGATTCTTCACCCTGAATAAGTATCAGCCATTAGAGAAAATTCAAGTTACCGAGTCCAAGCTGTAGAACTAGAACAATAATATGCATTGACAGAACTCTTTTGATGTTTTGTTTTTTATTGCTAAAGTTTTGTATTAGAAGTATGATAGAATTGGAATAATTTAGGAGGGTTTTTATAAATAGAAATGAACATCTATCTTACTAATTGGCCTTGTGCCTTCATTAGATGTTGTTTGCAGATGAGTATGGTAATTATCACGGAAGTAGTTGGAACTACACGCGATGAAAGAAAATATAATATTTTAAAACAGCTTTTTCTCGATCATTTATAGAAAAGGACATTGTAGAGAAATGCAAACATCAGTATATCGAAACTTTTTTCAAGACTTAGTTAATAACCACATTCAAAATGCAAAAAAGAAAAAACGTACCATCTTCTCCATGAAAGATTTATTAGAAAAATGGAACGAAGGTTAAGTTTTTGGATCAGACTGTTCGCCATCCGAGAAATAAATGATGAGGACGAATATAGCAAGTCCAAGCAGGTAGAACGAGGAAGAGGCAAAAGAGTATTTATACACAAAATTCATTTTTATTTAATGAATAATTGCTAGAAAAGTAGCATAAAATAATAGTTTATGTTAATTTGCATTTTGCACACACTAATATGGATGATGTATAATATATATAGAAAGTACATATAAAATAAATAAGACCGAAGGTGCGGCAACACCCTCGGTCGTGCAATAGACGGTTCCCTTCAAGGGGGATCGACAGTAGGCAGAAAATAATCCACCCAGTCGTCATCAACTCAAGGGTGGATTATTTCCTTTGATGATATGACAGTATCGAAACGATCAGACTTGCGAAAGTTATCGCGAACATCAATGATTCAAATACTGTCACCGGCACCACCCCCTTTCTATAGGGGTAGAACGCCGACCACCCTTGAGTTTTCCGTGCTATTGCGCTTTTATTATATCACATTTTAGAAAATTTTTCTATAAGAAACGAACGTTTGTTTTGGTTTTATTACATTGTTCATTAAAAAAAATGGTTTAACGGCAAACAAAAGATAATAAGAATTATCTTTTCAGCTTGTCGGCTTTATCGACAGGCTGAGGTTGTCCTCAAAAGGTCGTTAAAATGACCTTTTGGGACAGCCTTCTGCTTTTGTTTTTATTTTCCCAAAGTATCTGTTTCTTCTTACCTCCGTATGTTCCTCCTTTTTCTTTTCATTGGGTCGACGGTGGACGCCCATTTTTTCAAATTGTGGTCAGCACAAATTCCCCCATTCCACTGTAATTTTTAGGAGCTATCTTAACAAAAAATGCTGGTTTTGCTTGATTTGCCCAAACACCGGCTCGTTTTCGATACATCGCCGCCCCTGCTTCCGTAGGACAACCGTTTCCCGAATTTCCTAGCGTTGTTGTTGATTTTTCAAAGAAACGCGGATGGTTTTCGTGTCTTTGCCTTTGGTGCATACCGCTTGAAACGGGCATCCGGCACATGCCGTACAACGGGACGTCCATTTGACAGCGGCGTACCGTCGGCCGTTTCCTTTTGTTCATACACAAACACCAACCGTCCCCTTTGGCGCAAATCCACTCATCCAGTTCCTTATCATACATCATTCTCTCGATTCGGCGATCTCCTTCACCCGCACTTTCGTTTGTTCCAAGTCCAACGTGTTATACTTGATCAGAGCGACCATCTTCTTTTTCTCGCAGCACGTATCATTCTCTTCACCCCCATAGGCGGAATCGGCAACGGCTCGAAGGTATAAAATCCTGAATGAACGATAATGTCGATAAACTGAAACCCTCTAGGCGCCAAGGGGGGATAGGCAACTTCCAAAAAGATTCATTAAATTACAACTACAACAATTAAATGAATAAACATACAATGTTACATAAAGACCAACTATTCATCCTCTTGCTGTAAAAGAGCTTTTTAACAACGCGGATGGTGGCCTGAGCGCAGCGAGGAAGATATTGCAAAAATACTGAATTCAAGTATTGCTGTTGGAGTATGGCAACTAGGTTGTCTTATAGGATTTGCTAGAGCAGTCACTTTAGAGCATACATAAAAGATGCTGTAGTTCATCGGGATGTGAGAAAACAGGGATTAGCGAAGAACGAAAAAATATTATCCTTAGACATAATGCTGTAATATGGAAAATAGGTTTTACAATCATCTTTTTGATTATAAAGGAAGTTTGCTCCATCCATTGCGAAAAGATAGGCCTGCCGCCTATCTTTTCTGTGTACAGTATTTAGTAGGATTTAATTTTTGCTTCAAATTGTCTAAGCGTTAATTGATTTAGCTCTGGAAAACCTTCTTCTTCCAAGGAAATGGTTTTTCCTTCGTAAACAGGATAGACCCCTTGCCATCCCCCGACAATGGTATACAATTCTGTTCCTGGAACAGGTTTTAGGAAACAAAAATATCGACCCTCAGCCATCGGTCCTGGATAAACTTTGTTGTTAGGATTTAAAGGATCAGGAAGGGGTTCAATACCGGTTGATAACACGGTGATGATTTTGCCACTGGTTCCCTTTACATATTTGTCGACATGAAAGTTTTGTACAAAATTGACGAGCTGCCCACCTTGTACAGATTTATCCAACGGCTGTTTCTGAAAAGAAGTATCGAACCAACCATAAGCAATTAATGTTGAGCCGCTTACTAAATCCTTTAAATTTGCGACACGCTTGATATTTACTACTTGCTTTGGAATGGCAACATGTTGCGCCTGAACAGGTAAATGAAACGCAAATAGCAAACATATACAGATTAAAAATTTAGACCATACTTTCATTCCATCACCTCATATATATCTTTGTTGAGCGTTACTATTGTTTAACAATCTTTCCCGTTTTATACATGTGTCCTTTGTTCCCATCAGTAGAGTAATTTTTTCCTTTTTATCCCTGAAAGAAAAACCAATCTGCATTATATTGTTTCCCACTATTGATGCTTCGGCGTTCAAAATCGAAGCGAAACAAAAATATAATATTTTAATCCCGAATTAAACATAATACATATTATGTTGCATTCCAAACTTCTCAATAAAATCAGCCTCTCGAAACACTAGGGGAGATGATGAGGATATCATAAAAGTGTCATGTTGCCATTTCCGACACAGCTTACGAACTCGAAGGAAATTACGCAAGAATCTTCATTTTGCAACACTAATGCTAATCATGTATAATATAATGCATAGAGAATTCCATATAAATAAAAAATAAGACCGAAGGTGCGGCAACACCCTCGGTCGCGCAATAGACGGTTCCCTTCAAGGGGGATCGACAGTGCAGGTAGAAATAATCCACCCAACCGCCGTCAACTCAAGGGTGGATTATTTCTTTTGATGATATGACAGTATTGAAACGACTAAACTTGCAAATGCTATCGCAAACATTAACGCTTCAAATACCGTCATCGGCATCACCCCCTTTCCACAGGGGTAGAATGCCGACCCACCCTTGAGTTTCCCATACTATTGCGTTTCTATATATATCGATATTAAAAACAGAAGATACTAAGAATCATCTTTTTATTTTATTAGACATCGCTGCTCCGTTGGCCACCTATGCATTGCTTCGCGGCACCACAATGAAAAAAATTTTATTCTTCCGTCGGAAATGAAAGAAGTGTTTGTCATTACTTTTATCTTGCTCGCAGCAGCACTCTTCCTTACGTGGAATAGCGCAGTCCATTCAAAATCAAAAACGCCAAATTCTGTTTTATATGCTTGAGATTTGTGTTTTTTCATAATGTCTGCTTAAAAGATCCGGCGCTGTTAAGTAAACGAGCCCGTTTCCTTCCAATGCTTTTGGAAAACCTAGCGGCATTGTACGTTTGATTAATTGAGCATAGAGCTCAGGTTCTGTAAGCTTTCGGCCAAATTCTTTTTCAGATAGTTGCTTGATTAAAGCCAAAGCGCCCGAAACATGAGGAGTTGCCATCGATGTGCCACTAAAAATAGCGAATTTTCCGCCTGGAATGGTGGAAAGAATTTTTTCCCCTGGTGCAACAACATCAATTTCCTTATTCGAATTGGTAAATCGCGATATTTGACCATCGAGGCTGACGGCTCCAACTGAAATGACTTCATTGTAAGCTGCTGGATAAGAAAGTTCTTCCGTTCTTTCGTTTCCGTCTCCTTCATTTCCTGCTGCACATACAACTAAAATATTGTTTTCAACAGCTCTTTTGACTGCCTGATGTAATTCTGGCACATCGGAAGGGCCACCTAATGACATGGAGATAATATCTACTTTTTGATCTACAGCGTAGTTAATTGCATTTACAATCCATTCATATTTACCAGTTGCTGACCCTGGATTGTTCGGATCATTTGCCAACACTTTTAAAATTAATAGTTTTGCTTCAGGGGCAACGCCGACGACACCTTGATCATTTTCTATTGCGGCGATCGTTCCGGCCACATGGGTTCCGTGACCGTTATAATCCGAATAATTATCAACATCACCGTTATCATCTGTGGTGAAGTTTCGACCGCCAATAATTCTATCTTTTAAATCAGGATGGTTTCTATCACATCCAGTATCAATGACAGCAATCACAATGTCTTTTCCTTTTATACCTTCTTTCCAAATCTCAGGTGCTTGTACCATATTGACGCCTTCAGGGATTTCCTTTACACTCTCAAGCTTTTCTTCAATCTTAAACGGAATCAAACGAATAGCATTTTCCATACTAATCCCTCCTAAAAATGAAATGGCTAAAACAGGTACAACTCCACCGACAATCAAAACAAAAAATCTGAACTTTCTGTAAATTATACCATAAACATGTCCTACCAAATAGATACTTTAGTTTGGTTTTTTGATGATTGGATTTATAGTCCAAAAGTTGTATAAATTAATATATTTTACTAAAAAGATGTAAACTCTGGAACGAAAATTCTTCCTCCCGAATCCATCATTAAACGAAAATGCCATCAAGTTTTTCAGTCCATCAGTTATCTTTTCTTTAATCAGATTGTGTCGATCAGGTGTTCTCTCCAGTAAATAAGTTTTCATTCTGCCATTCGCTCTTAAAAACATTGGGGTGCGTCTAACTAAAACTTTGTCTATGTCATATGACCCATTTTTTGAATAGATGTACATTGACCATGTCGCAAAACTTCTAATGGCAAGCTAAAAATGAAATAATCGCCGGCACAGCGGCTGATTCTCTCAAAATCGTTTCCTCCCTACAATTTCCTCATTTGTTGTGTTTTATAATCTAAACTAACACCAAACTACAACCCTAGCTGGACGCGCGAAAAAAACATGGGATGGCGTCCCCCATCCCTTTTTTCTTACTCTCATTTATTTTAGATCCCACAATAGGCCTTTTATTTCTTGCTCCATTTTGTATCCACTTGAATTCCTGCATCAAGCAACAGATTCAATACAGGACATCTTCTCTCTACTTCTTTTTTCAGCTGCTCCATTCTCTCTTCACTTTCTTCAGTTCGTATATTCACCTGGAAACGAACCTTTTGGAAATGCGTGCAAACTCCTTCTTCCCCCATTAGCCCCCGGGTATCAATAATGCCTGTTGTTTCAAAATCAATTCCCGAGAAAGTAAACCCTAATTCTTCGGCAACTAATGGAATCATCACTCCATTACAACCACACAGAGCTGCAACTACATATTCCAGTGGAGTTGGCGCTGCATCAGCCCCACCTAATTCTGCCGGTTCATCCATAGAAAAAGCAGGAAAATTCCGTATAGAAATATTGGTTTTGACGCCCGATTCCCATTTACCTTTAGCAGACACTTTAAACAATGTAGACGCTTGGGCCATACCCTCTCCCCCCCTTTAGTTAAGTAAATTTATCGGAATTAATTAAATTATAAAAAATTAACAGTTAGGTGTAAAGGAAAATTTCGAAGTGTTTTCTCCATAAACACCTTCCATTAATATCGCGTTAGAAAACCTTAAAATATTCAGTTATAAAAAACAAAGAACAGTTTAATCCTAATTATGGTAAAATATATTAAAAGAAAAGGGTGGTTATGATATTATCCCCTTATAATAATAGTAGACAAAAAAAGAAGGGGATATGCACATACCCCTGTCAAGTAGATATTGAAAAAGAGCATATGAAGCTGCAGCCTTTCTCGATATTCCACTGGGGAAGGCCGTTCAGTTTGTCTTAGAAACGACTGTGATTGTAAGCATCGCTTTTGATTCCAAAATATTCACGGAGCCGACGATAAGACCAGCCCTCCGCCAACTTCAAATGAATGACTTCCCGTTTCCGCTCTTTGGCATAGGTGTGAAAAGTTTGTCCTTTTTTCGCCATAAAAACTCCCCTCCCAAGCCGACACTTAAGAACATCATATCAAATGTTCTCTTTTTCGCTGTCTAACTTTGTAGAGGGATAACGCCATGCTTAATTTATATTTCTTACAGCGCCGTGAGATTAACAAGTATTTAATAAGTTAAAGAGTGAATGGGGCGGACAACCGCAACGATATGGATTTCATCGACATTTATAGTTGCACCCTTATGCATAGCTTCGAGTTTTTAATTTAATTTTACAATGCTATTATTGTTGTTTGCTCTGATGGATGCATCTTTTTTAGCCATAGATCTTCCTAAAATTAAAGTAACAATTGCTGCAAGAGCAAGCGATAATGCTAAGAAATAAAACCCAGCGTGAAAACTTCCGGTAGCATCTTTCAATACACCGAAGAATTTCGGCCCATTATACCCTCCAAGGTTCCCGATGGCATTTTGCAGTCCAAGAGCAGCACCAACGACTCCAGCCGGAATAATTTCGGTCGGTATCGCCCATAGCGGCCCGTATGGCGCATAAACACCAATGGCAGTAATAGACAGGAGAACCATTTTCAATATAGGTGATTCAACAAACTGCCCTGCTACCATTGTACAAGCGGCAATAAGCAGTGGCACCACCACATGCTGCACACGGTTCATGCGCCGATCAGACCAATAAGAATTGATAATCATTCCAATTAAAGCACACGTAAAAGGAACAGCTGTCAACCATCCCATGATGGCTGAATCTTCCGTAAATTCCCCAACAACGCTTGGCACCCATAATGTATAGCCGTAAAATCCGGTCATCCATAAGAAATACATGATCACAAGTCCCCATACGGTTTTATTTTTAAATGCTGCGGTATACCCTTCAGATTTGACGGCCTTGTCTTGCTCAGCTGCTAACATACTTAATAGTTGTTTTTTCTCGTTTTCATCCATCCAATTTGCTTCTGATGGTCTATCTTTAATGATCATATACCACACAAACGCCCAAATAATTGGTGGTATACCTTCTAAAATCAGCACCATTTTCCAGTCAAAATGCTTTAATAAAATGCCTGTCAGCGGCGCCATAAGCATGGCTGAAACCGGCAAACATGCCATCCAAAATGCATTTGCCCGAGCCCTTTCTTGGATAGTAAACCAGTTAGCAAGAAGTACAAGAACTGCTGGCCAAACACCGCCTTCTGCCACTCCTAACAGGAATCGTACGAGTTTAAGTTGCCCCTCGGTTTGAACCAGTCCAGAAGCCATGGCAGCTAATCCCCAAAGAATCATTAAAATAAAAATAAACTTCTTAGCAGACCACTTAGTCGCAAGAATACCACCTGGGATTTGAAGAATTAAATATCCAACAAAGAATATGCCAGCTATATCACCTGCTGCGGAAGCCGAAATATTCAAGCCTTCCTGTATATAAGGCATTAAAACACCAATGTTGATGCGGTCCATATAAGCAAGCATATACATGATAAATGCAACCGGAATAATTCTCAACCATTTTGATAATCTCATAAAAGTACCTCCTAATGTTAATGAAGGAATATTATGAATTTTTGTATATAACCAGATTTTTAAGCATTTAAGTAACCGCTTTCAATATTCATCATGAGAAATAATCGGAAAAGGTTACATCTCCGATTATTTCTCCATAAGGTTTATGCCTTTTGCGGAGCACGGAACTGGCCAGCATATCTAGCGGCAACTTTTATGCATTCTTCCATGCTGATTGATACTGCAATTCCTTTACCAGCTATGTCAAATGCCGTACCATGATCAACGGATGTGCGAAGGAAGGGCAAGCCATTTGTAATTGAAATTGTTCGTTCAAAATCGGTCATCTTAGCTGCAATATGCCCTTGGTCATGATAAAGTGAAAGTACAGCATCATATTTTCCATGCAATGCCTGATGGAAAACAGAATCAGCAGGAACTGGTCCAACAGCGTTGATCCCCTTTTCAACAGCCATTTGAATTCCTGGAATAATCTCGTCTATTTCTTCTCTTCCAAATAAACCATTTTCTCCACCATGCGGATTTAACGCCGCCACCGCAATTTTTGGATTTTCAACTCCTAGGCGTTGCAGCGCTTTATCACAGCGAACAAGGTAATCATAAATACGTTCTTTTGTCATTGCAGCAATTGCATCTTTTAGTGAAAGATGTCTAGTCAGAAAGAAGATTCGCATATTTCTGACTTCAAACATTGTCAGTGGATCGTCAGAGTTTGTCAATGCCGCTAGTATTTCTGTATGCCCTATAAACGGTACATTTGCCGCTTTCAACGATTCTTTGTTTATCGGTGTTGTAGCTAATGCTGACACTTTTCCATCAAGGGCTAATTGCACAGCAGTTTCAATGTATTCGTAAGCTGCTTTTCCGCATTGTGCTTGGACTTTTCCGATTTCAAGTGACTCTACATCTAAATTATCTAATGAAATAACATCTATCGTTCCATATTCGTATTTTCCATCAGAAGGTTCATTAATTTCATTGACTTTTAGGGAAATACCGGAAAAATCCATGGCAATTTCCAACACTTTAGCATGACCGATTACAAGCGGAGAACAAACTTCGTATATTTCTGGATTGTTCAGAGCTTTTACCGTAATTTCCGGACCAATCCCTGCGGCATCTCCCATTGGAATTGCAATAATGTGTTTAGTTTGTACTGACATTTCTTACACTCCCTTTATTATTAGTAATTTTCGTTTGTAAAAACCTTAAACTTTTGTAAATGGATCGCTGGTCCCCAATCATTCCACCTTTTGTTACAACAGGCAGACCATCTAAATATCCACCGGAAAAGTATCCAAATGATGTTAATGGAAGCACTTCATCTTCAACCTCAATACTATTTGCTCTGCCTACAGCGCAAAGAGAGGCTGTTACATCTCCACCGCTTGAAAAGCACCCGGCAATTGGATATTTAGAGTTTTCAATAATTTTCCGACTGATTACTGCAAGACCATCTGTAATCCGTTTTGCTAAAGCATCCTCAGATGCTTGTTCAATCTCTGATAGCGCTTTCAAGTTAATTAATTTATTTCCTGGATGGTAAGTAGTAACAATTAAAATATTTTCTTTTTCTAACAGTTCTAATCCAACAGATACTGCACGATCTACTTCTTCCTGCCAGCTATCAGTAAAGCTAGCTAACTTTTTCGGGTTTACGTATACTGGATTGGCATTTGTTTTTGATAAGAGATAGTGAAGCTGACGTCCAGTTAAAGATGTTACACTTCCAATAACAGCTAATAGTTTTTTTGAATTAACCTCCTGATGTAAATATAGACGTGCATAATAAGCTGTTAAAGGCCCCGGATCAACTGGAATCATGTTTTTACCCTGAATCTTTGTCATAGCTAAAGCAATGGATTCAATATGCTCGTCATTTACCGCATCAATAACCACAATTCGATATCCTTGTTCTATTTTTTCCTTTAGTTTATTTGTGATCGCCTCTACTCCAGAAAGAACAATATCTAAGCCTATCGAAGAGACGGGATAGTTACTTTGCTTTTTTATTACATCTGGAACAAACGATTTATCAACTGGCATTACCGGGTCTTTTGCCACATCTGTTTCTTGAACGGGGATTCCATCAACAAGCAAATATCCACCTGTTGTGATTCTTCCTGAGTCAGGAAAAGAGGGAACAACTACGGCAATCGAATGTTCGCCCAGTTCGTTCAAAACAGTATCAATCTCTAACCCAATATTTCCACGAATTGTACTGTCAATTCTTTTACAAAATACTTGAACGTTCCATTGTTTGAGAATCTGTACAGCCCTGCGAACACGATTTTCCGCGATCTCCTTTGGCGAGTATCTGCTATCTGTATCAATGCAAATAGCATCATACTTATCGCAATGTGGAAAAGGGGCGTGTTGAACAACTGTAGCTGTTTTGAACCCCTGTTTTGCCAATCTTACGCCAGTTGCATTAGCCCCGGTCAAATCATCTGCAATAACACCTACCCTCACTTTCCTATTCTCCCTTCTCCCCCGGTTAATGTATCTCTCTGCACACACCTAAACCATTGTTAGTCAAATTGCAGTCTCCTTCCGCACAAAAACTTTTTCATCCATTAGTTTCATTTTCCACTCTCTATAACACTTTCTATGTTCATCATCAAAGTAAAGGGGATTTTTATCCGCCTCCTTTGGCTCCATAATATTTTTAAAATTAATTCATTTTCATATTTTTCAAACTAATCTTCATCCACACTGTAAATCGTTACATATTCTTCATAATTGTTTCTATCTTCTTCACTTAAACCAGAATCCGTAATAATTCCCTCTAATCTCGAAAGATCACAAACAAACGAAAAAGCTTTTTGATTGAATTTACTAGAATCTGCAAGTAACCACGTAGTTTCAGCAGCTTGAATCATTAGCTTTTTAATTAAAGATTTTTCAAAGGTCGGGGCTGTCACTCCTGACTCAATATCAACAGCATGGGCACCTAGAAAAAAAATATCCGCATGAATGTTTTTTAAAAGCTCTTGAGTAGGCCAACCATATAAGGTACCAACCCTATTTTGAAGCTCTCCTCCTGTCACTATTACCTTCAGCTTGCTTTCGGTTAATTCAGCTGCAATCTTGATATCGTTTGTAATGATAGTCAAGTCTTCCCTGCCTTTTAAAAGCTTCGCAACTTCCATCGTCGTAGTGCCCGAATCTAAAATAATATTTGCACTCTCTGGAATGAATTCAAGGGCTTTACGAGCAATTGCTTTCTTTTGCCTAATATTTTTCCCCTTCTTTGCTAAATATGGAGTTTCCTGAACTAAAGCTTTTGGATAAATGGCGCCTCCATGGGTTCTTACAATCTTCCCCTCTTCCTCCAACTTGGCTAAATCCCTTCGAATTGTCATAGTGGAAACATTTAATTGTTTTGCTAATTTCTCAATGTCAACTTTTCCTTGATTAATAATTTCCAATTCAATCCAACGGCGACGTTCATTTGGCAACATCATAACCTATCCTTTTATAATTTTTTGTTCATTTTTAACATCATTTGTATATAATTATGTTAATTTTGTTCAGTTTTGTCAATATTAAATTTTATATAAATTAAAATAATTTTACTATTCAGACTTACGCTAATGAATTTGAACGAAATCAACACAAAAATAGCGTTTTCTTTCTTAGAATCACCTTGTTCATACGGAAGAGGAAAATAAGCAAATACGATTTCCCTCCATGAACTGTTAAAGGATATCCCATACACATTTTTTCTGTTTTTTTAATCGCGAAGATTACGTTGGGAATCAGACAAAACACATGGTCATCCTCTTCTTCTGCATGTACCCGAGATGTGCTGTTTCACCTTCTCCATCCGTAATCCTGTTTGGGATGACTGGTGCTGGCAACATGGAGCCACTGTCCTTTCTCTTGAATTCAAAATCCAGTTTCATCCATATGAATAACTTTCGCCAATAGCAATTTGTCATAAATGACAGACTTCGCTTCCGCTTTTCTGCCGGTTGTTTTTCACCAAAGTCCTTCACTGATATGATATGCGATGTCCAAACAAATCATCCCCTAGAAGTAGCACATTGGTATGGGATGGAGGGTGTTTTCCCGTTGTAGGAGACATCCTCATCCCCTGTGTAGCTAGAATTTTGGCAACGCATCTACTGCATCGGTGAGATCACTGTGGCTGCTTTTTAAATAGCGTGATGTCGTGGCAATATTGCTATGACCGGCGAATTTCCGCACTTTCTCCATATCGTTGTTCGTCGCTTTTAACATTCACTTACAAAATGTATGCCCGAACACGTCAGAAGGGCGTTTTTTTATTTTCTAAATTTGTTAAGGATGGATGTTGACGTCCTTCTTTCAAATAACGAGCAGAAATGTTCAATATGAAATACAGACTAGACAATCATGCCCAGTTATTTATTATTTTTAATTCCTTTTATCCATTCTCGAAAAACATAAAGGCTATTATAATGATAATCATTATCAAAAAAGAGGTTTTTTATGGTAATTAAATTCTTACGGGAAATGTTTTTGCTTCTTATGTACTCTTAGTATTGCGATTGTATCTTGGCGGTCATGGCTGCAAGCTAGCTGGGGAAAATTGTTGGCGGCAATTTGATGCTACTGGATTTCTAAAAGGAGATTAGAAAAAGTATCTGGTGACCATCCGGCAGTTCAGCCTTGGTGGGCAGACTTTATTAGTGCTTTTGTATTACCTAATGTCGAGCTTTTTAATATACTTGTTCCTTGGGGAGAATTTTTCGTTGGTCTTGGACTTATTTTAGGTATTTTTACCACTTTTTCAGTTTTGATGGGGCTGGTTATAAATTTTTCCTATATGTTTTCAGGAACGACTAGCACAAACCTACAAATGGTTTTAATCGGAATGTTTATCATTGTTGCAGGCTTTCATGCTAGGAAAACTGGTTTAGACCGTTGGGTAATTCCATTTATAAAAAAAGAGGAACAAGGAAACTTCCCCCAAAGCGCTTAATATAGAATAGACAAAGACATCTATTAACAAAAGCACAAAATGAATAGGGGGTTCAGCTTGCCGACTTTGTCACAAGCTGAGAAGAATCAATGAGATCCTTTTGAGGAATTTTAAACCGGAGATTTTTTGAAAAAATAATCGTCCTTTACAATCCCAGCATCCATCAAAAATTCTTTAGAAACTAATGGAATCATTACTCCATTTAGAGCTGGCTGCAACTACATATTCTAGATTCATGGCTATTGTCATTCATTGGCTTATTTTAAGTCGAACTTCCCTGCAAACGACAACGTTGCCAAACTTGTCACTTAACGTTTACGGCAAGAGATGCAATGAAGAACAGTAAGCCCGTCTAATTTAAGAAAGTCGAAACATTCCTATTAACAAGTTCATGCCTTTGACACTACTACCGCCTATCCATGCTGAAAAAGTTGATAAAATCAAAACTGATACAAGTAAACCTAACCATGCAGCAATCATTTACGAAGCAATCGATTCATGCGTCCTTAGAATTCTTTTAAATGACCCCAGAACTGAAAGGAAACGTTTTTACTCCGAAGATCTTACTCGAGAAGAAGGGGGAGGGCCATCCCCCGACCTCTCATGCCACTTGGCATGCTAATCCGTACTAGTTGGTTCTCCAAATTTCATTGCGATTAACAAAATACAAATCTGACCTTAGTGCAAGTGCTTGGACCGTTGGAACACCTTGGACTTGCAAAGTTATTGAAAGCGCTATCATTATATTGCAAATTTAGAAGGACAGATCTGTTGCCTAAACTTATTGATTTAGCTGCTTACTTAAAATTTCCTTTTGTTTCTGGAATGATGAAGCTTCCCAACAAATATAAGAGGAAAAGAGCAATGAAGAAATACGCCAAGGACGATGGAATATCCGACGTTTGACTGCTGACCATTGTTACGAAAGTTGGCATCATCCCACCTATGGCAAAACCCATATTCCAGGACAGTCCAGTACCTGTCGAACGAATAGACGTTGGAAAACGTTCATTTAAAAAGATCAGTACGGGAGCATATGAGCCATTCCCTAAAAACGCTAACCCCATTGCATAGAGCGTAATCAGCGTCAGATCGTGGGCGCCTGCTAGTTCTGCATACAAGTACGGAAGAGCAAACAGATTTACGATACCTAATAAAATGAACGTTTTCTTTCTGCCAATAATGGTGCTCAAATGACCGAGAACGACCGCAGCAATCATGGCAGAAATACTGCTTACCATAAGAATCATAGAGGATACTGTCTGCGGAATATTATTAATTACTTTCAAAAAGGTAGGCAGATATCCGCAAGTTAGATAATATGCTGATCCACCGCCGATCACAATCATTAAATTAATCAATAAAACCGACAAGTATTTAGTGAATACCATTTTTACCGGAGACTGCTGATGTTCCGGTTTCGTTTCTTGCTCCTTCTTGTGCTGCATCCATAACGGAGACTCCTCAAGCTTTTTGAATACGAACAGTCCGAGAACAGAGCTCAATATGCCGGTAAAGAACATGAACCGCCAGCCCCACTCGCTGAATTCCGGTCCGGAAAAAATGTTGGATAAGACGAAATAGACAATAGAAGCCAGCAATGCGCCAAGAGCAGCACCGCCCCCACCGACAAGGCCGGACATCAAGCCACGCCATTTCTCCGGAACGGATTCTGTACCAATCGTATGAGAAGAGGCAACGACTCCTCCGACAAATACGCCTTGGATTAAGCGAAGAACAATAAATATGATCGCTGCAACAGCACCGATTTGAGCTACCGTTGGCAGCGCTCCAAACAGGGCAGTAGAAATCCCTACACCTGACACAGCAACAACCATTGCCCGTTTCCTTCCGTTGCGATCAGCATAGGCACCAAAAAGCGCTGAGCCGAGCGGACGCATAAACAGTGTAACGGCAAAAGAAGCATACACAGCGGCCAATGAGAGTGTCGGCTTATCTGTCGGAAAAAACAGCTTTCCTAATTCAGGTGCAACATAGAGCAGAATAAAGAGATCATACAAATCCAACGACCATCCCAACAGGGACGCCATAACGGCTATTATCATTTGCTTTCTACTAATCGATGTGGCCAATGAAGAAGCTTGCTGAACAGTTGTCTCCATATTTGCACTCATACTGCCCCACCTTTCTTGTGTATATTTTTAAAATTTTCAGTTAATTTTAATTTCAACTTCAGGAAGCGGAGTAATTTCCGCCCCCTGAAATTTTTGGCTTATTTACCTTTAAAGTTCGGTTTTCTTTTTTCCACGAATGCCGCTACACCTTCCTTGAAATCCTCCGTTGTACGGAGCAAACCATATGCTTTTCCTTCGATTTCAAGACCTGCGCTAAGCGGTGTTTCATAAGCGGCATTCAGCACTTGTTTACATACTTTTAGCGCAAGTGGTGAAAATTTCATCAGTTCATCTGCAAGCGCATTAACTTCATTTTCAAGCTCTGCTTTTGGAACTACTTTTGTGATAAGCCCCCATTGATATGCTTCATCCGCTGGTATTCTTCTTGCCCTCATAATCATATCTTTCGCGCGGGTTAATCCAGCTATTTTGGCTACCCTCTGTGTTCCGCCACTTCCAGGAATCATACCAAGATTCATCTCTGGCAGCGCTAAGAGTGTATCATCAGCAGCGATACGGAAATCACAAGCCATCGCAATTTCAAGACCAACTCCAAATGTATAACCTTGTAATTGGGCAATTACCGGCTTTGGTGAACGCTCTGGCGCTGCAACATTTACAGCAAGATGTGAAAGTTCTTCCGGATGTACTTCCATAAATTCTGGAATATTTCCTCCCGCGCTAAATGCCTGAGTACCTTCTCCTTTAATGATGATGACACGAACATCATCGTCTTTGTTTAACTCATCAAAAATTTGCGAAAATTGCGATCGTGCAAGCATGCTGATATAGTTCATTTTTTCTGGACGGTCGAACACAATAGTAGCCGTCTTTTTCTCCCGATTTTTTTCCACGCGAATGTGATCGTATTGTTTTACTGCTTCCATCATTGGCTCTCCTTTCTTAATTTAATAAACTATTTTTTCGTTTTCATTTATATAAAGTTCAAATTCTCCATTTCTTATATTGCGACGGAGAATTTTCCCAACAGGGCTTTTTGGTATTTCTTTAATAAATACATATTTTCTCGGGCGCTTAAAATTGGAAAGCGTTGTATTGTTTTTGCAATAATGATCTAGTTCTTGGCATGTGAGCGATGGATCTTTCGGTACAACATAAGCGGCTACAATTTGCCCCCAGCGCTCATCTTCTTCACCGATGACAGCCACTTCCTGTACTTTCGGATGTTTTGCCAAAACATCTTCCACTTCAATCGGATGAATATTTTCTCCGCCGGAAATGATCATATCATCTACACGTCCAACAACATATAAATCTCCATCCTCATCTAACATGCCGAGGTCACCTGTGAAATACCAACCATCTCTAATCGCTTTTTTGGTAGCATCTGGCCGATTCCAATAACCTTTGAAGCTTTCAGGAGATTCAACATTGACAATGATTTCACCGATTTCCCCTTTTTCAACAATATCTTCCGGTGTTGATTGACCATTAGGGTCGGCTTTAACGAGGCGGATATTTTGATGCAATCCCGGTTTGCCTGCACATCCTGGTTTTTCCGCAACATTCGGATTGATCGTAAACGTGTAAATTTCTGTGCTCCCATAATGGTTAATAAAAACTTCCGGTTTCAGCATTTGCACGCACTTCTCCGCTAAAGCGGTTGTCATTGGTGCACCGGCATAGCCGATTTTCTTCAACTTGGACAAATCATAATTATGAAATTCTTCATGATTTAAAATGTCATGATATAATGTAGGCACTAAATAAAGCGAGGTGATTTCTTCGCGTTCCAATAATTCAAGCGCTTCTTTAGCATCAAAATCGGGCAAAATAACGTATTTACCGTTTAAAAACATGATCGATAAAAGGGAGCGCATCCCCATTGTATGATAGAGTGGCATCGTGCCCAATGTACTTTCTCCATCTTGATATCGGTTTTGAATAATATGGGCAAGCGCGGAACTGTATTCGTTTTTATGGGTTCGCGGAACCCCCTTTGGTTTTCCGGTTGTTCCAGATGTATAAAGCATGATAGCCACATCATCGTCATGGATCACTGGTTTTTCAAAACTTTCAGGGCTCCTGTCGACGAGCTCATTATAATAAATGTCAGCCCCTTCCACTTCTCCAACACCAATCAGGATCGGCTTTTGCTGAAAGTTCGCTTTCAAAACGGATTCCTGGCTGGCACTTTCGTATACAACAGCGGTCGCTTCTGCATCGTTTACACAGTATTCGACTTCTTTCACAGCCAACCGGAAATTGATCGGCGTGTACACGGCTCCAATTTTTTGGAGTGCCCAGTAAATGACCGTATTTTCAAGGCGATTTTTTAACAGAATCATTACGCGGTCATGTTGCTTAATGCCGATTCTTTGAAGCGATGCTGCTACTTTCGTTACTTCCTTATGAAACTGTCTGTACGTATACCTTCTGTCGCCTTCTACAACAGCGGCCCGGTTTGGAAAACGTTCGACAGCGAAATCAAACATCGTGACAAGATTCATTCCATCATCTCCTTTCCGCTTCGTAATGGTGATTGCTTTCATCAATTGTTTTTTGAATAGCCTTTATAATCCCTTCATAGCCTGTGCAACGGCATAAATGACCGGATAGCATTTCTTTTATTTCCTGAAGGGTTGGATGCGGATGTTTTTGCAAATAGTCGGCTGCTGACATTAGGATACCCGGTGTACAAAAACCGCACTGAAGGCCGTGACATTCAATGAAATTTCTTTGCAGCGGCGTCAGTTCACCATCTTTTGTCAAGCCTTCTACCGTTGTTATTTCCTGTCCGTCTACCTGTACCGCAAAGATAAGACAGCTCCTGACAGCCGAACCGTTTAAGTGGATCGTGCAAGCACCGCACACACCATGCTCACAGCCTACATGTGTGCCAGTGAGACCGCACTTTTCTCGCAAAAAATCGCTGAGCAACATTCTGGATTCGACTTGTTCTTGATATTTTTTTCCGTTTATTGTAACTTCAATTTCATGAACGCTCATTATTTTCACTCCTTGCTCGTTCGTAGGCTGTTTTTACTGTACGCACTGCCAATTTTTTCGCAAGGTGCCTTCTGTAGTCAGCGGTTGCGTGCAGATCTGATTCAGGATTTACAGCTTCATCAACGATATCGGCAATTTTATTTAGAAGCGGGGCAGACAAATACTCCCCTTCCATCAACTCGCTTGCCTCTGTAATCAATAATGGTACTGCATCAACGCCTCCCAAAACCAATCTAACTTTTGAAATGCGGTCCTGACTATCGACGGATAATTGACAGGCAGCGGCCACGAGAGCAAAATCACCGTGGCGTCGTGAAATTTCGTGAAATGAATATCCCGCTCTTCCTTCTGGCACTGGAATGTGAATTTCCACTAGCAGCTCATTCGGCATAATATCGGTTGTTAAATAAGTGACAAAAAAATCCTCCACGTTTACTTCCCGCACTTCCTCTTTAGAAGCAATATGAAGTGTTCCACCAAGCGCCATTAATGATAGAGGAATTTCGGCTGATGGATCAGCATGAACAAGACTTCCGCCAAATGTTCCACGATTTCTCGTCTGAACGTGACCGATATACGGAACAGCTTCACTTAGAAGCCCTAGATGTTGACGTACTGCATCTGACATTTCAATTTCAGTTTGTCTCGTCAACGCGCCGATTTTCATTTTGCTACCATCAAACTCAATAAATTGCAAATCCTTTAAATGGTTAATATCAATTAAGTATTCAGGTGTCGACAGTCTCATATTCATAATTGGCACGAGGCTTTGACCTCCGGCAATTATTTTGCCATCAAATCCTATTTCTTCTAAAAGCGAAAGTGCTTCATCTACTGTTTTTGGGCAATAATAGTCAAATTTTGCCGGTTTCACGAACCTCCCTCCTTTCTGTCCCCATCTACTTAGGCGGATTGTTCACTTTTAGCCAGTTCTTTATTAAATTTTTTAAAGAAATCCTGAATGATCAACTTAGCAACACCGTTTAACATTCTTTGGCCGACCATCGCCACTTTACCGCCAACTTCTGCATCATACGTATACTGCAACTCCGTAGTATTTTCATCAATCGGAATGAGGTCCACCACCCCAGTCGCTTCGACACTGCCGGGGCCTCCTTCCCCTTTTACAATAAGCTTGTAATGGTTCGGCTTTTGAATATCAGCAATCTCAATGGTCGATTCATATTTTCCTTTAACAGCTGCAATTCCGATAGACAACACCGCTTCATATTTGTTCTCTCCAACCGTCTCCAGCTTCGTACACCCCATAATACAGTTTTTTAATGCTTGTGGATTAAGTAACACATCCCACGCTTTTTCGATTCCTGCATTCAATGCTACTTTTCCGCTTCCGTTCATGCTAACTCCTCCTGTTTTATGGAATGATGAATAAGATTCCATATTTTATTAGGTGTTATAGGCAGTGAATCAATGGTCACGCCGTAAGGTTTCAAAGCATCGTTGACTGCGTTAGCAATGACAACAGGTGCACTCATTGAGTTTCCTTCTCCAAGGCCTTTCGCACCAAGCGGTGTAATTGGCGAAGGTGTCTCAATATGTTTGATAGTCACTCTCGGTATTTCTGTTGCTGTAGGACATAAATAATCCATAAATGATCCAGTTAAAAACTGGCCTTTATCATCGTAGACGAGCTCTTCATACATGGCCCCACCAAGCCCATGCACAAGGCCTCCTAAAATTTGCCCGTTGGCAATAAGTGGATTTAGCAATTTACCAGCATCATGGACAGTGTAATAATCAAGAATATGGATTTCTCCTGTTTCCGGATCGATTTCCACCGTCACTAAATCCGCTACAAAACCATACGTAATCGACGAGTTAATAAGGTCATTATCATCCGGCGGCTCTGCTTGAGCTGTGTAATAAGCTGTTTCATAAATGCCTGGCTCCATTCCTTTCGGCAACGAAAGCGGATTCCAATGTGCTGATCCTGCCACTCGTTTAATGGATATGGATTTAGATGGATCCGTTTTTGAAATAATTTGACCATTTTTTATTGTTAAATCATTTTCGTCAATCTGTAAAAAGTGTGCTGCAATTTTAATGAGCTTGCGCTTTACTTTTTGCGCTGCGTAGTAAACGGCACTGGAGCCGAGTGACGCAAAACGGCTTGAATAACTTCCAGATGCGATGGACCATGCGCTTGTAGCCGTATCGAGTTCAGCAACAACGTTAATTTTGTCATGTGGAATGCCTAGTATTTCTGAAACGATTTGGCTTGCGACAGTTTCATGCCCTTGGCCGGTAGGAGTGGTGCTGATGCGGACATTTACATTTCCCATCGGATCGATCGAAATCGTCGCCGCTTCTGTACAGCCCGATTTTGGTAATCCCGCTTTCCTTTCTTCTGGAGTCAAGGCAATCGTAATGTACCCCATATTGGAACCAGATGGTTCAACGATGACCGCTAATCCAACGCCAAGCAATTTTCCTTTCTTTCGCGCTTCCGCTTGTTTTTTGCGAAATTCTTCGTATTTCCCAATTTTTAATAATAGGTCAAACGCTTTTTCATAATCGCCGCTATCATACACTCCGCCAGACGCTGTTTTGTAAGGGAACTGTTCTTTTTTAATTAAATTCCGTCTAATTACATCAGCCGGGTCCATTTCTAATTCATCAGCAATCATTTGCATGATCCGTTCAAGAGGAAAATACGTTTCCTGGCCGCCGTATCCTCGGATGAGACCAGTTGGCAATTTATTCGTCATTACTGCATAAGCATCAATCATTAAGTTTGGAATGTCATAGGCACCTGTTGTGTTTGCGTGGTTCCGATATAGACAAGCAGGTTCCGGCGCCCGGATGTACGCACCGACATTGTCTATCATTTTCATTTTTAAGCCGAGCACTTTTCCGTCATTTTTCACTGCCGCTTCAATATACGTCACGCGATCGGTACAACTTGAACTGGCTGCCAAGTGTTCCTGCCGATCTTCTATCCATTTCACCGGACATCCTACGAGACGACTGACCACCGAGCAAAGTACGATGTAAGGAAATATACCTGCTTTAATTCCATAGCTACCGCCGATATCTTTCGGAATGATGATCCGCAACCGGTTGCTTGGCACTTTCAGCGCACCAGCCATAATCGAATGGAGAACAAACGGACCGTGGAAATTTGCATGAACCGTGTAACTATCCGTGCTTTCCTCATATTGCGCAATAACACCGTATGTTTCGACTGGCGTCGCGGAATATTTCGGAAAATGAAAGCGGTGTTTTATAATTCTGTCCGCTTGCTGAAATGCCTTATCAACATCCCCGTAGTGAAACGTTCGGTGATTGGCGATGTTCGAGCCGACATTTTCATGTAAAATAGACGCTCCTTCTTCGAGTGCGCGCTCAATGTCTACAACCGGTTCGAGCGTTTCATATTTCACCTTAATTTTTTCTAGAGCATCCTCCGCAATATAGCGGTTTTTTGCTACTACAACCGCTACCGGCTCGCCAACGTAACGCACTTTATCAATAGCAATTGGATAGTATTGGACAGGCGCACTTACTCCAACACTGAAAGGATTTACCAATGGTTGAACATCTTTACCTGTGACTACGCCTTTCACTCCCGGAATCTCTAATGCTTCAGAATAATCAATGGAGACGATCTTTGCGTGAGGATAAGGACTTCTTAAAATCGCCACATGAGCTGTATTAGGCGGTGTTCCGATATCATCAATGTATTTTCCCTGCCCGGTCAGCAGCCTTTTATCTTCTACACGTGTCACTCTTTTGCCAATCACTTTGCCCATTTAACTTTACCTCCTTCCGAAGAAGCTGCTCATAGTCTTCCGGCGTATCGATATCACCAGGAAATGGTTTATCGATTCTTGCAAAACATATCTTATTTGCGAACGTTTTTAAAACGGATCTCGCACCTTCATCCCCTGTTACATTGAAAAGATGCGGAAACATCGAGCAATCAAACAGAACAGGATGCCCTCTTTTCGATTGATAGCTTGCTTGAACAATGGGAGCCCCCTCATTCGATTCATAACATCCGATAACCGCATCGATATCATCTGATGAGACAAGCGGCTGGTCACCGAGCAATACAACGGCAGCAGCAGCCGTTGAAGGTAGATTCATCAATCCCGCTTTTAACGATGTTGACATTCCTTGTCCTGCTTGTTCATTCAAAACCAGTTTGCTCACGCACGACCTAGAAACTTCATTTCTAAGCTCGGCAATCTCGGGGTTGACTACGACAACCACACCGCTTAAACGTGACTTCACACTTTCATCAATTACATGCCGGATAATGGATTTACCTTTGTACGGAAGAAGCAGCTTGGGTTTTCCCATGCGCTTTGAAAAACCTGAGGCTAAAATAATTCCCCATATGTTCTTTCCCATCTAAATAAACTGGCACCTCCTTCATACAGAGTGCGCCATAGATGACAGTTGCGACAGCTTCTTTCCAGTTCCCCCTCTATATACCATCATGATTTCAGCCAAAATACTGAGAGCGATTTCTTCTGGCGTTTTGGCTCCGATATCGAGTCCAATCGGACTGTGGATGCGACGGGTGTTTTCATTGGTTATGAGGATGTTGCTTGTCGCAATCAATCTATCCGTTCTTTTTCTCGGTCCTAATAGTCCGATGTAAGCCGCATCTGAATTTAAAATAGATTCTAAAATTTCCCTATCATTCAAGAAATTATGTGTCATTATGACAACATATGAATTTTCATGAAGTGAAACGTTTGGTACACTGCCGGCAGGATATACATGAATGAAATCGGCTTCTTGAAAATTCTGTTCATTGCAATAAGATGGGCGATAATCGAGCACAGTAACTAGCCAATTCAAATTTTTCGCCATTTTGACTAGTGGAATGGCATCGGGGCCTGCGCCGAAAACGACAAGATGAGGCGGCGGACTTGTTGATTCATAATACACATACAAATCTTGCTCGCCGCCTAAATACACCATTTCATTTTTCAAATTCTTTCTTCTCATCATATAATCGTCAGCAATCTCATAAATAGAGATAGGTAGGTCATTATTGTCAAAAGCATCATCAATAACCCACATTTTCCCTTGCAGCGATTCGTCTTTCGCTTTCACAATAGTGACAGTGTGCAACGTTTTCTGCAGGGAGTCTGAAAAGTAACGATCAATCATTGCTGCCTTTTCAGGTTGTTTAGCAGGAAGATATGGCTGTAAAAAAATATTCATTTTTCCGTTGCAACCAACCCCAAGTCCCCAAACGATGTCATCGTCTCCGTAAAAATCGTAATGGATGACTGCCGGTTTTCCAGTTTCAAGAACTTTCATGGCATGTTCAATAACATCTGATTCAACGCATCCGCCACTTAAAAGCCCAGTGAGCTTCCGGTCTTCGGAAATAAAGCATTTTGCTCCCGTTTTTTGATAAGTAGAGCCTTCTGTCGAAATGATCGTTCCCAGTACACCTGAAAGCCCTTCCTTTTTGCAACGTTTCAATTCTTTATTTATCGCAATCACGGCTTCACCCCCCTTTCCTGAAAATAGAATTGATCCCGATATTCGCTCGGCGTTTTTCCCACAATTTTTTTGAAGGTGGTCGCAAAGTAGCTAGGATTAGAAAATCCCGTATTATGTGCGATGATTTCAATCGGCAGACTGGAAAATCGAAGTAAACTTTTCGCTTTCTGCACTCTGACAAACGTCAAATATTCCACAAACGTCATACCGACTTCTTCTTTAAATAATCGGCTGAAATAGGATGGACTTAAATATACCTGATCTGCTACCTCTTTTAGCGTAAGAGAGTACCCATAGTTCATCTGAATAAACTGAATAGCACTTTCAATCGGATTTTTTAAATCTGAAGAAAATGTACTATTCCCATTGATAGTTTGATTAATCTCTCGGCTAAGTCCTTTAGGCAAAATCCGCTCCAGCGTTTCATACAATTCGTTTTTAGAAAGCGGTTTCAACAAATATGCCGAAAAACCTGAATTAATCGCTTTCTGCACAAACTCAAACATTTTCAACTGCGTCACAACAATAACCGGCAAGTCCGAATACAATTGTAACGCTGATCTTCCGAATTTAATTCCATCCATATCCGGTAACGTGATATCCAAAATTAGCATGCTCGGACGATTTTGTTTCAGAAGGATCATGCCTCTTTGAGCTGTATTTGCCTCGTAAATGGTGAGAAAACGAAATTTGCTTTCCTCGATGAATGTCCTAAGTTCCTTTCTTGCATATTTGTCATCATCAACAATTAATATTTCAGCCAATTGCTACCCTCCTTGGTTATTATGATAGACAATAATATCTTTCAATTGTTTTAAAATTTCACTTTTTTATTTTTAATTTTTTATCTTTAGAATTTTCTCATAAATAAAAACCAGCATTTGAGTACAGATAACAAATGCTGGCTAGTCAGCCTCCTATATGACATTTCGATTCCGCTTTACCATACCAATATATTCCATCCATTCATTAGAATAACGTCCTCCTTGTTTTTTAAAATTAGCGGATTGACATTTCCGCTTTTTTTCTGCTTTTCCCCAAACGAATTAGATCCTGTAAGTCACTGTATATAAAGTTTATGCCCTGATTTCTTCCTCCTAACCGGATGTCCTTTGACTGAACCATTTTTATTTCACGCAAATTTACATTAACTCCGAACTTTATTCATAAAATGAAGATAGAAGTTTTTATTTTATAAAAAAGGAGATGATTTTTTGTATCCTAACTATTTGTATCGAGTTAATCCATGGACACAAATTTTAATTTTGTTACAGCACAGTTTATACGCCGAAGAAATGGTATGTGCCATGAGCAGTCAGCTTTTTCATATTCCAAAAACGAAAGATTTAAAAGGTAATAGTGAGATGCATAACCATCTAGTTCCTGCTTCTTATCATCGTGTCACGGCAGTGGGTTCAGCTCAAAGGCTATCAAATGGTGAGCAACAACAATCCATTGTAAAAACCATGACCGCCTGTATCATTAATGCAGAAAATCAGGATAAAAAAGTTCGTGAAGGATTAAAAATAATGGAGGAAAATGCTACTCCAGATTTCAAACCTTTCATCAAACTGATCATCCAATGGCAAAACCAAGCAGAATCTTATTTATCTCAAACGAAAGCAGCATTAAAATCGATGGGAGTCTCGTTCCCTACTGGAAGTGAGCAGTAAAGCAGGGAATTACAATGATGTTTATTAATAATACATTTAACAGGTTGGCGCTCTAATCCAACCATTTTGTTTTGGATTTTCTTCTTCAACTGCACTTTCCGTTGCATTAACAAACAAATTCATACCTTGATCCTTTTTATAGAATGACATAATTGCTGTCGAGTGAATTGATGGGCGATTTTGGAGGCAAATTTGCCAAACCGTTTATCCATCATCTTACCAAAAGAAAAAGAAAGCAATCCGAAATTGGATTACTTTCTTTTCCAAACAACCATGATAAGAAACCTATGCCTCTTTTTCTCCCTCTAATTAAATATAATACTACAGTAATATTTTATATGGATTTTCCAGATAATTTTTAATAGTGGTAAGAAATTGACTAGCCGGTGCACCGTCGATCACTTGATGATCAAACGTTAAACTTAACGGTAAAATTTTCCTTTTATGAATAGCATCTCCTATAAAGACTGGAACATCTGCGGCCGTTCCGACTCCAAGGATTCCTACCTCCGGCGGATTTAACACTGGCGTAAAAAATTCAACACCATATGCACCGAGACTTGTGATCGTAAAAGTGGAGCCTTTCATTTCCTCACTGCTTAATTTTCCTTCCCTTGCCCGTACGCTCAATTCCTTTATTTTTTTCGAAATTTCTTTTAAAGAAAGTTTCTCGGCATAAGGGATGACCGGAACGACCAGACCGTTCTCCAATGCGACTGCAATTCCTAAATGCACGGAATCATACGTATGGATATGCCCATTTTGATAAAGGCTGTTCATCCGTTTATGAATACATAATGCTAAAATCGTTGCCCGAGCGATAAAATCGGTGATCGTAAGTTTTATATCAGGTTCGTCTTGTAGTTCTTCCCTTAGTTTTTCTTGTAATTCAAGCAATTCCGTCACATCCGCTTTCATATGAATCGTTAGCTGAGCCGTTTGTTGCAAGCTTGCAAACATTCTTGTCGCAATTACTTTTCGCATCCCCGTCACCGGTTTTACCGTAACGTCTTTTCGTTCTGCTGTTATCTCGGTTGTTTCTGCGATCGTTTGCTTCTCATGCACCCGTTGCAAAGATGCTTGTTTTAGTTGGATGGCTTTTTCTACATCTGCTTTGGTTATTCGTCCCTTTGGCCCCGAACCTTTAATATGGCTTAAATCGATTCCAGCTTCACGGGCTAATTTTCTAGCAGCAGGAGAAACGCGCAACATATGTCTAGACGTTCTGTTTGGCTCGATGGTTCCAACAGATGCAGCTACTTCTTGCATTGCTTGCTTTGGTGTTTCTTGTGGCGTTTCATTGGACTGATCATCTGGTTTTTCTCCTTCTTGGCCAATGTAGCCAATTACTTTCCCTACTTCCACCGTTTCATCTTGTTCGACAAGGATATCTAATAACACTCCATCTTGCGGCGCTTCGATATCTGTCTCAATCTTATCGGAGCTAATGACAGCGATCGATTCTCCTTTTTTCACTTTATCTCCTTTTTTCTTTAACCACTCTACCACCGTTCCTTCTTTCATACTCATTCCTAGCTTTGGCATGAAAATTCCAACCGCCATTCCCATCTCTCCCCTTTTTCGATTGGTACAAGGAACGCGTGTTGCTAGATAAGCCACAGTAAAATTACTTTTAGCAACACGCTTGAATGGATTAAACTGCTATAATCGTTTCATCCCCTATTATTTCAGCTACTGCCTGAAGTACTTTTTCCGGAGTTGGCAAGTAAAGATCTTCTAATGTTGGTGAAAATGGAACCGGACAGTGCGGAGCAGTAATCATCTTAATCGGAGCATCTAAATAATCAAACCCTTTATCTGCGACAAGCGCAGAGATATCTGTCGCTACACTGCATCTCGGATTTGCTTCATCAATCACAATTAACCGGCCTGTCTTCGCCACAGAAGATAAAATCGTTTCTTCATCCAGCGGGGACAACGTTCTTGGATCAATGACCTCTGTTTCCATTCCTCTTGTTTTTAACATATCCGCTGCCTTTAGAGCCGTATGCACTTGTTTTCCTATCGCCACAATGGTCAAATCATTGCCTTCTCTTTTAATATCTGCTTTTCCGAGAGGGATGGTATAAAATCCTTCTTCTACTTCTCCTTTCATGTTATAAAGCGTTTTATCTTCAAAAAAGATGACTGGATCATCATCAAAAATAGAGGCGAGTAAAAGCCCTTTCGCATCGGACGGGGTAGAAGGAACAACGACTTTTAACCCTGGTATATGGGTGAAAAGCGCGTATAGGCTTTGCGAATGCTGCGCAGCCGCGCGAAATCCAGCTCCGTGCATCGTTCGTATAGTTAAAGGCACCTTCGCCTTTCCGCCGAACATATAGCGAAGTTTTGCTGCTTGGTTCATTACTTCGTCTAAGCAGCTGCCGATAAAATCATTAAACATCAATTCTGCAATCGGTCTTAACCCCGTTGCCGCTGCTGTAACCGCCGCCCCAATGTATCCAGCTTCCGCAATCGGCGTATCTAATACTCTTTCTCTTCCAAACTCTTGGACGAGGCCTTTTGTGACGCCCATTACTCCTCCCCAAGCTTCATCATCCTGCAAATGATCAACGGCTGCACCGCCGGCTACGTCTTCCCCCAACAAAATAACATTTTCATCTTTGCGCATCGCGAGCTTCATCGCTTCATTAATTGCTTGTGAGAAAGAAATGGTTCTTGTCATAATGGCTTTTACCTCCTAACTTTTATGATTAATAGGATACATAAACATCTTTTAACAGCTCTTCTTCCGTTGGGAATGGACTTTTTTCTGCAAAATCGACTGCCTTTTCGATGGCTTCCCCTACCGCTTGTTCTATTTCCGATAGTTCTTGTTCTGATAACAACTGATTGGAAAGAATATAGTTGCGAAATCTTGCGATGGCATCTAACTCTTTTAAATGTTTTTCTTTTTCTTCGGCTGATTTATACGTTTGTGCATCCCCTTCAAAGTGCCCATAATTTCGATAGGTCTTACATTCGATTAAAGTTGGTCCTTCCCCGTTGCGAGCACGCGTTATTGCTCTTTCTGCCGCCTCGTATACGGCAATTACATCTTTGCCATCAACCATCTCTCCCGGAATGTTATAAGCGGCTGCCCGGTCGGCAATGTTTTTGCAGCTTGATGCATATTCGAAAGGAGTTGCCTCAGCATACCCATTGTTTTCCGCGACAAAAACAACTGGCAATTTCCAAATAGCCGCAAGATTAATTCCTTCATGGAATGTACCGTGGTTATTCGCGCCATCGCCAAAGAAACAAACGGCAACAGCACCCGTTTTCTTCAATTTCGCCGTCAAGCCAGCTCCAACAGCTAAAGGAAAACCGCCGCCGACTATTCCGTTAGCGCCAAGCATTCCCTTTTCCACATCGGCAATATGCATGGATCCCCCTTTTCCTTTGCATAATCCTGTTGCTTTTCCATAAATCTCCGCCATCATCCCGTCCAAGTCACAGCCCTTTGCAATACAGTGGCCGTGTCCGCGGTGCGTACTTGTAATATAGTCTTTTTCATTCAAATGAGCACAAACCCCTACCGCCACTGCTTCTTCACCAGCATATAAATGAACAAATCCTGGCAAAATACCTTTGCTGAAGATTTCATGAACTTTGTCCTCAAACTGACGAATTTCACACATTTTCTGATACATCCATTTTGCTTTTTCTTTCATAAGACTCTTGGATTCCCGTTTTGTCACTGTCATGCTTTCCTCTTCCTCCTTTACGAGTGTTATAAATGATAATAAAACCTTTTCACTTTCAAACTATGCAAGTAATATGCCAACAAAAAAGCGCTTACAAAAATGTTATTGTAAGCGGTTTCAATAAAATACATTCGGATTAATCTCATTTTTTCTCATTCTTTCTCATTTTGTCTCATATTAAATGATACTTCTTTAATTTCCGGTAAAATGTACTGCGGGGAATATTCAACTCAGCTGCTGCTCTGGCAATATCGCCGTTTGTTTTTTCTAGCATCTCCATAATATGATTTTTTTCAATCTGTTCCCGATAGGATAAAGTTTCTTGATCTGGCTTCCTATTTTCTCCCCGACTTTCCCATCCAATGAACATCGATTTGAGCTCAGGAATAGAAGGAATATGATCTCCATATTCAATTCGAACTCGTTCTAATACGTTAAATAATTCGCGAATATTTCCTGGCCAATGGTACGCCATCAATAGTTGAATCACTTCATCAGGAAAGGAAACAGACCAATTGTTTTTTTGACAATAATGCCGAATCAAAAATGGTATATCTTCTTTCCTTTCTCTTAACGCCGGAACTTTGATCGGATATACATAAATGCGGTAAAATAAATCTTCCCTTAGCTTCCCTTCTCTTACTAATTGATACAAATCGCAGTGTGTCGCTGTTATTACTCTTACGTCAATAGGAATTGGTTTTGTTCCGCCAATAGGAACGACTTCCCTCTCCTGCAAAACCCTTAAAAGCGCTATTTGCATTTCCAAAGGGATCTCGCCAATTTCATCGAGAAAAATCGTTCCACCGTTTGCTTGAACGAATTTTCCTTTATGTCCTGTACGTTTTGCTCCCGTAAATGCACCTTCTTCATAACCCAACAATTCGCTGCCAATTAATTCCTTTGGTATTGCGCCACAATTAATCGCAACAAACGGCCCGTTTTTTCTTCTGCTGTTTTGATGAATCGCGCGAGCAATTAATTCCTTCCCTGTTCCCGTTTCTCCGGTTATATGAACAGTGGCATCTGTTTTTGCCACCTTTTCACAACTCTTTATTACATTTGCAAATGCTATGCTCTTGCCTATCACTCCCGCAAAATGAAAAGTTGTTGAAACAAATTTGAAATCATTGTTTTTTGTCTTCTGAAGAGTAACTCGATAACCAATAATATCGTGATGAATAGAAGAATAAATCGGCGTTTTTGATTTTATCACCCAATGATCGCCACAAACATTTTCCAATGATTGACCAAGCATGTTTGAAAAGGAAGAACGCAAACAACGATTCACCCATACAATATTTCCTTTATTATTGCATATAACGACGGGGAAATCGGGATTTTCTATATTATAAGTATACTTAAACAACTCTAATTCATCTTCTTTCGCTTGCATGTGGAATCGTTGTTCGATGGTATATGCTGCAGCAACAACAGTGGCTAAGACATGGTCATGAAACGGATAATGATTGATGGGGTACGAAACGTCGATAATTCCGACAAGTTCTTTCTTTTCATCATAAATAGGGGTTGCGGAACAAACCCATTGATGAGAAGCGACGGAATAATGTTCTAATCCTGCGATCGTAATAGGCTCGCGAATTCTTAAGGACGTGCCAATCGCATTTGTGCCAACCTCATCTTCTGTCCACTTTACTCCTTCCACAAATTTTATTGCTTCCGCCATTTGCATTGTTTGTTCATTTCCTTTTGCATATAAAACATAACCTTCTTGATCGACAAGTAGAAAAATAGACTTGGTTTCTTGAAAATATTTTTGCAACTTTTCTAAAATCGGTACGGCAATATGAAGCAATCTTTGGTTCCGTTTTTTCCTTTCCGCGAGCAATTGTGACTCTAAAATAACCTTTCCTTTTCCGTCATACGGGTCCACATTTTGCTGGCGGCAGAGATACCATGATTCCGCGATCTTTTTATCCATTCTTGCACGATCCAATGTGCCCTCACGCACAAAGCGCTGCCAAACTGCTCGTCTAGATGGATCTACGATATCCATATATCCATCCCCCCAACAACTTAATCGCCTCAGATAATACTTACATTCGCTTTTCCATAAAAAATTCCTCTTGAAAACAACTTGTTTTCAAGAGGAATCCTACCATTATGGCAAATTCGTTGTGCCCATGAGGAAACGATCGACTTCTCTTGCCGCTTCCCGGCCTTCGTGGATCGCCCAGACGATTAAACTTTGGCCGCGGCGGGCGTCTCCAGCTGCAAATACTCCTTCGACGTTTGTCGTGTATTTGCCGTACGGCGCTTTGACTTTGTTGTTGACTGTTTCGACGCCGAATTGCTGCAAAATCGGCTGTTCCGGTCCTTCAAAACCGATGGCGATAAAGACTAGATCGCACGGCCAAACTTGTTCAGTGCCCGGAATTTCTTTAAACACCGCTTTCCCGTTTTCGTCGATGATTTTTTCCATTTGGATCGTATGGAGTTCTTTGACTCGCCCGTGTTCGTCGCCGACGATTTTTTTTGTCTGAATGCAATATTGCCGCGGATCGGCGCCGAATTTTGCTTTCGCTTCTTCATAGGCGTAATCAAGTGTAAATACAAGCGGATATTGCGGCCACGGGTTATCTTCCCGGCGTTCGTGCGGCAGAGCCGGGTGCTTGCCGAACTGCACGACGCTTTTGCACCCTTGCCGCAAAGCAGTCGCGACGCAGTCCGCCCCTGTATCGCCGCCGCCGATCACGATGACGCGTTTGTCTTTCGCATCAATGAAGTTGCCGTTGGCAAAATTCGAGTCAAGCAAGCTTTTCGTTACACCTGTTAAATAATCCATCGCAAAATGAACGCCCTTAAGTTCTCTTCCTTCAATCGCAAGGTCACGATGCTTCTGCGCGCCGATGCATAATACGACGGCATCATATCGGGAACGCAGCTCTTCAGCGGTAATGTCTTTTCCGACTTCCGTATTGGTGACAAACATAATCCCTTCTTGTTCTAAAAGCCGCACTCTCCGCTCGACAACTTCTTTTTCCAATTTCATATTTGGAATGCCATACATTAATAACCCGCCGACGCGGTCGGCCCGCTCGTATACCGTCACCGAATGGCCCGCTTGATTAAGCTGGTCGGCGCAGGCGAGACCGGCAGGGCCGGACCCGACGATTGCTACTTTTTTCCCTGTTCGTTTTTGCGGAATTCGCGGCTGAATCCAGCCTTCGGCAAATCCTTTATCAATAATCGCCCGCTCGATGCCTTTGATGGCAACAGCTGGGTCGGAAATCGCCACCGTACAGGAACCTTCGCATGGCGCCGGGCAGACCCGTCCGGTGAATTCCGGGAAGTTGTTCGTTTTCAGCAGCCGCTCGAGCGCCTCTTTCCATCGGCCCCGATAGACTAAATCGTTCCATTCCGGGATTAAATTATGGATCGGGCAGCCCGATGTTAAACCGTTTAGCTCCAGTCCCATATGGCAAAACGGAGTTCCACAGTCCATGCAGCGGGCTCCTTGTCTTGCAAGTACTTCGTCAGAAAACGGAAACGTATATTCTTTCCAATCCTCCAGGCGAGAAAGCGGGTCACGTTTTGTTTCTTCTTCGCGCGTATATTCCATAAATCCGGTGATTTTCCCCATTGTCTCACCCTCCTTTTTGCGAAAAAATGAACGAGGAAGCGATCGCTTATTTAGCGACCGCTTGCAATGCCAATGATTCGTTTACTGCGGCTTTTTTTCGTTTCGCCACCGTTTCAAAGGCGGCCATCATCGCCTCATCTTGAGAAAGCCCGGATTGTTCCATCGATTTGATCGTTTCGACCATCAATTTGTAGTTTCTCGGAATGACTTTCACAAATTTTCCGATGTACTTATCCCAGTGCGCCAATATGTGGGCAGCTTTTCCGCTTCCGGTATATTGAAAATGTCTTTCAATCATTCGACGCACTTCGTTAATCTCTTCTTCCTCTTCGAGACGTTCAAACAGCACTAATTCTTTATTCGCCGTTCTTTGCCACTTGTTTTCATCATCAGCCAACACATAAGCGATTCCTCCGGACATTCCTGCCGCGAAGTTTTTCCCGACGGAACCAAGAATCACGACACGCCCACCTGTCATATACTCACAACCGTGGTCGCCGACGCCTTCTACCACCGCATTCACGCCGCTGTTTCGCACGCAGAACCGTTCGCCGGCGCGCCCGCGGATATATGCTTCTCCTCCCGTCGCCCCATAGAAAGCGACATTGCCGATAATAACATTATCCGAAGAAGCAAACGCCGCTTCTTCCGGCGGACGGACAACCACTTTTCCGCCGGACAGCCCTTTGCCGATATAATCGTTCGCATCGCCGACAAGCGTCATCGTCATTCCTTTTGGCACGAAAGCGGCAAAGCTTTGTCCAGCAGAACCTGTGAAATGGAGGCGAATCGTGTCTTCCGGAAGCCCTTCTTCGCCGTATCGTTTCGATATTTCGCTTCCCGTAATCGTTCCGACGGCGCGATGAACATTTCGAATCGGAAGATGAAGCTCGACTTTCTCTTTTCGCTCTAACGCAGGCGCTACCGCCGGCAAAATTTTGTTGTAATCCAGCGTTTGTTCGATTTTATGCTGCTGCGGCCGAGCAAACGTCCGTGGACCATCTGCTTGGTAAAGCAAACGCGATAAATCCAAATGTTTCGCTTTCCAGTGTTTTTTCGCGCGCTCGCTCACTTTTAAGACATCGACTCTTCCGACCATTTCGTCTATCGTGCGGAAGCCGAGACGCGCCATAATTTCACGCACTTCTTGGGCGACAAAATACATGAAGTTGATCACGTGCTCCGGTTTTCCCATGAACTTTTTGCGAAGTTCTGGGTTTTGCGTCGCCACGCCAACCGGGCATGTATCAAGATGACATGCCCGCATCATCACACAGCCTAAAACGACAAGCGGGGCCGTCGCGAACCCGAATTCTTCAGCGCCAAATAACGCAGCCATCACGACATCGCGGCCTGTCATTAATTTTCCATCCGTTTCAAGCACAACGCGGTCACGCAAGCCGTTTAGCATTAGCGTTTGGTGCGTTTCCGCAAGGCCAAGTTCCCACGGAAGCCCGGCATGCTTAATGCTCGTTTTTGGCGACGCTCCTGTTCCGCCTTCATATCCGCTGATGACAATGACATCGGCGTTTCCTTTCGCAACTCCAGCCGCGATCGTACCGACTCCTGCTTTCGAAACGAGCTTCACGCTGATGCGTGCGTCTCTATTGGCGTTTTTCAAATCATAAATAAGTTGCGCCAAGTCTTCAATCGAATAAATATCATGGTGCGGAGGAGGTGAAATCAATTCCACTCCAGGCGTAGATCCGCGCACTTTTCCAATCCATGGATACACTTTATTGGCAGGCAGCTGTCCGCCTTCGCCTGGTTTTGCCCCTTGCGCCATTTTGATTTGCAATTCATCGGCGTTGACTAAATAATGGCTTTTTACTCCAAAACGGCCGGAAGCGATCTGCTTAATCGCGCTTCTGCGCAAATCACCGTTTTCATCCGGCACGTAACGGCTCGGATCTTCTCCTCCCTCGCCGCTATTGCTTTTTCCGCCGATGCGGTTCATCGCAATCGCCAATGCTTCATGCGCTTCTTTGCTCAATGAACCGTAGGACATCGCCCCTGTTTTAAAGCGGCGCACGATCGATTCAACCGGTTCGACTTCTTCAATCGGAACTGGAGTTCTCGTTTCATCAAAATCAAACAAATTTCGCAAAAACGTCATGCGTTCTTCATTTGCCAGTCTTGAATATTCTTTATAAAGCTGGTAATCGTTTTTCCGGCATGCCCATTGAAGCAGGTGAATCGTTTTCGGATTGAATGCGTGGTGCTCTCCGTTTCGTCTCCATTGCAACTCGCTGCCAGGATCTAATGTATCGTCTTTGTACGCTATTTGGAATGCGGCTGTGTGGCGCATTTTCGCTTCTTTGGCAATTTCGGCTAAACCGATGCCGCCGATTTGCGATGCTGTGCCTGTGAAATATTGTTCGATCACTTCCTCACCGATGCCGACCGCTTCGAAAATTTGCGCGCCTCGGTAACTTTGCACCGTCGAAATTCCCATTTTCGACATCACTTTGACAACGCCATCGGTAACAACCTTTTTATATTTGTTCACGGCTTCGCGATAGGAAAGCGAAAGAACCCCGTTTTTCGTCGCATTGCGAATGGTTTCGAGCGCTAAGTACGGATTCACCGCATCTGCGCCGTATCCGATTAAAGCGGCAAAATGATGCACTTCCCGCGCTTCGCCGCATTCGACAATAATGCTTACATTTGTGCGCGTTCCCTTGCGAACAAGATGTTGATGAAGCGCGCTTGTGGCAAGCAGCGTCGGAATGGCAACATGCTGTTCGTCGACGCCTCGGTCAGACAACACAAGAAGCACCGCGCCGCTTTCCATCGCCTTTTCCGCTTTTTCAAACATTTCATCAAGCGCTTTTTTCAAATCATCGGTAAATAATGCCGGAATCGTCACACATTTAAACTCAGGATACGGGTTCGCTTTTAACGCAGCGAGCTCTTCGTTGGAAAGAATCGGCGTATCCAAGCGAATGCGGCGGGCAGCTGATGCATCCGGATGAAGAATATTTCCTTCTTTGCCGAGAAGCGTCATCGTCGATGTCACAATGTATTCGCGAATTGCATCAATCGGCGGGTTGGTAACTTGCGCAAACAGCTGCTTGAAATAGTTAAACAAGCTTTGCGGGCGGTCTGACAACACCGCGAGCGGCGCGTCATTGCCCATCGCTCCGGTCGGGTCTTTTCCTTCCTTCACCATTGCGACGATCGTTTTTTCCACATCTTCATACGTATAGCCGAACGCCTTTTGCAATGTGACAAGGTTGCCGACAGGCTCCGTATCTTCTGGAATATCGAGCTCGTCTAGCGTCATCATTTGTTCGTTCAACCATTTGCGATACGGCTTTTCTTTGGCGATTTCTTGTTTAATTTCCTCATCGGAAATGATCCGGCCTTGTTCTAAGTCGACTAAAAGCATTTTCCCTGGGCTTAGCCGGTCCTTATATAGCACGTTGTTCGGATCGACATCAATGACGCCGACCTCCGACGAGAAAATAATATAGTCGTCTTTTGTCACATAATAGCGCGCCGGCCGCAGCCCATTGCGGTCCAAGATCGCACCGATCTGTTTTCCGTCCGTAAACGAAATCGCCGTCGGGCCGTCCCACGGTTCCATTAAACAGCTATGGTATTCGTAAAACGCTTTTTTGTCGTCGTCCATTTCGCTGTCCCAGAACCACGGTTCCGGAATGAGCATCATCGCCGCATGCGCTAATTTTTTCCCAGCTAAGACAAAAAATTCAAACGCGTTATCTAAAATGGACGAGTCACTGCCGTTCATATCTAAAATCGGCGTAATTTTTCGCAAATCCTCACCGAAAAGTTCGGATACGAACTGCTTCTCCCGCGCCATCATCCAGTTGACGTTTCCTCTTAGCGTGTTGATTTCGCCGTTATGAATTAAATAACGGTTTGGATGCGCTCTTTCCCAGCTAGGGAACGTGTTCGTGCTAAAGCGCGAATGCACAAGAGCAAACGCCGATTGAAACCGTTCGTCTTGCAAATCGACATAAAATTCGTCCAATTGCTCAGGCGTAAGCAATCCTTTATATACGATCGTCCGGCTCGAGAGGCTGGCGAAGTAACATTCATTATTTTGGACGAGCTTTTCCGCTTGCTTGCGAATGACATACAATTTCCGTTCAAACGCAAGCTCATCTTGAATATCGTCGCTCGCTCCGATAAACACTTGGCGAATAAACGGTTTGCTTTGCTTTGCGAGTTTTCCGAGTTTTTCGATATTTACAGGCACAGTACGCCACCCTAACAGCGTCTGCCCCTCTTTTTCAATAATTTTATTAAACTCTGTTTCATAATACGCCCGTCTTTCCTCATCTTCTGGCAAAAAGACCATGCCGACGCCGTAGCGCCCTTTTGGCGGAAGCTTCATTTTTCCGCATGCTACTTTAAAATATTCATGCGGAATTTGTACCATAATCCCCGCGCCATCGCCCGTTTGCGGGTCACTCCCTTGCCCGCCGCGATGTTCAAGCTGGCGGAGCATATGAAGACCTTTTTTTATAATATCGTGGGACGGCTTTCCTTTTAAATGGGCATAAAAGCCGATGCCGCACGCGTCATGCTCAAATTCAGGACGGTAGAGCCCTTGCGCTTTCGGTAGTCCATAATGTTTCATTTTGCTTCCCTCCCGTTCCATTTACTCCGTACATATAATTGTAATTTTCAAAAATAATATAAACAATATATAATTTAGATTAAATTAATCTCATTTTGCGATAAATGGCAGGGAGGGAGAAAAAATGGAGCTAAGACAACTTCAATATTTTTTAGAAGTCGCCAAACGGGAGCATGTTTCCGAGGCGGCAGAAGCTCTTCACGTCGCACAATCCGCGATTAGCAGGCAAATTGCCAATTTAGAAGCCGAACTTGGCGTGCAGCTGTTTGAACGGGAAGGGAGAAATGTAAAGCTGACCCCCGTTGGCCGCCATTTTTTGCCACATGTAGAAACAGCGCTAAAAGCAATCGATTATGCAAAACAGCAAATTGAGGAATATTTAGACCCGGAACGCGGAACGATCAAAATCGGCTTTCCGACGAGCCTCGCAAGCCATACGATGCCGATGGTCATCTCCGCCTTTAAAGAAGAGCACCCAAACGTAGCGTTTCATCTGCGGCAAGGAGCCTATCGCTACTTAATCGATGCCGTGAAAAACCGGGAAATCGATTTGGCGTTTCTCGGACCTGTACCCATTGGAGAAACAGGAATTAAGGGAGAAGTTTTATTTTCTGAATCGTTCGCCGCCCTTTTGCCGAGCAATCACCCTCTCGCCAAGCGAAGCAGTTTAGTATTAAACGAGCTGCGCAACGATCCGTTCGTCACATTTCCGGAAGGATACGTACTGCATCAAATCGTGCTCGATGCCTGCCATCAGGCCGGATTTTCCCCGGTCATCTCGTCAGAAGGAGAAGATTTGGATGCGATCAAAGGGCTTGTCTCAGCAGGAATCGGCGTCACCCTTCTTCCAGAAAGCGCCTTTTATGAAACGGTGCTGCGCTTTGCCGTCAAAGTGCCGATCGAAATGCCCCAAGTCAAGCGAAACGTCGGCATTATCATCTCCGATCATCACGAACTGGCGCCGTCGGTCAAAGTGTTTTATCGGTTTGTCAAAGACTTTTTTGCCCAGTTGGAGCGGTATCGGTAAAAAAGTTGGTACCCAAAACTATAATATTGGGTACCGACTCATTCATTGTTCGTTACTGTATTTCTGGGTAGAACAGTACTTTCCCAAAAAATCCGTTTTTATTTGTTATTCTTTCAAAAATCTCTGGTCCCTGTGAAAGAGGAACACGGTGAGTTATTAATGGCCTTACATTAATTAGTCCCTTGCTCATGCATTCGATTGTTGTGCTCCACTCTCTTCCAGGGAATGGAGCTGAGATAGCATTCCAAGATCCTAGTACAGTTAATTCATTTCTTACAATTTTTTCAAAATAAAATCGCTCGATGTTTACATCCGAGTATGGGATACCTAAAAACAAAACTTCTCCTCCTTTTTTGGCTAACGCAAACACTTGAGCAGATGTAATAGGAGAACCGGCTGATTCAATAACTAAATCAACCCCATTTCCATCAGTTAATTCCATTAACTGTTCATAAGCTGTTTTTTCAACTGCATGAATAACAACATCCGCACCGACTTCTTTTGCAATATCTAATTTCTTACTATCAATATCGATGGCATAAACTTTACTAGCACCGAAAATTTTTGCCCACTGAACAGCTAATAACCCAATACTCCCGCAGCCCACTACTGCAACATCTGCACCGGGCTGTGTTCTAGTTCGGTAAAATCCATGTGCCACTACAGCTGAAGGTTCTATAAATGTCGCCGTATCAAAATCAATTGTTTCAGGTATAGAAAGTACATTTTCTCCAGGAAGCTTTACATATTCTGCAAATGCTCCAGGATATCTAGCTCCAATCACTGTTAATTTTTTACATTGTGACAGTAATCCTTTTTTACAGCTTTCACACTTTCCGCAATAAAGTGCAGGGCATGCTGCTACGCGGTCCCCGATTTTAACATGATGAACGCCAGAGCCGATTGCAGCTACTTCACCGCTAAACTCATGTCCCCATACCATTCCTTCAATATATGGACCTAGCTTAGCATATCTTGATAAATCAGAGCCACAAATGCCTGCCGCTTTTACTTTTATAATGACCTCATCATTTTTTTCAATAAACGGTTCCGCCGCTTCCTCGTATCGTAAATCCCTTTTTCCATATAACTTTAGTGCCCTCATTCATTTTTACGTCCTTCCTACTTTGCTCATCTTTCATCAGTTTCTGCAGCCTCAACGGAAAGATTTGATTGGATAGACGGCCTTCTTTGTTTAAAATAAAATTTAGAGGCTAATGCTACACCGACAACAATGGTGTTAATTAACATCTGATGCTCAACATAAAAATCTCCAACCATACTCCCATATGGTCCAAGCACAAAATCAAGAATCTTTTCAATCATAATCCCGACCGCCTTTTATTTTTAATTGAATTTCTGGGCAGTCAGAAAACGTTTGACTCAATTTTGCATAGCTCTTTGAATTTTATATAAATATGGTTACACAAGGACACTGCTTTTTTATTTTTATTTCAATAAAATAATCAATCGATAGGTGTTAACAATACTTTGATGGCTTCTCCATTTTTAATGACCCTGTACGCTTCATCCCATTGATCAATAGTAAATTGATGCGTAACAAGCGTTTTGGCATTTACTTTCTTTTCACTCATCAAAGCTAATGACGGCTCCCAATCAGCAGGTTTTTGGCTTCTAGATCCAATCAGTTTAATTTCTTTTTGAATAATCTTTTCTGCGTTAATAGGAATCTCAGGTTTTGCAAAAATACCTACCTGTATCAACTGCCCTTTCTTTTTCAATAAGTCTAGCCCCATGTTCACCGCCGAAACAGCTCCTGCGCATTCAAAGACAACATCAGCACCATATCCATCTGTTAAACTTTTTACAATATGGTTGATGTCTTCTTCTTGAACATTAACAGCATAATCCACCCCCAATTCTTTAGCTTTTTCTAGACGAAGTTGATCAGTAGACAAACCAGCAACAATAACAGTCGCTCCATAAGTTTTTACTACTTGAGCAACGAGTAAACCAATTGGGCCAGGTCCTAGAACGACAACAACATCTCCTTCGCTAATGGTTGCTTTAGCCACCGCATGATGTGCGCAAGCAAGCGGCTCAGTCATAGCAGCAGATACATAATCTACTTGTTCGGGAAGCTTGTGAACGCTTTCTTTCCTAGCAATTACATACTTAGCAAAACTGCCATTTTGCTGCGTTCCTAACCCTTTTCTACTGCTACACAAATTGTAATCGCCTGTTTGGCAATAAACGCATTCCCCACAAATATAGAAAGTTGTTTCTGACGTTACTCTGTCCCCCGGTTTAAATTCTGTTACGTTTTCACCGACCTCAACGATTTCCCCTGAAAATTCATGTCCCAAAACAACAGGTGCCTTTACTTTATAATGACCTTCGTACGTGTGAATGTCAGTACCACATATCCCACTATATTTCACTAATATTTTGACCTGATCTTTTCCCACTTCTGGTTCTACAACATCTACAATTTCTAGGCTGCCAAAACCCAATTCTTTTTTGACCAACGCTTTCATTTTTTGTCCTCCTTATGCTTTATGATAAGGAAACAGAAGGAGTCTAAAAATCTATTCCGTTTCAATTAGTTTATTAGGGCGAAGATTTTATAAATTATATAGTTAATTAAATTACCGCCTTGGTCGATACTAGATATTTTGCTTGCACCTTCAGGCATATGGAATTTAGCATCAATAGCCATTTGTGTATGAAGTGCTGCAAGATCTGTCGCCATGTAAAGTGATAAAGCAATCATAACAGTACCGACAATCACGGAATGAACAATATTCCCACGCGAAGCACCAACGATAAATGCGACAATAAAAGGAATCGTTGCTAAGTCACCGAAAGGAAGAACATTATTGCCCGGCAAGATTACAGCTAATGCCACTGTTATCGGAACAAGAATTAACGCGGTTGAAATGACTGCCGGATGACCAATCGCGACAGCGGCATCTAGCCCAATATAAATATTTTGCGCACCAAATTTCTTTTGAAGTAATTCACGTGCTGATTCTGAAATAGGCATGAGACCTTCCATTAAGATTTTCACCATTCTAGGCATAAGAACCATAACTGCTGCCATTGACATGCCAATTTTAATCGTATCGCCAACAGAATAACCGGCAAGTAAACCTAAAGCTAAACCAAGAATGAGCCCCATGAAAATCGGTTCTCCAAATATTCCGAATTTTCTTCGGATTGTTTCAGGATCTGCATTCAATTTTTTAACACCAGGAATTTTTTGCATTAATTTCACCATCGGAATTCCTAATACTGCATAAGAGACTGTGCTCCCAGTAGCAACAGAAATACCCGGCAATCCAAAGTAATTTTCCAACATTGGTGCTGTCCAATCGGCAATTTTTAAACATACAATTTGGAATAAAAGTGCAGCGATGAGCGCTTGGATTACGCTGTCTGTTAAAGCATATACAATAGCTCCCATAAACGTATAATGCCAAAAGTTCCAAATATCCACGTTCATTGTTTTCGTTGTTTTGGTGATCAGCATTAAAACATTTACTAACAATCCAAGCGGTATAATAAATGCTGCGATTGGAGAAGCCCATGAAATAGAAGCTGCCGCTGGCCAGCCGACATCGATAACATTCAACTTAATTCCAAATCTTTCAACCATTCCTTGGGCAGCTGGACCTAAATTGCTCACGAGTAAATCGACTACCAAGAAAATCCCAACAAACGCCACTCCTATCGTTAGGCCCGCTCTAAAAGCTTTTCCAGGTTTTTGGCCAAATAGCAAACCAAGCAGGAAAATAACAACTGGCAAGATAACCGTTGCGCCCAAATCTAAAAACGCCTTCAACGCATCAACAAATTCCCTCATCATTTAATCCTCCATTTTAATACATTCCTGCAGAAATCATGGAATCCAAACTTGTTATGTGAAATTTCTGTCAGTTAATTTTTCAAATATTCCAAAATTTCTTTTTTTACTTCTTCTAATCCTATTCCCGTTAAAAACGCTCGCGCATTGATTACAGGGAACGGGTACTCATTTTGAACAATAGTTGTAGTAACTAACAGATCAGCTGTATCGACATACGAACCTACTTCAGTAATCTTAATTTGAACAATGTCACATTCAATATTGTTTTCCGTGCAAAGATCTTCTATCGCTCTATTCACAATTGTCGATGTTGCAATTCCTGCTCCGCATGCTACCAATACTTGTTTTTTCTTCATGTTGATCTCTCCTTCTATAGTATTTGCAAATGATTAACTAAGCGATTTTTTATATTTGACCTGTTTTCTTCTGACATTAGAAACTGCAATTCCTCTTCATTTTGAAATATTCCCATTAGTTTTTGAAGAAGAACGAGATGAGAATCTTTCTTATTTATTGCAAGCATAAATACTATTTGAACAGGAGTTTCTGCACTTCTTTCTCCCATAACCCCAAATTTCACCGGCTCCTTTAATATCGCCACACTTATCGCATTTTTATTTACATGTTCTGCATCTGTATGAGGAATAGCGACGGAAACGCCATTGGTAGGAAGACCAGTAGCAGAGTTTTTTTCTCTCTCAATCACAGCTTCAATAAAGCTTTCTTTTACTAATCCTTTTTCAAACAGATTTATGGCCATGATCTTTAATAATTCTTCTTGATTATCCACATTTACATCTTTCAAAATTAATGACTCATCAAAATATATTTCACACACTTATTTATCACCCCAATATTTCTAAACGTACGTTATGGATCGGCTGCATATTTTTTGATGATTTCGTGTATCTCATAAATAGATTTTGCATTTATCATTTGTTGGCGGTCGTGATCGTTTCTCACTAGTTTCATTAGCTGCATTAGCGCCCGAAGATGGCGGTCTTTATCCAATGCTGCGATAACAATCACCAGCTGAATGGAATAGTCAGTTGCAAACGTTACACCCTTCCTTAACCGAAGTAAACTCATAGAAAGTTCATTAACCCCTTCATCTGGTGCGGCATGAGGAATAGCTGTCTTCGGGCCAATGACAATATATGGATCAGAATGACAGCGCTGAATCATAGCTTCTATATAATGCTGTGTAATACTGTTCCTTTTTAGCAAAGGTCGTGAGGCAATCTTAATTGCTTCCTCCCAAGTACTAACAGAATGTCGCAAAGTAATCGTTGAAGGCGTTATTAATTCATATAAATCCGGGTTTTTCGTGCTAAATCCATAATTTAACTCTGGCGAACGGTCTTGACTAATATATTCTAGTAACTGTTTTGATAAATTTTTTCTATCCTTAATCACACAATGTTTTTCGACAATTTCCAATATCCCATCTACATTTAATTCATTTGGCACATATCCGTATAATTCGTGCATGACTTGTTTGCGTAGTCTCTTTTTCTCTTCGCATCCGAGAAAGGAGTTAACTAGAAAAAATTTTTTTGGTGTTTCTAAAAACACTGGTGCAAATACAATATCGTAGTCCATTGGATATTCTTGGAATTCCCTGATTGATAATGAGTCTAGAAATATAAATTCCGGAAACAATTCCCTTAGTGTGCTGAACATCAATCGAGAAATGGAGACACCTTTAGGGCAGACGACAACTGCTTTCATTCTTTTGCTTATATTTTCTCCTTGTCGTGTAAGCCATCCCCCAATTAACATCGTTAAATAAACAATTTCACTTTCTGGAATGTCACATCCAATTAAATCAACTAACGGTTGAATAGACTTTTTCACTAAATGATGAAGCTCTTTAAAATTATGGTTAACAATTTTAACAATTTCGTACATCTCATTCACTTCTGTTAAGTTATACTTTATTCGGTAATATGCTGGCTTCATATGAAGAAATAACTTTTGAAGCAACTGATCCCTATCTTTCAAAAAAATGCATGTATTTTTTTCAAATAGTATCAGCATCTCATCCAATGCTTGTATTAAATCAGGAATGGTCTCCTCTGTTAATCCTTCTGACCAATGCACATTGGTTGTGAGTAAATGAAGTGTGATAAAGAGACGCTCCTCTTCTGGAACATCTTTGAAATTACGGAGAATTTCTTCTGTTGCCAAGTATTCTTTGGTGTCTGAAATTTCTTCATAATTTATACAAGGCGAATCCATTTTCATTCCTTGACTAATTCTTCTTAAGATAAGGAGTAAAATATAAGGCATTACCTCGATTTTCTCATCCGTAAATTTTAAGTTCAACGATTTTTCCACCTTTTCAATTCTATTTCTAAATTCTGCTATTTCTTCATCAGATAACTGGGCAATTTGTCTTACTCTTTCGATGCCACGATCCATTTTTGAAATCTTGTATATTGTGGAAATCAATAATTTTCGAATGTTGAACTCTTTTCCTTCTATTAGATAGCCGTATTTTCGCGAGTAACGAAGCTCAAGATTAAAGCCGTCAGCAAGCTTCTTTGCTTGTTTTAAGTCATCGATCACCGTATTTTTGCTTACTCTTAATTCACTAGTAAAATGAACTAATGAAAGTTCTTCCGTTTTGCTTAATAACATAAACAAAATTATATTTACTCGTTGCATTTTGGATAATTCGTTCAAATTCTCATAACCAAACTCTTCATCCAGATTAAGTTCTAGATGAAGTTTCGACTTTAAAGTTTTATCGACCAGAAAATAGCCGCTGTTCGTCCTTTCAATTTCATTCATATTTTTGCTTCTTAGCCATATATTTATTTTCTCAAAACTATACCCAATCTGCCTGCGGCTTAACTGGTATTTCTTTTCTAATTCTTTGCTGCTAATATTCGGATTCCTAATCACCTCTCTCAATAGATGGATGCTTCTTCCATCCAGTATCATTATATCCTCCTTTCTCTACGCTTATTGTAGCGCTAGTAAACAAATTTATGGATGCGCTTTCATTCCTTTTTTTGAATTTTTGTAATACAAAATTGTGATTTGCTTTAAAAAATAAATATCGCTAAATCCTGCGACTATACCATAATTCCTTCTAAAAGAAGAAACACGTCGTCCAATATCGCAATTCGATAACCAAATGGGAAATTATGATCGCATTCTTCGTCATTTGTATCGGTTGATTCAAGAAATCTGTGTAAAAAATCATTATCATTACGATCATCGCAAGGGAAGGAAGTTTTGCGGCTTTCATATGGAACCATCCATTCCATTGAAAAAACGCACAAAAACGGAATCCTCAATGCCGTGTGAAGAAAAAACGACAAAACTGGAACAATGGAGAAAGTAAAATCATCGCACCAAATCGTTTAAACCGTGATTTTACAGATTCGCAGCTAAAATGAAAAATGGGTAATGGATATCATCACTTATTTGGTGCTTCGCTGCTTTGATTTATACAACAATGAAATCATTGCCTATCAAATCAGTGACCGACAAGATGTTCAACATTGTTAAAGACACTAGAAATGGACGTAAAAAAGCGACAACCGAAACAAGCGCTGCTCTATAGCGATCAGGGGGCGGTGTATACGTCTTATGCTTTGCAACATTTAGCCAAAGAAAAAGGCATTACCACAAGCATGCCCCGCAAAGGGAAATGCCGTGATAATGCCGTGATAGAATCGTTTCATTCCTTGTTAAAGTCTGAAACATTCTATTCTCAAGAAAAGCAAAATCTTAAACTCTCTGTTGTAAAACAATGGTTTAGAATTACATTCATTATTATCATCAAATTCGAATTTAAACAACATGAAATGACCTATCTCCTGTGGAGTTCAGGAAACAGGCAGCAGCGGTGTTTTTTAGGCTGGTCAGTCCAATTGCGATTCCGGGGCTTTTCTATCAATGTTTCCTTAATTTATTTTTCCACATCTCACTCATTCAGCATCTGAACGCGCAACTTTCGCCATCTGTTTCGCCTGTTCGCACGCACGGACGACTTCATCAAGCGATTTGCCCAATCCTGCTTCTACAGCGGCGATATACGCCCCTTCCACCAACGGGGCATCGGCAATCGCGATATAATCCGGTTTTCCGAGCATTTCGATCGCCAATTCCGCGTTCAGTAAAGCGCTTCCAAGATCAAAGAGAATGACAACCCCTTTTTCCGAATAAACCGATTCAATCGCTTCTTTGATGCGGAAAGCGTTCGTTCCAATCTCTCCGTCGCTTCCCCCTGCAACTGCGATGCTGACATCGGGCTGGACTTGATTTAATAATTTTTTTAAACCATTTACTATTTCCTGGCTGTGCGAAATTAACACAAGGCTGACATACTTCATGAATCGATCTCTCCTTTATTCTTCCAGCGCTTTCGCTAAAGCGGCAAACAATAAATACGAAGAAGCCGAACCTGGGTCGATGTGGCCAACCGATCGCTTTCCTAAATAAGCGGCGCGCCCTTTTTTCGCCTCAAGTTCTTTTGTATGTTCCATTTTTTCTTTCGCAAGCAGCTCCACTTCTTTCGCGTGTACGCTTCCTTTCTCCCGCAAAAATTCCATGACCGGCTCCCATACGTCCACCATCGTTTTCTCGCCGGCGTTTGCTTTTCCGCGCGCTTTGATTCCGCCTAACGCCGCTTCTAACGCTGCGACCAGCTCTTTGTCATCCGCTTCCTTTTTTCCCGCAAGCGCCAGCGACATTTTCAAAAAAGCCGTGCCGTATAGCGGTCCTGAAGCCCCTCCGACTTTCGCGATTAGCGTCATGCTTACGTCTTTGAAAAGCGAGCCGAGATCTTCGTAATTGGTAGAAGCAATTTTTCCAGCCACTTCTTGAAATCCGCGCGCCATATTTAGCCCATGGTCGCCGTCGCCGATCGCTTGATCGAGCTCCGTTAAATATTGTTTTTGTTGCTGAATGTGATCGTTTGCAATGCTCATCCATCGTTTCGCCTGCTTCACGCCAAACGCCATGACGATTTCCCCTCTCCCCATTTATTTTTTTAACGCAATCGTATCGGCAGGCGCATCGAACAATTCGATCAAGAAATCATCCAATTTGAACAGTGATATCGAACATCCCGCCATTTCCAGCGAGGTCATATATTCTCCAATAAATGTTTCATGGACATGAATTTGTTTTTCCTTTAATATCTCCGAAACTTTCTTGTTAACAATATATAATTCCATTAACGGTGTCGCGCCAAGCCCGTTAATCATCACGGCGACGCGGTCGCCTTTTTCTAGCTTCATATCATCGAAAATTTTGTCAAGCAGCGTTTCCGCAATTTCGTCCGCTGTTTTGATCGTTGTTTTTTCAATTCCCGGTTCACCATGAATGCCGATGCCGACTTCAATTTCATTTTCTCCAAGTTCAAAGCCAGGTTTTCCCGCTGCCGGCACGGTGCATGGAGTAAGCGCCATTCCCATGGAACGGACGTTTTGCACCGCTTTCTTCGCCACCGCCTCGACTTCTTCCAGCGATGCGCCGCGCTCCGATAGCGCCCCTGCGATTTTATGAACGAACACTGTTCCCGCGATGCCGCGCCTCCCTGTCGTAAACGTGCTGCCTTCCACCGCGACATCGTCATTTACAATGACTTTCGCTACGTTAATGCCTTCTGCTTCGGCCAATTCCGCAGCCATTTCAAAATTCATCACATCTCCCGTATAATTTTTGATAATAAGCAATACGCCTTTTCCGCTATCGACCGCTTTGATGGCCTCTAGCACTTGGTCAGGCGTCGGTGAGGTAAACACTTCCCCGCATACCGCCGCATCTAACATCCCCTTTCCAACATAACCCGCATGTGCCGGTTCATGTCCGCTGCCGCCTCCGCTTACGATTCCGACTTTTCCTTTTACTGGAGCGTCATTTCTTACAATCACCTTCGTACCCGGCAGCCGTCTTAACCGATTCTGATAAGCTGCGACCATTCCTTCTAGCATATCGTTGACGACTTGATTTGGATCGTTAATTAGCTTTTTCATCGCTCTCTCCCCCTCGTACAATTGCATTACTTTTACTTTTTTTCATTGTACCATAATAATGATCATTTATTTCTAAATTTTGTATGTCAAACTCACACATAAAATCAATATTTTTTCCTGCTCAAAATGCGAACAGTTAACAATCTGGTTATGAAAGTGTTTGTTTTTAATAGTGTTTTTTTAGAAAATGAAATATTTACTACATAGTTTAATAAGAATTACATAAAGCAACATGAGAATATAAGATTATTAAGATATAGGAAGAAATCGAAAAATAAGATGCATCGGACTATATGTCGGTCGAGTGGCATGAAAGGATAAATATTTTTCACCAACAATTCTAGGCGAGCCATCTATCACTTTTTCCAGTTTGGCTCATCATCGTTCGCTGAAAAATAAAAACCCCATGCCCGAATCTTCGGAATGGGGATATATATGCAGTCGAATGACTATCCATCATTATGATAGTCTTACCATCGTTCTTCCGCGCAGTTTGCCCTTTAAAATATTCGATAAAGCTTCAGGAAGCTGCTCAAGAGTAATTTCCTGCGCAATCGATTCTAATAGTCTATCAGGTTTTAAATCGCTGGCCATTCGTTCCCAAATTTGTTTCCGTAATTCCATCGGGCAATAAACGGAATCAATGCCTAACAAACTGACGCCGCGAAGAATAAACGGAAAAACGGTGGTTGGAACGTCTGTGCCGCCTGTTAGCCCACTGACTGCTACAGCACCGCCATATTGAATATGACTTAGCACCGTCGCCAACGTTCTGCCGCCGACAGGATCAACGGCCGCCGCCCAACGTTGTTTATCTAACGGCCGAATTTTCTCAGCACATACGTCTTCCCGGGAAAGAATTTCTTTCGCGCCGAGTTCGCGCAAATATTCATGCTCCGTTTCTTTGCCTGTGCTCGCGACCACTTCATAGCCCCGTTTTGCCAGCATCGAAACCGCCAAGCTGCCGACACCGCCGGTTGCCCCAGTGACGAGTACCTTTCCTTTTTCCGGTGACAGTCCGTTTTCCTCCAAGCGATGAACCGACAGTGCCGCAGTAAACCCTGCCGTTCCTAGCGCCATCGCTTCTTTTAATGTCAATCCTTTTGGAAGCGGGACGAGCCAATCCCCAGGAATACGGGCGTATTCACTGTATCCCCCGTAATGAGTCACACCAATTTCATAGCCAGTCGCAATGACTTCGTCCCCTTCTTTAAAACGCGGATCGTTCGAAGAAACTACAATGCCAGCCAGATCAATCCCCGGGATAAACGGATATGTTTTTACAATTTTGCCATCGGGAATGCACGCCAATCCGTCTTTATAGTTGACGCTGGAATATTGGACTTTTATCAGGACATCCCCTTCTGGCAATTCATCCATAGTAACAGTTTGTACATTGACGGTAAAATCCGTTTCCGTTTTGTTCACTACTAACGCTTTGAATTCGCTCACAAGACATCCCCCTTAAAATTTTCCATATTCTTGACTTTACGATAGCAAAATTATTCTTGCCGGTCAAAATATTTTGCTGCTCCGGTCATTTTAGTTTCAACCGTTTACGTCTAATAGAAATTGCATGCCTACCCATTTTTTCGATGAACGTGACGTGCACAGGAGGGGAACACACACATGCGGCCTAACTATACTTCATATTTTTGCTAATATATCCGATAAAACCATCCCTGTTCTACGTATCCGCCCATACATGAACAATCTTCTTCCTTTTGGAAAAGAAGTCCATTTGTTTACTGTCCATGGTAAGGCAGGAAAAGCTCTTTTTTACACATATTCTCTAACACTGCTTTTCATTTATTTCCTCCCCCTCTAAATTCCATATAAATAATGCTCATAATATTATATTTTTATACCAATATCCAATTGACCAAGCTATTAAGTTAAATTTTCAAGAATTATCAATCTATTTATTTGAAATCGCTTACTATCGCCTCTTATAATTTGTAATAGAAAGTATTTCAGCATGAAAGGAAAGGATAGCTATGGAAGCGAAACAAACCGTATTTGTCAACGAGTTCACCAACGGAATTTTAGATCCTAACGGGGAAATGCTCGGTCCCGTGCAAGATGGCGGGTATATTGTTGCCAATACAACTCCTGGATGCTGGGGGCCGATGATCACTCCTTGTATTCGCGGCGGCCATGAAGTCACAAAGCCTGTTTTCGTGGACGGAGCTGAAGTAGGTGATGCGATCGCAATTAAAATTAAATCGATCCGCGTCACTTCTATTGCTACATCTTCCGGGAACGATAAGCCAATGGAAGGAAGATTTGTAGGAGACCCGTTTGTCGCCGTGAAATGTCCTGAATGCAAGACAATGTATCCAGAAACAAAAATAGAAGGAATAGGACCGAAAGCAATTCGTTGCGCCAATTGCGGGGCGGACGTCACCCCATTTGTGTTTACGAACGGTTATACGATGGCATTTGATTCCAACAAACAAGTCGGCATCACGTTGCATAAAGAAGCGGCAGAACACATCGCCCAACAAGGCCGCTATTACATGGCGACGCCGGACAACTCAGTGCAAAATCCGATCGTCACTTTTGCTCCTCATGATTTAGTCGGAACCATTGCCAGACTTCGCCCATTCCTTGGACAGCTTGGCACAACGCCTGCCCGGCCGTTTCCAGACTCGCACAATGCGGGCGACTTCGGGCAGTTTCTGATCGATGCTCCGCATGAATATGGAATCACAAAAGAACAACTCGAAGACCGTACAGACGGACATATGGATATTAATCGCGTGCGGGAAGGCGCCGTTTTGATTTGCCCTGTGAAAGTGCGTGGCGGCGGCGTTTATCTCGGAGATATGCACGCCATGCAAGGAGACGGAGAAATTGCAGGACATACAACCGATGTTGCCGGCATCGTAACGCTTCAAGTCAAAGTTATCAAAGGTCTGACGATCGATGGTCCAATTCTTTTGCCCGCCGCAGAAGATCTTCCCTATTTAGCAAAACCAATAACGAAACAAGAAAAAGAGATCGCGCTTGATCTTGCGCAAACATGGGGTGTGAAAAAGCTGGAAGAATCCCTTCCGATTTCCTTTATCGGAACAGGCGCAAACCTGAACGAAGCGACAGAAAACGGATTACAAAGAGCGGCGAAAGTGTTGGGCATTTCCGTACCTGAGGTGATGAACCGCGCAACAATCACTGGCGCGATTGAGATCGGCAGACACCCAGGAGTCGTCACCGTTACATTTTTATGTCCTGTCCATTATTTGGACGAAATTGGCCTTACGACGCTGATACGCGATCAATATCGCGATGTTTTGGAATGAACGATATTAAATGAAGAAATAGGAATATGTAGCGGAAAACAATAACTTTTCGCGCAAAAATAAGACTATTGACAAAATCTTCTCTGGATCCTCATTCACGCTATAAAACCGCCAGCTCTCTTTTCAAAAAAGAGCTGGCCTAATTTTTTTCGATATTGTATGCCTAAAAAGAATCTTAAACGTGACAACTTTTCAAACATTGCCCCAAACCGATGATGATTGCCGCAGCTTTGTAGTATAGTGAAATGGAGAAATATTTCACATGTAACTAGGAGGAAACAGACGATGATTGTGCACGAATTGATTGGTACAGAAACATTGTTTGCCGAGCAACTGAAAGAAGGGTACTACGTGATTCGTGAAAAATACAACAAGTTGGATGTTCAGCCGCAAGACACCGGTGCGTTTCAGCAAATCGACTGTGGAACAGAAGAAATCATTACCGTTGTTTTTGACCCAGGCACCGACTATTCCCTCATTTGTTTAGGCACATATACATTCGAAGCGAAAGCCCCTTCCCTTTCTGAATTGTGGCAAACACTTAAAATAAAACACCAAGATCTTTTTCAGCAAGGAATCTCTGTCTAGTTTTTGTATCTCTAGATCGGATGCACTTGATATAGTAAATCGAACCCCTTTACCTGCATTTTACTCCCGCAAAAATCGGCGGACAGGAATGCCTCAAAAAATAATTGTTGCTATACAACTAGAATTTTTGAATAAAATCGTCAAACGTCCAAACCGTGGATACATCAACATCACACTTTCGTTCATGAAAGCAATCAGTACTACACACCTATAGCCATTGCTGAATCGTGCATAAAACGGTATTTCCATAAAATAGAGCCGAACTGCCATCGTTCGTTATCTCGCCTGCTCTGCCGCAGATCGGCGATTAGTTTAAAAGAAAGCAGGGAACAGATGTATTCCCTGCTTTTTTTCCACACTCACTCCATGCGTACCAAACCGATCAGCCCCATAGAGACTGATTAACCAACTGGGAGATCACTTTCTATCTCTTGAAGCAAACACATTTTAGCTCAAATATTGCCCCGCCTCTTTTGGAAACACCTGTAACACATAAATGAACCTCTGGCGGCCAGGGTTTGTTGTTTTTACAATGTTTCCGCGAATGATCATTCCTGCTTTCGCATAAGAACGAACAAGCGGGATAATGGATATCGTATATTGTTTTCCGATTTCGGCGTGTTTACATCTCATCGTCGCGGCGGAAACATCGGTGATTTGAAATAGACTGTTTACTTGCGATCCTCGAACACACCTTCGTTTAGAAAAAAAGTAGATAAAAGAGAAGCGATAACCGCTTCTTTCCACTTAGTTTCTATATAAACTGACACTTGACATAACGGGCACGCATGATTATCTCTTCAAAAGGTGCATAAAAACGCATTTTTTCTATTAGTCCATCTTTGTTTCCTGCATATAAATTGAATAGGTTCATGCTGTTGTCTTATACATAGTGAACCAATAATTGTAAATGTTAATAAGCCAAGTAAAATAATGGCCCATGAAAACCTATCCAATCAAGTAATCCTCCTGTATAAAAAATGCAGAAGCCCGTTGACCTTTTCTTTTTTAGGATAACGAATAAAGTAGTGCCCGCAATTTTATTAAAATCATTGCGAGCACCATCTTATTACTTATTTAATTTTCCATAATGCATTTGTTAACGTATTTATTAAGAAGGAGAGATCGTCGTCCTCAATATTCAGCGGCGGCGATAATGTTAGCACGTTGTTGTATCCAGCAACAGTCGTGCCGTTTTTGCCAATAATCAAGCCGTTTTCTTTACAAATGCCAATCGCTTTATTCACAAACGAAACATCAAGAGGCTCTTTTGTGTCTTTGTCGGCGACTAGTTCAATTCCAATTAACAAGCCTTTTCCGCGCACATCGCCAACATAAGGGTGGTCTTGCAGTTTATTTTTTAATTCACTTAACAGCCATTCACCTGCTTCCCGCGAACGCTCAAACAAATTTTCCCTTTCCATAATTTCAATATTTTTCAATGCTAAAGCGCATGCTGCAGGACTACCGCCGAACGTGTTAACATGGCGGAAATAGTCGTATTCTTCTGTTCCTTTAAACGCCTCATAAATCTCTTTTCGAACAGCGGTTGCTGATAATGGCAAGTAAGCGCTCGTAATTCCTTTTGCCATCGTAATAATATCCGGCTTTACCCCATAGTTTATGAATCCAAACGCTTTGCCTGTCCGCCCAAATCCGCAAATCACTTCATCCACAATCAACAGGGCGCCATGTTTTTCGCACACTTCTTTTACGGCTTTCATATATCCTTCCGGCGGCATCAGCACTCCCCCACCGGTGATAATCGGCTCCATGATGACCGCCGCAATCGTTTCGCTCAACTCCCATGTCATCACTTCGTCCATTACTTTGACGGACCGTAAATCCCGCGGATTTTCCGCCTGATCATTGTCGCGGTAGCTGTCTGGAGGCGGCACATGAATAAACCCAGGCGCAAGCGGTTCATATTTGTACTTCCGTTGCGCTTGACCCGTTGCGGCAAGAGCTCCCAGCGAATTTCCATGATATGCCCGATACCGGGAAATAATCTTATATCGGTTATACTCTCCTCTTTGCTGATGATATTGCCTTGCGATTTTGAATGCAGTTTCATTAGCTTCGGAACCGCTGTTGGAAAAGAAAATGACATATTCATCCCCTAACAACTCATTTAATTTTTCGCCAAGCTGAATAGCCGGTATATGACTTTGCGTAAGCGGAAAGTACGCAAGTTTTTTTAGCTGTTCATAAGCTGCTTCCGCTAATTCCTCACGTCCATATCCTACATTCACGCACCATAATCCCGCCATCGCATCTAAATATTTTTTTCCAGTGAGGTCGGTAACCCAACATCCTTTCGCTTCTGTCACTACTAGCGTTTCATCAGGATTATAAGGTCTCATCGAATGCCATATATATTGACTATCTTTTGTCAGCCATTGTTGCTCATTTTGATGAATTTGAGCCAATTTCTCTTCCCTTCTTTCTATTGTAAAGTAAACTCCCTTCCACCTAGGCTTTATGTTAAAGCAGAGGGATTTTTTGGTAACATCCTACCAAGTGAGTAAATCCGTTCTTGCCCAGCTCCTTTCAAGATCGTGTTAAAAATCGAATCGAGAGGTAATCATTTTTTTGCGTGTATAGAAGTTCACTCCATCTTTTCCGTTTACATGAAGATCACCGTAAAACGAATCTTTCCAACCGGAGAACGGGAAGAACGCCATCGTTGCCGGTACGCCGACATTGATTCCTAACATTCCCGCATCCGCTTCTTCACGGAATTTACGGACAGCTTTTGCGTCTTTCGTATAAATGGTCGCGCCATTTCCATATCGAGATTTGCGAATATATTCAAGCGCTTCGTCCAAATCTTTGGCACGCAGCAAGCTAAGGACAGGCGCAAAGATTTCTTCTTTGGCAATCGTCATATCTGGCGTGACGTGATCAAAAATCGTTGGACCAAGGAAGTTTCCTTCTGGCATTTCCTCGATTTCTTTGCGTCCGTCCCGAATAAGTGTCGCCCCTTCTTCAATCCCTTTTTGAATGTAGCCTAATACTTTTTCACGATGGGACTGACGAATCACCGGAGTTAAAAGCACTTCCGGATCCATGCCATTTCCGATAACAATTTCATCCGTCTTTTGCTTGAGCAGCTGTACAAACTGATTATTGTCGCCGACCACAACAACCGCGCTGCAAGCCATACAACGCTGCCCTGCGCTTCCAAAAGCGGAACTGATCACGTGCTGCACCGCTGTTTCTACATCAGCATCAGGCATGACGATATGATGGTTTTTTGCTCCAGAAAGCGCTTGCACCCGCTTTCCTTGTGCCGCTGCACGCTCATATACATACTTGGCGACGGGCTGGGAACCGACAAAAGAAATAGCTTGAACATCCTCGTGATCGATGAGGGCATTAACGACATCATGCGCTCCATGAACGACATTGAGCACTCCTTCTGGCGCCCCAGCCTTTGTAAACAACTCAGCCAGTTTATTGGCTAAAATTGGCGTTTTTTCGGATGGCTTTAATATGAACGTATTCCCGCAAGCAATCGCCAATGGAAACATCCAAAGAGGAACCATCATTGGGAAATTAAACGGCGTAATTCCAGCGACTACCCCTAAAGGATAACGGAACATTTCAGAATCAATGCCTTCCGCAATTCCCGATAGCGATTCCCCCATCATTAGTGTTGGAGCGCCTGCGGCAAATTCTACGCACTCAATTCCCCTTTGAATTTCGCCGTACGCTTCTTTATATGCTTTGCCGTTCTCTTGAACAACAAGCGTTGCCAATTCTTCATGATGCTCGTTCAATAAATGATGGAATATAAACATAATCCGCGCCCGCTTAGGAACCGGTGTGTTTTTCCATGTTTCAAATGCATTTTTGGCAGCTCGGACAGCTCTGTCAACATCTTCCTTCGTCGAAATCGGAACCCGCGCCAGCACCTCCCTTGTCGCCGGATTCGTCACTTCCAACGTCTCTGTCCCGCTTGATTCTACCCATTGTCCATTAATGAAGTTTTTCAAAATAGTTGTTTCGTTTTTTATCACTGTCACCGCGAAAACCTCCTTTTTCTATAAGATTATTCAAAATTATTTGGCTTTACCAAAATTATCTCTTAATTTCCAATATCCTTCATTAGACAAAACGTAAAAATTATACATATGTTCATTCCACAATATGACCAGGGCGCCTTTTCCAAACGATGTTTAAAACTTCTCTACTTTTGTAGCGGGTTCACTTGTAAAATGCGAAATGATAAAACACGCATCCATCACAGACTAAATCGCAAAATATTCATAAATGAACTGACTAACCATTCACATTAAAAAAGCTGACTCAAAATACGATTGATCCTAAATATGCTACAGCAATAAATATAAAGTGACTATCAAGAAGCAAATGGAACTGCCGGCTTGGCTAAAGGAAACATTTAAAGATGGCCATTGCCATTAATGAAGAAATAATGGCCTACCGCACCTCTAGTGGAAAAGCAAGGGAAAATAAGGGATTTGCCACTACTGTCTTGGCCGCCAACAGAATTAAAATGCAAAATTGATTCTGCTCTTCTGCCAAAATGGAAGAATAACATTAAAGAAGTTATTAAAATCCCGAAAGGCACGGAACTCGGCTTTCTTATCGCCATCTTCACAGCAATCGTTCCATGCTGGAAAAGTCTACTATCCGAAAACATTATCTTCCAAAAATTCTATATGCTTAGTATGGAAGCTGGATGAATAAGGAAAAAGTCCTGGTTATCATTTGGAAAATAGTAATATATCATGATTTATCCTTATTTTACTTATGTTACCATTTAAATAGTGTACAAATGGGGGAGGGAATAAAGGTGTCATCCTTATTGGAATCTATTGAAAAAGAAGCAAAGCGCCGGTCTTATGCAGCCATGATCCGCTGCCTTCCATCCTATCAGGGGCAAGTAGAGGAAGCATTGGATGAATTTCACCATGGCTCGCATTCCTTTTACCGCGCAAATGACGAGTATGCTCCACATTGGCAGGGAGAGTCGAGGGGAGCGTATGAACTAGTATACTGGGACTTGCGGCAAATCGAGACACGTATTTATGCGACCGCAGATGATCTTCTTCATGAAATAAGCAGGGAAATCGCCCAAATTCGGCGAAAGATAGAGGAACGGCAATGACGACGATCCGAGTCAAACCAGAAGAGCTGGAAACGGTAGCGAAGCATGTTCCTGATGCAGAAGGCGCCTGCCAGCGTGCGCGTACCTTGCTTTCCTGGGAACTTCCCTCTCTAGCCATAGAGATTCCCGGCATCGGCTCTGCCGCCATCCATGAGCTTACAGATGAACTGCTTCATTGGCTCCGGCGCTATGAAGAAAAGCTGAATGAAGCGGAGGAGCTGCTGTACCGGGCAGCTGCGGCAATAAGACAGGCAGACCAAACGCTTGCTGACAACATGAAAGAATTCGGTCTGGAGCTTCTTGGCTGGTATGACTTGCAGCGATTGTTTGGAGAATACGACCCAATCACTGGAGAACGGATTTCAGGATGGGGCCGTCTGTTTGCGGGAGGAATGTTATTGTTGTCCGTCATTCCTCCAGCCAAAGGAGCGGGCGTCGCCGGCAAAGCGGGAATCAAGGGAGCGAAAGCGGCAGGAACCGCAGCGGATGTTTCCAATTGGTCTCACAAATGAAATATGTTCTCCGTTATGATAAAATCTTGCCAGCCCTGCAAGCGGTATACCACCAAGTCGTAAAGGCACCGATTACCAACACGATCCGTTCGTTCAAAAAGCAATGGAATGATCTTCTTGACAGTGTGCGATCTGTCCAATGGCAGCCGGCCTTGGCGGGAATTGGTCCATCGTCCCGTATATGGATGAGCGAAGCCAAGAAAGAAATAAAAGAAACGACGATGAACATGATTGGCAAAACTAGGGGTGCGATGGTTCATAAAGGATAGATAAAGGGATAAATGAAAGTCTTAGGAATAAGCCTGGGGTAGTGAGGAAAGTTTAAGTTTTAATTTCGATAGAAGTCTTCAAATGCAAACAAAACTAATGTACAATAAAGCGCCATTGGAATTATTCCAAAAGAGAGTCGAGATAAACTTATTGAAAAAAATTCAATTCTTTTGATGACTTTAGAAGAGAGTTTTGGAAATGCATTGCAAATTCGAGTTATGCCAAAGAATTTAATAGTCGAAATATTGCACGGATGTTAGAAGGGAACGCACCTATTGCTCCAAAGATTGAACATTACGGAAAAAATAATTCATATATACTTCACCATAAACAGCCTATTGAGAAAGGTGGAGAAGTTTATAATCTTGATAATCTAATTATTACATCACCTAAAATGCACCAAATTATTTTAGACCCTGTATACCACTTTGGTAAAAAAGGGTGATATCCTAAAAAGAGTGAATATTATGGAAAATAAACTATCTAAAGAGGAATTGATTGAACTTGTAAAAAAATATGCGATCCTAAATTATCTGATGAAGAGGTAAATATATCGATATTTTAGAAAAAAATGTGCCTCATCCAGTTCCAAGTGACCTAATCTTTTGGAATAAGGAAGAATTATCACCAGAGGAAATAGTAGAAACAGCCTTAAATTATAAAGATCGTAATTAACTGTGAAAATGATATAACAGAATGTGACTTTTTAGAAGCAAAAGTAATCTAAATCAACCGGTGTCCCAAAAACGATCACTTTTGGGACACCCTCTTTTTTACTACACGTTATTCAGCGCCCTTCCGTGCAAGATCGAACCCAGTCTCAGCACTTGATAATCATGCCCGCGCATATGAAAGGGCGCACTGATTCCAAGTAGTGGTCTTCTGCTTTCCAGCAACCTATTTTTAAATTTTTCCGTGTTGTTCCTAATGCTTTCCTCTTCACGATTAAAGCATGTTTCCCTAGGATAATCCAAATAAACAACGTGATCAAAATTCCCGCCATTCATGGCGTTGAAGAAATACTCCCTCGATGATAACAACGCGCTCATGTGATGATAATGAGACTGTCTTTCTGAACTGCATATCAAGTTCAGCGCTGCAGATCATTTTGTACATATTGGGTCTCGTTATTTGGCATTAAATATTCGTATGCTTTGATCATAAATTCAATAGCTAACCGTTTTTCCGGATTCATAAAATCGTCACCTAATAGTTTTTCTAATTTTTGAATGCGATGATAAAGCGTCTGTCTAACTACAAACAATCTTTTGGCTGTTTCTTTTTTCGAGCCGTTACATTCCAAATAAACCTTCAATGTTTCCATCAACTTTCCGTTATATTTTTTATCATGCTGAATAACAGGTTCTAAATATTCCATTACCACTTCATACAAATCGCTACACTTATGAATAAGCGAAATAATTCGATATATATGTAAATCCTCATAAAAATTGCTGTTTGCCTTTTTGCCGAGTTGATTTTGGATTTTAATGGTTTCTAAAGCAGTTCGATAACTTTTGTCCATATGAGAGAGGTTTTCTACGAATTTCCCGACTCCTATAAGGAATTTCGGCACTCTTTTTTTATTAACAAAATCAGATTTCAGCAAATATTTAATCCCCATTTTCATACGATTTTTCCATGTCTTTATATCACGCTTATTCACCATAATAAATACAACGCTATTGCGAAAATCAACAGGAAATGTGGAGAATCCTTGTTGTTCAAAAATCGTCCGGCACAACAATTTGAAATAAGTAATGTCTAAGTTCAAGTATTGTTTTGATGATTTAAATCGACAAATACTTACAAATCCACCTTTTGGTCTTAATTCTGTTTCATGATCTGTTAAATAATCGAAAATAGCTTCACTCGTATGCTCTCCTTCTAACCAGTCCTTTAACCATTCATGTTCTTGCGCTCGCTTTTTTTCTTCTACATATAAATCCCGCAGTAAATGTTGGGCAAGAGCAGTAGCCGTTCGATCCAAAATAAGAAGATCAAATTCATTAATTTCTTTGTCGATGGAAACAATGGATAGTTCCGCATATTCATTACCGAGGATTCGAATGGATTGAGAGGCTATCTTTTGCTGTGGACGAAGTGCAGAATCAAACTGTTGCTGCTTTTCATTGGATCGCTTCACATATTTCGGTACTAACTCTACTTCCTTTCCATTGATCCGAAAAATGACTTGATGGCCTAAATAATGATGCAGAAATTTTAAAATCTCATCATAATGATCAACCGACAACAATTTTTTGTTTAATTCTTGTGAATAAGACTCTAGATTGGAGATGATTTGATAATGCTGATTAATTAAATAAGTGTGGATATCTTGAGTGATTTCGACGAATGGGACTTCTTTGAGAAAGAGAATGATAGGAAATTGGTGTTCGTTCGCTAAGTCAATAACCTCTTGCGGAATGGAAGAAGCATAAGTTCCTATTTCAATGCATAATCCAGATGCATCGCATTCAATTAGCTGTCGCACAAAAGATATAAACAACGATTTGTTTTCCTTCCATCCCACTCCAGTGGATAAAATCAGTTCTTTTCCTTTCAATAGATTACTGATTTTGGTTACCTCCACGACGTGTACCCATTTTACCGTGCGATTCAACCCTTGGTGCCCAGCTGCAATTTGAATATGTTCAAAATGCTTCCTTTTTAAAACATCGAAAACCGTTAATTTGGAAGTTTTCATACACTTTTCTTCCCCCCTTTGCGCAACAAAGAATTTAAAAATATATCCGTTGTCTAAACAAAATTTACTTAAGAGTATTTATTTAAATTATAATATTTTGTTATGTTCGTTTAAATAATGGACCCTTAAAAGTATCTTTGTTTCTAATTAAATACCTTATGATTATGACTAAATAATCTTCTAGCGGTTAAACTAACTCCAGAATGCCACCAGCCGTCATACTTGCTGAAAAATGTGAAGCCCAGCATAATCGCCAACACTTTCTAAAAATCGTTTCGACTGTTTTGCAGCACTACTGTTGGTGAAAAATCATGATTTATATTTATATTCCTTCCTATTCCAATTCGTCCTAGCATCCTTTTTTAGAATGATTATATTGGAAACCAAAAATATGTAACAAAATATGTAAGAATACTTTACGTATTTTTTAGATTAAAACTGATACTAAAGTTGAATAAGAAGGGGCGAGGCTAACCCCCGAGCCTTTCTAGCGATAAGCGCTTGCTTCCTTCACTTAAGACTTTCACCCTATAGATAACGTCTAAGCAAGGGTATGGCAAAAGTGCAAAAAAACGCCGACTCACCCCCACCGCCTACGCCTCTCCCAGAGGTGAAGGTCTTTTCGGCGCTTATGATAAAATTCCGCAGCTATTCTTTCTCCTTATTATTTTTTACCATTCAGAATTTATGTTCAGCGCTTGAGGCAATTGCTCTTATTTATCAGTAAAACTACTGTGTCTGTTTCATTTGACGGATTAATAGAGAGGAAAAATACTTACGAGCATCCGCATTTTTAATATGCAATGTTTGTGTGGCGTCCTTTTTTCCTGAAGAGTCTGGCAGTTTTAATTCGAATTCGACGAAAGCCCCGCTTAAATTTTCTCTAACATTTTTGATATAGTATCCTTGTTGAATCAAACAGTCGATTTTATCTCTTTCTTCCAAAAACTCTTGATAAGACATCTGATTACCTCCCCCGTTTTCTTAAAAATCATTTGCTTTCCTTTGCATTTCCGTCGAACTATGCGATTAAAAGCTTCCAAGCGATCATAATTTTTAAAGATTTACTATAATATTAAACTAGAATTCATGTTACATTTTTGTAGCCGTTTCAGGAGGCAAGAAAAGCGGTTTTTAAATTGTTAATTTCTCGTCCTGCTTGGAAAGCGTCAAAGTTCCGTATTTTGCCCGTTTTAAATATTGCCCGTACCCTGGTTTTCCGACAAATTGTTTATCACGGACGACAAACTCGCCTCTAGATAGAACCGATACCGGTTCACCTGTTATTTTCATTCCTTCGAATGCATTGTAGTCAACGGCCATATGGTGTGTTTCAGCCGAAATCACCCGTTCGATATTCGGGTCAAAAATGACTAAATCCGCGTCAGAACCTACCGCGATTGTTCCTTTTTTCGGGAACAATCCAAACAATTTGGCAATTCTTGTCGACATAATGTCGACAAATTGATTTAACGTGATTCTTCCTTTCTTTACCCCTTCACTGAAAAGAATGCTAACGCGATCCTCAATCATCGGCCCGCCATTTGGAATTTTGGTAAAATCTCCTCTGCCAAGTTCTTTTTGTCCTTTAAAATCAAACGAACATTGGTCAGATCCCAACGTTTGCAGCTGGCCGTTTTTCAATGCATTCCACAATACCTCTTGATGCCATTTTTCACGAAGCGGAGGGGACCAAACATATTTCGCGCCTTCAAAATCAGGCTTTTCTAAATACGATTGGTCGAGAACAAGATATTGCGGACACGTTTCCCCCCATACATCCAACCCTTTATTGCGTGCTTCCGCAATTTTTTCAACCGCTTGCGCACATGTCACGTGAACAACGTAAAGTTGTGAACCGGCAAGCTCTGTTAATTGACAGGCGCGCCCGGTCGCTTCCCCTTCCAATTCTGGAGGCCGTGTTAATGCATGGTAAATCGGATCCGTATTCCCATCCGCGAGCGCTTTCTTCGTTAAATAATCAATCACATCCCCATTTTCCGCATGAACCATAACGAGCGCTCCAAGTTCTTTGGCAGCCACCAGCGTGCGGTATAACGTCCCATCATCTGCCTGAAATACGTTTTTATACGCCATAAACACTTTAAAGGATGTAATTCCTTCTTCTTCAATGACTTTCGGCAGCTCTTCCAATACTTCATCCGTAATCTCACTAATCATTAAATGAAAGCTGTAATCAATAACCGCTTTCCCCTTTGCTTTGTTGTGCCAAGTTTCGATCGCTTTTTTCAATGGTTCCCCTTTATTCGTTAAACAAAAGTCGATGATGGTCGTTGTCCCGCCAAATGCCGCCGCAATCGTTCCTGATTCGAAATCATCCTTTGTCACCGTGCCGCCAAACGGCATATCTAAATGCGTGTGCGGATCAATGCCGCCTGGAAATACGTAATATCCTTTCGCATCAATCACTTCGGCTCCTTTTTCCTCTAAATGTTGGCCAATCATCGCAATTTTCCCGTCTTTAATGAGCAAGTCCGCTTCATACGTATCCGTTGCCGTAACAATCGTTCCATTTTTTATAATTTTTTTCATTTATACATCCCCCTTTAATTTATGGAAAAGATTATTTTACATCAACGCTACAGCTGCTAATTCCGCCAATGACTGCCTGACGCTCATTCCATGTCATCGGCGGATGTTCGCTTGGAATTTCGATCATCTCAATTGCGCCATCCACCGGACAGACGATCGAACATAAATTACACCCTACGCAATCTTCTTCGCGGACTTTTAAATACTCTTTTCCATTTTCAACCGTTAAACGATCGATGCATTGATGAGAAGCATCTTCACAAGAGATATAACATTTATTACAATTAATGCAAACATCTGTATTAATGCGGGCCACCACTTTATAATTAAGATCGAGGTCCCCCCAATCGGAGTATTTATGCACTGCTCTCCCAACTATATCCTTAACGGAAGCAATTCCTTTTTCATCTAGGTAATGATTCAGTCCTTCTATCATATCTTCAATAATACGGAAGCCATGATGCATGACAGCCGTACATACTTGCACACCGGTTGCCCCCATAAGCATAAATTCCACTGCGTCCTTCCAGCTGGATATGCCGCCTATGCCGGAAATCGGCACATGAATCCGCGGATGGCGGGCACATTCGGCAACCATGTTCAAAGCGATTGGTTTAACCGCTGGACCGCAATAACCTCCATGTGCTCCTTTCCCCGCCACATGCGGAATAGTATTCCATGTGTCCAAGTCAACTCCCATTAGGCTATTGATCGTATTGATCATGCTGATGGCATCGGCCCCGCCTTGGGCAGCCGCTTCGGCCGTCGCGGTGATATCTGTAATATTAGGAGTCAGCTTAACGATGACAGGCGTCTGCGCCACCTCTTTCACCCAATATGTTTGCTTTTCCACAAGTTCAGGCACTTGCCCGGAAGCCGATCCCATTCCCCGTTCCGCCATCCCGTGCGGGCATCCAAAATTCAGTTCAAGCCCGTCTACACCCACATCCTCTACTCTTTTCACAATTTCATGCCATTTTTCCCTTTTTGGCTCGACCATAAGGGATGCCACGACAGCTCGGTCTGGAAAGCGCTTTTTTGTTTCATAAATTTCTTTCAAATTCACTTCAAGAGGACGGTCCGTAATCAACTCGATATTGTTAAAGCCCATCACACGTTGTCCATTAAAGCTCACAGCCGCAAACCGGGATGATACGTTTAAAATCGGTTCACCGAGCGTTTTCCAAACCGCTCCGCCCCAACCGGCCTCAAACGCTCTTTGCACTTGATAACCGGAGTTGGTTGGAGGCGCAGAAGCGAGCCAAAATGGATTGGGAGACTTTATTCCTGCTAAATTAATGCTTAAATCTGCCATTTTCTTGCCCTCCTCTGTTAAAAATGACGATATCAGGCAGTTTCGCTCACTGTTTTTGTTAAATATTGATGTATCGCATAGGCTGCCTCTTTTCCTTGCTGCGCAGCGGTGACAACCATCGCTTCTCCTTGTCCTTTCGCAAAAATGACATCACCACAGGCAAACACTTTTTGATTGGATGTTTGGTAGTTTTCCGGATTCACTTTCACAACACCATCATCATGCTCTAATCCAAATTCCTGAATGAGATCAAGGTGCCGCGTCTGGCCGATTGCTTTAATAACGACATCGACTCGCATCGTAAACTCGGATCCTGCAATCGGAACAGGACGACGGCGTCCGTCTGCATCTGGTTCTCCTAACTGCATACGAATGCATTCGATATGGGTCACTTTTCCGTTTTCATCACCAATAATCCGTTTCGGTGCAGTTAACCAGCGAAACTCGACGCCATCTTGCTTGGCAAACTCGTATTCAAAATCGTACGCTGTCATTTCCTCTTTTGTACGACGATATAAAATTTTTACATTTTCCGCTCCCAAACGCACCGAACAAGTTGCGCCGTCAATCGCAGTGTTTCCGGCACCAATGACAACCACTCTTTTCCCGACGAGCTTGCCAGTCAATGGTTTTGTTTTCGTTTCTTTTACAAATTCAATGGCATCGTACACTCCGTCTAAGTCCTCCCCTTCAATGCCCAACCGCGGAACTCTTCCCATACCGACAGCCAAAACGACGGCATCGTAACGATCTAAAAGCTCCTTAGCGGAAATATCTTTTCCAACCCGCGTATTGGTGCGAATTTGTACCCCTAAACTTTTGACTTGATTCACTTCCCAAAACGATATTTTCTGCGGAAGCCGAAAGGAAACGATGCCATACGTATTAAGCCCCCCTGCTTCTCTTTCCGCTTCAAAAATGGTGACTGTATATCCCATTCTGGCCAATTCTCTAGCGGCAGATAATCCCGCAGGACCACCGCCGACAACAGCCACTGTTTTTCCGTTTTTCTTTCCTGCCTGAAACAATACTTCTTCATTCTGAATGGCCCAATCTGTCGCATATCGTTGCAGCTTTCCAATCATGATCGGTTTTGTGGAATGGTTCAGAACACAAGCTCCTTCGCACAATTCCTCCGTCGGGCATACCCTTGCACAGCTGGCGCCGACGGGATTGGACAACATAATGGTTTTTGCTGATCCTTTTAAGTTTCCGGACGCAATTTTCTTGATAAAAGCCGGAATATCAATTCCTGTAGGACAAGCTTTAATACAAGGCGCATCATAACAATATAAACATCGGTTGGCTTCTTCTATCGCTTCTCGATCAGTTAAACCCGGCTCCACTTCTTGGAAGTTCTTCTCTAAATCAGAGAGTGATCGATTCATCGCAAACAACCTCCTTCTTCTTAAAAAAAGGGAATAGAGTAAAACTCTAATCCCTTTTAAGTTTTATGGCAGCAACGCTGTCATTTCATTGTAAGTTTCCGGGCGGCGGTCTCTATAAAACTGCCACGTATCGCGAACTTCACGAATCAACTTTTTGTCCATCACACCGATGACGACCTCATCTTTGTCACGGCTTCCCATCGCAACAAAGTTGCCTCTCGGATCCACTAAATAAGACTGCCCATAAAATTCTCCCATGTTCCATGGAGCTTCATATCCAACCCGGTTGATGGCGGCGACATAATATCCGTTTGCCACTGCATGGGCAGGCTGTTCCAGCTTCCACAAGTATTCGGAAAGACCAGCTACCGTCGCCGACGGGTTAAACACAATTTCAGCGCCTTTTAATCCTAAAATTCTTGCCCCTTCTGGGAAGTGGCGGTCATAACAAATGTAAACGCCTATTTTGGCAAATGCGGTATCAAATACCAGATATCCTAAATTCCCTGGTTTAAAATAAAATTTTTCCCAAAACCCATATCCTTCGTTGCCTACGCCAACATGCGGAATATGCTGTTTTCGATACTTTCCTAAGTATGTGCCGTCTGCGTCAATGACAGCGGCTGTATTATAATAAGTAGCAATCCCCTCTCTTTCATAAATCGGCAGAATAATGACAACACCTAATTGCTTCGCCAGCTCTTGAAACCGTTTCGTCGTTGGCCCGTTTGGAATTTCTTCCGCGGCATCATACCATTTTGTATTTTGCTCCGCACAAAAATATGGACCGTAGAAAATTTCTTGCAAACAGATGATTTGCGCTCCCCGGTCTTTTGCCTCCTGCACCAGTTTTATATGTTTTTCAATCGCTTGTTCTTTATGGACTTCCACCGGCTCATCCCCGTGAACACCATGTGACGCTTGAATAAGACCGATTGTTACTTGATCAGCCATCTCTCCATCCCTCGCTTTTCTATATTTTCTTTCATTTACCAAAAAGGACATGCTGATGATACAAAATGTAACCCATAATCCCCCCTTATCATTAATGAAAATCTATCCATAGATCTGAACTTTGAGAATATTCTACCTATTTTAGATAAGCTTTTCATTATACACTATGTTAAATAATAGGAAAGATTTGTTTTTCATTATGTAAATTTGATGCTCTTACGACATCTTGATGCCAATTAGAATTTTTTAGCTTATATGATTACCTTTCGGACACCTACTTAAAGAGAAACTGCATATTGATCACAAATAAATATGGCAATGTTAATTATATTTACATACTTTACATAATGAAAAACATGCCTCCCTGCTTATTTAACAAAACGTATAATGAAAACATTATTTTTAATAATTAAAATATTTTTAAATTTATTTTTATACATTATTACTAAGTGGCGAGGGAGGATCTCGATGAAAACGCAGATTGAACAAAACGGTATTGTAATCTTGACAGATGAAGCAACGAAGATGGTAAGCAAAAGCAAGCTGTGGAACGATGATTTGCGGCCAACTACACTGAAAGAACATTCATGGAAGGGAATAAACTTTGCGACTTTGTGGATCGGCATGTGTTTATGCATCCCTTCCTACACTATGGCTAGTGGCATGATTGCTCTAGGAATGAACTGGTGGCAAGCGGTTGGAACAATTTTTCTCGGCAATGTTATTGTTCTTATCCCGATTTTATTAAATTCACATGCTGGAACAAAATTTGGAATCCCTTATCCTGTTTTTGCGCGGCTTTGGTTTGGTGACAAAGGAGCACACATTCCGACCTTAGCCCGCGCAATTGTAGCTGCTGGATGGTTCGGGATTAATACATGGATTGGAACGGGTGCAATTGATACATTGCTGGTAGCCTCGTTTCCTGTCTGGGGAAAATTTCCAGGACATACAGCTATCGTATTTGCTTTGTTTTTGGCATTGAATGTAGGAATTGCTTATAAAGGCCCCGAGGCCATTAAAAAACTAAGTTCCATCGCTGCACCTATAGTAGGTATCTCTTCAGTCATCCTCCTTATCTGGGCATTCACTCGCGCCGGAGGCTGGGGCCCGATTTTCGAAACTCCTTCTCAATTCAAGACGACCGGCGAGTTTTTAAAAGTATTTTTTCCATCTTTAACGGGCGTTATCGGTTTTTGGGCTACACTCGCTTTGAATATTCCCGACTTTTGCCGCTACGCGCAAAGCCAAAAATCGCAAATAGTCGCTCAAAGTTTATCTCTTCCGATTACCATGACCGTTTTTTCTTTCATTGGAATAGCAGTTACATCGGCGACTGTAGTAATTTTTGGGCAAGCGATTTGGGATCCTGTGCAACTCCTTGCCAAGTTTCCACCGTTTGTGATTCTTTTAGGAACTATTGTAATTGTTATTGCTTCCTTAACCATTAACGTCGGTGCTAATGTTGTAGCGCCAGCCCGCGCCATTGAGAATTTGTACCCGAAACGAATTACGTTTGGAATTGGTGCTATCATTACTGGATTATTCGCTATTTTATTACAACCATGGTATATAATGTCTAATTTTGGCAACTATATATTTGGCTGGCTCGGAACATACGCAGCTTTACTTGGACCAATTGATGGCATTGCAATTGCAGACTACTGGCTTGTCCGTCGGAAACAATTAGATCTTAAAGAGCTATATGAACCTAATGGCCGTTACAATTATGCGAACGGTTTTAATAAAAACGGAATTCATGCTCTTGTAATCGGGGTAGCCGTCCCTATACTAGGCTTACTCATTCCAGCTCTTCATTTTCTCTGGGATAATGCTTGGACTTTTGGATTGTTTATTAGCATTGGCGCCTACACCTATTTAATGAGAAAGGACAAAAGTGTCTTAAAAGAAGGAGAATACGAGCAAATTACCATTGTAGAAACTCTTCCCCGTAATGCAAAAAGGATAGAAACACACTTATAAAGAAGAACGAAAAGATGTTCAACGCGTTCATACAATCCTATTTTGTTGTGGTGCTAATGGCAAGTGTATATTCGGGAACATGCATACAAGAGTTCTTAACGAACCGATTAAATAAACAAAGAAGAGGAGGGGATGTTTATGATTGGGCACAACGCTAGCTTACAAAAAGGATTGAAAGAACGTCACATGACAATGATCGCCATAGCCGGGGTCATCGGTGCAGGTCTTTTTGTGGGGAGCGGAGCCGTCATCCATTCCACAGGCCCGGGAGCGATTGTTTCCTATGCATTAGCCGGATGTTTAGTCATTCTTGTAATGGGGATGTTAGGGGAAATGGCTGCAGCTCATCCGACGAGCGGTTCCTTTTCCGCATATGCACACGATGCTATTGGTCCTTGGGCTGGATTCACCATCGGATGGCTCTATTGGTTTTTCTGGGTGATAGTGATTGCCATTGAAGCAAATGCAGGTGCTTCTATTATTCAATATTGGTTGAAGGATATTCCTATATGGTTATTAAGCTTAATTCTTACCATATTATTAACGCTCACAAATATTTGGTCAGTGAAATCTTACGGAGAATTTGAGTACTGGTTTGCCTTTATCAAAGTCATGAGCATTGTTTTGTTTTTAATTATCGGAGTTGCTTTCATATTCGGCCTCTATCCTGGCAGCACCCCAATTGGATTGAAAAATCTCATCGGACATGGAGGATTTATGCCCCATGGCATCAGTTCCATCCTTTCCGGAATTGTCGTGGTGATTTTTTCGTTCGTTGGGACAGAAATTGTTACGATTGCCGCGGGAGAATCCGACGAACCGCAAGAAGCGGTCTCTAGAGCGACAAAGTCAGTTATGTGGAGAATTCTAGTCTTTTATATTGGCTCCATTGCCGTGGTAGTCACTTTATTGCCTTGGAACTCGGCAAACGTTTTAAAAAGCCCCTTTGTTGCGGTGCTTGAACACATTGGCATCCCGGCCGCAGCCCAAATCATGAATTTTATTGTATTAACAGCCGTCCTATCTTGTTTAAATTCGGGACTATATACGACTTCACGAATGCTTTATTCTCTGGCCGAGAAAGGGGAAGCCCCTCGGCAATTTCTTAAACTGAATAAAAACGGCGTACCAGCACGGGCCGTTATGGCCAGCACATTCTTTGCATATATAGCAGTCATCATGAATTATGTTTCGCCGGACAAAGTGTTTTTATTTCTTGTGAATTCCTCCGGAGCCATAGCGCTTCTTGTCTATCTAGTCATTGCTGTTTCACAATTGCGTATGCGCAAAAAACTGGAACATCACACCCCTGAAGCATTAAAGATCAAAATGTGGCTATTCCCGTACTTGACTTATTTCACGATCTTGATTTTATTGGTTATACTAACCTCTATGCTGTTTATCAAGTCTATGGTTTCACAATTGCTACTGACGCTCTTAATTACTGTCATAGTTATTATCTCTTACTTCGCATTTGCTAAAAAGCGTGTAGAAATCAACTACCGCCAACAAGCATCTCCGCTAATTAAAGACAAATGATATATTAATAGCCAAGCAATCCGCTTTTAAAAAGATTTTTATCACTGGTGCGCCATCATGAGGAGACCGATTGGTGGTATTATTCTCTGCAAGCTGGCAGAATGAAGCAGCCCGAATCCTATACTCATAGGATTTAGGTTGTTTCATTTCTTTTGGAAACGTTAGCGGTTAATATTGGTGTATGGCATCCTTCACCTCTTCGCTGTAGCGAACCGTAACACTCGGTCATGTCTTGAGTGACCACGAACTTCTTGTCTTCCATTCCCCCATTCATCTTTTTAAAAGCTTTTTAGCATCTCTACCTCCGCCTTCAGGCGCTTAATCTTCGTTTCCGGATCTTCTCAGTCTTCTTTTGCCTTTCCTTGTTTTCCCCCAGACTTTACATTTCCTTCCTGCTCATAGCGTTTCACTTATCGACGTACTATGGAATGATCGATCCCTCATTCTTTAACCACCGTTTTGTAGCCCATCTCTCTTTCAATATACATCTTAAACTTCGTATTTTCCCATCGGAAAATCTCTTCTATTATTTAACAGCGAACAAGCAATTATCATATTATAATCGTTAAGACATGTCAAATTTCTTCTCCATAAAAAATCCCCTTCCAGCAGGCTTTCAAGAACATCATATCTCATTTTTGCTGCCTGCTTGCAGAGGATAACACCAAAAAGCAGAAGCATTTCGGCTTCCGTCCTTCATCTTTTTCTCTCCGTTTGTCTTTTCTTGTCTATATGATCGGGTTATACTGTTTAATGAGGAGGTGAAAGAGATGGAACAAGAAACGGTATTAAAAGAAAGCTTAAAGGCGCTCGATCTGCACGCATCTGACTTTCGTTCACAAATCGCTGCATTAAACGGAAAAATCGACACAATGGACAAAAAAGTAGAAACATTAAACAAAAGAGTTGAAGCATTGGACAAAAAAGTAGAAGCATTAGACAAAAGAGTTGAAACATTAGACAAAAAAGTTGAAACAATAGATAAAAAAGTCGAAGCGATGAATGATGAATTTAAAAGAAAGTTTGCGGAAATGGACAAGCGGATACAAGAGATGGACGACCGGTTGGAAGGCAGAATCGATCGGCTAGAAAATGAAATGAAATGAATGAACGGTTTAACCGATTAGAAACAAAAATCGACAATTTACGCATTGAACTCATCGAAACACAAGAAACCGTCGATTTCCACTCAGCCAAAATCACCCAACACGAACGAAAAATCCGCAAGCTCTCCCAGCAACAATAACCTCTCCAGCAGTAACTCAACTCCTTTCTGCGTTCTCTCCACGATGAACTTGCCCCCATCGCTGAACAATGGGGGCGTTCGTTTGTGATTTTACAATTAGTCCAAACATGTGTGATCATACGTGTTATGGCATAAAAAGATCGACAAACGATAATGAAATAAAAAACAAACAGATAATGTTATTGGTTTTTAACCATTCTTTCAACAGCTTGCTTCCTGTTAGTGGCAATTAAGAATTGTAGTGTTTGGCAATTAAGGATATGCATATTTATTGCATATTCACCGCTTTACATGGAGTGGCGAGTATGATAGGCTTATATGCCTTGCAAAGTCCTGTGGCTTGCCCTCTTTGCCAGAAAGCATGCCCGCAGAGGCTCCATGTCAAGCGACAACAGGTATGAAATTTTATACAGATCATTGAATATTCTTATTTGCCATTTCATGCATTTTTTAATTGCCAAAAACACTTGCTTCCGGCTTCATAAGATAAATCATCTGCATCATGCTTTATTCGTCGATTATCATTTTCTTTTTCAAACAAAGCAGGCGCGAATCCCCCATTAACCAGCGCGGAAAGCAACACCCCGTAATAGTAATCCGCTTTGCAAATCGTTGTCATAGTTTTTACCCTCCCTTTGTCACAGATAGAAAGACTTGGTTAATCTGATTCTATCAATTTTTGTAAAAACATGGTGTAAAATATTGTCAAGTGCACAAAAAAAGCAGAAGCCTTTATGGCTTCTGCGTGAAACATTAACGTCCGAGCTTCCGCAACATAAACGCATCGACGTCATTTTTCGGACCGACAAACTCAATATCCGTGCCGGTTACTTCCAAAGTATTTGCAAGCAAGTTCTATTTTTAGCTTCAGAAAAGAAGCATATGTTTTTAATCTTGACTAGTAAAAGTTACACAAATAGTCTAATGCCAAACTTTTCAGCAGTATGAACTTGTCAGTATTCTCCCCACTCTTCTGCTACCATTGAATTTGAATTAGGATAAGTTACATATTGAACCTCATTTAATCGTTTTCTCAAATAATTTTCTAACTCTTTATTAGTGCAATAGACAAAACATCCTTTCTGGCCTCGTGTCAATAAAGTTCTGTATGTATTTCGAATAATTTCATCCGCAAGTTTCAAAGCCTCTTCTGGTTTTTCCTTCATCATTTTTCTCAAACCTTTCAATGATTGGTCCGTTTTAGCGCGCTTCGTATAATCTGTTTGAACTTGTCCGTCTTTATAGATTAAATCATCCCCAATAATGACGCCTACATAGTCAAACTCTAGTCCTTGGCACGTATGGATGCAGCCTGCCTGGTGAACAGAATTTTCATCAATTGCCCATGTTTCGGAACTGGCAAGATTCCAACTCATTCTAAAGTTATATTCGGGAATAACAATATCGTGAATATTTGGGTTGTTTTTTCCTTCTTTGATCCAATCCCAACAATATCCGGCTACTATACGGGATTTATTGTTTACTTTATTTAGCCTTTCGATTTCTTTACGCATTTCATTCGGATTGGAGTAAATCCGAAAATCATAATTGCTGTCGAAGTAATTGTAGTTTGCTGTTTTACGTATTTGCAACACATCATCAATCCAAGCTAAATAACCATCGGAGCCGTTGCAGCGAAATTGAGATTCGAGTTTCATTTTAGTTATGCTTGCTTTATATTCGTTCGCGAATTTTTGAATCATCTCTATACTTCCAATATCCTTTAATGTAACACGTTGTCGTTCATCGATGAAAAAAATAGCCAGTTTTGATGCATGGATAATTTCTTTTATTTGGTTTTCTCCAAGATTCTGAAACATGCCTGATTTCTCATTAAGACGGTGTGCTTCATCAACAATAAGAACGTCAAATTCATTCGAAAGCGCATTAACATAGCTCCCAGAACTAGTAAACAAATTATCAATATGATTTTTTCGAAAATCACCTTTTAGCTTTCGAGCATATACTTTTCTTGGTGCAGCGTTTTTCGTAACGTATTGACAAACTAGATTGCGGTTAGTCAATTCGACAAGCAGATTAATCGCCAAGACGGACTTCCCTGTTCCCGGACCACCTTCGACAATCAGCACTTGTTTTTGATTTGTATTAACTGCTTTCGCTGCTAATTGAAGCGCTTCTTCGTATACAACCTTTTGGTCATCGATCATGATAAATTCTTGATTACCTTTTAGCATACTATTCAAAGAATCTTGGAGAGACTTTGATGGGCGAATGCGTCCGTTTTCAATTTTATAGAGATTCTCCTTGTTATCCCCGTATTTTATATATCGTTTTATAAAGGAACGTAACTTAGCAGCATCTCCTTTTAAAAATAGAGGAGCTTTATTTATATAATATTGATATATCTCGTCAGTCACGGGGTCACTTTTCCCTAAATGGATATAATTATGTAAATAGGCGCACGGATAAAGCTGAATATCATCATTTTGGACGGTTTCATTGTAATCTTTAATCAAAGACGCATAAGACCATGCTTGATAAGATGGGTGAGTTGTCTCTACAAAATGACGATTAATCATCGTCTTTACTATCGCTTCTTTACCATCTACCTTTTCTACACTTTCCCATTGTTTTAATTCGACAATGACGACAGAATGGTTATTACACTCATCTATCCCAGAAATAAGAAAGTCTACTCTTTTAGAAGTATGAGGAATTTTAAATTCAATCGCTATTCCTGTATTGCTTGGAATTTCATGATCACTCAATACGCGATACATATATTGCATTGAATTATCCCATGCCCGAATCTCACGCTCGTTTATTCCGCCAATTTTGGCTTTAAAATTTTCGCAAATATTTTGTACGAGCTTATCCTCAAATACATCATTTAAAAATTCTTCTTTCGTTGCTTCATACACAATCATCTCTATCACCTTTTTATGGCATAATTAAAGATTTTTCTATATCATCTAACAAATTAACCAATACTAATTCAATTTTATAATTCGGTATATTTCTTTTTTGATCCAAACGATTTCTCAACTGGATACTTTCGTTCATTTTTCTTTATTTTATCCATAACAGCTTTTTCTAGGTCAATCCCTAGTTCATGTGATAGCAGGAGTGCATAAATGACTACATCGGCAATTTCGTCTTTTATATTTTCTAAGTTTGTTTGTACAGCTTCTTCGCTGCTTTTCCACTGGAAATTTTCCAGTAGCTCTCCTGCTTCTAGGCATAATGAAATCGCTAAGTCTTTTGGGGTATGAAACTGTTTCCAATTACGCGCATCACGAAATTCAATGATTTTTTGTTGCAAGTGTTCCATTATTATTACCTCCGTCAGTGCCAATTTTCTTTAAATGTTATCGCTATCCATCAATCTCACAATCTCCTTAAACACCATCGACGGCTGTTTGAGCAAATGGTCAATCGGAAGTGTTTTGTGTTCGGTTCCTCGCGCGATGACTAGCTTCTCTCCTTCGATCTTTATGACAATGTCTTTGATTCGATACGCCTTAATTTTAGATTCCTTATCCAAGTATCGGTCATCAAGGCCAAAGCGGATGCGGTCGGACAATCTAGCATTCTCCATCATGCGAACGAAGAATTGACTCAAGGAAATAATGAAATTGTATTAGTACCGTTAATATATAGCATAGAAAATCAGCAAACAATGATTGAAAAGACGATTGATGTGGTACAACAAAAAAGCTTCACATCATTGCAGGCATCTTTACCGTTACGGATAAATTTCTCAACGAAGAATATACAAAACGGATAAGGAAGTGGCTAAAAATGAAAAAAACAGTCCAAATTTTTGAACAAGAAAAAAGAAGCGGAAAAGCAGAAAGCATTTGAATGCTAGACGTGCTTCCAATCAGCGAAATTGCTAAGCGGACAGGCTTGACCGTTGCCGAAGCGGCCGATTTGGCAAAAGAAGAAACAAATCCGCAAAAAAGAGTTTGAACAATTTCTTTTTTGGACGTCTTCCATTATAAACGGAAGCAGCAACCGTTGGACTGTCTTTCTCTGCTGTAGCAGTGAATAATTTGTCCGTTTGTTCATTTTTCGATCTATTTCGCTAATGACTCGGAAACAAGTTCCACATCAGATTTTGTGCTCGCTTCCATGCTATAGTGATAGTCCGTTTTTTTTCATTGCCTTCGATAACCGCTTCTAATGTAAAAAGAAGAATGCGGATGCTTGGCAGCCCATTCAACACCACCGTGTATCGCTTGAATGTTCGCTTCTAAAAGAAGAGAAGCATCTCCCAATAAAATCGTTTGCAGTTCTTTTCCTTGTACCACTCGGCTAAAAACGCGATACCGTCTAACGCATTCGATTTTCCGCTTGTGTTTGTTCCAATTAAAACCGTTAACGAATCAATGTATAATGTTGCATTAGAAAAATTTTCTAATTTTTATAATTAATTACTTTCAACATTCGATCACTTCCTAATCAATCAAACTTCCATTTGTCAAGCAGGTAACGGAAAAAATCCTTATAATTTGGGAACGATTGTAGCACAACCTAATGACCAAAAATACTATAATTGAAAATTGCACTATGTTTCAAGCGCTATTAAAAGAATTGGATCCCTTTCCCGTTCTTTCCCTGTTTTTTATGTAACACTTAAATAACGGCAAGATGTATAAAGCCAAGTTCTGATTATTGTGTAAAATTTCGCTCTCGGTCCAGCGAATTTAAGTCTTGGGAACATTAAACCGCTTTTTGCCGTTTCTTTTTATGCCAATCCCCAAACTTCATCACTGCACAAAGACGTTTGACATGATATTTCCCTTGATATCTAACGATCTACAATTTGGACAGATACATCAACCCCAATCACCCCAACGATTTGTTTATGATGGAAAATCGGAGATGAAATCGTGATGCAAGGGCGTTTTGTCAAAGCGGAAGTATAAATGTTGGAAACATACGTCCGGCCTTTGCTTGCTTCCATAAACCATGGACGCGCTTTCGCATTCACAAGGCCCGCAGGAGGATTAGAGTAAACGAACGTCCCGTCTAATTTGTTGGACCATATTGCTTCAACATGCGGATGTGATTGCAAAAATTCATCGAGAAATTTTTTATGTTGTTGTTGATTCATCTCATATAGCGGGCGGGATTGAAGAAGACGGAAAAGCTCTTTTTTTGTATTGTCAATGACCGTTTCATCGACATGAATGACAACGCTGGCTTCATAGTTTTTGATAAGGCTTTGCAGTTCATTGGACGTTTTTTCTAAAGCGTCGTTGATAGACATGATTTGCTCGACGTTTTGGTGCTGATGATCCATGTCTAACGCGACTTTACGCGCGTATTCCTTATTTTCCATCGCCATGTTGGAAATCGTCTTCAATAAGACCGCGATTTTTTGGACGCTTTCTGTTTGTGCGTCCACCGCTTGCGCCGAATCTCGCGGTGATATCGCTTAACTTATCTTTAAACGAATCCAAAATGCCAAGGACGTTTATCATTTCCTTTGAACCGTTTTCGATTTGTTCGGTTTCTTTCTTCACCATGCCTGTTGTCGAGGCGATTTCTTTTTGTATAACGGACAAAATTTCCCGCGTTTGTTCAACGGCTTTTGACGTTTGGCCGGCCAATTTCCCCACTTCATTCGCCACGACCGAAAAGCCTTTTCCGTGCTCTCCTGTCCTTGCCGCTTCAATGCTGGCGTGTAATGCAAGAATGCTCGTTCGTTGTGAAATAGAACCGATCGTCGAAAGAATTTGATTGATTTTTTGCGAGCGGTTCACCAAGCTATCCATTTGCTGCAGCAAAACGCGATGGCTTTCGCGCAATTGCTCCATTTCATCTTGCAGCTTTTTTAGCGCGTTCCACGAATGAACCAATTCTTCATAAAACAATTGGCTGCTCGAGTGAATTTCTTGCGAAGCCGCAGAAATTTTTAAGGCGAACGATTCAATCATTCTCATTTTTTCCGATACTTGCAGCGTGTCTTTCACCGTCTCTTCAAGGTGGCGCATCAGTTCGATCGTACTCTGTTTGCTTGACGCGGATGTTTGATTTAAGGAAACCGCCGCCAATTTCATTTGTTCGATAATTCCTTTCAACTGATCGGCCGCGACTTCGATTTGTCCCGCAGCATGTCGATCATCCCGCGAAGATGGATGATGGATATTTTTATTTTCTTCCTTTTTTAACAAATGTTTTAATACAAACATAGAAAATATCACCCTTAATGTCATATTTTATTACAAGATTATAACATATTATGATATGTACGAAAACTCTTTTCAACGGCACGTGGTGATTAAATCACGAAAATTACGAAAAAAGAAAGCCCTTCGTCTATTTTGATGACAGTCAAGGGCTCATTAAGAAATTAGTGTGCAAATTAAAACTTTTCCGCTTCCCATTCTTAATTATCTCGATTTTTCACCAAAAGAATAAAAAAATAGCAAAAGAGAGAGTTGTTTTCTAGTCATTTAATTGACTGACTAAGAACAGAATTTTCTGCAATTTGGCTATGCATCAATCATTCAAAGTACTGCAAAATCAATGCGGCTAATTCACATATCGTTTTTATGATCGTAAAACTAGAGGATCAGCTAGCAAAAAAAGGGGAAGACCAAAACGGCTTCCCCTTTTCCCATTTTTTATTTAGTTTTTATAAGCGCAATATGGACGCAGTTTGACGCCGATGAGGCTTCCAAGAAAAGCGAAAACAAACCAAACCCAGCCATGGACGCTGAAGGAAACGATGCCGCTGAAGTAAGCACCGATATTGCAGCCGAATGCAAGGCGGGCGCCGTAGCCCATCAACAAACCGCCGATGAGGGCTCCGATCGTCATGCGCGACGGGCGTCTCCATTGAATCGGTTTGGCGTACCGTCCCGCAAACGCCGCGGCAAGCAGCGCGCCAAACATTAAGCTGATATCCATCACCGTGGTCGTATCTTGGTATAACGGGCTTTTAAGCGCGTTTAATTTCGCCGGGTCTTGCCAATACGCCCATTGTGTCGGATCGACACCGAACAATTGGACGAACTTTGCCCCCCAAAGAGCGAACGCGGAAGTAATGCCCCACGGTTTGCCGCTAACGATTAATACTAAAACGTTCATGATTGCAAGCAAGATCGCGCCAACAAGAAGAGACCATGGGCCTTTATAAATCGCTTTCCAGCCGTTTTTATTTTCGATTTTCGTGGAAATTAGCTTACCGTGGCGGCGTTTTTCGATGACGGTCACGACGTAATAAACGAGCGCCAATAGCGCCAGTTGAAGGAGAAAGCCGCCGACAGCGCCAAGCTGGTGGATAAGCGAAATCGGCGCTAGATGCGGCGTGTTCATCCAAAAATCAAAATGGGTCGTTGCGATAACCGAGCCGGCGATAAACCCGATTAAGGTAACGATGCCGTTCGTATCGCCGCCGCCGATATGGTAAAGCGTGCCGGACGCGCAGCCATCGCCAAGCTGCATCCCGATCCCGAAAATAAACGCGCCGACGATGACAGAAATGCCGACATCATAAACATTGCCCGCAACCGCGTGACCGAATATCGACCCTTTCAACAGCAGCGGCATGAAGAAAACGCTCGCCACTAGCATCATGATCATTTGCGCGCGAATCCCTTCCCCTTGGCGGTACAAAATAAATTTTCGCCAAGCGGACGTAAAACCGAAATGCGCTTGATACAACACAAAACCTCCGAACGCTCCTAGCACGTACAACAGCGCTTGCTGCCAAGAAACGCGGTTATATAAAAACAAAGCGCCCCCGATCAATACGACTAACGCTACAGTGATAATAAACGAAGTCGGATTTTTCGGGGAGTTCGTTTCTTGTTTGATTTGTATATCCGTTTGTTTTTTTACAGCAATATCCAATTTATCTTCCCCCTTTTTTATTTTGATGCATTTAATAATATAACAAATTCAATTGATTTTCTAGGTTTTTGCTTATGATTTACAAGTTTTGAAATTTCATAATACTTAAGCGATGTAACCATAAAAAGAGAATACAAGAAGTTCAAGTACTAATTATGTTATGAATCCAGCAAACTGAAACCGACGAAAAATAAAAATGCTTTGCCCTGTTTCTTTTTACGCAAAGTCCCAAAGCTTCACGTAAGTGAATAAGTATAAGCATTTCTCTTTCCATTCCGCTTATTTTCTTTTACAATATAATTGACTTACAGAGAATGGAAAGGGATGCAGTGATGAGAGTTCTTGAAACATATATCGTCGCGGGATTGACGGGTTTGCTGTTTTATCATCTCCATTCCCCCATTCCGTGGATGCTTGGAGCAATTACAGGAATGCTCCTATGGAAAACGGTCGTCAAGCGAAAGGTAGCAGCACCAAAAGCGTTATCCAACAGCGGACTTGTCGTATTAGGGACGTATTTCGGACTGTCTTTTACAAAAGAAACATTGGCGACGATCGCCCCGTATATTTTTCCTTTTCTGGTTGTCGCCGTTTTATTGATTGTCATTAATATTTTTAATAGTATCGCAGTGACAAAATGGACGCACATCGATAAAGTGACAAGCGTGTTTGCATCGGTTCCCGGCGGACTGTCGGAAATGGTCGCCGCAAGCGAGTCGCTAAACGCCAACACCGCTTTAGTGACGATTTTCCAAACGATTCGTTTATTAACGGTCGTTTTTCTTGTGCCATCCATCGTCGTTTATTGGTTAAACGGCAATTCAGCGGCAAGCGTCGCGACCGCTCAGGCGGCAGCGGCTTCTTCCGATGGCCATTATGCTTGGTTTTTATTAAGCATTTTTGGAGCGCTTCTTTTACGGAACGTCATTCCGGCGGCATACGTCGTCGGACCGCTCGCCGTAACAGCAGCAATGCATGTAGTCGGAGTGAACTTGCCGTCGCTGCCCGCATGGTTGATCATTTTGGCGCAAATCAGCGTCGGAATGAACATGGGAAACCGCATTACGTTAGAAGATATAAAGCTTGGCGGAAAATTCGGCTGGGTATATTTCCTGCTCGCACTAGTGCTGATCGTCCTTTCGTTCGGATGCGGCTATTTGTTTGCGAAATTAACGAATCTCCCGCTGGCAACCGCGCTATTAAGCCTTGCGCCAGGAGGGCTTGTGGAAATGGTATTAACAGCGCAAACAGTCGGGGGAGATCCGGCAATTGTCAGCTCCTTGCAATTTGTGCGGTTTCTTCTCGTCATTATTGTTGTGCCGAACGTTTTGAAATGGGTATTTCGCAAATTCCCATCAATGGCAGAAACGTCGTGAAAAAACCGCTCTGTTTCCGTTTTGAACAGAGCGGTTTTAATAAGCATCTCCGTTCTTTCTTATTATCATCTAGCCCGCGGGCGATCGGTTCGCATTGCTTGCTCCCGCGGCACCGCTTCTTCACGGCCGCTCACTTTCAGCCCGCATGAATGCCTAACCTTTTTCATTTTCTCATTTTGCCGGTTCGTAAAATTCGATCCATTCGCCATCAGGACCAAGGAAAAACAAATATTTCGCGCCGTTTGGCAGCGTCGTAATATCTTCCCATACAAACGGGACGCCAAGCGATTGAAGACGTTCTTTTTCTTGTTCAATCCCTTCCACCGTAAACGCAACGTGGTGCACCTTTCCTTCTGTCGGCAAATTCGGATTGTATCCTTCGATTAATTCGACAATGACAGAACCGTTTAATCCTAAAAATGCCAGTTTCATCGAACCGTTTGTATGTGTCATCTCATCGAGCAAGTCTAAACCGATTACATCTTGATAAAATTTTTTCGATGTTTCGATGTCTTTTACTTGAATGCCAACGTGTTCAAATTTTTTTACCGCCATCATATTTCTCTCCTTTTTTATTATTTTTAAGATTGAGAAAATACAGCCCGCAAATATGGGGTCATATGTACGAGGAAAACTCCCTTTTTTTCTAATCCACGGAAAATACAGCGGTCAAGCGCATAAGGAGCAGCGGCTTTCCATTCTTCGACTTCCGCAAGCGTCAAAATCAAATAAAAATCTTTTCCTTGCGTATGGCCATATAGTTGAAAAAAATTCGCGTAACAGTCAAAATGAAGCACTGTCTTTTTGTCAAATTGCAACAGCTGCTTTCTTACGCAGCGGGCGACATGGGAAGCGAACAATTCTGCTTTCAAATGCGCCGCCATATAACTGCGAATCGAGTCATTTTCGCACACCCGGCATTCCCACCTCCTTCTGGACATAAAAACCCCTTTCGCCTGAATGATGCGAAAGGGGCCAGCCGTCCTTATCATCCAAAGCGAAACCGCTTTGCGGGTTGGAGCACCTTGCGAAATATGCAGGTTGCTGTGGAGTCATCGAGCCCGGTCTCTCGTCCACTCTTGATAAGACTATATGTAGTTTGTTTTTATCTTATCATGGTATCTTTGTGATGACAATCATTTTTTGTTTTCTACCATAGAAAAGAGAAGAGCAAAAGCGCCCTCCCCTTCTTTATTTGTTATTGCGCCACTTCCGGCTTTTCCGAAGTGACACCGACGTCTTTCCATTTCCAAATGAATGGGTCGATATCAGCCGAATAGTTTTTCACGCGGTTGTTGACCGCATAAATGATCGAGCGGTATAGCGTCGGAATTACTGGCACCTCTTCATTCATTAACGCTTGCCATTCGTTGTAAATTTTTTTGCGGTATTCTTTATCAAACGCTTGCTCAGAATGGCCTTTTTCAAGCAATTCATCATTTTTCTCATTTACCCAGCGAGAAAGATTAAACATGACATTGCGGCCATATAATCCATACGGATCCACATCAGTTCCTGTTGCCCATGCCGCAGCGAACACATCGACTTTCGGGTCATCGTTCTGCACCATGTCATAGAACGAATTGAATTCCGCCAAACGGCCATCAACTAGCTGCACATTCAAGCCGACGTCTTTCCAGCATTGCATATAAAACTTCGCCAGCGGCTCGGCGATGTCCCCGCCGCTCATCGAAAGAAAATTAATGGTGAATTTTTTGCCATTTGGATCTTCGCGGAAGCCGTCGCCGTCGACATCTTTATATCCAGCTTCATCCAACAATTTTTTCGCTTTTTCTGGGTCATATGTGTATCCTTTCGCATTTTTGTCATGGTAGCTTGGGAAGGATGGCGGAATGAGCGTCGTTGCCGGAAAGCGCAAACCGTGATAAAGCCTGTCTGCGACTTCCTTATTATTAATTGCATACGCCATCGCTTGGCGAAGCTTTTTGTTTTGGAATTTCGGATTATCCATCACGTTTTCTTGCTTTTCCGCATCCCAATGGCCGAGTTTAAAGCCGATGTAGTTGTAAGCTAAATCAATTTTGCCAACAAATTGAATGTTTTTCGTCCCTTTCGCGCTGACATATTGATCTGTCGGGAATTCGGCAATGTCAATTTCTCCTTTTTTGAGCGCTTGCAATACGACTTGCGGGTTAACGACTTTTAAAATAACGCCTTTTAAGTTCGGTTTTCCGTTCCAATAATCGTCGTTGCGAACGAATTCAACCGATTCGCCCGGGACGATTTTTTTCACTTTAAACGGGCCAAAGCCAATTGGATTTTTGCGGATTTTATCCGATTTCGCCAAATCTTTAATCGGGACATCTTTTAAATAATGTTTTGGCAGCGGATGTGCCCAAATGCCCGTCATTACGGACGGGTTGGCATGTTTCCACGTAATGGTTAGCGTTTTGTCGTCAATGACTTTAATTCCGGAAATTTTGTCCGCTTTTCCGCTATGGTATTCCTCCATGCCGACGATATCTTGCATGAGCGCGTCTCCGTAGCGGACGCCTGTATAATCTTTATGGCCGATGACCAAGTAAGCATATTCTAAATCTTCCGCTTTGACCGGTTCGCCGTCATGCCATTTGACATTATCTTTAATTTTGATCGTCATCGTTTTTTTGTCGTCGGAAAGCTCGTATGTCGCCGCGCCGTCGTTCGTAATTTCATAGTCTTCGTTAAAACGGAACAATGGTTCGTCGAAAAATTGCAAAACTTCAGAATCTGGATCACCTTCGTAAAATGCATAGTTCAGTGTCCCTTCAAATGGCGTATCGGACACTAATCCGTAATTCAATACACCATCTACGATTTTCCCGTCATTTTTCACAGTCATCGGGAATTTGCTAATGTCTTCCTTTTGCGCCGCCTTTGTGTCCTTGCCGTCTTTATCGTTGCTTGTAGAACTGCTGCATGCCGTCAATCCTAATAAAAAGACGGCAAACACTACGAAAAACCTCCAATGCCATGTTTTCCTCATTTTTTCTCCCCCTTTATCCTAATCGTTGTCTTGCATCAGCCGCGCGCTTTAACGCCTGGCCGATAAAATTTATGCATAACATCATTACTAAAATAAGCAATGATGCTGGTAACCAAACCCACCATTTGTTTTGCAAAACATCGGGATTCATCGCATAGCTGACAAGCGTTCCCAAACTTGGCGTGCTTTCCGGCAAGCCGAAGCCCAGATAGCTTAGTCCGGACTCAATCCCAATATTTCCGGCAAGGTTTAATGTTAAGTTTACAATAATGATCGAGCTTAAATTGGGCAAAATTTGAAAAATAATAATTTTCCAATCCGGCGTGCCAAGCGTTTTCGATGCGCTTACGTAGTCCAACTCCCGCTCCGCCAGCGTTTTCGCCCGGATAAGCCGCGCCTTTCCTGTCCATAAAAAGGCGCTCATAATAAGAATAAACGTAAAAATATTATATTTAGGCACAATCGCCACAAATACAATCACAAACATTAAAAATGGCAGCACAAGGATAAAATCGATAATGCGCATGATCATGTTGTCAATCACTCCGCCAAAATATCCGGCGATAAGGCCAACGGTAAGCCCTATCAAACCAGTGATCAGCGTAATCGCCAAACCAATGGTAAATGAGTTTCTCGCACCAATAATAAGCTGTCCGAAAATATCCCTTCCCCCGTAATCCGTGCCAAGCCAATGCTCCGCGGACGGCGGAGAGTAAATGGCCAGCAGGTCCACCTTGACAATTTCGTCTTGGTCTAGTAGTAGCGAAGCGCCATACACGACGATCAAAATCAAGGAAAGAAGAATGAGAGAACCGAGAGCGAGCTTATCCTTCACCAATTCACGCCACATAATAGAAAGGCTTGAAGGGCTTTTTTCATTTTGTCCATGGACCAATTGTGGATCGCCTAGTTCTGCTTTCATCATTATGTCCCCCCATCCATTACTCAATGCGAATCCGCGGATCAACAGCGCTTAAAATAATGTCGGACAAAAGCGTCCCGATTAACGTAGCAAGGCCGGAAATCATCACAAGCGCGGTGACGACGCTGTAATCCCGCTGCAAAATCGACTGCAAAAACAACTGCCCTATTCCCGGATAACTAAAAATGGACTCGAGAAAAATCGATCCGCCAATTAATCCGGTAATCTCATACCCTAAGAAAGCGGCAATTGGCAAAAATGAATTTCGCAAAATATGACGCCAATAAATGCTTGATTCTGGCACTCCTTTTGCACGTGCGGTTTTAACAAAGTCCTTCACCTTTGTATCGATAATTTCACTGCGCAAATATTGAATTGTCCCAACGGTGTTGATCAACGCCCCAGACAGGGCAGGAAGCAAAAGATGGTTCAGCTTGCTTAAATAATAGGCAAACGTGCCCTTTTCGACTTGAATATCGACGCTTCCCCCCGTCGGAAACCATCCTAGCTTGAATCCGAAAATAAACAACATAATTAACGCAAAAATAAACAGCGGGGTGGCAAAGCTGACGTAGCTGTACCCAACGATTAATTTATCCGCCCAAGAGTCGGTCCATCTTCCCGAAACAATTCCTAAAGGAATCGCGATCATGTACGTTAATATTAAGATCGCCGCAGACAGCAAAACCGTATTCCACATTCGCCCGGCCAGCAAATCGTTGACAGGCTGCTTATGAATATAGGATATGCCAAGATCCCCTTGCAGCAAATTTTTCATCCAGCGCGCATATTGAACGTGCACCGGATCATTGAGCCCGAGCTTTTCTTTCATTTCCTCGAGCGTTTGCGCATCCATTTTTGGATTGCTCGCCAGCTGTCCTGTCAATGCATCCCCAGGCATCGCCTTTGCCAACAAAAATACGAGAACACTTAAAAGAAATAGCTGCGGGATCATAATGATGATTCGTCGCAATATAAATTTCAGCATCGTGTCGTCTTCCTCTCTTTACGGAATGGCAACGGAATGCGTCTTGGAAATTTTCTTTAACGGATACACCCTTCCTTCATCATCAAAATAGCGATGGTACGACTGTTTGTATTCCTTTTCGACCTCTTCACGGAGCTGAAGCTGCTGCTTTCTCTGCCGCGGGTCTGCGTTTGGAATCGCGGAAAGGAGGCGCTTTGTGTAAATGTGCTGCGGATGATGAAAAATTTCCTCACTCGTTCCTTCTTCGACAAACCTGCCGCGGTACATAATCCCGATGCGATCGCACATATGGCGGATAATGCCTAAGTCATGGCTAATAAATAAATATGTAAGCTGAAATTCTTTTTGAATCTCTTTCATAAAATTCAGCACTTGCGCCTGCACCGATACATCCAGCGCAGATACTGGCTCATCGGCAATAATGAGCTTCGGATTGAGCGTAAGCGCTCGCGCAATGCCGATCCGCTGCCGCTGCCCTCCGGAAAACTCATGCGGATATTTGTAAATCGACTCCGGGTTTAATCCTACCCTTTCGATAAAATATTGCACTTTCCGTTTTTCTTCCTGCGGCGATAGCTTTTCAAAATTGCGGATCGGTTCGGCAATAATATCGAGCACTCGTTTGCGTGGATTAAGCGACGAATACGGGTCTTGAAAGATCATTTGAATGTCTTTCCGGTACGGATAAAACTGCCGGCGGCTTAGTTTCGTCAAATCGGTGCCCTCCAATAAAATTTCCCCCGCCGTTGCTTTAATGAGCCCGATAATCGTGCGGCCCGTCGTCGTTTTTCCGCATCCTGACTCCCCGACAAGCCCGTATGTTTCTCCTCTCCTTAACTCAAAGCTGATATCATCGACCGCCTTCACATAATCGACGATGCGGCGGAAAAACCCTCCGCGCACCGGATAATACACTTTTAAATGATTTACTTTAAGAAATGCCATAGCCCACGTCCCCTATATGATCATCTGGAAAATAGAAATGTTGATAACATGTGCAACGAACCCAATGTCCCGGCTCGACTTCTCGCAAAATCGGATTTGCTTCATGTTTGGACTTATCAATCCAGCTGATTCGCGATTGGAATCGGCAGCCTGTCCGCGGCATCTTTTGCAAGGAAGGAACGATTCCTTGAATGACATGAAGTTTTTCCTTGCGGGTTTGTGCGGACGGAATCGACTGCAGTAATGAACGTGTATACGGATGAAGCGGATGATGGAATAACGTTTCCACATCAGCCAATTCAACAATTTCTCCCGCGTACATGACAGCGACGCGATCGGCCATTTCGGCAACTACTCCTAAATCATGGGTAATTAAAATAATGCCGGTTTTCATTTGCTGCTGGAGCTCTTTTAATAATCCCATAATTTGCGCTTGAATCGTTACGTCCAAGGCGGTTGTCGGCTCATCCGCAATAATGAGCGACGGTTCGCAAGCGATGGCGATCGCAATCACCACCCGTTGTCTCATCCCTCCTGAAAGCTCATGGGGATAGCGATAATATGTTTTTTCCGGATTTGGAATGCCGACACGCTTTAATAGTTCTAACGTGCGTTGTCGTTTTTCCGCTGCGGACAATTTCGTATGATAATCCATTCCCTCTTCGATTTGCCGTCCTATCGTCATCAACGGGTTCAATGCCGTTAACGGATCTTGGAAAATCATTCCGATCTCTTTTCCACGAATTTTGTTCAACTGTGAAGGAGATAACGATAATAAATTCGTCCCTTTAAATGTAATGCTTCCTTCCAGTTTTGTCTTTTGCGGCGGATGCAACCCCATCACTGCAAGCGCCAAAGCGCTTTTTCCGCACCCCGACTCACCGACAATCGCCACCACTTCGTTTTCATTCACCGTAAGGGAAACATCATCAACCGCTGCATAATATTGATCTTGAATTCGAAACGAAACGCGTAAATGATCTATTTCTAAAATTGGCTTGCCGGTCAATGTATTCTCCCCTTTGCACATAATTTTAACAATATTTTTATTAAATACAATTTTATTATAATATTATATTTTATATATTTTTAGAATTCAATTGTTTTTTTCTTATTTTTGTTGATTATTTAGCACATAGTTTTATTTTATATTAAGAAAACACATAGTATTTCATTGCAGAATAACAGAACATTTTTAAAAATGCCGCATGGCACTATAAGAATATATGCCATTATTCTACTTTTTCTACAAAAATAATATGAAGATCGATCATTACTCTATTTTTTCGACAAAAATTAACATTAAGTATTGATTATGATTCGACATTTTTATGAAACTGGTCGGTACAGCGGCGATGGAGATCAGGCAAATCCCCGTTTATGCCGCCAGTGCCGCTAAAAAGCAAAAACGCTTTTTGCATCATTCCCGTGCTTTAACCGTTGGGATTTGCTTTTATAAGCGCAAAGGTGCTTTTGCGCAAATAAAAAAGAGGCCCTCTTTTTGAAGAAGAGCCCCTTTTTCGCATTTACTTAAACGCTATGGCGGCTTTTACGGCTTTTTTCCAACCGTCATATAGCTTTTCCTGTTTCTCTTTTGCCATTTTCGGTTCGAATTGGCGTTCCAATTGCCATTGCGTGGCGATTTCTTTCCGGTCTTTCCAATAGCCGACAGCAAGGCCTGCTAAATATGCTGCGCCAAGCGCCGTCGTTTCGTTGATGACCGGACGCTCTACCGGAACGCCGAGCATATCGCTTTGGAATTGCATTAAAAAATTGTTTTTCACCGCCCCGCCGTCAACGCGCAACGTTTTTAACGCGATGCCAGAATCGGCTTCCATCGCTGTTAATACGTCTTTTGTTTGGTATGCAAGCGATTCTAATGTTGCACGGATGAAATGTTCTTTTGTCGTCCCACGCGTCAAGCCAAATACGGCGCCGCGCACATCGCTGTCCCAATACGGGGTTCCGAGACCGACAAACGCCGGCACGACATAAACGCCATCGGTGGAATCGACTTTTTCCGCGTACGTTTCACTATCTGACGCCTGCTTAATCATGCGCAGCCCGTCGCGAAGCCATTGAATCGCCGATCCAGCGACAAAAATGCTTCCTTCTAACGCGTATTCGACTTTCCCATCGATCCCCCATGCGATCGTCGTCAACAGCCCGTGTTTCGACTGCACCGCTTTTCCGCCTGTGTTCATCAGCATAAAGCAGCCAGTTCCGTATGTGTTTTTCGCCATTCCTTCCTCAAAGCACGCTTGCCCAAACAGCGCCGCTTGCTGGTCGCCGGCCGCTCCGGCGATTGGCACTTCGACGCCAAAAAAATGATGCGGTATCGTTTTGGCGTACACTTCCGAAGACGGGCGCACTTCTGGAAGCATCGACTTCGGAATGCCTAAAATCGTTAAAATTTCTTCATCCCACTGCAATGTATGAATATTAAACAAAAGCGTCCGCGAAGCGTTGGAATAATCTGTCACATGCGCGCGTCCGCCAGAAAGCTTCCAAATCAGCCATGTGTCGACCGTGCCGAACAATAAATCCCCTTTTTCCGCTTTTTCGCGCGCTCCTTCCACGTTGTCCAAAATCCATTTTACTTTTGTTCCGGAAAAATAAGGATCAATTAATAAACCGGTCTTCTCGCGGAACAAGTCATCATATCCTTGTTGTTTCAACTGTTCGCAAATATCGGCCGTTTGCCGCGATTGCCAAACGATTGCGTTATAAATCGGCAGCCCCGTACGTTTGTCCCATACGACCGTTGTTTCCCGCTGGTTCGTAATGCCGATTGCCGCTACTTGTTCTGGCTTGATCGATGTCTCTGATAAAACGGTGGCAATGACCGCCAAAATCGATCCCCAAATTTCATTCGCATTGTGTTCAACCCAGCCCGGCTTTGGAAAATATTGCGTAAACTCCCGCTGCGAAATATGAACGATTTCTCCTTTTTGATTGAACAAAATCGCGCGCGAACTTGTCGTTCCTTGGTCAAGCGATAAAATGTACCGTTCCACCACAATTCCTCCCCCTAATTACATAAAAACATTTTTCGGTTTGTGATAGCTATTCGATGTTTTTCCTTGCCAAATAAACGCAAGCGTGAGCACCGCCGCAATTGCAATAAGCACATACCAAAAAGCAGATGTCATTTTTCCGAGAAAAACAGCTTTATAAAACAAGCCGCCAAACGAACCGCCAAGAATCGGCCCGACAATCGGAACCCATGCGTAAGACCAATTAGACGGTCCTTTTCCCGGTATCGGGAGCAGAAAATGAGCGATACGCGGTCCTAAATCGCGCGCAGGGTTGATGGCATACCCTGTCGTTCCGCCGAGGGAAAGGCCAATGGCAACAATAAGAAACCCGACGATGAACGGATTTAACCCGTCGGCAAATTTATTGGCGCCGATTGCTAAAACACCGAGCACTAATACAAATGTGCCGATCATTTCACTTATTAAGTTCGCAAAATAGTTTGGAACAGCCGGACTTGTCGCAAATACGCCAAGCTTTACGCTAGGGTCATCTGTTTCTTTCCAGTGCGGCAAATAATGAAGATACACGACGACTGCGCCGATCATTGCGCCAAGCATTTGCGCAACAATGTATTTTGGCACATCCCCCCATGGAAAATCACCGTTAAACGCTAAAGCGAGCGTCAACGCTGGATTCAAATGGGCTCCGCTAAATGGACCGACCGCGTATACCGCCACCGCTACGGCCAGCCCCCATCCCATTGCAATCACGATCCAGCCGGAGTTTTGTGCAAATGATTTTTTTAAGTTGACACCTGCGCAAACCCCGCCACCTAAAATAATAAGTAATGCGGTGCCGACAACTTCAGCCGCAAACGACGTCATCCTTTGTCCCCCTTGTCATTCGCTTTTGTAATCGCTTGGTTTTGCCCCTTCGAAGGGAAACGGCGTCCTTTGTGTCGTGCCAGAAAAGACAAAAACCCACACATCTTCCCTCATCGCACTAGGGAATAATGTGTGGGTCTCCGACATCTCCGCCACAATTATTAACTTGATTATAGGATAAACAAAAATGTAAGCGTTGTCAATAGATTTTTCGCCGTTTTTATTTCGGCAAAATTTGAATATAGTCAAAGTCTAGCGTATCGACCGCATCTTCAATATCCAAGCGGGTAATAAACCGGTACGAAACGCCGGGCTGCGAAGGCGGAAGTGAATCTGGTATTCGGTACGTAAACGGTATTTCTTTTCTTTGCCCTGCCTCGATCAAAAATGTTCCCGCAATCGGAATCGTCGCGATGACTGTATCGACTTCTTTCCGATCGCGCAACGTTTTTTGGACAAATTCCACATCCAGTTTTTCAATTTTTTGTTCCACTGTGCCACCGCAAATATGAAGAATCCCTTCGATGCATTCTCCCGGTTGAAATGCAGTTTTATTTAAAATCAAATCGACATACGCCGATCCGACTCCGAGTCTTGACATCATTTTGCGCAACAACATACGATACACCTCTTATTTTTATATTTATTCCGCCATCATATAGTACGATGCGAAAAGAAAGTTTGTTTCATTATTGTCCATAAAAATAAACAGACTTGTGCCTTATTTTCGGCAAAAGTCTGTTTTCACTATATTATGCGTCAATGCTACTTACACAGTAAGTTTATATAGCATTCCTGCACATTTGTCAACTATTATTCATACACGTTTTCATTTTCAATAATGTAATCAATGCGAATGATTGGAATATCGCGATTTTCGACTTCTGCCACAATCAAACCAACGCGGTCATTATAAATGCAAAACGTTTCTTGCCCTTTTTTAAACGCCGTTTCACCGTAGGAAAGAACCATGTTGTAAATTTTGTTATCAGAAAAATACCGCCGGCTAACCCTATTTCCTAAACGAACGATCACTTCTTTACCCGCGATTTTTCCGCGGTACATCACACCCATCCCCCTTTGCGTCCCTACTATTCAATGTATGGCAAATTTCTTCCACACATTCTTACTTTTTTGCTTTCTATGTAAACCATTGACAGTTTTTCTGCAACATTTTGTAATTTTTTTCTGAATTTCATCGTCTTTTTCTTGACGATGCCCTTACATTAGTGTATAGTAAAGTCATCATATAACAGAATATATTTCAGGCATTCAGCGTGTTCGTCCACCTTAGATTGCTGTGAAGTATATTCCGTTATTTGATAAAAATCTTTAAGTTAGCCTAAAGGCTAAAGGTATTAGGAGGAATTCAGTATTATGCAACGCGGTAAAGTAAAATGGTTTAACAATGAGAAAGGTTATGGTTTTATCGAAGTGGAAGGCGGTTCTGACGTATTCGTTCACTTCACAGCGATCCAAGGTGAAGGGTTCAAAACTTTAGAAGAGGGTCAAGAAGTTTCTTTCGAAATCGTGCAAGGAAACCGCGGACCACAAGCTGCTAACGTTGTAAAACTATAAAGCGTTCGTTGATATAAACGAAAAGAACGTAAGCGGAACAAAAAGACCGGCAATGCGCCGGTCTTTTTGCTTTTTATATGCATATTTCCTGATACTCGACAGACACTATTCGCTAGGAGGTGTTTTCTGAATGGAACACGGTATTCATTCCGGTTATAACGATTTAAAACAAGTAGAAATGTTTGTCAAAACAGCAGAAAAAATGGTAGGTCAGGCGACGATGGGCTTGGACAAAGACATGCTTGAAGGCGCCAAACAAGCGGTCGCCAACGCGCATGCCCAGCTTTCCCGCGCCCGCCGGCAAGCAACCGGCGTCGATGAAGAATTTTTATCGCATTATGAGCAGAAGCTTGCCAATGCCGAACACCAATTAAACGAGGCGTTGCGCTGAACAACGCGTTAAAAAAAGGGGCTTCCTTTCTTCTTTGCGAAGTCCCCTTTTCAGCTATTTTGTCGAGCGGGAAGTCGTCGCCAGCAACATAGCTCCGTACTGCCGCATTTTCTCTCCAACCGTGCATTGGTTAATACAGAAAGATTGCGCGTACGTTTTGCCGTATTCTTTTCGAAACGTGCTCTTTAAAAAGCATCCTTCGCAATACGTTTGATGCAACTCGTTCAGTTTGTCTAATATTTCCTTTCGTTTGTTTGCCTTTTTCTCTCTCATTTCATGCCTACCCTTCCTCCGTAAGTTCCATCATGCTGGTAATCGTTTGGCCTTCCAGCGCTTGACGAGCGAGCTGGTCAGCCTCTTTATTTTGTTTGCGTGAAATCGGCTCATAAATTGGCTGAATTCCCAGTTCGTTGATTTTTTCTTCAATGCGGTCCAACCATGCGTTATAGTCATCTTCCAAACATGGCCAATCACCGGCTAGCTGCTTCAGCACAACGTGCGAATCGCCGCGGAAAATAACAGGCAAATGATGGACGCCGAGTTCCTCAAGCGTTTGCATTAAAAACCAGAACGCGGCGTATTCCGCTTCGTTATTCGACTTTAGCGCATCAAGCTGGCGGTTGGCGCGAAATCGATATTGTTCGTTGTTTTGTTTATAGTAAATCACCACTCCGACTCCGGCCTGCGACGTGTCGTTGTCAAAACCGCCATCAAAATAAGCAATGACATCATGCGGTTCTGTTTCTATTTCTTTTAGTAGCTTGTTTAATTCTTTTTTCGACCATGCAACATTATTGACGTCAATAAAACACAGTTTTTTGACGCGGCCCGTTTTTTCAAAATCTTCTGCTAATCGGAGAGCTTCATCAGCAGGTAAAAAATCGGAGGTAAGCACTACCTCGCCTTTTTTCGGCGTAATATACGTCCACTCGATCATGACGTCCAAGCCATCGTCACCCTTCCGTAATCAATTCCGTGTACAATCTATACTTTCATTTTTATTATACAATATAGTGAAAAAAACATGTGAAGCAACGATTTTTGATTAATTTTTGAAAGTTATGTAAAAACCACAAAAATCAATTCGTTTTTCGATGATCCAAGAAGTACTGGGCAGCGATCTTTTTTCTTTATTATTATGCAGATTTTCCTGCTGTATCAATGTTTTTTGTACGTGTCTTCCACCGCCCATTTTTGTAAAAAAGTATGTCCTTTTTCGGCAAATTATGGTACACTACCGTTCGATTGCATGGAAAATAAAGAATAGTGAAGCAAACGGGGGGATTGGCTTGAAAAAAAGATTGGTAGCTGACGCCAGCCTTCTTGCCGTCACGTTCGTCTGGGGAACAACATTCGTTGTTGTGCAAAACGCGCTCGCTTTTCTTGAGCCGCTTTCTTTTAATGCGGTTCGTTTTAGTCTAGCAGGATTGTTTTTACTTGCATGGCTGGTTATTTTCCACCGCTCTCTTTTTCGCCATTATACATTGCCGCTTATCCGCGCCGGTATATGGATGGGGCTTTGGTTATTTAGCGGCTATGCGTTGCAAACGATCGGCTTGCTGTATACGACCTCGTCAAAAGCAGGATTTATCACTGGGCTCAGCGTCGTACTCGTGCCGTTATTTTCTTTTCTTTTTCTTAAACAAAAGCCATCGGTCAATGCCATCATTGGTGCGGTGACGGCAGCAGCCGGCCTCTATTTTTTAACGATTGGCGACAGCAAGTGGACATTCAACCGTGGAGATGTACTTGTCTTTTTTTGCGCGATTTCGTTTGCGATGCACATTATTGTGACGGGAAAATATTCGGCACACTATTCGTCCGTGTTATTGACAATGACGCAAATTTTCACCGTGGCGGCGATGTGTACGATTTTCGCGTTTCTTTTTGAAGACGAAACACAAATATGGAATGCGGCAATTTTGCAAAAGCGAGAAGTATGGACGGCGCTTCTCATTACGTCATTGCTTGCGACAACGGCGGCGTTTTTCATTCAAACAAACTTTCAAAAATATACGACGGCCACTCGTGTCGCCCTTATTTTTGCGATGGAACCGGTATTTGCGGCGATTACCGCGTACATATGGGCGGGAGAACGGCTAACGGCTTCTGCGCTCATCGGCTGCATCGGCATTTTGTTCGGAATGATTTTCGCGGAACTTCCCGCTGCGTTCATATTCAAAAAATGGTGGCGCGCGAAACGGCGTGTAATGCACTAAATTTTTGCAATATTTGAATTAGGGACGCTTTTTGGTGTCTTTTTATATTTTGCGCGATAACGGAAACACTATATTCGGAGGTGAGAGCGCGATGGCGAAGGATGGCGGCAAAAATCGCGGGACAAAAGCCCCTGGCGTCAATCCACAAGGATTCGGTCAAGATGCGTCATTCACCCCGGATCCGAAAAGCAAACTAGAAAATGCGGCAAAAAAAGCGAATACAAAATAATAAAGCAGGCTCTTGCTTCCCAAGAGCCTGCTTCGTTATGTTCCGATTATTTTTTCGCTTTTGCGAGCTTTTCGCGCAACACCATTGGCAAAATTCCGCCATGGCGATAGTAGTCGATTTCAACTTCGCTGTCGAAGCGGACGATGACTTCAAATTCTTTTTTCTCGCCCGTATCTGGATTTGTCGCTGTCACTTTGACAAGGTCGCGCGGTTTGACGTTCTCGTCAATATGCACTTCAAACACTTCCTTGCCGGTTAAACCAAGCGTTTCTGCGTTTTCCCCTTCTTTAAATTGCAGCGGCAATACGCCCATTAGCACAAGGTTTGAACGGTGAATGCGCTCAAAGCTTTCCGCGATAACCGTCTTAATACCAAGCAAGAACGTTCCTTTTGCCGCCCAGTCGCGGGAGCTGCCCATTCCGTAATCTTTGCCGGCAATAACAACAAGCCCCGTGCCGTCTTGTTTGTATTTCATGCACGCATCGTAGATTGTCGTGACTTCTCCTGTCGGCCAGTAAGTCGTATAGCCGCCTTCTGTGCCAGGGGCGATTTGATTGCGAATGCGAATGTTCGCAAACGTGCCGCGCATCATCACTTCATGGTTGCCACGGCGAGACCCGTAAGAGTTGAAATCTTTCGGCTCGACGCCTTTCGAGATGAGATATTGACCGGCTGGCGTGTTTTTGCCGATCGCTCCGGCTGGCGAAATATGGTCAGTTGTGACAGAATCGCCGAATTTGCCAATGACGCGCAAACCTTTAAGCGGCTCGACTTTGCGCACGTCTGGCGACAATCCTTCAAAGAACGGCGGATTTTGGATGTATGTCGAGTTTTCATCCCATTGATAAAGCGGTTCATCCGTCGTTTCAATTGCATTCCAGCGCGGATTTCCGTCGAACACGCGCTCATATTCTTTGCGGAACAATTCTGGGTCAACCGCTTGTTTAACGACTTCTTTGACCTCTTCCATCGACGGCCAAATATCGCTGAAGTATACATCATTGCCGTCTTTATCCTTGCCGATCGGATCGTTTAACAAGTCAATGTCAACCGTACCTGCAAGCGCATAAGCGACGACAAGCGGAGGCGACGCCAAGTAGTTGCCTTTTACTAACGGATGGATCCGACCTTCAAAGTTACGGTTTCCGGAAAGCACGCTTGTCACAAGCAAGTCGTTTTCTGCAATCGCTTTTTCCAGCTCTGGTGCAAGTGGCCCAGAGTTACCGATACATGTCGTACAACCGTAGCCGACGATGTTAAAGCCGAGTTTTTCAAGATATGGAAGCAATCCGGAATCCCGCAAATAACCAGTTACGACTTTCGAACCCGGCGCGAGCGATGTTTTTACATATTTCGGAACTTGCAATCCTTTTTCTATCGCTTTTTTCGCCAATAAGCCAGCTGCGATCAATACATACGGGTTCGAAGTGTTCGTACAGCTTGTAATCGCGGCGATGACAACGGCGCCTGTTTTCATTTTGACTTCTTCGCCGTTTAACGTTACGGTAATTTCTTTATTAAGATCCGCTTCCGTTAAGCCGAAGCCTTGGTTTCCTTGCGGTGCTTTTACCGCTTCACGGAACGATTGTTTCATTTTCGAAAGCGGAATTAAGTCTTGCGGGCGTTTTGGTCCGGACAGGTTAGTTTCAATTTCGGATAAGTTAATTTCGACTACATCCGTAAACACTGGCTCTGGCGCATCCGGAGTGTAGAATAAGCCGTTTGCTTTGCAGTAGGCTTCTACCACTTGAACATGATGTTCATCGCGGCCGGTTAAGCGCAAATAGTCAAGCGCTTCCGCATCCACCGGGAAGAAGCCGCATGTCGCACCGTATTCCGGCGCCATGTTCGCAATCGTTGCGCGGTCCGCAAGCGGCAATGTCGCTACGCCCGGCCCGAAGAACTCGACGAATTTACCGATAACTCCTTTTTTACGAAGCACTTGCGTTACTTTTAAAGCAAGGTCCGTCGCCGTTGTACCATTTGGCAGTTTTCCGGTTAAACGAACACCGATCACTTCCGGCACTGGGAAGTAGGAAGGTTGTCCAAGCATGCCAGCTTCTGCTTCAATTCCGCCGACTCCCCAGCCGAGAACACCAAGGCCGTTAATCATTGTCGTATGGGAGTCCGTGCCAACTAAAGTGTCTGGAAACGCTTCGTATTCGCCGTTTTCCCCTTCGACCGTATGAACGACATTCGCCAAATATTCTAAGTTTACCTGGTGAACAATTCCGGTTGCCGGCGGAACAGCGCGATAATTGTTAAACGCTTTCTGCGCCCATTTTAAAAATTTGTAGCGCTCCGCGTTGCGCTGAAACTCTAAATTCATGTTGTATTCTAGCGCATCGTCTGTTCCGGCTCTATCGACTTGTACAGAGTGGTCGATAACAAGATCAACCGGAATTTCTGGATTGATTTCATATGGATCTCCACCCATGTCCGCCATCGCTTTGCGCATCGATGCCAAGTCAACGACAGCTGGTACGCCAGTGAAGTCTTGTAAAATAACACGCGACGGCTTAAACGGAACATCGATGTCTTTTATCTCCGGCGTTCCCCATTTGGCAAGGTTTTCGACATGCTCTTTTGTGATGACGCGCCCGTCTACTTGCCGAAGTACCGATTCTAGCAATATTTTAATCGAGTACGGTAAACGGGAGATGTTGCCGATCCCTGCTTCTTCAAGCGCTTGCAAACGGTAATAGTTGTATTTTTTACCGTTTACTTCAAATGAAGAGCGGGCGTTGAAAACGTCTTGTTTTGCCATATGTATTACCCCCTCATTACATACTATACTATTTTTTCGCAACAAAGTCGAAAAAATAGCACGAATTCTCCCAACACCCGTAAAATTTGGTACGTTTTTATCTTATTATAAGGAAGATAAGTTGTAAATAGAATTTCGAAGGTTTCGTCATATTATCCCTTTTTCTAAAGGAGCATAAAGTCATCTTTCAGCCGCAAACTAGTACCGGAGGTGAAAATAATGGGCAAACGAAAAGCCAATCACGTCATTCCCGGCATGAACGCGGCGAGCGCACAAGGAATGGGAGCCGGCTACAACGAAGAATTTTCCAACGAGCCATTGACAGAAGCACAGCGCCAAAACAATAAAAAAAGAAAAAAGAACCAATAGCCTTGCATTTTTTTTCATCGCAAGCAAAAGGGAATGCCGGATGATGACATTCCCTTTATGATTGTATTTCATTCACTTCATCGACAATCGCTTGCAAGTCGTTGCGAAACTTCTCGAGCTGCATCCGTTGTTTTTCCGAGGCGACTTCCATCGCGTTGCTAATTTGTGCAAACGCTTCGTTCACCTCTTGCTTTAAATGGCTTAATTGATGTCCGTAATCGGCTTGGTCGCGCACCAAATGATCGTGCCATTCTTTTGCTTCCATCGTTGCCTTTTGCGCCGCTTGAAACGCTTCTTGTTTCGTTTTATGATAAGCCATATGATTGCCTTCCTCCTTCGTCAATGGCAGTTATTCATTACTTATCGTTTCAAACATGGTCTGAATTATACCGCGAATAATTAAGGAAGATGCCGGCATGCTAATAACAAAAGGAGGGAAGGGGCATGGCCAATAAAAACACAAGTACAGACATGCGCAAAAACGCGGCAAAAGGCGACAACCCGGGACAGCCGGAACCGCTAAGCGGGTCCAAAAAAGTAAAAAACCGCAATCACACGCGGCAAAAACATCATTCCAGCCACGATATGTAATAAAGATGATTTTCCGCTCCCGCCGCGAACCTTTTCCGTGTTCATTCATACAATAAACAACGGCAAGATTATTTCGAAATGCGGGGGAGCATTTTCTTGGAAAACGGGAAAAAAACTGAGCAAAATGAGTTGCATAAATGGCTTGATTTGTTATGCGGCGAATCGTTTACATGCGAATTAGATGAGAAGACATTTCGCATTGACGTTTTTGAAACGGACGCTCATTACATTATAGAAGCGGAACTTCCTAGCTGTCTAAAAGAACAACTAACCGTTATGTGTGAAACAAACGCGATCATAATCCAAATTCATAAAGAAAAAGCACTTTGTAAACAGCGAACTATTCCTCTGCCGTTTCCGCTTCAACATAAACAAATTTGCGCCTATTTTTCCGCTCCAACTCTAGAAATCCATATAAGTAAAGACGAAAGTGCAAACGATACAAACCGGTACGCGATCATGATAAACGAGAGAAACTAATAACTGGAAATGAACAGATTTTTCATTCATACAGGCACTCGTTTTTTGCTAAACATCGATGGACAAGCTCTTGCTGTTGACTTTGTACCATAATTGTTTGCATTGACAAATTTTATCCCGATTCCCAAGCCGAACCGCCTTTTCATGAAAAAACGGAAATAAGGTATTGCCGTTTCTCCACAGTTCGTTCATGTAACGGAGGCAAATCAATATTCAGCGGAATCGATTTTGCGTCAGTTGCAATGCATCCATCCGCTAGTTGTTGGGCACTTATCCATTTTTCTCTTTTCCCTCCATTAGACTTTTCATGTTTTGCTACTCTCTTCATTTCTCACATCCCCTACTATCCTATACAAAAAACGAGAATCTCCACGGTTGTGGAGATTCTCGTTTATTTCGCAAATACATGATTCCCAATCCGAATCGTTACCGGTCTTGATAGCATCCATTTATCTTTTGTGATTTTTGGATTATAAAAGTAGAGCGAACCGCGGCGGTCGTTCGGGAATAGCGATAGTGCTTTATCTACCGCAGCATAATCTTGTTTCGTCGGCTGAATGCGCGTTAGTTTTCCCGTTTTTACAGGAACAAATGCATAGCCTGATCTTGTTTTTTGATAAATGACGCCTTTAATCGTTTTTGGAAAAGCGGGATGTTTCACGCGATTTAAAATAACGAGCGCCACTTCCACTTTTCCGGCAAACGGCTCGCTGAAGCCGGTTTCCGCATGGACAAGCTGCGCCATTAATTTTCGTTCTTCAGCGCTAATCGAAATCGTCCGTTTTTGGGAAGAAGAGCTTGCTTTCGGTTTTGCGCTGGAAGCTGCGGCAAGTAGCGGCACTTTAATGGTTTCACCAGCAACAAGAACATCACTTTTTCGACGATTTAATGATTTTAGCGCAGAAATGGTTGTTTTATATGTTTTAGCAAGTTTGTAAAGCGTATCGCCTTTCTTCACCTTATAGTATGTATACGTTGTTGCGGCATTTGTCGAATAGGAGGAAAATCCGCCAACCATACAGCAGACTACTGCAAGTGTCGCAAACGTTTTTCTAATCATCGCAACCACCTCAACGTTGCTTTTTCGTTTGTCGTTTGCCTTTAATAGAGTAGCATGTTTATAGATAGATATCACTGGTCACCATTTCCATTTTATTGTGGCGACTGCTGTTGAACCATTGGTGTACCAGGGATTGCAACGCTTCTTTACATTTACTTTACATTTTCGTAACAACGCGATAAAAATACGCTTATCTTGCCAAAAACCGCTTTTTTCGCAATAATGATTGATAGATTGTAATTCGTTGAGGTGGGAATGATGCTGACAGGTTGGTTTCTTTGGTTTATATTGTTTTGGACTGTGTTTTTGCTTGTCATTATGTCGATCGGCGGTTTTTTTATGTTCCGCAAATTTTTAAAACGGCTGCCAAAAGAAGACGGGAAATCGGAATTAGACTGGCAAGAATATTACATTGAGCAGACGCGGCATTTATGGGGCGAGGAAGAAAAAGCGCTTTTAGAAGAATTAGTAAAGCCGGTTCCGGAATTGTTTCGCGACGTCGCCCGCCAAAAAATCGCTGGAAAAATCGGGGAACTCGCGCTTCAAGAAAACGCTTCGCGAATTACAAGAGATTTAATTATTCGCGGCTACATTATGGCAACGCCAAAACGCGACCATAAATTTTTAATCAAGACATTGAAGGAAAAACAAATTAATATTACTCCTTATGAACATTTGCTGCAGAACAAATAAGTTAGATAACCTCATCTTCTCGTCCATATAAGCTCAAGGGCAAAGAAAAAAAGCGGGAAACGCATTCCCGCTTTTTCCATTACGTTGTCAAAATGGGCGATTGGTATTTTAAGCGCCGTTCCAATTTTTTATACATCACATACATCGCAATGCGCCATGGCACAATCATCGAAAATGCAAGCAAATAAAACATTCCGCTTAATTGGCGATAGTCAATCGTTCTTCCTAAGTACGATTTTAAGCCAATTCGGATGGCAAGCAAACCGACCAAAATGAAGATAAACGCTTTCGAACGTTTTAAATAAATAGCGCCGTTTTTTATCTCAAATTTCGACGTTTTAATGAGAAAAATGGAAAAAAACAAGCCTAATACAACCGCCTCGATAAGCTCTCCTTTTGTCACGCGAAATACTGGGTCGATGAACATCAAAGCCCCGGTGCTCATAAATATCGGCGGTAAAATAATTTTTTTGGCGTTTGTCGGTTTTTTCGATGCTTTCATTCTCACAAACAAAATGAGCAATGCCATGAATACTGCGATGATCGAACTTGCGATTGCCAAACGCATCATCCTCTTCATTCAAGTTTTATGATAATTGTATTATAACAAAAAGCAGCAATGGTTGCATACCAATTATTGTTTATGATAATAAACGAACCACCGCTTCCATCACACGGTTTTCTTCAAACGGCTTCACGATAAAATCAGCCGCTCCCGCTTCGATCGCTTCCACCACCATGCGCTGCTGTCCCATTGCTGAACATATGACGATTTTCGCATTCGCATCTTCTCGCTTAATCGCGCGCAGCGCTTCGAGCCCATTCATCACGGGCATCGTAATGTCCATGATGACGATATCCGGTTTTAGCGACCGATATAACTCCACTGCCTCTTTCCCATTTTCTGCTTCTCCAACAATTTCGTGGTTCGCTTTTTTTAAAATATTGGATAATGTCATTCTCATAAATTTCGCATCATCAACAATAAGAATTTTCGCCATAACCCCTTAACTCCCCTTAATAAAACTAATTTAAAAACCAGTAAATCCTCCAAAAATTCTCGTCGTGTACGCAGTGATTTTTGTCATCCAATCAAAAAACAGAACGACTCCCATCGCAATCATCACATATCCACCGATTTTTACCATTTTTTCGCTATGGCGACGAATCCATTGCAATTTTCCGATAAAAAACGAAAGGATAAAAAACGGAACAGCAAATCCTAGCGAATAGGCAAGCATATACAACATTCCCGAGCTTGGGTTTGTCGCCGCCAGCGCAATGACTGACACTAAAATCGGACCCATACACGGCGTCCAACCAGCCGCAAAAGCCATGCCGATAATGATCGAGCCGAAGTAGCCAGAAGGCCGCTCTTGAAACGAAAGACGGCGGTCTTTCATTAAAAAAGCCGGCTTCCATATTCCGACAATCACAAGGCCAAAAATAACAATAAGAATCGCGCCAATTTGCCGAATAAAATCTTGGTATTCGCTAAACCATCTGCCGACAAGCGATGTTCCAAAACCAATGGAAATGAATATAAGAGAGAAACCGAGCAGGAAAAATAGTGTATGCAATAAACTCCGCCGCTGCATCATCGCGTTCTCCGTCTTAAGGTCACTAACCGATACGCCGGTAATATATGACAAAAATGCCGGGTATAGAGGCAGGCAACACGGAGAAATAAACGATAAAAAGCCGGCACCAAAAGCCAAAAATAGATTGACATCAGTCATTGAATCCAACCCCTATGTATTTTTATTTTATTGTAGCAAAAATACAACTATTAGTAATCTACGAACAACACGCTTTCTTCGCAAAGCGCAACTTAATTATTTTCCATTTTCTATCAAAATTTTCGACCGTCGGCGGCAAATAGCGAATTGCCTTTACTGCTCATTACGTCACTGCAAAATATAAAATCCATTTTCCGTTCAGTGAATTTTGATCACTGGAAAATAACATCGCTTTTTACACAATTTTCAGGCTTCATCAACGAAAAGGGATCACATATTTATTATTGTGCATAAGAAGCAAAATGTTCAAGCTTAAGCTTACCTATTTTTCTTTTTTTGAATTTATTGGTAAAATAGTATAAAGTACACCTCTATCAATTTTGAAAGAAAGGACTTGTCCTCTGTGTCAAACTGCGAAATTTTAACTTTAATTGAAAAAAAGCGCATGGAATTGATTGAAGTAGTCACAAAAAATGGGTTGAATTCGACTGTTGCAATCCAAGTGAGTCGAGAGCTCGATTCGCTTTTAAACATGTATAACAAACAAAACGATAAGCAAAAAAGCGCTCCTCGCCCGTAACACGAGAGGCGCTCTTTCTCTTTACACATATTCTTCATTCATTAGCCCGTTTTGCAATAAATACATTTTATAATATAATCCTTTTTGCGCCAGCAACTCCTGATGCGTTCCCCTCTCGACAATTTCCCCGCGATGAAGAACAAGGATTTGGTCAGCATCTTGAATCGTGGAAAGCCGATGGGCAATCGCAATCGTCGTTCGCCCTTTCCGCATCTTCGCCAACGCCTCTTGAATCGCTTCTTCTGTTTCCGTATCGATGTTGGCAGTCGCTTCATCCAGCACAAGTATCTTTGGGTTTGCCGCAATGGTTCGAGCAAACGAAATTAACTGCCGCTGCCCGCTCGAAAAAGTAGAACCTCTTTCTACCACTTGGTGTTCGTATTTACTAGGGAGTTTTTCAATAAACGAATCCGCTTGCACAAAACGAGCGGCACTTTTCACTTGCTCATCCGTTAACGATTGATTGTACATGCGAATATTGTCGCTAATGGTGCCATAAAACAAAAACGGATCTTGCAGCACAAGGCCGATGTTTTTACAGAGCTCCTCTTTCGTGTAATCGCGGATCGATACACCGTCAATGAGAATATCGCCGCGGTCAAATTCGTAAAATCGCATCAACAAATTAATCACCGAACTTTTTCCGCTGCCGGTATGCCCAACAAGTGCGACTGTCTCCCCCGGTTTGGCGACAAACGAAATATGCTTGAGAACATCGCGTTTCCCGTCATACGAAAAACTAACGTCGCGAAACTCGATTCTGCCTTCCGTAATCAATGCTTTCGGCGTTTTTGCATTCTTCGGCGCCAGCTCCTTGTGATCAAGAAGCGCAAAAACACGAGAGGCGGAAACGATGGCCTGCTGATATAGGGAAAGGCGCGTCATCATTTGCGTCACTGGTTCGAAAAAACGGGCCAAATAGTTGATAAACGCATACAGCACCCCGATTTCGACCCGATTTTCCATCGCGGAAATTCCAAAAAAGCTCAGAATGACGATAATCGAGACGATGTGAACGAAATCGACCGCAGGACGCAATAACAAACCATCGATTTTAATGTTTTTCACTCCTGCAGCGTAATGTTTGTCGTTAATTTGCGCAAATTCTTCGCGAAGCCGTTTTTGCTGGCGAAACGCTTGAATAATCGCCATTCCTTGCAGCGATTCATTTAGTTTCGAGTTTAATTCGCTAAGGCGTTCACGCATGTCTTTATAAAAAATCGAACTGTAATGGCGATACAATTTCATTATCCAAATCATCACCGGCAAAATAAATAAACAATATGCGGCGAGCCGTGCGTTTAACGAAAACATCGCGACAAAGACGCCAATCGCAAATACGCCGTTTTGCACAAACGCGGCGAGTACGCTAACAAACATATCTTTGATTGCTTCCGTATCGTTCGTCACGCGCGATACGATACTGCCGCCCGGCGTCTGATCAAAATAGCGCATCCCGAGCTGGTGCACTTTCGTAAACACGTCCATCCGCAATTCCTGAATAACTTTCAGCGCCAATTCTTGAAATTGAACGAGCTGAAAATAAGAAATGAACGTTTTGAGGAGCAAAACAACGATATATGCCAGAGCGAGCCAAAACAAAGGCGCAAAATCAAGGCGCCGCGGCGTTAAATAATCGTCAATAAATATTTTTACTAAATACGGCCCGAAAAGCTCTCCCGCCGTCGCCAACACCAGCAAGACAAAAGCGATCATCGTTTCTTGTTTGTACCATTTCATGTACGATAGCAATCTCCATAACACTTGCCATTGTTCTTTTGGCGTTAACGATTTATTGTTCATGCTTTTCCTCCCCGTTCGACCAGTGACTCAAGCCGTTGCCGTTCATACATATCGCGGTACCAGCCGCCTTCTCTCATGAGTTCTTCATGTGTTCCCATTTGCGCAATGCGCCCTTCTTCCAATACAAGAATTAAATCCGCATGCTGAACCGCGCTGAGCCGATGTGTAGTAACAATCGTCGTTTTTCCAGCACGATTTTCTTTTAAAGCTGTCAAAATCCGCTCTTCCGTTTTGGCATCCACCGCTGACAACGAATCATCCAAAATAAGCACTTCCGGATTTAACAGCAAAGCGCGGGCGATCGAAATGCGCTGCTTTTGCCCGCCGGAAAGCGAAACACCTCTTTCTCCAACGATCGTCTCATAACCGTCGGGAAACTGTTCGATGTCCTCATGAACATTTGCCAATTTCGCTGCTTTTCTCACTTCTTCTTCATCCGCCTCCGGGCAAGCAAACGCAATATTTTCTTTCACTGTCGCCGAAAACAAGAAATGGTCTTGCGGAACATAGCCGATCGACGAGCGAAGCGCATGTAATGTGTATTCGCTAATCTCACGACCGCCAAAACGAATTTCTCCTTCGTATTGGTCGAACTCACGAAGCAACAGCTTCAGCAACGTCGTCTTTCCCGCTCCTGTTTTTCCGACGATGCCGAGCGTCTCGCCTTTTCGCAAGCGAAAGCGAATATTCCGCAACACAGCGGCCGTTTCGTTTGGATACGTAAACTGTTGAATGTCATAAACAATATCTCCAGTTGGAGGAGTGGCGATTGCGTTTTCTGCTTCTGGAATTTCTTCTTTTTCGGCAAGCAGCTGGCGAACATGGTCATACGATGCCCGCCCGCGTTCGACGATGTTAAACAGCCAGCCGAATGCCAACATTGGCCAAATTAACAAGCCGAGATAGGTGGTAAACGATACGAGCTCGCCGATCGTTAATTCGCCGGCCAACACCATTTTCGCACCGAACGTAACAGCTAAAAAAAACGAAATGCCAACGAGCAAAGAAATCGTCGGGTCAAACAGAGCGTCAATTCTCGCAACTGCCATATTTTTCGCGACGACATCTTCCGATTGCGCGCGAAAAGATTCAATGTCGTCCCGTTCATAGCCAAATGCTTTAATCACGCGAATTCCGCTAATGCTTTCTTGCACTTTGCCGTTTAAGGAAGAAAATGCTTCTTGCGCCTTTAAAAACCGCTGATGCAAAAGCGTGCCATAGCGGCTTGTCGCAATCGCCATCACCGGCATCGGCAATAAACTAATGACCGTCAATTTCCAGCTTATCGTAAACGCCATCGTCGCCAGCACGAAGCCGCCTAGCGTCAATGAATCGACAAGCGTCAATATCCCGCTTCCGGCTGTTTGCTGAATCGCTTGCAAGTCGTTTGTCGCATGCGCCATCAAATCGCCAATGCGCTTTCTGTGGTAAAAAGATGGTGACATTTTCGTAAAATGGGTGTACAGCTCATTGCGAAGCTGCCGCGATAGTTTCACGGCCGAACCAAAAATTAAAATGCGCCACCAATAGCGCAACACGTATGAGACGACGGCAACGACGAGCAAAACGGCCATCCAGCGCATAAGGATGGTTTTTGTTATCGTTCCTTCTTTTATATGGTCAATCACCATTCCGATTACTTTCGGCGGAATCGTCTCGAGAAATGCAACGATCACAAGCGCGATAATTCCTGCGATATACGCTTTTTTCTCTTGACGGAAAAACCAAAATAAGTCGCGAAATACTGTCATCGAACCTCTCCCATCATAACGGAAAATGCGTTATACTATTGTAACAAAAACAAAAAAATTTTGAAATATTATTTTTTTAAATAAAAAGACACTCCGTTCGAGTGCCTGTCCGATGTTTATTTTAGATGATTGTTCATCATTTTCATCATTTGGTTAATTTTTTTCTGGGATGGCGTCATCCCCATTTGCATCATCATCATCCGAATCATTTGCTCATTAATAGGCGGGTTTTTCTTTAAATAGTTCATCATCGTCTTGCGAGCAATGAAAAATCCTAGCGCCGTTCCCGCAATAAGCGCTAGAATGCCAACGAGAATCGTTGTCCCCATACTACTATTTCCTCCTTCGTGTTGTCTATTTAACAGTGTACTAAACAATGTGGTATTATACAATATTTCCTTGCAAAAATCTTTTATTTACGCAAATTTTCTTCCATCAGGAGAAACAGTAAGCCATCCATAGTCGCCAAAATGGGCATCTACCGCCAGAAAGGAAGGAGAAATGAGCGCGAGCGCTTGGCAAATGTCATTGGTGACCAACGGACTGTCGGCAACGAGAAGAAGGCGGCGTTTTTGCACAATTAATAGCGCTTCATCTCCGACCTCGTTTTGCAGTACAAACATGTTGCGCTCTAAATTTTTCCCGACGTTTCCTGAAAAATGTTCTTTAAGCCCCAATTCTAATCTTGAAAAAGAGAGGCGTTCCGTAATAAACTCCACTTGTTTTCGATAAATGCTCTTAAACGGCGCTTTGGCGCATTGGTGCTCCCGCAATAATTCGACAATCTTTTCTGTTCGATCGCGATAATGGCCTGCCACTTCTTCGTTTAACAAATAAATCCAATACCGTACCATTTTCCATCCCCCGTTTCCACCTTGTTATTTTTTATTATAGAAAAAAGAGAGAAAAAAATATGTCAATTAACGGAAAAATTTTTTCACTAACTTTGTCGATTTGCCAATATAAAAAGCTGTCTCCTTTTCATATGGAGACAGCTTTTTCATCACTATTTTTTCAGCAATGCTTTTACTCGTTTTACTACGTTTTCTACTGTAAAGCCGTACTCTTCTATAATTTTTTCCCCTGGTGCGGAAGCGCCGAAGCGGTCGATTGCCAAAATGTCGCCCTCATCGCCGACATAACGCTCCCAGCCTAGCGAAGCTGCCATTTCAATCGCTAAACGTTTTTTGACGGTATTTGGAAGCACTTGCTGCTTATACTCATCCGGTTGTTTTTCAAAACGATCCCATGACGGCATGCTGATGACGGAAACGTGAATTCCTTCTTCCGCTAACGCTTGCTGCGCTTTCACCGCAAGGCTTACCTCAGATCCGGAGGCAAGCAATAATGCTTCTGGATCGCCATTTTTTGCTTCAGATAGGACGTAAGCTCCTTTTTTCACACCTTCGTATGCCCGTTCTGCCGTATTCGGCAATGTTGGGACATTTTGCCGCGTTAATACTAAGGCAGTAGGTTGATTGGTCGATTCTACGGCTAAACGCCATGCCGCCGCGGTTTCATTCGCATCAGCCGGGCGAATGACCGATAAATTCGGCATTGCGCGCAGCGACGGTAATTGCTCGATTGGCTCATGCGTTGGACCGTCTTCTCCAACGGCGATGCTGTCATGTGTAAGAACATACGTCACTGGTAAACCCATTAATGCGGCGAGGCGAATGGCAGGGCGCAAATAATCGGAGAATACAAAGAACGTGCCGCCGAACACTTTTAAACCGCCGTGCAGCGCCATTCCGTTCAGCGCCGCGCCCATCGCGAATTCACGTACGCCAAACCAAATGTTGCGCCCTTCATAGCTTTCTGGCAAAAAGTTTCCGGCGCCTTTGATTAATGTTTTATTGGAACTTGCAAGGTCAGCTGAGCCGCCAATGAACTGCGGAACGGCTTTAGCGATCGCGTTTAGCACTTCGCCAGAAGATGCGCGCGTCGCCAAGCTTTTTCCTTCTTCATATACCGGAAGCGTTTTTTCCCATCCTTCTGGAAGCTCGCCGTTCATTGCCAATTTCAATTGTTTCGCCAAATCCGGATACGCTTTTTCGTATTGAGCAAACAGCTCATTCCATTCCGCTTCTTTTTTCTCGCCCGCTTCTTTTACGACTTGACGGAAATGATCGTATACTTCTTGCGGAACGTAAAAATCTTCTTCAAACGTCCATTTATACGCTTCTTTCGTCAGTTTTGCTTCTTCTGATCCAAGCGGAGCGCCGTGCACGTTAGACGTTCCCGCTTTATTTGGTGAACCATAGCCAATGGTCGTTTTCACTTCAATCAGCGTCGGGCGGGTCGCGTCCGCTTTCGCTTCCTCAATCGCTTTGGCGATTTCCTCAACATTATTCCCGTCTTCGACGCGCAAATATTGCCAGCCGTATGCTTTAAAACGTTGTTCAACGCTTTCTGAGAAGGAAAGATTTAATTCTCCATCAAGCGAAATATCGTTCGAGTCATAAAGAACGATAAGGCGGCCGAGCTTTAAATGCCCAGCTAGCGATGCCGCTTCAGAAGCGACTCCTTCCATTAAATCGCCATCGCCGCAAATCGCATATGTGTAGTGATTGACAATGTCAAAATTTTCTCTATTATATGTAGCTGCTAAATGGCGCTCTGCCATTGCCATTCCAACAGCCATCGCAATACCTTGGCCGAGCGGACCAGTCGTTGCTTCTACCCCCGGTGTATGACCGTACTCCGGATGCCCCGGCGTTTTGCTGCCCCATTGACGAAATTGTTTAATATCTTCGATGGAAACGTCGTAACCGCTTAGATGGAGCAAGCTGTATAACAACATCGATCCATGTCCCGCCGATAGCACGAAGCGGTCGCGGTTAAACCATTTCGGATTGCTTGGGTTGTGATTCATAAATTTCGTCCAAAGGGTATACGCCATCGGCGCCGCTCCCATCGGCATTCCCGGATGACCGGATTTTGCTTTCTCGATGGCATCAATCGACAATGTCCGAATCGTCGTAATCGCTAGTTCTTCGATCGTATGCGCCATATCTTTTCATCCTTTCATCAACATAGTGTCAATTCTATCATATAGAAAATAAAAGAAGATGTACAATATTCTTGATCAAATTCTTGATCAAAAATAATAAAAAAGAAAGCATTTCTATTTTAAAATGCTTTCTTTCTCGCATATTATTAATGCAGGCGCCGTTTTCTGCTTTCTTTCAATTTTTGTGGCGTCACGTCGTTGCCGTTTGGATCAATGACGGTGACCGAATGCAACATATCGACCATCGCTTCGCGAAACGCTTGAATATACTCGCGGCGAAGCTGCTGTTGCTCAAGCGTTTCCTCCTTCGTTAAACCAGATGATTTGGCCTTTTTGGCCAGCTCGTTAATTCGCGCCATTTTTTGTTTGGATAACATAGTTCCTCCACCTTATCACTGTATTGCTACTCTCCCATCTTATACAACATCAACGGAAAGCGCAACTATCTTGCTTTCCGCACATTTGCGTTAAAACATGCACCCACGAAATGCGGGAAACAAAGAACACGTTGCGGATAATGGATTTGCCCGGCACCCCTTCGCATAGAATAAAGCAAAGAAAATAGCACGTCCTTAATTGGAATCTATATATTCCCGGTAGCGGCGGTGAACGGTTGCTTTCGAAACGTCGTAGCCAAATCCGCGCAATGTCGCGGCGATTTCTGCAAACGTTAAACCGTTGTGGCGCAGGCGAACGATTTCTTCAACGGGAAGATCCATTTTCTCTCTGCCCGCGTTTCTCCCAACGTGCTTTAAATTTCGTTCAGGGCGGTATCCTTGTTCAATCGCCCGCTGCATTCCACGCTTGATTTTTAAATTATGTATTTTCCGCTGATATTCCTCGACAATGCTAAGAATGTTTAGTACCATCGAATCCGCTTCCGATAGCTGCATTTCACCGTTATGGGTGATCGTATATATTTTCACACCTTCTTTTTGAATGCAGTGAAGAAGCGCAATTCTTGCGTGCCCGCGCCCTAATCTTGTTTCATCTTGAACGAGAAGCGCATCAATTTGCTGCTCTTTTAATGTGGAAAGCAGATCAAACACGCCGTCTCTGTCTACTTCGTAGCCGCTGGCCTGTTCCATAATGACTTTGGTCACCTCAAAGCCATGCTGTTCAGCAAGACGTTCCAGTTCCTCCCGCTGGCGTTCCAGCGATGTTTCCTGTTCTTCTTTATCTGTGCTGACACGACAATAAATAACTGCTTTCACGCAATATCATCCCCACGATTTTATTTGCTGACGACTAACGATTCATCTCCCTTTGATTTTAGCACAGGAATGACAATTTTTTCACCGGCGACAATTTGCTGGCTCGGCAAATGATTGACATCGACGACCCACTCGATAAATTCCGTTGTCGAAAGTTGATGTTGTTCTTCATATTCCTTTGCCAGCTTCCAAAGCGTATCTCCCGACGCAACCGTAATTTCCATATATTTATCTTTTTCAATCGGCTTGTTCGCGTATAAAAACGCCCCAATCACCATAAACAAAAGCGCTGAAAAAATCATGTAATGTGCAAACATACGTTTCATATCGCCCCACCCCTTAAGAATGTTTGTTCGGTTTACCCACATTATAATGAGGAACATTTGTTTGTGTCAATATAATTTTCGAACTTATGTTTGTTTTTTCAAATTCCGCATGCTATAATGTAGGCAAATGATGTGGTAAGAGGTGTATAGGATGACGAAATTATCAAAGCGGCAACAGCAAATTTTGGATTTTATTAAAAAAGAGGTAAAAACAAAAGGCTACCCTCCTTCTGTCCGCGAGATCGGCGAGGCGGTCGGGCTCGCCTCCAGCTCCACCGTACACGGGCACTTAGCACGGCTTGAAAGCAAAGGATATATCCGCCGCGATCCGACAAAACCGCGCGCCATTGAAATATTGGACGCTGATTTCTCAGTGCGAAACGACACAAACGACGTCATTTCAGTGCCGATCATTGGCAAAGTAACAGCTGGCCAACCGATCACGGCCGTCGAAAACATTGAAGACTATTTCCCGCTACCAAAACGGCTCGTTTCATCGGAAGACCATGTTTTTATGCTGGAAGTGATGGGGGACAGCATGATCGAAGCGGGGATCTTAGACGGGGACTACGTAATTGTGCGACAACAGCAATCCGCCGATAATGGAGACATCGTTGTCGCGATGACGGAAGAAAACGAAGCAACGGTAAAGCGGTTTTTTAAAGAGAAAGATCATATTCGCCTACAGCCGGAAAATTCTAATTTAGAGCCGATTATCGTCCGCGATTGTACGATTCTCGGCAAAGTCATCGGCGTCTACCGCGTCATTCATTAAACATTAGCAAACAATAAAGGCTATCTCGCATAAAACGAGATAGCCTTTTGCCTTTTAATAGAGTTCCATATATTGGTCGCGCTCCCATTGATGAACGGCTGTTCGGAACATATCCCATTCGATTTCTTTCGCTTCAACAAAGTGTTCGAACAAGTGCTTTCCGAGCGCTTGAACGATGACCTCGTCCGATTTCAAGTTTTCGAGCGCTTCTGCCAACGTCGCTGGTAAGTCTACGATTCCTTCTTCCAATCGTTCTTCTTTTGTCATCACATAAATATTGCGATCCACCGGAGCCGGAGGAGTTAATTTGTTTTTAATGCCGTCTAGTCCAGCTGCTAGCAATACCGCCATTGCCAAATACGGATTCGCCGATGGATCGACGCTGCGCACTTCAATGCGCGTGCTCATTCCGCGTGAAGCCGGGATACGGATCAGCGGGCTGCGATTGCGAGCAGACCATGCAACATAGCATGGCGCTTCATAGCCAGGCACAAGACGTTTGTATGAGTTCACCGTTGGGTTTGTCACTGCCGTAAAGTTCGGCGCATGTTTCAGCACACCGGCGATGAATTGGCGCGCCGTGTCGCTTAATTGCAAGTCGGCGTTCGGATCGAAAAACGCGTTTTCATTATTTCTGAATAATGATAAGTTACAGTGCATGCCAGACCCATTAATGCCAAAGAGCGGTTTTGGCATAAATGTTGCGTGAAGGCCATGTTTGCGCGCGATCGTTTTGACAACAAGCTTAAACGTTTGAATGTCGTCGCACGCTTTGACCGCATCCGCGTATTTAAAGTCGATTTCGTGCTGGCCAGGCGCTACTTCATGGTGCGAAGCTTCAATTTCAAATCCCATTTCCTCAAGTTCAAGCACGATATCGCGGCGGCAGTTTTCTCCTAAATCAGTAGGCGCCAAGTCAAAATAACCGCCTTGGTCGTTTAATTCAAGAGTAGGGCGCCCATTTTCATCGAGTTTAAACAGGAAGAATTCCGGTTCCGCGCCTAGATTGAAAGCGGTAAATCCGAGCGCTTCCATCTCTTTTAGCATCCGCTTCAAGTTATAGCGAGGGCATCCTTCAAACGGAGTGCCATCAGCATTATAAATGTCGCAAATAAAGCGCGCTACTTTTCCTTTTTCCGCCGTCCATGGGAAAATAACGAACGTATCTAAGTCAGGATATAAGTACATGTCCGACTCTTCAATACGGACAAATCCTTCAATCGACGAACCGTCAAACATAATTTTGTTGTTTAACGCTTTTTCCAGCTGGCTGATTGGGATTTCCACGTTTTTAATGGTGCCAAGAATATCAGTAAATTGCAGACGGATATACTTGACGTTTTCTTCCTTGACGATGCGCATAATGTCTTCTCTCGTGTACTTTGCCATTTATTAACTCCTCCCCGGCTCCCAATTTTAATTTTCATTAAAGAAATTTATTTTAGTGAAAGAAGCGAGCGAGATCTCCTTGGCGAAGTGATGCACGATGGAAACGCCCCGCCTGCATTAGCTCCGTTCGCAAAATTTCGCGCAATTCCTCATCGGATAAGCTTTGTTTCACGACTTTTTCGGCCTTTTCCCCTTGCTTTTCATTCTTATCCGATTGCCGCGCCGCAAAAATTTGCTTAATGCCGGCCAAGTTTACTCCTTGATCGATTAAATCTTTGATTTCCAGAAGGCGATCGATGTCGTTTAGCGAAAACAAGCGGCGATTTCCTTCTGTGCGCGCAGGAGAAACAAGGCCATGCTCCTCATAATAACGGATTTGGCGGGCCGACAATTCTGTTAATTGCATCACTATCCCAATCGGAAACAATGGCATGGAACGACGAATATTACTATTCATGCCAATTCCTCCTCGCTTATGATGATTTATTTTATATCATGTTAAAATATATGTCAATATAATGTTAGATTTTATTACAAAGAAATTAATTGTTTTTCGAGCAATTGATCAATCGCTGTACAAATTGCGATTTTTACGTGCGAATACGTTAATCCTCCTTGCACGTAAGCAACATATGGGGGGCGGATCGGACCGTCCGCAGTTAATTCAATGCTCGCTCCTTGAATAAACGTTCCCGCCGCCATAATGACGTCGTCTTCATAGCCGGGCATATAGCTTGGGTATGGGGTAAAATGCGCATTTACCGGAGAGGAAAATTGAATCGCTTGGCAAAATGCGATCATTTGCTCCGGATCGTCAAATTGCACTGATTGAACTAAATCCGTCCGCTTCGCATCCCAAGACGGCTGCGTGTTTAAACCGATCCGTTCAAGCATCGCCGCCGTAAAAACCGCTCCTTTCAACGCCTGGCCGACGATATGGGGAGCTAGAAAAAACCCTTGATACATTTCATGCAAGCTGTATAGAGTCGGGCCCGCTTCGGCGCCGATACCCGGGGATGTCATGCGATACGAGCATGCCTGCACATATTGTTTTTTTCCAACGATATATCCTCCTGTTTTCGCAAGCCCCCCGCCGGGATTTTTAATCAGCGATCCTGCCATCAAATCCGCACCGACGTGGCACGGCTCTTTTTCTTCGACAAATTCGCCATAGCAATTGTCGACGAATACAACAACGTCCGGTTTGACCGCTTTGACAAACGAAATCATTTCGCTTATTTCTTCAATTGTAAACGATGGCCGCGTCGCATATCCTCTCGATCGCTGAATGCCGATCATTTTTGTCCGCTCATTAATCGCGTTTTTGACAGCATCAAAGTCAACGCGTCCTTCTGGCGTTAACGGCACACTTTGATAATGAATATGAAATTCTTTTAAGGAACCGACGCCGCTGCCGCGAATGCCGACAATTTCTTCTAACGTGTCATACGGATTTCCCGTGATGTAAAGCAACTCATCGCCTGGGCGAAGAATGCCGAATAGCGCGATCGAAATCGCATGTGTTCCGGAAATAATTTGTGGACGGACAATTCCCGCCTCGCCGCCAAATACGTCCGCATATATTTGTTCGAGTGTATCTCTTCCGATGTCGTCATATCCATACCCTGTCGATGGAATAAAATGGCTGTCACTTACTTTATGGCGCCGAAAACTGTCTAACACCCGATATTGATTGATATCGATCCGTTCATCAATCTCTTTGTGGATTGGTGCAATTTGTGCTTCGATTTCTTTCACAAGTGCAGCGATTTTTTCTCCATGTCGCAACTGTGTAAACATATGATGACCCTTTCTATTTTTGATATTGTCGCAATTGTCCGTATAGCGGATGTTTTGGCATCATATAACCTTTACATTCATACATGCCGCATTTTTCATTATAATGCAACTCTCGTAAAATCGTTTCCGCTTTTAACTGAGCCAGCAGCCTCCCCTCATTGCTCGGAATCGATACGTGATAATAAATCATTTGCTTTATCATTGTTTCTTCAATAAATTGCCGCAATCTGCGCAAATCATGCGCGTTAAAAGCGCTGATGATGATTGCTTCCGTCTTTGTGCTCGGAACAAAGCTTCTATGAGCAATATCGTGTTTGTTATACACAGTAATGATCGGAACGGTGGAGACACCTAGTTCATCGAGCAATTCGTAAACCGTCTGTTCATGATGGTAATAATCTGGATTCGATGAATCAACAACGTGCAAAATTAAGTCTGCTTCTTTGACTTCTTCGAGCGTAGAGCGAAACGCCGCCACCAACGTTGTCGGCAAATCTTGAATAAAGCCGACCGTATCTGTTAAAAGCGCCGTATAGCCGCTTGGGAGCGCTATTTTTCGCGTGAGCGGATCGAGGGTAGCGAACAATAAATTTTCTGCTAACGAATCCGCGTCTGTCAAGCGATTAAACAGCGTCGATTTTCCTGCATTCGTATATCCGACAAGCGAAATTTGAAAAACGTGATTTTTTTTTGCGGCGTTCCCGGTATCGCTCGCGATGTTCGGCGACCATTTTCAATTGTGCTTTAATTTCATTGATGCGCCGGTAAATATGCCGGCGGTCCATTTCCAGCTTCGTTTCCCCCGGTCCTCTTGTTCCGATTCCGCCGCCAAGGCGAGACAACTCCGTTCCTTGTCCGCTTAAACGCGGCAATAAATATTGCAATTGCGCAAGCTCTACTTGCAGTTTTCCTTCTTTGGAACGTGCGCGTTGCGCAAATATATCTAAAATAAGCTGTGTCCTGTCAATAATGCGGACGGATAGCTGCCTTGACAAGTTGCGGGTTTGACTTGGCGATAATTCATCATTAAAAATAACGACATCTGGTTCCAATTGTTGGACAAGGCGAACAAGTTCTTCTACTTTGCCTTTTCCGATATATGTCGCTGGGTGGATCGCTTCCCGCTTTTGCGTAACAGTCATGATCACTTCGCCGTTTGCCGTATGCACTAGCGACGCTAATTCTTCCATGGAGTAAAAAAACCGTTCATCATCGATATGAGGAAGCTGGCACCCGACTAAAATCACTTTTTCGCGTTCGTTCAATGCAGCACCTTCTTTCCATCAGCAGCATAACTCAACCTGCATCCATCATAACAAATCTGATTGCAAATCGCTATATCACGAGCATACAGCTTGTGATGATAATAAAATAATGAAGATTGATTTTCTGTTTATATGACCATACAATTGTTACCGTACAATGAGAATGAAAGGGATGCACGTATGACATGGGAAGTGTTGAGCATCATTGGCACGATTGCCTTCGCGATTAGCGGAGCGATTGTCGCGATGGAAGAAGAGTATGATTTACTTGGCGTCTATATTCTTGGCATCGTTACCGCGTTTGGCGGCGGCGCCATCCGCAATTTGCTCATCGGCGTCCCGGTATCGGCGTTATGGGAGCAAGGAACGCTGTTTCTCGTCGCGTTATTGGCAATGACCATCGTTTATTTATTTCCGCAAAAAACGTTGGCACATTGGAAACGGTGGGGAAATTTTTTTGATGCGCTCGGCCTTTCGGCGTTTGCCATTCAAGGAGCGCTTTATGCCGTAAAAATGAACCATCCGCTCAGCGCGGTGATTGTTGCCGCGGTGCTCACGGGCAGCGGCGGCGGAATTATCCGCGACATCCTCGCCGGCAGAAAACCGCTAGTGCTTCGCGCGGAGATTTACGCGGTATGGGCGATTGTCGCCGGCGTAGCGGTCGGGACAAAACTTGCCTCCACCCCCGCCGAGCTTTATACATTATTCGTTATTGTCACGCTTTTAAGAATTTTATCGTACACATATAATTGGAAACTTCCGCACCGTTCATTGCGGAATCAATCCATAGATCAGTCCTAAAAAGAACCCGGCGCATTGATAGCGTCGGTTTTTGTTACAGCCGTTCGATAATCGTTGCGGTAGCCATCCCGTGGCCGATGCAAATCGTGAGCAACCCGTATTTGCCGTTTCGCCGTATAAGTTCGTAAACGAGCGATGTCATTAATTTCGCACCGGTTGCGCCTAACGGATGGCCGAGCGCGATGGCGCCGCCGTTTACGTTCACTTTGGAAAACGGAGCGCCAATTTCCTTTTGCCACGCCAAGACAACAGGAGCAAACGCTTCGTTAATTTCAATTAAATCGATATCATCCACCGTTAACCCCGCTTTTTGCAGCACTTTTTTTGTCGCAGGAATCACACCGTCAAGCATATATGTCGGATCGGAGCCGACAACCGCTTGCGCGATGATCTTCGCTTTTGGCGTTGCGCCAAGCTTCCGCGCTGTTTCTTTTTCCATTAATAGCACCGCGGCCGCCCCGTCACTCATTTGACTCGCATTGCCGGCTGTAATTTTTCCGTTTTCCTGAAAAACAGGCCTTAGTGAAGCGAGCGCTTCTGGAGACGTATCGCGGCGCGGTCCTTCATCTTTTGTTACCATTATTGGTGTTCCTTCTTTATCCAAACCTTCCACAGGCACGATTTCTTGATCAAATATTCCTTGTTCCTGCGCCTTGATCGCGCGCTGATGGCTTTCGTATGCATATGCGTCCAGCTGTTCGCGCGTCAGCCCGTACTTTTCGGCGATTAATTCCGCGGAAATGCCTTGATGAACAAATTCATATTTTTCATGCAGCGACGGCGGAATCGTTTTTTCGTTGCCATCGCTTAAAATCGGCACTTTCGTCATGCTCTCGACGCCGGCAGCAATCGTAATGTCCATATCGCCAGAGCGAATTTCTTGGGCGGCGAAATGAATCGCCTGCTGCCCCGAGCCGCACATCCGGTTAATTTGCACGGCTGGCACTTCGATCGGAAACCCTGCCTCGAGCGCGGCAAGCCGTCCGATATTGTAGCCCTGCTCGGCAATCGGTGTGACACATCCCATCACAATATCTTCGACAAGCCGCTTTTCGATTCCCGCTCTTTTTACGACTTCATCGAGCACAATCGCCGCTAAATGAACGGGATGTACGTTGCGGAACACGCCGTTCCGCTTGCCGACTGGCGTGCGCACCGCTTCGGCAATGACAACTTCGCGCATCGCTTTTCCTCCTTGCATCATTTGTTGTACGTATAAAATCCTTTCTGTTTTTCTTCCGAAATGTCCGGCCTCGACGAGCTTGCGCAAAATTTGCGGCGCTCGGAACCGGTCACCGTAAGCTTCCGTTAAGTTTTCACTAACAAACAGCATCGTATCCAATCCGACCATATCGGCCAGCTCGAGCGGGCCCATCGGATAGTTCAATCCGAGGCGAACGGCTTTATCAATATCCTCAGCGGACGCGACTCCTTCTTCATACATACGAATGCATTCGATCATATGCGCGGCGATTGCTCTTGTCGTGACAAACCCTTGCCTGTCTTTAACAACGACCGTTTCTTTGCCAATTTCCTTGGACAGCTGCTGGATGGCTGCTACCGTCTCTTCGGATGTCGTCACTCCTTTCACGATTTCAATCAGCTTCATGACCGGAGCCGGATTAAACCAATGCATGCCGATCACTTTATCCGGCCTTGTCGTCGCTCTGGCAATTGCTGTCACGCTTAATTCGGATGTGTTTGTTGCTAAAATAGCCTCCCGTTTCGCATAACGGTCTAATTTCTGAAATACACCTTTCTTTAATGGTAAATCTTCCGGCACCGCTTCAATGACGACATCCGCTTCTTGCACTGCTTCTTGCAAATCAATGCCAGTACGAATGCGCTGCAAAATTTTCTGCGCGTCTTGTTCGGATAATTTTCCTGCTTTCACAAACCGGGACAAACTTTGTTGAATCGATGCAAGCCCGTTTTCAAGCGCCGCTTCGGAAATATCATATAAACGGACGTTTTTCCCTGCCATCGCTGCTGATTGGGCAATGCCGCTTCCCATTACCCCAGCGCCAACAACAGCAATCGTCTCTGCCATAACATCTCCTCCAATCAAAATCAAGTCTATCGCTCAATAGACGCATCATTGTTATTGAGCATCCTTACTAGAATAATAGGTTTGCATCTCCTCGCGCAGCTTTCGTTTTAAAAATTTTCCGACACTCGTTTTCGGTATTTCTTTCATAAAGACAATGTCATCCGGCAGCCACCATTTTGTAAACTGCGGCCGCAAAAAGTCATAAAGCTCTTCTTTCGTCACCGTTTTTCCTTCTTTTAAAACAACACATGCAATCGGTCGTTCTTGCCATTTCGGATGCGGCATGGCGACAACGGCCGCTTCAAATACCGCTTCATGCGCCATTAACGCGTTTTCTAAATCAACGGAAGAAATCCACTCTCCACCGCTTTTAATTACATCTTTCGTGCGGTCGACAATCTTGACAAACCCTTCTTCATCGACGGTGACGACATCCCCTGTGCGCAGCCATCCGTCACGGAACGCTTCCTTTGTCCGCTCATCGTTATAATATTCCCCGGCAATCCACGGACCGCGCAAACATAGCTCGCCCATTTCTTGCCCATCCCAGCGCACTTCCCCGTCCTTGCCAATCACTTTCATTTCCAGACCTGGAGCGAGAATACCTTGTTTTGCACGCAATTCTAATTGTTCCTCATAAGGCAAGTCTTGCTGATAGCTTTTCGGGCGCGATACTAGAACAAGCGGGCTTGTTTCTGTCATGCCATAAGCATGGATAAACGGAATTTTGTACTTTTCTTCAAATGTGCGGATCATTCCTTTTGGCGCTGCTGCCCCTCCGCATATAATGCGCGTCAAACTGCTTACATCATAGTTTCCTTTTTCTAATTCTTGCAACAAACCGAGCCAAATGGTCGGTACTCCCGCCGCAATGGTGACTTTCTCACTTTCAATTAATTGTGCTAGCACTTTTGGAGTAAAAGCCGGGCCAGGCATGACCAATGTCGTACCAAACCATGTCGCCGCAAACGGCATGCCCCATGCATTGGCATGGAACATCGGCACGACCGGCATCGCTACATCTTTTTCTGATAATCCTTTTGTATCTGCTAATCCAAGCGCCATGCTATGCAACACCGTGCTGCGATGCGTATATACAACCCCTTTTGGATATCCAGTCGTTGCCGATGTGTAACACATTCCAGCTGGCTGGTATTCATCTAGATCTTTTTTAAATGGAAATTTCGGATCACCTTGTCCCAATAATTTTTCATAATGATAAACAGGAGAAAGCGTCGTTTCTGGAAGCTCTTCTTCGTCCGTCATAACGATAAACGCGCGAACGTTTGGAATGTCCTCTTTCACTGCTTCAATTGCCGGAAGCAAGTCATCGTCTATGAGCAACACGCGATCGTCAGCGTGGTTAATAACATAGACGATATGTTGCGGTGACAAGCGGATGTTAATCGTGTGCAGCACCGCGCCGATGCCTGGAATGGCAAAATATGCTTCTAAATGACGATGATGGTTCCAAGCAAACGTCCCGACGCGATCGCCGACGGAAACTCCAAAACCAGCCAAGACGCTGGCAAGCCGCCTTGTCCGTTCGCCGATTTCTTTATATGTATGGCGAACAATGCCATGTTTCATACGGGAAACGACTTGTTTCGTCGCAAAAAATATTTCCGCTCTCTCTAACATTGTTGAAATGTTTAATGGCATATTCATCATCGTTCACCACTCCTTTTTACGCAATTGGTCGCCATGTTCATCGAGTGATGGCGCCGGTTTTCGTTTCTGCCATAACTCCTCGTCATACCGGGTCGCCACCTCTATGCGCCGACCGGCAATATGAATCATCTTGCGATAGCTGTCCGCGGCAAACAGCGTTTTCGCTTCATCTGCTTCCAGTACGGGAGCAAGGCAGCAATCCACCGTTTGGCTAAATTCGATCCATTCTTGAAGCGTTTTCGTTTGAAATAAGCGAACGATCTCTTGAAAAATTTCGTTTTCTTCGCTTGCGAGCGAATCATGATGCGGAATCCATTCCGGTTTTTCGACAGCATGGCAAAAGTTTTCCCAAAATTTTTTCTCGAGCGCCGCAAGGCTTACATATCGCCCGTCTTTCGTTTCGTACAAGTGGTAGGAAACGATCGTGCCGGCAAGCACGTCGATGCCGTTTTTCCTCCCTGTATCATGCTCGATGACAAAATGATTCATCATCATCGATAGCAATCCATCGACTAGCGAAAGATCAATGTACATTCCTTTTCCTGTCCGTTCGCGGTAATATAGCGCAGCGGCGATTTGCTCGACCGCATGGATGCTGCCGATCAAATCGGCAAGCGTAATCGTCGGATGAACAGGGCGCCCTTCTTGATCTTTCAGCTGCGCCAGCACTCCGGTCATCGCCATGTAATTTAAATCATGGCTTCCCAATAAAGAATACTTGCTCTGTTGTCCGAAGCCGCTAATCGAACAGTAAATGACCGTTTCATTGATGGCACGGATATCTTCGTAGCTTAAACCGAGCCGTCTCATTACTCCCGGCCGGAAGCTTTCGATAATGACATCGGCCTTGCGGATCAGCTGTTTTGCCGTCTGTAAATCCTGTTCATTTTTTAAGTCCAGGGCAATGCTTTTTTTGCTTGCATTGTTTGCGCGAAACACGCATTCCTCCGCAAGCGAACGCATCATATCTCCCGTTTTTGGTTCAATTTTGATGACCTCTGCTCCTAAATCAGCTAAACGGAGGCTGGCAAACGGACCGGGAAGGTAGTGGGAAAAATCGATGACTGTTACTCCGTCTAACACGGCGTCACCCTCTTTCTATAACTCCAGGTTTCTCGCAATAATTGTTTTCATCATTTCGTTTGTTCCGGCGTAAATCGCGCTGACGGGGATATCGCGGTATCGTCTAGCAATCTCGTATTCTTCCATATACCCGTAGCCCCCATGGAGCTGCATACTTTCCGCAGCAATGCGCTTCGCCATTTCCGTAATCCACCATTTCGCCATGGAAACGTGCGCCACCACACTTTTCCCTTGCATATGTTCCTCAATGACGCGATCGACAAACGTCCGGCCGATGGAGATTTCCGTCGCCATTTCGGCAAGGCGGAATTGGACGGTTTGAAACTCGCTAATTCGCTTTCCAAACGCCGACCGCTGCTTTACATATCTCTTCGTCAACTCAAACATGACTTCCGCCGCCGTCTGCGCGGCAATCGCCACTATAAGCCGCTCTTGCTGGAGCTTTTCCATCAAGTAATAAAATCCTTTTCCTTCTTCGCCAAGCAAGTTTTCTTTCGGCACTTTCGCATCGTGAAAAAACAGTTCGGCCGTATCTTGCGCGCGCAGCCCGACTTTGTCAAGCTTTCTTCCGCGCGTAAACCCCGGGGTATCGCGCTCGATGACAAGAAGGCTGATACCTCTATGCGGCGGTTTGGCGTCCGGATTTGTTTTGCAGGCAACAACGACTAAGTCGGCATGAATGCCGTTGGTAATAAACGTTTTTTGTCCGTTGACGATGTAGTAATCGCCGTCTTTGCTCGCCGTTGTGGAAATCCCCGCCAAGTCCGATCCAGCTCCCGGCTCGGTCATCGCAATCGCTGTAATGATTTCGCCGGATACGCACTTCGGGAGCCACTTTCGCTTTTGTTCTTCCGTACCGTAAGAAGCGAGATACGGAACGACAATATCGTTATGCAAGCCGATGCCGACCATACTCGAACCAACTTTTTCTAATTCCTCGTTAATCACAACCGAATACGCAAAATCCGCATTGAAGCCACCGTACGTTTCATCGACCCACGGACAGAGAAAACCGTTTTCTCCCATTTTCGTCCAAAACGAACGGGGAATGATTCCTTTTTGTTCCCATTCCGAATAGTACGGATACGCTTCTTTTTCTAAAAACTTGCGAAAGGCATCGCGGAAAATATGGTGCTCTTCGCGTAAATATGCAGCGGTCATCCCATCCCCTCGCTTTCAGATTTTTGTCGCGTTTTTCATTTGCACGCAGAGCAAACACTTTTGAATTTTCCTGCTCGCGTTTCTCAGCAAAGCACCAACGAAATAATAAGCGCGCGGCCGGTTGCAAGATGCGAGATAATCGCTATTTTAAAAATTTTTAGAATATTATGCGGTAACGCTTGGATCTTTTTTCACCACGAAAGCAACGACTTTTTCTTCTATTCATCCGGCGTGCCGACAACAGCAACATCGATCACGCCATGATGTTTGCATAGCCCATCTTCCGCTTCGCGCGGGTAGGCGTTTTCCCCGCCGTTAATGCATGTCATAGACACGGTCAGCCACATACAAATAGCTGTCTTCATCCATACAGCTTAAATCGCCGGAATGATGCCATCTTTTTATACATCGCCCTTGTGGCTGCTTTCTCCCGGTTATAATAGCCGACTATCATGCCAGGACCTCTCATAATAATTTCGCCGACTTCCCCTGGCGGAAGCACGTCATCCGGGTCAGACGGACCGTCTTCCCGCGACCTGACGACACGAACTTCATGATTTAGGCAGATGCGCCCGGCAGATCCGGCTTTTGTCAGCTGCTCATCTTTCAGCAAAAACGTCACTGCCGGTCCCATTTCCATCATGCCTTATGCCTGAATAAGATCGATTCCTAACCGTTCTTTACATTCTTTGCCAAGAACAGGAGCCATTGGAGCGGCGCCGTACAATCCAAGGCGAAGTGATGATAAATTATAATCGCTAAGTTTCTTTGGCAAAAAGCAGATTCCATATCGTCGGCGCGGCGAACAACAACGTAATTTTTTCTTATTCAACCGTTTGTAGCATTAACTTTGGGGCGAAATGATGGACAATGATGTTTACGGCACTCGTATGAACGCGCGGCAAAAAGCAGCAATGCAACTCCGCACAATGAGACATCGGCGCGGCGACAACCGCGAATTCACATCACTGAAATGCAAAGCATGGAAAAACTACTTCGCCAATCTTCATCTACATGTGCATAGCCCCTTGTCATTTTAAAACATCAGTATTATTTTATTGTTTTAATATAAATAAAATATCAAATATAAATACTATTATGAATATTAATCGCCCGACTTCTTTATGTGTAACTATTCTACACATTATCAAAAACTCCTCTATTTGCATAAAAAAGAAAGGGCCATTTCCCCTTTCTCGCTTACGTGCCTACTATAAGATCCCGACCGCGGATCAGCGCTAGCTCCTTTTTATCATATTTCCCTTCGTGTAACAAGCGCACCGCCTGTTTGCGAATCGCTTTTTCAATCAAGTTGCGCACATAGCGCCCGTTGCTGAATTTTCCGCACTGTTTCGCCTCAAGCATTTCTTCCATATGATAATATAGTTTTCGCTCCGCTTCCGGCGTGAATTCGTACTCCCGTTCGCGCAACATTTGTTTGGCGATTTTCACCAGTTCATCGACCGTATAATCAGGGAACTCGATGGTTAATGGAAAACGGGAAGGCAACCCTGGATTTAATGATAAAAAATAGTCCATCTCTTTCGGATACCCCGCCAAAATGACAACTAAATCATCGCAATAATCTTCCATTCCTTTTACAAGCGTGTCGATTGCTTCTTTTCCAAAGTCTTTTTCCCCGCCGCGCGCGAGGGAATACGCTTCATCGATAAACAAAATGCCGCCGCGCGCCCTTTTAATTAAATCTCTCGTCTTGTTTGCCGTATGCCCGATATATTCTCCGACTAAATCGGCCCGTTCCGCCTCAATAAAATGCCCTTTTGAAAGAACGTTCATTTCAAAAAACAGTTTTCCCAACAAACGCGCCACCGTCGTTTTCCCCGTGCCGGGATTTCCTTTAAAAATCATATGAAGCGCCTGCTTATTCGATTTTAGCCCATTTTCTTTGCGAACTTTGTTAATATATAGCCACGCATAAATTTCTTTAATGATTTTTTTGACATGATCAAGCCCGATCAGTTGATCCAGTTCTTTTTGGATATCTTTTAACACGCGATGCTCCTCGTAATTAATTATTTCATTCCGATCGTCTTTGACAAGATGATTAATATTTTTCGAATTGAGGACAACATTAATTTGCCCTTTTGCTTTGTTCATCGTCAATTCCGACAATGGGGCGTCACCTCACTTTCCCGTTTCATCGCTTTCTTTTTCACCGCTTCATTATTCTTTATCAGTATACGTTCTGCATCGCCAATTCGTGACAATCGCCCAAGCGAAAGGAGCAAACAGGAAATTCCTCTTCGATGGTTGAACAGCAAATCGCTGGCCTGCATCAGCATGCTTGGAAAAACGCCAATCCCTCATTATTGTGCAACATTCCCCTCTCCGTCCAGCAAATTCAAGAAAACAACTTTTTGCCGCTTCCTTTTTATACGATGTCCGGGACTTAATCCGAAAATATGATTCCGCAAGCTTCAAAAGAAATAAAGTTTTGTATATTTTATTCAGCACGATCTGTTTTTACGAGTAAAAAAGCGCCCGCCTTCATTGACGGGCACTTTGCTGTTTGCGTCGCTATCCAATTTTGGCACGACAATTACTCTGTCTCAAATTGAACATTTTTTTCCGGCGCGAACGTAGAAATCGCATGCTTATAAATGAGCTGTTGTTTTCCTTGAACTTCCAACAGCACAGTAAAATTGTCAAACCCTTTGATATAACCTCGGAGCTGAAAACCATTCAATAAAAATACGGTGACTTGTGTTCCTTCTTTTCGCAATTGATTTAAAAATTGGTCTTGAATGTTAATCGAATTTTTCATAAGACGTCCTCCTCTTTTTCTCTCTACCTATTTTATATATTCGCTTCTAATTGAAGCTTTCCTGCTACGTATTGAAAAATTTCCTCCGCTTTCTCGTCAAACTTTGCTACATCGGTCATATCGAACCATTGCACAGGCATTTGATTGCGAAACCATGTGAGTTGTCGCTTCGCGTAGCGTCGTGAGTTTTGTTTCAGCTGTTCAATCGCTTCTTCTAAAGAGACGCGCCCCTCAAAATAGGCATACAGCTCCTTATAACCAATCGCTTGGACGGATTGGCAATTGCGAATGCCGCGGTCGTATAATGCCTTCGCTTCTTCCAGCAGCCCTTCGGCAAGCATTTCGTCTACCCGTTCATTAATACGACGATACAGCTGTTCACGTTTCATTGTCAGTCCAATAATCGCCGCATCGTAAAGAAGCTTTTTTGTTTGTCCCTGCTGCCATTCCGTCATCGTCTTACCCGTGCAATGATATATTTCTAGCGCGCGGATGACGCGGCGAATATTGCGTGGATGGATCCGCGCTGCGCTTTCCGGATCAACCCCTTTCAGCATGTCGTAAAGGGCCATTTCTCCTTTATCCTTGGCGATCTGCCGAAGTTGGCGACGATATGCCTCATCGGAAGGAGCCGCCGAAAAACGGTAGTCATAAATGACGGATTGAATGTAAAGCCCCGTGCCGCCGACAATCATCGGCAGGCGTCCACGCTCGGAAATTTCATGAATAAGCGAACGTGCAAGATGTTGAAATTCGACGACGGAAAACGATTCCCACGGTTCTTTAATGTCAAGCAAATGATGCGGAATCCCTTCCATTTCCTCCGGTTTAATTTTCGCCGTGCCGATGTCCATTCCTTTATAAATTTGCATCGAATCGCCGCTGATAATTTCTCCATGTAACCGTTTCGCTAAAACAATGCTTAGCTTCGTTTTTCCTACGGCGGTCGGTCCGATGATGACGACAAGCTTCTCTCCCATCGGTAACTTTCACTACTTTCTTTCATCATTATGTACATTTATTTATTATATCCAAATAAACAAAAATTTTGCATGTATTTTTCGTGATAAAATGACAAAAAAGAAACGAACGCCGCAATGGACGTTCGCTACACGTTGAATCGTTTTACAAGTGATTGCAAGTCTTCTGCCATTTTTGCCAAAGAAGCAGACGAAGCAGAAATTTCCTCCATCGATGCAAGCTGTTCTTCTGTTGACGCCGATACTTCTTGCGTTCCCGCCGCGGCGGATTCGGCAATTTGCGTCACTAGCTGCATCGATTGCGCTACTTGTTCCACAGCAGCTGACATTTGCTGTACGGAAGCGGAAACGTCTTGAATTTGCGCCGCAACTTCATGAACAGAGGTCTGAATTTGTCGAAAAGCTTCTCCGGATGTGCTGATAGCACCGGTGCCATTCGCCACTTCTTTTTGCACCGTTTCCATCGATTGAACAGCTTCGTTTGTTTCCTCTTGAATCATCGCGATTAGCGAAGCAATTTGTTGCGCCGACTGTGCCGATTGTTCAGCCAATTTCCGCACTTCATCGGCCACAACCGCAAAGCCTCGTCCATGCTCGCCTGCCCGCGCGGCTTCAATCGCCGCGTTCAGCGCCAAAAGATTCGTCTGCGCAGCAATTCCGCTGATCACTTCGGTAATTTTTCCGATTTGTTCAGAACGATTTCCTAATCCTTTTACGACCCCTGCAAGGCGCTCAACGGTATCATTGACTGTATTCATTTGCGCGACGGCCGTTTGAACTGTTTTTACGCCTTCCGACGCTTTTTCCGACGTTTGCATCGCAATCGCCGACACGTTTTGTGCGCGTTCGGAAATTTGTTGAATTCCTTCAGACATTTGCTCGATCTTTTCGGATGTTTCTTCTACGCTTTGCACCTGTTTTTCCACACCTGCGGCAACATCTTGAATGGTTAACGCAATTTGTTCCGTCGCCTTGCTTGTCTGTTCGGCGCTTGCTGTCAATTGTTCAGAAGACGACGCGACTTGTTCGGCGCTCATCGTCACTTGCTCTAGTACATCACGCAAATTTCTTGCCATTTGGTTAAACGATGCCGCCAGTTCTCCGATTTCGTCACGGTTGTGAACGACAATTTTCTTTCCGGTCAAATCGCCATCGGCAATTCGTTTTGCCGCTTCAGAAAGAGTAAGAAGCGGGCGGGAAAGGATGCGGCTGATGTAAAAGGTAACAATGCTGCCAAGCACAAGTGCCGCTATCCCAATGATGATCATCCATGATTTAATGGCCTTAGATTCCGATGTCGTCGCTTCACTCGCCTGCTTCATATCTCTTTGCTGAATTTCCGTCAGCTGCTGTGCCACGGTGTCAAATTGCGTTGTAATGTCTCTACCCGTCGTGGCTATTAGCTGTGTATATGCCTCGACATTGTTTTCGTTCTTCAATTGAAACGACTTTTGTCCTAGTTCGTAAAACCGCTGTTCCAATTCATTCAATCTCGCGAGCAATTCTTTTGTGTCTGTTCTTGTCAACGTTTTTTCTAATTCTTTGCTTAGTTTTTTATACTCATTGTGCGCTGCCGTAAAGTTGGTTAATGATGTTTCATCGCCGATAAGCAAATAGCCGCGCATGCTTCCTTGTTCGCGCCGAATAGCAATTTCCAACTGTTTAACATTAACAACATTTGGAACTTTATCATGGACAAGGCGCGTATAATTAGCATCAATCGTGGAAATTTCATAGTAAGCAAAACCGACAAGTATCACTAACAACAAATATATCACGCCAAATCCTGCTGTCAGTTTCTTTCTTACAGTCATGTTCATGTCAAATCCCCCGTTCATTGCACCATATATTCCCCTGATAGAAAATACTTCTCTTTTTTTATTATCGGCATATCAACCCAAATATTTAGAGCATCTCTCCAGAACGAAACAAATTATTTTTTTCTTGTTCCGACTCATCGTAAATGAACAACGATGTGACTAAAGCGACAATACTGCCGATAAAACCAAACAAAAACAGATGATGGATGCCTGTCATAAAATCGGCCGCTTTCGTTAAAAAGGCACCCATAATCGTGACGCCAATGGCTGTGCCAATATTGCGACAAAACATGAAAAACGAAGTCGCGATTCCCTTTTCATGTGCATCGGCAAGCTGCTGCGAACCGATGATACCGACGGTAGATGTTAATCCAAACGATAGCCCTTGAATGAACATGACAAAAAAGACGTACAAAAATCCGTAGCTTTCATTTAAAAGCGCAAGCAACAGTCCAGAAAGCACAAGAAGAACGTTTCCGATAATCAATAAAATGCGATACCCGTAACGTAAAATCCATTTTCCTGCCGGTACAGCCGCAATCATCCAACCAATCGACATGCCTAAAAGGGCGACACCGCTCACAAACACCGATTGGTGCACGATATTTTGCAAAAATAGCGGTATGTAGCTTGATGTACCGAATAAAGCGACACAGCTGACAAACCCGTTCATGTTCATCCATTTTAACGTTTTATGCTGCACGAGCGCCAATGGAACAAGCGGAGACGCTTGCTTTTTTTCATATAAGTAAAAAACAACTAATAGCACAGCGCCAATAACGCCATACGTCCAATAGTTGCTTTCGACCACCGTCGTCAACAGAAAAAGGCTGATCGCGGTCGCAAATAATGCCGCTCCGATGTAGTCAATCGCCGCCTGCTTTGGTTCGTACACTTCTTTATATGGCAATAGTGTGAGCAAGGAAAGCAAGCAAAGCGGGATATTAATATAAAAAATCCAGCGCCATGATGCGTATTCGACAAACAACGATCCTAACAGCGGCGCCAAAACGGCGGAAATCCCCCACATCGCCGTAAAAAACGCTTGAATTTTGCCGCGCTTTTCAATTGGAAACAAATCCCCGGCAATGATGGCAGGAAACGGCATCATAAAACCAGCGCCAATTCCTTGCAGCGCGCGGAATATAACAAGCTGAACCATATTTTGCGACATCCCGCAAAGAAGAGAACCGATTAGAAATAAAATAATGCCGAAGCTAAACACTTTCTTTCTCCCAAAAATGTCGGAAAGCCTCCCGGCGATTGGAGAAAGAACGGTCGTCGTAATCATGTAAGAGGCAAACGACCACGCGTAAAGAGAAAATCCTCCGAGTTCTTTCGCAATAATCGGCATCGTCGTATTCATGATTGTTGTATCCATCGATGCCACGAGCATCGCGAGCACAATGCTTACCATTACAGATATTTTGCTATTCACTGCATCTGTCCCCCTCTTTATTTATCTTATCTATCATGAATACCTTATTTTACACGACATCATTGCTTTCATACAAAGAAAATGCTTTTTACAACGAAACGAATCAATTGCTTTTTCCGTATTTTTTCGTTACCATAAAATTGGAAAGTTTTATATTTCCTTCTCCGGCGCCCGAAAACGCTAACACGATCCTCAACGGCACATACTTATACTAAACTAAAGGAGGAATTGGATGAAAAAAACAACAAGCGTATTTTATTTCTCAATAGCGATTGCTGCTTTATTTATTTTTTGGGGGATGATTCCTGCCAACAAGCTGCCCGATTATAACTTGGGTGCTGTCAGTACAGCGGTGCATTCCTTTTTAATTGATAAATTCGGCTGGTTTTATTTATTGGCGGCGACAACATTTCTTGTTTTTTGTTTATTTTTAATCTTTTCGAAGTACGGCAATATTCGTCTTGGTGCGGACGATGAGAAGCCGGAATATAGCAACATCACATGGTTTGCAATGTTATTTAGTGCCGGTATGGGAATCGGGTTAGTGTTTTGGGGGGTGGCTGAACCAATTTCCCATTATTACGAGCCACCTGCCGGAGAAGGAGGAACGCCGGAAGCGGCGCGCACGGCGATGCGGTACGCCTTTTTCCATTGGGGGCTGCATCCGTGGGCAATTTATGGCGTAATTGCGCTGGCGCTTGCATATTTCCAATTTCGCAAAAAAGAACCAGGTGTCATTAGCCGCGCATTGCGGCCAATATTTGGCGACAAAACAAATGGCGCTGTCGGTGTCGCGATTGATACGCTCTCTGTATACGCAACGACCTTTGGCGTTGCAACTTCGTTAGGGCTTGGAGCAATTCAAATTGGCGGAGGATTGTCACATTTATTTCCATCAATAACAAATAACTTTACAACTCAATTGATGATTATTATCATTGTTACATTTTTATTTATGCTTTCCGCGCAAACAGGATTGAATAAAGGAATTAAAATATTGAGCGATATGAACATCATTCTTGCCGTTCTGCTGATGTTTTTTTTGCTTTTTGCTGGCCCGACGAACTTTATTATGGACGTATTTACAACAACAATTGGTTCTTATTTGCAAAACTTGCCGTCCATGAGTTTTCAGTTGGCGCCGTTTGAACAAAGCGACTGGCCAAAATCGTGGACAATTTTTTATTGGGCATGGTGGATCGCGTGGGCGCCGTTTGTTGGAACGTTTATCGCCCGCATTTCCAAAGGGCGCACAATTCGCGAATTTATGATCGGAGTGTTAGCTGTACCAACAGTATTCAGCGCCTTATGGTTTTCCATTTTCGGCGGTTCAGCGCTATATTTAGAACAATTTCGACATATTGAGATTATGGATGTTATGAATGAAAAAGGAATGGAAACAGCTCTGTTTTTCATGTTGTACCAGTTTCCGCTCGGTGCGATTTTATCTGGGCTGGCGATTTTACTCATTTGCACATTTTTCGTCACATCAGCCGATTCAGCTACGTTCGTTCTCAGTATGCAAACAACAAATGGGATGTTGAACCCACCAAATTCCGTAAAATTTATTTGGGGGATCGTTCAAGCGGCAGCCGCTGTCATCTTGCTTTGGACAGGCGGTTTAGAAGCGCTGCAAACCGCATCGATCATCGCGGCGTTTCCGTTTGCGATCATCATGATTTTGATCGTCATCTCGTTAATTCGTTCGTTTCAAAAAGAGCCTATTGCCAAAAAACGAATATAAATAAAAAGCGAATGCCTCGCATTGCCGGCTGATATTATCCCCTACAAGTAGACAGCAAAAACAGAGGACATTTGATATGATGTTCTTAATTGTCTACTTGGGAGGGGATTTTTTATGGCGAAAAAAGGACAAACGCTTAACACCCATTTTAACATCAGATCCAGTAAACACTATAGCTCCCCTTTCCGGCGAAATAATAATTGCGCTCGACGATCATTGTTTAATTTTTTTTATCTCGTTGTTCAGCGGTTTGTTGGTCAACTCCCCTTCCCATCGGCGCCAGTAGATCCACAAACGTAAAAGGACCAAAGAGTTTCATTGACGCTGTCAATAAGTTATGGTAAGATGAAATAAATCATATAAAACCGATAAGAAATAACGGAAAATAAATTGCAAATCCAATCAAGAGTAGCGGAAATACTGTCCTATGAATTCTAGCTGAACAGTCGGTTCTAGAAGATAAGGTGAAGCGCAACACTTCTTCTTATCGAAGAAGTTTTTCATTTTTTATCATGGGGAGGAGAGACAAAATGAGATATGGATTTTGGCTGCCGATTTTCGGAGGCTGGCTGCGCAACGTTGAAGATGAAAACATGCCGGCGACGTTTGAATATGCGAAAACGGTGGCGCAAAAAGCGGAACAGTGGGGATATAGCACAACATTAGTCGCAGAGCTGTATTTAAATGATATAAAAGGGCCGGAGAGCGATTCGTTGGAAGCATGGTCAACAGCGGCGGCACTAGCGGCGGTGACAGAAAAATTGGAAATTATGACGGCAGTCCGCCCTGGTTTCCATAATCCGGCTGTTACGGCAAAAATGGCGGCCAATATTGACCACATTAGCAACGGCCGCTTTACGCTGAATATCGTATCAGCATGGTGGGAAGAAGAAGCGCGTCAATATGGTGGTATTTTTACCGAGCATGATAAGCGCTATGATCGCACCGAAGAATTCGTCCAAGTGTTAAAAGGGATGTGGACGAACAATGTGTTTCATTTCCAAGGGAAATTTTATGAAGTCAAAGGAGCCCATTTAGCGCCAAAGCCGGTGCAAAAGCCGCATCCGATTTTATACGCCGGCGGCGAGAGCGAACGAGGAAAACAAGCGATTGTCGAGCATTGCGATGCGTATGTGATGCACGGCGGAACAGTCGAAGAAATCGCCCGCAAAGTTGCCGACATGAAACAGCGCCGCCGGCAGGCAGGAAAAGAGCCGTTTCGCTCGTTTGGCATGGCGGCGTTTGTCATTTGCCGCGACAGCGAGGAGGCAGCGCAGGCGGAACTACAGCGTATTACCGACGTCAAATTATCAAGCGGCTATGCAGGATATCATGATTTTGTCAGCAAATCCCAGCTTGAATTGCAATTAAAATTGCAAGACTATTCTGTATCCAACCGTGGACTGCGGCCAAACTTCGTCGGCACGCCGGAGCAAATTGCCGATCGTATTTTGGCATATGAAAATGCAGGCGTTGATTTATTGTTATTACAATTTTCTCCGCAATTAGAGGAAATGGAGCGGTTTGCCAAACAAGTAATGCCGCTTGTCGAGGAGCGCCGGAACAAGCTCGCGGCAAAAGGGGGAAAGCAAGATGAGCAAAATTTACATTATTCACGAAAATAGCGAATGGACCGTGCATTTAACGCAGCGGTTGGACGAGCTGGGTCTGCCTTATGAAGAATGGTTTTTAGACAAGGGGACGGTCGATTTATCGGCGCCGCCGCCGGAAGGGATATTTTACAGCCGAATGAGCGCCTCTTCCCATACGCGGGCCCATCGTTTTGCCCCGGAACTCACGGAAGCGGTGCTCGCCTGGCTCGAGCGCCATGGGCGCCGGGTGCTCAACGGAAGCCGAGCGCTCCGCTTAGAAGTCAGCAAAGTAAATCAATATATGGCGTTAAATGCGCATGGAATCCGCACGCCGAAAACGATCGCTGCCGTCGGCAAGGAACAAATCGTGGAAGCGGCGAAACAGCTTGGCGCGCCGTCGTTTATTACGAAACATAACCGCGCTGGAAAAGGGCTTGGCGTGCAGTTGTTCCATTCCATTGAAGCGCTTCAGCAATATCTCGAAAGCCCTGCCTTTGAGGATTCGGTCGACGGCATTACGCTGGTGCAAGAATACATTCAAGCGCCAGAGCCGTTTATCACCCGTTGTGAATTTGTCGGCGGCAAGTTTATGTATGCCGTGCGCGTAGACACATCGGAAGGGTTTGAGCTTTGCCCGGCAGATGCTTGCCAAATCGGCGATTTATTCTGTCCGGTCGGCGAAACGGCAACGCGTCCGAAATTTGAAATTATCGACGGTTTTTCCGACCCGATACTCGAGAAATACGAGCAATTTTTGCGCGCCAATGATATTCATATCGCCGGCATCGAGTTTATCCGCGACCAAAACGGCACGATTTTTACGTACGATGTCAACACCAATACGAACTACAATTCGGAAGCGGAAGCGCGCGCCGGCAAGTTTGGCATGCTAGAAGTGGCCAAGTTTTTAGGTGAAGAATTAAAGCGTCTTCAAGCCGCTTTAGCATAAAGCATAAATATAGCCCTGGTTTTTGTAGGCATAAAAACCAGGGCTTATTTATGCATGCGGATGGAAGCAGCATGAGATGCCTGTCATTTCGCTTGTGCAACAAAGAAAAATGCGCGATTCCAGTACTTTCGATAAAAATAGTTTTGTCCGTTCATGTTTTGGATGGTCAAACATTGCGCTCAGCTGGCGCCTCTTCTTCAACGATACAGCCGCCCATAAACAGGGCGCACACCATCGTTGTACTTCCCGCTTTTCTGCTTCCGTCCTTTTTGGACGTTGGGTTAATAAGCGACAAACACGGCGAATGCTTCCATGTTTCGTTCCGCCTTTTTAATAAGAAAGTCTAGTAAAGCGATCAACTCTTTGATAAACGGAGATGGTATGCGAAAAATTCTCCATAGTCGGTGTTTTGGTCCCTTCGCTGTTTTGTGCCCTTATGTACAAAAAACTTGATTGTCAAGTACATTTTATGGCGAAAAAACATTATTTTCTCTTGTCGTATTCATAATGCTTTTCTCCTTTCAAACGATTCGTAGCTATCTTGCCAACGGAGAATTCGGCGCCCTGCCAGTTCCAGGAGATAATCGGTCAATTTTCCAAGCAACGCAAACAATAAAATGCTGGCAATGATGATCGCTGGACGCCCTGTCGTTTGACCATCAGTCAGAAGAAATCCCAATCCTTTGCTTGCTCCCATAATCTCTGCAGCTACGACAAACATCCATCCTAATCCAAGACCGCTTCTTAGTCCGACAATGAAAGAAGGAAGGGCCGCCGGAAGAAAAAAATGACGAATCAATCTCCAACCTTGATAACCGTGCACCCATCCCACTTCCAGCAAGCGGCGATCCACTCCTTGAATGCCAGACACCAAATTTAGATAAACCGGGAAAAAGACACCCAAAGCAATTAATGATATTTTGGAAGCCTCACTGATTCCCATCCATAAAATAAACAACGGCACCCATGCCAAGGACGGAATGTTGCGCAGCGCCTGGATAAGAGGATCTAACAAATATCGAATCGTACGAAAATATCCGTTCAGTACCCCAAACAATAAAGCTACAGCCGTGCCGAGCAGAAATCCCATGCTTACCCGGTATAATGTAATTCCAACATGTTCCAGAAGCTCGCCTTCACGAAACAAATCCACGATGGTGGAAACGATTTTCAAAGGGGAAGGCATGATATTTGTAGCGATCCAACCGTTAACGGAGAAGATATGCCACACGATCACAAGAGATATTGGAATGATGAGCCCCATTCCTGTGATGGCGATATTTTTGTTCCATTGGCGCAACCGCAATCCCTCCTTTTAGTTCTCGCCGATGTGTTTTATATACTGCGGATCAATTAAATCGTCGATCGTTTTCTTTATATCGACGGATTTGTCAATGACGCCGCTTTTCAATAGGACTTCGCCTGCCGCTTCAATTGTCTGCTTGTGGACCTCGCCGATGACCGGGTTTGTGAAATCTGTACGGCTGAGCATTTTAGCTGTGACTTCTTCGCTCTGTTTGCTTTCCGCGGCCACAATTTTCACGAATTCGTCCGGGTTTTCGATCGCCCATTTTCTAGCCTTTTCATAAGCTTTCAGCACTTTTTCCACAATCTCGGGATGGTCTCTCGCGAAAGCTTCCCGGACATTCAGGAACCCGTACGTATTCCAATCTGCGTTGCGGAAAAACAGCTTGGAGTGCTTTTCTATTTCCGTCTGTGCGATATACGGATCAAGCCCTGCCCATGCGTCCACATCTCCTTTTTCAAGTGCAGTTTTGCCGTCGGGGTGTTGCAGCTGGACGATTTCCACGTCTTTTTCGCTCAATCCTGCAGCATCCAACGCCCGTAGCAAAAAGATGTAAGGGTCCGTTCCACGTGTGACAGCGATTTTTTTCCCTTTTAAATCTTTTACCTTTTCTATGGAGGAACCAGCGCGTGCAACCAATGCTGTCCATTCTGGTTTGGAATAAACATAAATCGATTTGATCGGGTTTCCATTCGCCTTTCCGAGCAGAGCAGCAGAGCCTGCTGTCGAACCGAAATCGATGCTCTTGCTGTTCAATAGCTCCAGCGCTTTATTGCTTCCAGCGCTGAAAACCCATTCGACTTCAATGCCGTCCTTTTGCAGTTCATCCTCCAACCATTTCTTTTCTTTCAATACTAGACTGACTGGATTGTAATAGGCGTAATCAAGTTTTACCGTTTTCACTTCCGACGCTGTGGAAGCCGAGCGGTTGCAGCTGCTGAGAACCCCTATTGCAGCAATGATCAGAAAAATGAAGGCGATTTTATATATTTTTGAAATCATCGTGAAGATCCCTCTTTCATCGGTAATGATATGAAACGCTTGAAAATGATTATTTAGGGAGAGACCGCCAATACGGATGCGGGAGCTCCCCGCTCCATGAGGTGATCGAGAATCAATTTTTCGTAGTATGCGAAGTCACTGTTTCTTTCCCTCGGTCGAGGTAGATGTACCGGTATATCGATTGCAATCGCGCCGTTTTTGATGAGGACAATGCGATCTGCTAATGCGACTGCCTCGCTGACGTCGTGTGTTACTAGCACTGCTGAAAACTGCTGCTCCTGCCAAATCCGTTCGATCAGCTCCTGCATTTCGATGCGTGTCAGCGCATCCAATGCGCTGAGCGGCTCATCCAACAGCAGGAGACGCGGGGAGCCTGCCAGCGCTCTCGCCAGAGCGATGCGCTGACGCTGTCCTCCGGATAACACGCTAGGCCATTCTTTTGCTTTATGTTCCAGTCCCACCAGCCGCAGAGCTTCCTCCGCTCTAGCTTTGTCTTCATTTCTCGCACCAACTTGCACATTGGCAATAACGTTTTTCCACGGAAGCAATCTGGCATCTTGGAACAAGATCCTGGTATCCGGACGAATTCCCCTGACTCTCTCTCCGTCTAAAAGAATTTCCCCTTCTGCCGGAACATCAAGTCCAGCGAGCAGGCGCAACAGCGTGCTTTTGCCGCAGCCGCTACGCCCGACGATGGCAACAAATTCCCCCGGTTTGATTTCTAAATCCAAATGTTTCAGCACTTCGACATTGCCGAACTGTTTTCTAACACCTTTTACCTGCAAATGGGAGCCTATAGACTTTATACCCAATACCTATCCCTCCCCATTCTGACTTGCTATTTAATGAAATATGATAGATGATCTGAACAGAAAAAATGGACGAGTGTTCCATAGCCGGCGCTCCACTACTTTTAATCAGCTGCCTTTGTTTGAAACGGACTAAGGGAATCACTCATGCCTTGCATTCAACCGTATGTGTTAGGTTCTAATCTCCGCCTTCATACCAAAGCTCGAGAGGCAAACCAACAAGCGCTTTCCCTATCCATTCACGGGCAATATTGTTGGAAGGACCCATAGCGATACCGGCGCGTGCATCTCTAAACAACCGCTCAAATACCCCGCGCTTATATCCGTAACCGCCTGTGACATCCAGTGCGGTCTGCGCCGCTTTATTGGCGGCTTCCGATGCATGAATTTTGAATTCGACAAGCGGTAAAAGCAGCTCTACTTGCGGTTTGCCCTGCGCTTGCAGCTCGTCCAACTGTTTAGCCAATGAATATTGCCATGGTTTGAGGCTGTCAATCAAAATTTTCACTTCAGCTAACTGTTGGCGGATCACTTGGTAATCCGCAAGACGTTTGTTGAAATCGCGATGAATCGTCCTTTTTACGTATGAGGTTGCTGCTTCCAAAGCCGCCTCCGCAACGCCAAGCCAAGTAGAACCAAGCCCGATCAAATAGATGGGAGAAACGCCGCTCTCTAATATTTCTCGCCCTTGTCCTTCTTTCCCAAGTTTGTCCCTTTGATGAACGCGGACGCCTTCGTAGGTAATCGGGCCGCTGTGATTCCCACGAACCCCAAGAGCTTCCCATACTCCCGGCTTAATTCCCGGCAGCTTCCCGTCCACAATGAAAAAACTAACATCTGTTGGTGCCTGTGCTCCCGGCGAACGGGTCTGAACGACGTAAAAATCTGCTTGACCCGAGCTGGTGGTAAACGATTTTTCCGCATTGAGAATGTAATATTCTCCATCGCGGGAGGCTTCGCTTAAATTGAACCACCAGTGGCCTCCCGTCGCTTTTTCGCTTGTGGAATAGGTGCCGATGAGCCCTTGGCGGATCGGCTTCAGCCAGCGCTCCTTTTGGTCGCCGTTTCCATACAGCAAGATGGTCTGGGCTGCACCTACATGCATGACATAAACGAGTGATGTGGAAGGGCAGCCTTTAGCGATCTCTTCCGCAGCTATGGCAAAAGCGACATGATCCAGACCGCGTCCGTCCCACTGTTCGGGAATCAATACACCATTCCATCCTGTTTCAGCAAGCACTTGAAGATTTTGTTTAGGGAAAATGCCGTCCCTGTCGATGACGTCAGCATTCGGTTTAATGACTTTTTCCACAATGGAGCGGATTTCTTTTCGCAGCGCTTCATAATTCGGCTGTACGCCCGAGCTATCCACTGTTACGCTCATACTCCCAATCCCCCTTTGTAAGTAATTTTTTATACGGCATCCACGTTTAACGCTGCTTCCTTTTCGCGAACCAACGGAATCACTTTTTCGCCGAATAATCGGATGTCTTCGTCATAATGGAGGAACCCGGTCAGGATGAGATCGACGCCGATTTTTTTGAGTTCGATAATGCGGTCCGCTACCTGTTCCGCCGTACCGATCAATCCGGTTTTGAAACCGTCGTTGTATTGGACTAAATCGTTAAAATCTGAATGAGCCCACATGCCTTCTTTTTCTGGGGAGGCTTTGCCGGCAAAGCGCACTTGGCTGCGGAAGCCTTCCACAGCTTCGGCATCCGCGTATGCAATGATGTCGCGAAGCACCTGCTTCGCTTCCTCTTCCGTGTCCCGTACGATCACAAACGCGTTGACGCCGAAATTCACCTTGCGGTTGTTTGCTTTAGCCAGCGATGACACTTCATCGATTTGCGCTTTGAGACCGTCGATCGTATTTCCATTCATGAAATACCAGTCGGACACTCTGGAAGCCATCTGCCGGGCGGCACGGGAATTGCCTCCTTGGAAAATCTCCGGAACGTTATATGGCTTCGGTTTTAGAGGAGCACCGTTAATTCGGTAAAAATCGCCGCGAAAATGAGTCTCTTCCTCTGTCCACATGCTGCGCAGCACACGGATGAACTCTTCGGATCTCCGGTATCTTTCATCGTGATCCAGCCAAGGCTCGCCGTACGCGTGGAATTCTCCTTTAAACCACCCGCTCACTATGTTAACCGCCGCACGTCCATGGCTGATTTGGTCAATGGTAGAGATCATTTTGGCTACCGTCCCCGGATGCCACAAGCCAGGAAGAACAGCCGAAATCAGCTTTAGCTTTTTGGTCACCGCCGCTAAAGCTGCCGCCAACGTGATAGCCTCCAGTTGATTTTCCGCACCATAGCTTGCAACAAACCTAGTTTGCAGCAACGCATATTCAAATCCGGCTTCTTCAGCAATTTGGGCATATCTAACATTGTCTTCAAAAGACCAGCCGGTTTTTTGCGGAATCTTCGAAATGACCAAGCCTCCGCTGACATTGGGCACCCAGTAAGCAAACTTCAAAGACATATTTTTCACCTCTGTTTAGATTTATTGATAGACAAAGGGGGAGTCCCTCTGCTATTTGCAGGAATAATTGGAACGGATAAAAGCATCATCTGAGTGGAATCGGAATTAGGTACATTGTGTGAACTAGTGGGTGTGCTTCTTTCATCTTGTTGCAATGAAGGTGCTGTCTGCTTTACTCGACTCTTTCCAGCGATAACCTAGTTCTTCGTTTGATTTCTTTAGCAAATTCCGCGGCTGCTTCCTCTAATCTGTGGATCAAATCTTCTGATAGATGGCAGCCTTCTTGTTCATTTCGGGTTATCCAAGTGTCGACCGCATACACCCCGCCAAGAATGTGCCTGCTGCCCAATGCGGATAGCACCGGCTTCAATGCATAGTCGATGGACAAAAGATGGGCGATCGTGCCTCCGATAAACAGTGGAAGAATGATTTTTCCTGATAACCCTTTTTGCGGAAGCAAATCGAGATAGGCCTTCAATACTCCCGTATACGCCGCTTTATACACCGGACTCGCGATGACGATCGCCTCCGCTTCCTCCACCTTTTTGTTAGCATGCAAAATGGCTTCACTGTCGAATTTGGCTTTGATTAAATCTTCTGCGGGCAATTCCGCGACTCGGATGTGCTCAATTTCAATACCCGCTTGTAACAACCGTTGTTCTACGTATTGAATAATTCCGTTGAGTCTTGATGCCAGAGAAGGATTCCCATTGATAATGACCGCTTTCCCCATATAAATCCCCTTTCTACAGTCGGATTTTATAACATATAAATCCTATAAGATTAGTATGTTTTTATGTTTGTAATTGTATCATCGTGCCCATTTACTGTCAATATCCAAAAGAAAAAAGACACTAGCATTCGCTAACGCGCCGGAAGAAAAAGTCGGAGTCTCTCTAGACTAACGAAATTTTCCTCATAAATAATGGACCATTCATTTTTATGGCAAGCTCCTAGCACCCGCTTCTTGAAACATCGAGGACCCCGCACATTTTCGTCACGCGAAACTCCTTTTGATGTGCATTCTGTTTTTGCCGAAGATGCTCATGGCTTTTTTTAAGATCGCATTTCCTCCTCTAAGTCACGAATGCGTTTTTGCCGTTTTTCTCGATCTTCTCGTTCGACATTTCCACTTCCGACAAAGCTAGTTCCGCATCGCGTTTATCATCTACTATCCATTTATGAAAGAGTTCTGGGGAAATATCGAGTTTCCTAACAGCTTCAGCATGGCTTTTCCTCCCTCGATCACTAATTTCACTGCATATACTTTGAATTCTTTAGCAAAACTCCTTGTCATTATAGACACTCCTCATGATGGATAGATTTTGCTCATCGTGTCTATAGAGTTTAGACGAACATCAATGATACCCGCCTCGTATGAAGTTCGTGTTCCTCTGCCGCCCCTTCCTTCCAATTCTGTGTCACCGCAGACACCCTTGTGTTAAGCTAACTGCTACTTCTGCCTTCGCAGTTCAGGAATTTCAATCTATAGACTGCACCCATGCTGGGCGCACCAAAAAAGCGAATGCCGTGTATTGTCGGCATTCGCTTTGTTATTTTATTGCGGAAAACTTATTCCTTTCCGACCTGCGCCTTGCCGCGCTGTACGGCATGCATCGACGCGAGCCGATCGTTTGTCATGAAAAAGACGAACAGAAGCGTCAGTGCTGCTGGAATTAAGCTCCATAAGAACGTCTGCGCGATGGAAGAAGCTAGCACGGACGTTATTTTTTCGAGTATCGGCGCTGGAATATGGGCGCGCGCTTCCGGCGAAAGAATCGCACGAGGGTCATGAATGTTCATGTCTGGTGATCCGTTTGCCATTCCGTGAAATGCCTCTTTTAATCGATCCGTAAACAAATTGCGTTGAATGATTCCAAAAATCGTAATGCCGATCGTCATGCCGAGCGACCGCAAAAACGAGTTTGTCGAACTGGCCGCGCCTCTTTCCGTTTCTGAAAAATGGTGGATGGCCGCCATTCCTAACACAGAAAATGAGGCTCCAACTCCTAATCCTACGATAATCATATAACAAGTTACGGTGAAACGGGACGTGTCCTCCGTAATCGTGCTAAGCAAAAACATGCCAATCACAAACACCGACATGAAAAAAATCATGACGTTCCGATAGCTCGTCTTTGCCGCTAAAAACCCGCCTAATTGCGCAGAGACGGTAGTCGCCAACATCATCGGAAGCAAAATCAATCCGGAGTTCGTCGCCGTGCCGCCTGTTACTCCTTGAATAAAAATCGGAATGTAAACGGTAGCAACGATAAAGGTTGCTCCCGCGAAAAAGCCGATGAGGTTGCTCGCAGCATATAAACGCTTGCGAAACATATGATACGAGACAATCGGCTCCTTTGCTTTTGTCTCCACATAAAGAAACAACAAAAATAATAGAGTAAAGGCAGAAAATAAACTAATGATCACGGAAGAGTCCCATTCATATTGATTGCCGCCGAGTTCAAGCGCAAACATCAAGCATACGATCGCCGGAACAAGCGTGATTACGCCAAGCCAGTCGATTTTTTGCTTCGCATGCTTCGGCGACTCCCGGTAAAAGAAAGCGACAAGCAAAAAAGCGATAATGCCGAGTGGAATGTTAATATAAAACACCCAACGCCACGACAAGTAGTCAGTAATATACGCTCCCAAGAGCGGACCGAAAATGCTCGACAGCCCAAATACCGCTCCAAAAAGGCCACCCATTTTCCCGCGCTGCTGCGGCGGGAAAATGTCAAACATAATCGTAAACGCAATCGGCACTAAAGCGCCACCGCCGATTCCTTGAATCGCCCGAAAAATGCTTAACTGCACAATATTTTGCGCGATCCCGCATAACATCGATCCAGCTAGAAAGACCACCAATCCAAAGATAAAAAACCGCTTCCGTCCATACATGTCGGAAAGCTTCCCGAAAATCGGCATCCCTGCCATTTCGGTCACCATATACGCGGACGTCACCCAAACAAATTTATCAAGTCCTCCTAAATCTGCGACGATCGTTGCCATCGCCGTCGCGACGATCGTATTGTCCACCGACGCGACAAAAATGCCAATGAGCAGCCCGAGCACCACCCATTTAATGCTTGTTTCGTTCCTCGCCATCTTTCTTTTCCCCCTTAATCTTATTATCGTTTTCTTTTTTCTTTCACAATCGCTTTTCCGTCTTGCTGAAAACTTGTATGATATTCCACAAGATCAATGTTGCAGCCCGGACCAATGATGATGCGGTCTCCTCGGACGACTTTGGCGTCGGTATGTTCTAAATAAATGTCATCCCCTTCAATCGTTTCCGCTTTTAACTTCGCCGATTCGCGGGCAAATCGTTTCAAGAAGTGAAGAATATTTATTGCTTTACTTCGTTTGATGCGAATCGTTTTCCCGCCAATTTCAGCGATGCGGCTATCAGCAAAATGAGGGTACAATTCGATCTGCTCCGCGTTTAGCGTACTGCCAATCTCCACCGCGCCTTTGATCGAAAAAACGTCCGCTTCACAATCACGAGACACTTTCATTTCTCCGTAACCATGAATCATTCCTCCTGTTACATCGCCATCCACATGAGCAGCGCCACGGAGATGAAAATCATATGCCGCGGCGGCATTTCCGCGTAGATTCATTTCCCCAAACAGCTTGATCATTTCTCCTTGAACATTTCCCCGTATGTTCGCTTGACCAAAGATGCGAAACGACTTCGCCGCAATGTTGCCGCTCACATCGGCATTGCCAAACACCTTGCAGCGATCACACCATAAATCGCCGTTAATAGTTGCATCTCCGCGAATCGTCACTTTATGAAACGTTCCTCCTGAAGTGAGAGCAGATCCGTTTATGGTTAAATGGCGCACATGATTTCCCACATTTCTTCCTCCTTCATACTTTTTTATAAGTGCCGACTTTCGCTCCCGGATCACATTGAAACTCCCCTTGATATTCTACGACGTCAATGTCGCATCCAGGACCGATCGTCACCCGGTTGCCTCTGACTGCTTTCGCGCTCGTATGCTCTAAATAAATTTCATCCCCTTCGATGCTTTCAGCGGTCAAACCAAAATGCAATAACAGTTTTTTTAAAAATGTCATTCCGTGCAGTTTTACTTCAATGCGCTCTCCGCCGATTTCTTTTGCTTGGCAATGTCCGCAAAGCTTTATTTGAATGGTCCCCGCATTTAATAAACCGCCAATGGAAAACTCTCCTCGCGCTTGAAATTGTTCCGCGTCACAGTCTCCTTTAATGACTGCCTCTCCATGAATATGCACTTCATCCGCTGATACATTCCCGTCAACATTTGCCCTCCCGTGGCAATCCAATTGTTTGCACTGCACATCGCCGTTAATCCGGGCGTTTCCATGAATTTTCGCTTGTTCCGTTTTCAATGATCCCGTAATCCGGGCTTTTCCGGATATATGCACCGCCTTTGCTTTCACGTTTCCTTCCATTGTCGCTGTCCCATAAATCGCCATATCGTTGCAGTCAGTATCTCCATGCACCTTTCCGGTTCCAGAAATTTTGATCAAGTTGTATAGACCGCCCGAAGCACTTCCAGCACCAGATATAACCAAATCCTTCCTTTCCATCTGTTTATCCCTCCGACACCATCAGTTTTAATTGCTCTATGCAAGTCGGCACGTGAAGACGAACAATGATTTTTGCTGTTTCTTCGACATAGACGTCATTTCCGCTTGCTACTAATAAACATATTGCTATTCCCATTTTTCGCAGAAAAAGCAACTCGCAACTCCGGCCTTGAAAGGCGGCATAATGTTTCTCGAATATATCGAATACGCTTTTTCCTTCTTCCAAACTAATTTCTCCTGTTTGCAGCAATTGATCAAGAATATAGAGCTGCAGCAGTTCGGCAAAGGAAAAAGTGTGCTGCTCCCCTTTTTGTTCCATGTAAAATTGCAACGCTATTTTTGAAACAATGTTACGTTTTATAATTTCGTCTCTATGGAGAGTCACCGCAGCAGGGTTGGGCGAAAACATATTCGCTAATTCATCAAGTGACAAATCATCTTTCAACTGTTTAATTTTTTCAATTCTCGCTAGTATTTTTTCTTTTGGAAAAAACGTTTCTTGCCCCGTAAATGTCGATTTGCGAATAAACCATTCTTCGGGAATTAGTTTTTTCCGTTTCCACCGATACAGCTGGCCATAAGAGATCCCTGTTTGCTCGAGCAACTCTTTTTTCGAGATTAAATCCTCTTCCACCATCAACACCTCCCACGCTAATAATGTAACATAACAATGTTACATTGTAAATAAAAAAAGAAAATGTAATATTCCTGATTAATTGGATACATTATAAGGAAAAGGAGGTGAAAGCCGTGTTGAAAAAAATTCTTCATTCATTTTGCGCTCTATTGGTTACAGCAATGCTTTGTGGAATAGCTGCTTACGCGCAACATAACAATATTGACGCCAATAACAGCACAAACAAAATAACTCACATGGCTCAAAACGGAGACGTTGTCGATAATAACGATGATAATAACGATGATGATAACGACACAGATTGGGGATGGATTGGCTTACTTGGTTTGGCAGGACTTTTCGGGTTAAGAAGAAGAAATGACAGAAAAGATTAGAAGAAACTATCGATCTTTTTCCATTAAAAAAATACAAAAGTTGAGGTTGTCCTAAAAACATTTACTTTTGGGGCAACCTTCCTTTTCTTTGTCCAATCTTTTTTGGCACAATAAAGCCATTGCACCACACCACCCATACTAAAGAACAAAGCATAATCCATCATAACCATCTTTCTGAAAAGAACGAAAGGAGATATCATGAGGAATATCGCCGCTTTATTTTCTATGTTGATGCCGGGATTCGGACAAATATATAACGGCCAATTCGTGAAAGGCATCTTCTTTGTATTAATCGAACATTTCGATAATACGCTAGGGCAAATCAACAAGACCATTCACCTTGATTTTAACGGATTACACCAACAAGCTTTGGAAGCGGCAAATTTTGAATACATCTTGTTCTATCCCGGATTTTACGCCTATTGTGTATGGGACGCATGGTATTACGCAAAACCCGATGCTGACAAAGCAAAAACCCCGATTCCCTTTATTATTGGGGGATTCCTTGGAGCGGTCGGCGCAATATTTGGGAACCGATTGCCGGTACCTACTTTAACAGTTGCGATGCTAATCATTATTCCGATGGTTTGCGGAATGATTATATTTCGGAACGAATAAGCATCCCCTTTGTTCAACTGACTTGTCACTTGTTTCCTTGTTCAACATCTATACATGTTAGCATACAAAATTTGATTTAGGTAACAATATCCAAAAAAGGAGGAGGTAAAATTGGCGCACAAAGTCGAAAAAACGATTTTAATCTCTTCTTGGGTCGTTACGCTTTTATTATTAATTTTATTTGTACCAAGGGAGAGGGTTCGTGAGGCACAGATACCATTTCTTTTTAAACAAGTGATCACTTGGCTTTTTGGACTATTTGTAGTGGAAAAAGGTTTAATTGAATACCCTTATCGACTTTTCTTTAAAAAATCTAATAAATCAAGCTTTACGTTCGAATATTTTGTCTATCCAGCATTATGCACTCTGTTTAACCTTTATTATCCGGAAAAAAGAAATGCTTTGATAAAAGTAATTTACTATTTTTTCCACACTTCGATTATTACATTTTTGGAAATAATCGCTGTAAAGTACACTAAACTAATTCGATACAAAAAATGGACATGGTATTGGAGTTTTATTACATTATGGATTACTTATTACATATCGCGTGTATATTATAGATGGTTTTATAAAAATCAATTTTCCAATGCATTGCCATCATCAAGCAATCAGAACGCTTGACGAAGCTTGCCGGCAAAGGCCGATCAGCATGAATTTACGCCCTCCAAAGCCTTTGATATGTTTTTCGCTTTTCAGCCGTTCACACACGTCTATCCCCCGTCACGCTAAAGTGGCAATTTTTGGATAGATTAGAATATTGACTCCATGCTTATTTAAACTGTCGGCTTTAGCCTATAAGAAGGAATTCTTCGCACTCACGGGCTGGAAAGCGCCACTTGCCGCCGACTTTATTTTGGAAACAACGGATTATAAAAGAATTTTACTTTGATGTTATTCTTGCTCATGCATGTTTGGCGGCAGAACTCTTTCATGTCCCAAAACGTGTGGCGTTGTTCCAACTGCTCAAGTCGTTTTTGGAGCTCATCCAAGAACATTTTTTCCATTTGTTTTTCATCCACATTGATGGGTACCATGTTGCTTTTTATCATCCTTTCGATTAGAAACTACTACTTAGTCCAATAGGGAGAATTCTCTTCTATCCAACGAAAACCTGACCTCGAGGATACCGAGCTCGTATGTGTTCAAATTTCGGAAATCCAAGAATATTGGTCAAGTTGTTCAACGTTGAAAGCTGGACTTGAAAAATTTCCGACAGGTTTTTCCGGGTAAGGAAAGGAGGATAGCTGTATTTTTTCCTCCCTTCCTCTACTCCGAGTTCGTATGCCTGCCTAACAAGCTCTTTCGCACACTCATAAAGTCACAATCCCCTTGTCATTCAATCCTCCTAGCCATTCTTGAAATTCCATGCTTACCCGTTTCACTCATAAAACGGATATTCATCGCTATCTAAAATCTCCAGCCTCCTCTTTTGCTTTAAGAAAACGGACGAGGGCTTACTGATGAAAAAATGGCCCACTTAAAGCAAGTAAGTTAAGCAATTATTGAACTACTTCCGCTTCATATAATTTCCAGTTATATTTTAATTCTTTATCTCCTCGTGATTAATGGTTATCCAATTTTCGCCGTTATACCCATCTTCTTTGCCATAAACAACAATACTATCCGTAATAGTTTCTAAATCTGCAATAATTCCCGTCCAAGTCACTTCTTTAATTGTATATAAAATTATCCCATGTTTGAGATTTTTGCCCACCTAGAAAATTATAGTAATCCCCTGCCAATAGAAGGAAATCCGAACCATTTTTCATTAATTCAGCTACTTTCTTTTGTTGATCTGAAGCAAAATTTTGATTTGCGGCTTCCTGTGGCTGTCCTGTTTCTTCTTCCTTTGCCGTCGGTTGCTCCATCGTCTTTTCAGATTGTTTCTGCTTTTGCTGCTCTTGCCTTGGCTCATCCACAGATTGTTTTGCTGGTTCTGTTGTTATTCCAAATGTAATTAATCCTGCAAAAAATACTAGCGCCCGCTTAAATAACCCTTCTTTTTTGTTATCTTGCTTTTTAGCGGCCGCAACCCCACCCTTGAAGAAATAAAAAAGAAAGTCAACAAATGCAAGCAAAGCAACAATAAGAGCAATATTATCTAATGCATCCCCCTTCTCGCCTACACCATATCACAATTAATAAAAAAATATTGTCTAATTATGTAAAAATTACTACATTAATGCAATTTTCTAAATGAAATATACTGGATGTAGCCATTCAGAAAAACGTTGATACGCCAACACTTTTTGGAGTTTGTATCTTACCTACGAGGAATTGAAACATTTGCATAAACAACACCATGTTCATTCATGCCAAGAAACCCTTCTCGTACGAGAGGGGTTGCATTATTATCCATCAATAGTTCTATTTTTTGTGCTTCTCTTAACTCTGCTTTTATGTTTTTGGCAATTAAAAAATGCATGAAATGGCAAATAAGAATATTCAATGATCTGTATAAAATTTCATACCTGTTGTCGCTTGACATGGAGCCTCTGCGGGCATGCTTTCTGGCAAAGGGGGCAAGCCACAGGACTTTGCAAGGCATATAAGCCTATCATACCCGCCACTCCATGTAAAGCGGTGAATATGCAATAAATTATGCATATCCTTAATTGCCAAACACTACAATTCTTAATTGCCACTAACAGCTTTTAGCTGTTCAACGCCTATCCGTAAAAAATAAACTTTCGCTCCCCAAGCGTTTTATATTAGCGAATTTGTTCAAATAGCAATTATTTACTGTACTTAAGCAATCGCTAACAACAAAAAGGAGGCATGAACCGCATTTCCTTGGTTAGCATCAATGTGCCAACCCCATTCCTATAAGGAGATTCATGCCTCATGCATAAATAGCTACCATCATCAAAAACTATCTTTTTTTGAATACCGCTGCAGTAAAACCAAAAGGACACCAAACGAGCTTGAGCTCATTCAGCGTCCTTCAATCGGCCGCCAAGAATTTTGTGTAATGTAAATAACAGGATGCATATGGATAAATTTAGAATAATAAAGAGACGGTTTGTCCCACTTAAAAGACTGAAATTTCTGTCTATTGTCGGCATAATCAGTTCTAGTTTTTCTTTCACAAATTGGCGAACAACACTTTCCAGTTAATTACAGTTTATGATTTATTTCACTTTTTAGTATTTCAGCCAAGGCACCATATACAACCTGAACACCCGACCCCTTCTTAAACACACCTTTGGCTTTAAGTTCTTGTTTCCATAGTTGATCAGACGCCACTTTCTCAATATCCTTAACAGTTACTCTTAAGCGAGTAATGCATGCATCGACATCAACAATGTTTTCCTTTCCTCCAAGTGCCTCAATTACTTTTTCTACATCTATATCTTTCAATAGCGCGTCTTTCTTAGAATAGAGTTTATTTTCACTATCTTCGCCCCTGCCAGGCGTTTTTAAATTTAGTTTTACTATTAAAATTTTAAATACATAGTAATAAATAAATGCATAAACTACTCCTAAAATTAATATCCATACGTAGTTGGTCTTACTATTGCCTTGTAGTAACCCAAAAAGGGTAAAGTCAATAAATCCTCTTGAAAAAGTACATCCAACGGCAACATCAAGTGCGTATAAAACTGCATAGGATATTCCTTCTAAAACTGCATGTATTCCATAAAGTAATGGAGCAGCAAATAAGAATGTAAATTCAATCGGCTCCGTGATACCTGTAAGAAAAGAAGTTAAAGCTGCCGAAAAAAGCAATCCTCCAACCACTTTTTGATTTTTTTTATCAGCAGTTTTGTACATAGCTAAAGCTGCAGCAGGCAAACCAAACATCATCGGTAAATACCCGCCAGTAAAATATTTGGTGGCTTCAGCAGAAAATTTTACGGTGTTAGGGTCAGCAAGCTGTGCAAAGAAAATTCTTTGTCCCCCTTGTACAAGCTGTCCGGCAACTTGCATTTCTCCTCCGAGTGAAGTATACCAAAATAAAGGATAAATAGCATGGTGTAACCCAAATATATTAAGTATTCTCATACCAGTCCCATAGAAAAACATACCTACCGGACCAGTCGAACCAAAAAATTCAGAAAATTTAGAAATGCCTAAATGAATATATGGCCATATAAAAGGAATTATAGCACCTATGATGCTAATAAAGAAAACTGTGACAATTGGCACAAATCTAACCCCTGAAAAAAATGATAATGCTTCAGGAAGTTTTTTATTATAAAATTTATTTGTAAGAATAGATGAAACAACGCCTACAATAATTCCTCCAAGCACTCCTATTTTCACAGTAAATATCCCTAGTTCATATCCATAAACATTTGACCGTTCGGTAGCTTCAAGATTGCTAAGCCCTTGCTTTAGATAATAATCAATGCTTGTAGTTTCTGGTGTATACCCTAAAAAACCTAATATTTTACTAATTACTATATGCATAACTATAAAACCAATTCCAGCAGATAATGCAGCTGTTCCCTTTTCTTGCAATGCTAACCCTGCTGCAACGCCAATCGCGAAAATAAAAGGAAGATTATTAAAAACAGCTTCACCAATACCAGCCATAATAGTTAAAATGTAATGTAAAAACGTTCCTTCCCCAAAAATTCCTTCAAGTCCATATGTTTTCAGCATGACTTGGTTTGTAAAAGAAGCACCTATTCCTAACATCAATCCTGCTATAGGCAATACAGCGATTGGAACCATGAAAGCTTTTCCCAAACGTTGTAGTCTTTCAAACATATAGTCTCCCTCCTTGAATTATTTTATTATGCTGTTGCCTTTCTTTATTTAAAGAAGTATTTTGCTGCTCACCCCCTTTTCCTGCTTCTCGCCTCTTTTTAGAAACATATTTTGCAAATTTAAACACAGTCCCAACAAAAGAAATCGACTATTAACTACAAACCGATTTATAGGAATCGCTTTCAAAAAATTAAAGATGATTCGCATTAGTTTCCTTGGCATTGAAACATTTTTGCTAATTATTGCTTTTGCCTAGTATTTGTACAAATCTTTTGGTGATCTCCTGCGGTCTAGTAATAGCTGTCCCCACAACCGCCGCATGTACTCCAATATCCATAACCTTTCTTAATTGCTCCGGTGTCCAAATCCCTCCTTCTGCAATAACTGGCACGCTGAGTCTATTTACAAGCGTTTTCATAAGATGAAAATTGGGTAAACTAACTCCTTTTGTATATTCTGTATATCCACTCAAGGTAGTACCCACAATATCAAATCCAAGTTCTTCAGCAGTTACTCCTTCTTCAAAATCAGAGATATCCGCCATAAGAATGATCTGGGGAAATTCTTTTTTAACTTGCCTAACAAAATCTTTTAACATGATGTTATTCGGTCTTTTTCGTTTGGTGGCATCCACCGCAACTATTTCTGCCCCTGCTTGAACTACTTCCCTGACCTCTTCTATTGTAGGAGTGATATATACTTCACTATCAGGATAGTTTCTTTTTACAATTCCTATAACTGGTAAATTTACCTTCTCCTTGATAGCAACAATATCTTTTCCGCTATTAGCTCTGATTCCAACCGCTCCCCCCATCTGTACTGCAAGAGCCATTTTTGACATTATATACGAACCATGTAAAGGCTCATGTTCTAATGCTTGGCATGATACAATTAGCCCCCCTTTTATCGCATTGAAAATTTCTTCCTTTTTCATAACTGTCACCCGCCGTAAAATGTTTGTTATAACTAATATTCTAATTATTTAAAATTACACAAATATAATTAATTGTCGAAATTCATTTGTTAATCAAAGTATACCACCATTAAGAGGATTTTTCCACCTATTTTAAATTATTTTTAGGATTTATCCTCCATTTTTATAGATCTTTCAAGACAATTTTGCACTAAAAATTTTTATATGTTAGACTTTTATACAAAAAACAAATATTACAATTGAGAGGGTTTTGTACAATGTTAGAATGCGATAAAGAAATATGGACATATATACATAGCATTTATGATTCTCTTACTAAATCTGAACGTAAAGTAGCCGATATTATCTTGTCTCAACCAAAAAAGATTTTGTACATGTCTGTCAGTGATATAGCACAAGAAGCAGGAGTTGGTGATACTACAGTTCTCAGGTTTTGCAGAAAAGTCGGTTTTAAAAGTTTTCAGTCATTTAAACTATCTTTAGCCCAAGATATTTCCAAAAATGAAGACCACTTAACACTTATCAACGAAGATTTATCCCCGGGCGACTCCTTAGACGTGATAGCACAAAAGGTAGTAATGAACAATGTTAGGGTAATTAATGAAACTTTATCGCTCCTAAATATCAAAGAATTGGAAAGAGCCGTTGACGCTTTTATACAAGCCCGTAAAATTGAATTATTTGCCGTGGGCTCATCTTCTATAACAGCACAAGATACTGCAGCCAAATTCATGAGAATAGGAATGAATATAAACTCATTTGTGGATTTTCACTTACAACTAATGGCGGCCTCTCTTTTAACTTCGGAAGATGTAGCAGTCGGGATTTCGTTCTCAGGAAGCTCTAAGGATACATATGATGCCTTAAAAATTGCCAAAGAGTCGGGAGCCAAAATTATCAGCATAACACATCACGCAAAATCTCCGATAACTAAAATTTCCGATATCGTTTTAGTGCACGGATCAAAAGAAGGGCCTTTACAAGGTGGAGCACTTTCATCAAAAATTTCCCAAATTACTGTCATTGACATTCTTTACCACGCCGTTTTTATGAGGTTAGGAAACACAGCGATAGAAAACAAGAAAAAAACCTCAAAAGCCATAACAAATAAACTAACATAAACTAAACTTGTAGCATTACTTTTAAAAAAAAGAAAATATTCCCATCGCCTTGCACTATGACAGGTGGTACAATCTGTTGTATCCCTAAAGAATCTCTTTTGAACGCAAATTAAAAACGTCGATCCCCCAGCATAAAGCCAACTTTTCTAAAAAAGTGCGACAAAAATATTGCGCAACTCTTTGCTTTCAAGAACGTGTTGCAAAACGTATAACGAATGCATAAATACACATAAAAAATCCACCACCTTGGAAATCATATACAGTGACCAAAAAACAACTCTCCAAGGGGTGGACACTATCATGATTTCCAATTTAAACAACGAACATGCATGGCCTTATGAAATTGATCCACTTTTAGCATCCTTATTTCGATATATCGACTCGCTGTCGTTGCCGGAAACATCGTATGTGACAGGAAGGCCGCCAGTATCGAAAAAATCGTTGTTGAAATGTTTCTTTTTGAAAACCTATTTTTCCATTGATTCCTTGCGAAAATTAGTGCGCATTCTGCAGCGTTTTCGCTGTTTTCAACGGGCCTGTGGGCTTGGTGAAGTCCCTCACCTTTCTACGTTTTCCCGTGCGGCGAAGTGGTTTAGGGAACAAGGATTTCCTGTTTTTCATGCACAGCTGCTCAAAGATCTAGAAGTACGTTATCCGCAAATCGTGCTGATCGACAGCACGGCCCTTCGAAGCAGTCTTTACGATTCACAGGCAAAGTGGGGAGTGTCCACCCGATATCACTGGTTTAAAGGATATAAGCTCCATCTGTGCACTACTGCCGAGGGAATCATTTTATCTCATGTGTTGACCACCGCAAATCGAAATGATGCGGCAGTAGCACCAGAATTGCTTGTTTCTTTAAAGCAGTGGGATATCGAATTGGTATTGGGCGATGCCGCGTATGACAGCGAAAAGGTTCGTCAAACTGCAGAGCAGTCAGGAATCCTATTCATTTCCCCTATCAACCGCCGCAATAGCGAGGAGCGAAAAGATGCCTATGGACGGGTTGTTCCTGTCTTTTTGAAAACGAGATTTGGCCAATGGCTGTTTGGACTTCGCCGCGAGATAGAACGGGTATTTAATGAGTTAAAAAGTGACGGGGTGGAACAGCCGCGATGGTATGGATTTCATCGATATTTACTGCATGTGTTATGCTGTATCCTTATGCATAACTTCGAGTTTTTACTCTAGTTTTGCAACACCATCTTTCAATAAAAGGGTTGCATTTTTTGTTAACCACATCACCGTTTGATTAACGACTTTCGCATTTTGACAGATCAAGTGTTCTACACTGATTTCAAGCAATTTGTCAACCCAAACATTGTATTATCTATTTGGGTCATTTTGATGATCACGTAGTCAAGAAAGTGAATTTTTTTCTTCAGAAGTCCTGCCTACACAACACCTCATGCAGAATTTCATACTGCCTGCGCCACTTTCCAGCTTTTCGTTTCTGACTAATGTGGCAATGGATACATAAAAAGACTAAGGCAAAACATGATCCATGCCCCCTTTTTCAATGGCTCTGTTAATCAGCATTCGCGGAAATTTATTTAAGCCCAATCAAATTGAACAAAAGTCCTATATTATAAACTGAAGGCAAATAAATGGAGGTGAAATTAAATGAGTGCTGGAGGATATGCAGGTGCCGGCCTTGCGTTTATCGTTGTTCTGTTCATCTTATTGATCATTGTTGGTTGTGGCTGCTTTGGTGGTTACGGAAGAGGGTATGGCTTTGGCGGTTATGGCCCAGGGTTTGGATTCTGGTAAATCCCCTTTCCTATGTGGATTTGAAAATTGTTAAATGATTACACTTCCCGTTATTTGTTGAACTGCGAGTGCCATGGTTAAACAAGACGCACAAAAAAGACCGATTTCTTTCGGTCTTTTTTGTGCGGTCTAAAATTCAACACCGAAATTTAACAGGCCAATTAAAAAAGGCGGAGTTCTCACTCTAACGGATTCCGTTTGAAGGCGCAAAAATTAACATCCATTTGGACTAATTAAAAAAGCAGGGATTTTTTATCAAAACCTAAAAAATAAAGGTAAGCACATATTAGTCATGCTTAATATGTTTGCATACCTCTTGTTTTTCTTATCCCACTGACACTCCTAAGTTATTTTTAGCACCATAAGTTCTCGAAACTGTTGAAAAAGCAGCTTTCCAACTAGAAGTGCTATTAAAGTTACAACAATTACTAGTTAACATAACTGGCCCATCATTCATTCCTAATGTAACATAGACGTATGTGCAATGAATTTTACCGGAGCTTCCGCACATGTAATCGTAATATGAACCATCATTGTACCCAAACCTTTTATCGCTGTGATCACCTGTTAAATCAACTTGTAAATTGGTATTAATAGTTTGGATGATTTAATCATATTGTGCATCTCTCCGTACGTTATTTTCCTATTTTCGGAAACGCCATTTTTTCGTAAATATCATTTTTGGCAGTCTCGCCATTGAACGTTGCTACAAGGATTTTGTTCGCTAAGCTCGTACCCGAAAGTTAAAGTGATAATACTAGTGAAAATAAAACAATTTTCGTCTTTCTTCAATTTATCCCCCTTATCATTGAATTTTTTGTAAATTTACTATATTATAACATTAGCTGCAATGATTTTTTATAATTTTTGGAAGGAGGCTTTGAAAATAAAAAAAACATTTTTATTAATTATTATTGTATTGCTAGTCGCTTGTTCTAACAAAAAAGATGCGGTTCATCAAGTCCCTGATAAAATACCTGTAACCATACAAATACTAGATAAGGGTGGCAAATATTCTAAGTTCTTAGTGCATATTACTGCAAAAGGATACCAAACCAAAGAAATTGCCTATGTTCCTAAAGATAAAACGATGATTGTAAACAAAAAATTTTTTACATTGAATTTATATGTCGGTATTACATATACTTTTCAAGTCTCCCCGACTAAATACGATACTATCGATGAGTATTTAAAAGCGAAGAAAGCGTCAGGGGGTACGAACAAAGGTGAAAATTTACCAATAAGCAAAATACAATTCACGCCCAGTTTAAAAAATAATAAATTCACTATTTCCGTAGAATGACATTACGACAAAAAAGAAAGTAAAATATGGACCAGCACTAAAATCCGTTCCTACCGTGCAGAGACCTTTCTCGCGTAGTCCATTTGTCACAGCACCAAGATCAATCACCGTTTTCAGTTTTTGCCCCGCCTTTTTCACTTTTCCTCCGTAAAACTCTAAAGTAAGCAAATTACAGTATTAGTTGAAATACTTTTATTCTAACTTTTGTGTAATGGGCAACCCGCTGAATCCACTATTGTATTTAACAAATATGTAAAAATAATTACACACTTCATATTTTGCAATATGTGTTATAACCAACTTCACCAAATGATTAAAAAGGCAGGAGTCAGGAAAATTCGCTTTCATGATTTGCGCCACACGCACGCAACGATTATGCTTCAATTAGGGGAACATCCGAAAGTCGTCTCTGAACATCTTGGCCATTCATCCATCGAGATGACCATGAACACCTATTCTCATGCTACCACTGACATGCAGCAACAATCATCCGACCGTTTTGAAAGAGCGCTGAAAAAACTTCACGGAGTCAAATAATGCAGTCAAAATGTGGCCAAATGTTAAAAAATACAGCGCAACCCCTTGATAAAACAAGGGTGTTGCGCTAATGTGTTTACATCACCCGCTTAAACATTTTTTCGAGCTCATATGTAGAAAAATGGATAATGATCGGTCGGCCGTGCGGGCACGTAAACGGATCGGTCGTTTTGCGCAATGATTCCAACAGGGCGAAGATTTCGTCATCGCGCAAGTACTCATTCGCTTTTATCGAGCGTTTGCAGCTCATTAAAATCGCTGCTTTTTCACGGAGCTGCTTAATATCGACTTTTTTCATCTCGATGACTTGCTGGATCATTTCTTCAATAATTTCCGCTTCTTCCCCTTTTGGAAACCATGATGGGTGGGAGCGGACAATGAACGTATTGTGGCCGAACGGTTCTAAAAAAACGCCGCATTTCGCCAATTCTTCACGATGCGCATCAATCAGCACATATTCGTCGGCCGGATAATGGAACGTAAGCGGAACGAGCAATTCCTGCACTTCGTTTGTTACTTCCCCAACTTTTTCGCGAAAATATTCGTACTTAATGCGCTCTTGGGCGGCGTGCTGGTCAATGATGTAAAGCCCTCTCTCGTTTTGCGCCAAAATGTACGTTCCGTGCATTTGTCCGATTGGATAAAGCGGCGGAAGCCGGTCATTCACGCGCGCTTGTTCTCGTTCGGCTGATTCCGTCTTCTCGCTCGTCTCAACCCGTTCCTCATCCGCGCTATTTTTTGTTGCTTCCGCTTGCGGCGGCAGCGGAGGGAGTTCTTCCTTCTGTTCTTCCGCTTGACTCGGTTGTTTCGGTTCCTCGACATGAATGAGTGGAGAAACAATTGGCTCTTTCACGACATGTTCAAACGTCCAAGTTGTCTGTTCCGCTTTTAGTTTTGGCGTTTCTTTTGGCTTGGCGGTCATCTCGGGAATAAGCGTCCGCGCTTGAAGCGCCTGGCGGACGGCTTGGGTGACGAGCTCATTTAATTCGGCTTCTTTGCTGAAACGTACTTCCAATTTCGCCGGATGGACGTTGACATCGACTAAAATCGGATCCATCGTCACCGATAAAAGTACAATCGGATAGCGGCCGATCGGCAAAAACGTATGATATCCCGCTTCGATCGCTTTCATGAGCGGAACGTTGCGCACATATCGCCCGTTGACGATCGTGGACATGTAGTTTCGCGACGCGCGCGTCACTTCTGGAAGCGAAATGAAGCCTTGGACAGTGAAATCAAGCGATTCCGCTTGAATCGGAATCATTTTTTTCGCGACATCCATGCCGTAAATCGCGGCAAGCACATGGCGCACATCACCGTTTCCACTCGTATAAAGCAGCTGCTTCCCGTGATGGCGCAAGCGAAACGAAACGTCAGGATGCGCCATGGCAAGGCGATTAATGACATCGGTGATATGCCCAAGCTCCGTATGAATCGTTTTCATATATTTTAAGCGAGCCGGTGTATTAAAAAACAAGTTGGATACGGTAATATCCGTCCCTTTGCGGCTTGCTGTCCGTTCGCGTTTGACGAGTCTGCCGCCTTTGAAGACAACCCGCGTTCCCGGACCATCGCCGGTGCCTGTCTTCATTTCGACTTCTGAGACGGAGGCGATGCTCGGCAGCGCTTCGCCGCGAAAACCAAGCGTGCGGATGCGGAACAAATCATGCTCGTCCTTAATTTTGCTTGTCGCATGCCGCTCAAATGCGATGAGACAATCATCTTCTTCCATTCCATCTCCATTATCGATGACGCGAATTTTCATCAGTCCCGCTTCTTCTAACTCAATTTCAATGATGGTGCTATTCGCGTCAATCGCGTTTTCCACGAGCTCTTTGACGACGGAGGCAGGGCGCTCGACGACTTCTCCTGCAGCGATTTTATTGGACAGCTGGTCGTCGAGCTTATGAATTTTTCCCATCGCTATGCCCCCTTTACTTTAATAGTTTTTGAATTTCGTATAATTTATTTAACGCTTCAAGCGGTGTCATTTCCAATAAATTGACGGACCTTAGCGCCTCGAGCGCCTTTTTTTCCTTTTTCGATAGACGGGATTCTTCTTTGGAAGGCTTTTCTTCGGCAAACATGCTTAGTTGTTCAAAGGCCGCTTCGTTCTTGCCGCTCGGCTCTTCTTTTTCTTCTTTCCGCTGCTCTTGCTGCTCAAGCTCCGCCAAAATTTCTTGAGCGCGTTGAATGAGGGAGGAAGGAAGGCCGGCAAGCTCGGCGACGTGAATACCATAGCTTTGGTCGGCCGGCCCTTCTTCAATTTTGTGGAGAAACACGACTTTTCCGTTTTCCTCGATGGCGCTCACATGGACGTTTTTCAGTTTCGGAAGCGATTGCTCCAGATCCGTTAATTCGTGATAATGTGTGCTAAACAACGTTTTCGCGCCAATATGGTCATGAATGTATTCGATGATCGCTTGCGCCAGCGCCATCCCATCGTACGTAGACGTGCCGCGCCCGATTTCATCGAACAAAATGAGGCTGTTTTGCGTTGCGTGAACGATCGCATTGCGCGCTTCGAGCATTTCGACCATAAATGTGCTTTGCCCCGACACTAAATCATCGGCAGCGCCGATTCTCGTAAACACTTGATCAAAAATCGGGAGCACTGCTTTATCTGCTGGTACAAAACAGCCGATTTGCGCCATGATGGCAGTAAGGGCAATTTGCCGCATATACGTGCTTTTTCCGGACATATTCGGCCCCGTAATCAACAACAGTTCCCGTTCTTTATTCATATAACAATCGTTCGGCACATATGTTTGCGCCCCAAGCACTTTTTCCACTACAGGATGGCGGCCCGCTTGAATGACAAGCTCCCGATGATCGGAAAACTGCGGTTTCACATAATGGCGCTCTTCGCTGACGGTCGCAAACGACTGCAAGACATCAAGCTCGCTGATTGCTTTCGCCAACGATTGCAGACGCGGAATATATTGTTTGACTCGTTCGCGAATGTCGACAAACAATTCATATTCTAGTTCAATGCTTTTTTCTTCCGCTTCTAAAATAAGCGCTTCTTTTTCTTTTAATTCCTGGGTAATAAAACGCTCGGCGTTGGCAAGCGTCTGTTTCCGCTCATAGCGCCCTTTCGGCAATAAATGAAGATTCGGCTTTGTCACCTCAATGTAATAGCCGAACACGCGATTATAACCGATTTTCAACGATTTAATTCCGGTTAGTTCTCGTTCTTTGCTTTCCAACTGGGCAATCCACGATTTTCCGTTGCGGCTTGCATCGCGGAAACGGTCGAGCGTCTCATTATACCCGTCTTTAATGATGTTGCCTTCTTTTACGGATAACGGCGGATTTTCTTGAATCGACCGCTCCAACAGATCGACAAGCTCCGAACATGGGTCGAGTTTGTCGGCAAGCTGCTGCGCTTCGTCATCGGAAAGATTTGCGACAATATCTTTTAGCGCAGGAATTTGCTGAAGCGATTTTTTGAGCTGAATTAAATCGCGCGCGTTTACGTTTCCGTAGGCGACACGGCCGGCGAGGCGCTCGACGTCGTACACTTCACGGAGGCGTTCGCGCAGCTCTTGGCGCTCGAAATAGTGATGAATCAATGTTTCAACCATATGCAAGCGCCGTTCAATTTGTCCGCGGTCCAAAAGCGGGCGGTCGAGCCATTGCTTCAGCAATCGTCCGCCCATCGCCGTCACCGTTTCATCAAGCAGCCACAAGAGCGAGCCTTTCCGCCCTTTTGAACGGATCGTCTCGGTTAATTCCAAATTCCGCTTCGAATACAAATCGATTTTCATATAGTGGTCAACTTGATACACTTGAACGGGCTGCATATGATCAAGGCGCCGCTTTTGCGTACGAATAATGTAATGAAGGAGGCGGGCAAACGTGATTTGCAGCTTGTCCTGTGCAAGCCCGCTGGCAATCGCCGCAAACCCTTCCGGCATTTCCGTTCCGTCTTCGTACGAGATCGTCACCCCATATCGTTCTTTCAATAGCTGTTGCTCGTCGCTTGGAAAATCGCTGGCAAGGACAATTTCTTTTGTCCCAATCGCATACAGTTCGTTCATCACGTCTTCAAAGGAGGCAAGAATCGTGATGCGATTTTCCCCCGTTGATAAATCCGTATATGCAAAACCGTACGTGCCGTCAGCAAACATGGTCACCGTCGCCAAATAGTTGTTTTCCTTTTCAAGAAGCCCTTTTCCCTCCATCACCGTACCAGGAGTAATGAGCTGGACGACTTCGCGGCGGACAACGCCTTTTGCTGTCTTCGGATCTTCGACTTGCTCGCAAATCGCCACTTTATATCCTTTTGAAATCAACTGTTCAATATACCCTTGCGCTGAATGATATGGAACACCGCACATCGGCACCCGCTCTTCGCCGCCGCCATCGCGGCTTGTCAACGTAATTTCCAGTTCCTGCGCCGCTTTGATGGCGTCATCAAAAAACATTTCATAAAAATCACCAAGACGAAAAAATAAAAAGGCATCTGGATATTGTGCCTTAATGTCCAAATATTGCTGAATCATTGGCGTATATTTTGCCATCGTTCTCCTCCAACCTTTACAAATCTACGTTTCTTTTTCTCCATGCAAAAAAGGAACGAACCGTTCTTTCTCAACGAAATAATCATCGGCGTTTCCATCCGTGCATCGCCTTCGAAACAAAACAGCCAAAAAAATCTTCGCGATCTCCTCATCGACATTATGTATCTAGTTCCGAACCACTTATAAATTTAATGAATCGATAATCGTTCCAACATGTTTCATTATAACATATTAAAAAAGAAAAAGAGAAAGTTCAATGATAACATCGCTAAAGCATGAGAAGCAGTCTGGATTCATATTTTCCCCTATTTAATCCGGCGAGCATAAAAACAAAAACAGACGGCGGTTAACAGCCGCCGTCTGTTTTTTCATTTCGCCTGCGGAAGCGGGCGCTTTAGCCATTCTTTATAAAACGTATCGATATCAGGTTCGAAATCTTTGATGACCGGATACCAAGGCGTCACTGCTTCCACCTCAAGCTGGGTTGCACAACCAGGGCAATAATACTCACGGAACACCTGCCATTCCGGATCTGGCGCCATCAATTTTGGATACAGTTCCGCCAATTTTTCCTCCGTATCGCGAACATAGATGAGCGCATGAAGCTTCCAGTTGTCGCTTGCCTCGCAAAATTCATGCCCGCAATCGCATTTTACGATGCGCCGGCCATCCGGCTTTTGAACAATGTAGAGATGAAGCCCGGCCGGAAGCAAAATCGGATCATCCCACGGCACTCTTTCTTGCAGGATGCTGATATATTTGTCAAACCGGTCAACGTCTTTAAAATTGGAGAGCATTTCTTTTAATTTGAAAAAATCTATCGTGCCGTCAATTAATTCCTCTATCGTCTTGCGATCGTATTTATCATACTTTTCCATGTTTTCACCACCTCATCTCATTTTATTAATTTTTGCGCCAAAGACTGGGATGCCTAGTTCATCTTCCGTCAATTTCCAATCCTCCGGCAAGTTCCAGAACAGCTTAAACTCATTGTAAAACTTTTCACTTAACGCGAAAGTGCTCGCATACATGTGACGCACTTGTATCGCTGCTTCTTTATTGATAATTTTCTTTCTTTCCTCGTCCATCCATTGTTTTGTCGGCACCCCCCGCTTCAGCCGCTCTTTTCTTATTTCCTCCCGGCGTTTCATCGTTGCTTCTTCATCAACGATATATCTCCCTTTTTCATCTTGGGTGAAAACTGCTCCATAAACACTTTCGGCAAAACGCGGGAGGATATGGCCTTCGTTTAAATCATCTTCAATCATTTTCGGTTTCCGCTCTAGCGGATCGCCGAACCCTGGGCCCCCGCGCAAATAGTTCAAATATAAATCATAGTTTTCAAAAATCGTTTCCGTCGTAATCGCCTGCTTATCACGGATAATTTCTTTTGCTTCCATCAGTTTTTCATATTGCGGATCATCCGGGTCAGGATCACCGCCAGTTGGAATCGGCAGTTTCTTTTCGATCCGTTCTTTTAAGTTCGTGCCATGGGCCTCAAAACGGTATCCCGATGCAGCCGGATAACCGCCCATCAATCCGCAGTCACTCGACACGTAACCGTTCCCCATGAAAAACATCGTCCAGTCTTTTGCCCCATACACCATTCTCAACGTTTCATAGCCGTTTCCGCCACGGTATTTCCCATGGCCGCCTGTATTTGGTTTAATGCTTCTTCCGAGATAAATGAGCGGTTCTGCCAGCTCCCAGATTTCCATGTCGCCCATATCGCCTTCCGGATTCCAAATCGCCGCGGCGTGGCTGATCCCGTCTCTTACCGCGCTTGCTCCAACACCTTCAGCGGCTGACTCGAAGCTGTTGACGGCATGGTTTTCATTGAACTGGTTGTAGCCGCCGCCCTGCAGCCAGTTGGATGTATTAGCGTTTCCAGCGTTGACTTCTTCGAGATAGCCGCGGGCGAAATAATTGCGGCTGAGCCCACGCCATAACGGGCTCCACGCAGATACAAGGAAATGCCATGCATAGCTGTGCGCGGTGCGAATATCGTCTGGGTTTAGCCATGAACCGTATGGCAAGTCAAACTTGCTCGCATAATATGCACCGTCATTGACCCGGTCGTTTGGGATAAGCGTTTGCGACATCATAACCCAGATTCCACTCGTAATCGAAACCGGCGTTGCGTTATAACTATGCCAACCCCATCGATTAACCCCTTCAAAGTCGATTTCAAACTTGCCGTCCTTGTGAACGATTATCTCCGTCGGTGCGTGCATGATCGTGTTGACACGAGCATAAGGAGGGACATCCAGATTTTTGTACGGTACGTCAACAAAGGAAACTTGACGGTATCTGCCTGGAATAAGCAGCGTTTTTACTTGGTTGATAAAGCCGCGGCGCCCTTCTTCGATCACTTCGCGGATAAATTGTTTATACGTATCGACTCCTTCTTCTTTTACAATATCAAGAACAAGATCGCGGATCATATGACATCCGGCTATGCGAGTCCGTTCATCAAGCAGCCAGTACTTGGTAGTACGGACCGAGCGCTGGCTTTCAATTAACCAGTCTTTTAGCAGTGTATCATTTTTCCCAATTTTGCGGCAGGCTACCTGATAACCGTCATCGTAACGGGTGACCGGACCGACCGTCATGCTTCCAGGCGCTGTTGCGCCAACATCGATAACGTGAGTAACGCCGCCGACCCAGCCGATCAGTTCTCCTTCGTAGAAAATCGGCACGATTGTATGAACGTCACACGGATGGACGTTTCCGATCTGGCAGTCGTTGTTGCAGAAAATATCGCCATCTTCAATGCCAGGGTTTTCTTCATAATCATTTTTAATCATAAATTTGATGGCGGCACCCATCGTGCCAACGTGAATGATGATGCCGGTGGAAGTAACGATAGAATCGCCTTCAGGAGTGTAAAGCGTAAAACATAATTCACCTTCTTGCTCGACAATCGGCGATGCGGCAACTCTTTTCGCCGTTTCCCGCGCGTGTACCACACCGCCGCGCAGTTTGGAAAAGATTTTTTCATAACGGATCGGATCGCTTTCTTTCAGCGGAAGTTCTTTCAATCCCGCGTAATGTCCAGTCAGCTGGCTAAGCCGGTCGATTTCCTCCCGCATTTCTTTGAGTGTTTTTCCATTCCACCCGATCGTTTTGCGTTTTTTCACCTCTTTTATGTTCATCGCCATCTTCAACTCAACCTCCTTTTAAATTTCTCGCAAATGGAAAATGCGATGCTGGTCAAGATATGTTTCAAATCCTGGCGGAATGACAAATGTCGTAGCCGGAGACTCAATGATGGAAAACGCTTTAATTTTGTTGCCCGGCTTCAGTTTTTCCATTTCCCAAATATCCGCTTCGATCCATTTGCCTTTCCAATACACTCTGCGCTTGCCAAGGAACGCTTCTTTCGCTGGTGTTTCACCCGCAAACGGCTCTACTGGGATTTTCGGTTTCGGCACTTCAACGATTCCCCGAACGATCGCGCCTGTGATGCTGTAACCGAGCTCTGGCGATTTCGCTGCTTTGGCGTAAACTCTTGTATATGTGTCTTCGAACGCATTTACAAGTTCATTCCAGTGACCTACATTTTTGAATTCTTTGATCGGTGCTTCAATTTCCAAGTCGTTTAATTGCCCTTGGTACTGCATGCGGAAATAAAGACGGAAATCAACGTCTTCTCTGCTGAATTGGCTTTTTTCGAATTCAGCTGCGACTTTTTCCTTTAGCTCATCCCATGCGGCCTGCAGTTCTTTTCCCGCTTTTAATTTGTCATCTTCGCTGGCACCGTTATTAACGTTAATATCGAGCGTTTTATCATAACGGTATTCGAAATCCGCCGCACCACAGCCGAACGCAGAAAATCCTGCTGCCCACGCCGGCACAAGCACATCTTCAAAACCAAGGCCTTTCGTATAACCGGCGGTATGTAATGGTCCGCCGCCTCCATATGAGAAACATACATACTGGGACGGTGAATACCCTTTTCCTAAAATCATCGATTCAAGATAGTTGCGAAGCTGCGATTCAAGCAAGTCGATGACACCGTATGCCGCATCTTCGACAGATAATCCGAGCGGATCGGCGATCTGTTTTTTAATCGCTTCGTATGCACGCTCTGGATAGAGCTTGACTTCCCCGCCCAGAAAATTATCCGGATTGATCAATCCAAGAACAACATGGCAATCTGTGACCGTTACCGTGTCTACGCCGCCTTCTGGATAACAGACACCGACTTTCGATCCAGCACTGTCCGGACCAAGTGTTAACGATTTAAAGTTTGGATCGATCCGCACATAGCTTCCAGCTCCTGCACCGACGGTATCCATGGCGACAAGCGGAAGTGAAAGCACAAGACGGGCCATATCTGGACTTGTGTTGATGCTTAAGTCCCCCTGGGTAATGAGCGCCATATCAAAGCTTGTTCCTCCAATATCCGAACAAGCGATGTTGCGGATGCCAAGCTGTTCCCCAAGGTATTTCGCGCCGATGACGCCGCCGATCGGACCAGAAACAAGCGTTCTTGCCAATTCGTTCGCCCGCGTGCTAATCGTTCCGCCATGGCTTGCCATCACACGCAAATCAAAATTGGCGCCATGCGCTTTTAACATGTTGTTGATTTTGATAAGCGTTTCGCGCGAAGGATCGGCCGCATACGCCTCAATGATCGTCGTATTCGTCCGGTGCGACTCTTTTCTGACTGGATAATAATCAACCGACGCAAACACAGGAACTTCTTTTCCAACTTTCTTCATGACTTCTTTCGCTATATCTCTCACTCTCCGCTCATGATTAGGATATTTGTAAGAGTGGAGCAAACTAATGACAATAGCTTCCACATCTAGTTCGAGAAGTTCCCTTACAGCTGGTTCTACTTCATGTTCATAAAGCGGAATGACAACGTTGCCAAATAAATCGACTCTTTCCGTTACACCTCTTGTCAACTCCCTCGGTACAAGAGGAGGATCATAACGGTGAGTGTTTAAATGCAAGCGATCTGAATAAGAATAACCGAGGTATGCTTGGATCGCCCGACCCATCCGGTGAAAATCTTCCATGCCCTTGTTAACGATCAGGCCGACCCGGCGCCCCTTTCTTGAAACGAGCCGGTTCAGCATCGCGGTTCCCGAATAGACTCCGGCAAGCAGTTGCGGAAATTGCTCTTCAACCGTTGTGTCCCAGTAAGCAAACGCATCCTTTGCGGAGTTTAAGAGGCCTATCGATTCGTCTTCCGGTGTGGATTGCGCCTTCCCGACGACAAACTCTCCGTTTTCATCGATGATGAATGTGTCTGTCATCGTCCCTCCGGCATCAATTGCAAGAATTTGCGCCTTTCTTTTTACCGCTGTTTTCATTTTTTCATCCCCTTCCTACATGTTATCGTGATATTTTATAAGAAAATGGCTATAAACGATAGATCCGGAAAGCAGGCTAGAAGCTTAATGCCAAACTGGATCATAAGATGGAATTTTGGACATATATGACCTTTTCATGCCACCACTACTCTTCGGTCGTCACAAAGCAATCTGTACAAAAAATTTGTGTTCGATCTTACCCTAAGCTAAACATCATCACCTCCTTTAATGGATGGATATTGACAAAAGAGATGATCATAGAAGTGGCAATTTTATTATTCTTACAAAAAAGAAATAGTAATTTCCAAATGCAGAAAGCAATGATTTATAAAACATCAACAAGTAAAATATATAATTTTTGGAATAAATAAACATTTAAAAGCCAACGAATAGCCAAAATCATTGTGGATGCATTGGAACATCAAAAAGTTCAGCAAGCGGAAACGTTGCTTTGTTCAGTGGAACAGCAGAAGGATAATATGTCTGACGTTAAATCAGAAGAACGCTGAGGCAATTCAATGAGTGTGGAAGCGTTGCTTCAATGACTAAAACAACTAGAGAACACCAAAACATGTTCCATCAAAAGCGCCTTTTGTCTCTTCAATCTCTAGCTTTTTCTGGAAAACAAGAGATAAATTAATTTGTATGACCTTTTATTCTATCGATCCACAATTAATACATCTTATTTGTTAAATAGAATAACACATATAAATATACATGTCTACAGAAAATTTAATATTTTTATTATTTTTTTAATTTTATTAATATTAAAAAATAACAAGCATGATTAAGTCCAGGATTTTGTTTTTCCCAAATCCTAAATTCGCTGAACCGAGAAAGAAATTTTACAAAATAAATCAGGACCTGGATCATAAATATGATGTAAACTTTGATATAATATTCAAGATGTGCTAGATGGTAGCAAATTAAACCTCATATATTTCCAACATAAAAACTAGGAAGGTCTTCCTTCCTAGTTTTTACTCTTCATCATCAAGAAGCAAATCTGGGCTTAAATCTTCCAATTCTTCATCAAGTTCATCGTATTCGAAATCATCGTCGCTGCTGCGGCCTTCCGGGTTGATCGCCACGTATAATTTCGTTTCTCCGATAACTTCGGCAACAAATTCCCGTTCTACATCAACAACGATTTTATTTCCGTTTGGCGAAATGGTGCATTCCAAGCAGTTCGGCTGCTGGATGACGCGGACGATAATATCTGTATCATCGTTAATAATGTCGTCATTGTCGCGATATTTTAATTTCACGGCATCCGTGTAAGAGACGGTTTCCGTAACAACTTCTGTTTTTGTGTTGTTGTTGTACGAATACCAAACGTTAATGTCATAGTTTCCATGGATTTCGACCGTTTTATCGCTTTTTTTCGCGTCATAGCGATGGTTAATAATCCAGCACCCTAAAATGCTTGATGGCCGATTTGGGGGCGTAACTGTATGCGTCGATTGCGTAAATTTACGGCCTTTCCCGACAACCGCTTTTGTAATAATTTCTCTGTATTCAGACATACGAAAAACCCTCCTCAAATGAATCTTCTTCATTTCATCCTATGCATGACTTCGCCTAATGTGCACATAAGTTGATGAATCATTCCCTTATAGTTCATTGTATGCGTGGGGTTCGTATGATGTGCCTACTTTTTCGACCATAAAAAAAGACGCCCTTCCCTCAACAAAGGACGTCTCCTTTTCTTTCCTTTTCTTCTCTCTTTTTATTAATGGCAGCCGCCGTTTCTGCTATAGCGTATTTGCGCGCCCGTCTCGCCGCGCAATACGTCGCCGCCTGTAGATGCGATAATCTCATCGGTCACTGTATTGGAAATGGTAGAAGCAACAAGTTGGAGAAGATCGTTCACTTCCATTTGCGACTGCTGGAATTCGTTTACAATCGGAATTTGCGAAAGTTCTTCATAGATGTCGTCAATTTGTTCTTCTACTTTTTTCAGCGCTTCGTATTTCCCGTAATGTTTTAAATTTACCGCCTGTTTTTGCAGCGATTTAATTTGCGCGATCATCGCGCGCACTTTTTCATTTTGGTGTATTTTTTCTTCCGCGCGTTTAAAAAAATCAACTTCTTCCGTCTCGGCAATCATTTTTGCCAGTTCTTTCGCCTGTGCTAAAACTTCATCACGCGTATATTTGGCCATCTTATTTCACCTCGATCGCTTCTTCTACCATTTCCCCGTTTAATGTCCACGTTTTCGCCTCGGTAATCCGTACTTTCACTAGTTTGCCAATCGCCGACTTTGGACCGGTGAAATTGACTAGTTTGTTTTTTCGCGTATATCCGGCAAGGACATCAGGGTTGTTTTTGCTTTCTCCTTCCACTAATACTTCGACAACTTTCCCTTCATATTCCTTCATTTTTCTTGCCGAAATTTCATTGACAAGCGCATTCAACCGGTGCAAGCGTTCTTTTTTCACTTCCATCGGCACATTGTCAACCATTTTCGCTGCCGGTGTGCCTTCACGCGGCGAATAAATAAACGTATAAGCAGAATCAAATTCGACCTCGCGGTATAACGACAACGTCTCTTCAAATTGTTCTTCCGTTTCGTTCGGGAATCCGACAATAATGTCCGTCGTTAATGCAACGTCTGGAATCGCCGCTTTAATTTTGCGAACAAGCTCTAAATATTCCTCGCGCGTATATTTCCGGCCCATTAACTTCAATATTTCCGTGCTGCCTGATTGCACCGGCAAATGAATATGTTCGACTAAATTGCCGCGTTTGGCGAGCACTTCGATTAAACGATCGTCAAAATCGCGCGGATGGCTAGTCGTAAAACGGATACGTGCAATATCAATTTTTCGGAGTTCGTCCATTAAATCGCCAAGGCCGTATTTTATATCCGTGAAATCTTTTCCGTAGGCGTTGACGTTTTGGCCGAGAAGCGTAACTTCTTTATATCCTTGGGCGGCGAGATGGCGCACTTCTTGGATAATGTCTTCCGGACGGCGGCTTCGTTCTTTTCCGCGCGTATACGGAACGATACAGTACGTACAGAACTTATCGCAGCCGTACATAATGTTTACCCATGCTTTAATGTTGCCTTTGCGCGCTTTCGGAAGATTTTCGATGACATCGCCTTCTTTTGACCATACTTCGACAACCATTTCTTTTGACATATATGCTTCATGCAAAATGTATGGCAGGCGATGGATGTTATGCGTGCCGAAAATCATATCAACATATTGATATTGTTTCAAAATTTTATTGACGACCGATTCTTCTTGCGACATACAGCCGCATACGCCAAGGAGCAAATCTGGATTGTCTTGCTTAAGCTGCTTTAAGTGACCGATCTCGCCAAATACTTTGTTTTCCGCATTTTCGCGAATCGCGCACGTATTTAATAAAATGACATTCGCATCTTCCGGGCGGTCAGTTGGCTCATATCCAAGCTCCATAAAAATTCCTGCCATGACTTCCGTGTCATGTTCGTTCATTTGGCAGCCGTATGTGCGAATGTAAAACTTGCGGCCGTTGCCCATGCCGCGGAATTGTTCTGGGATTGTGAAATCTTTATAATATTTCACTTCTTCTTTTCCGCGCTTTTTCGCTTCTTTTAGATTTGGCGGAATAAATACGCTCGTAAAATACTTTTCATA